>JAFWQA010000058.1 GCA_017509255.1 Clostridia bacterium | reverse complement strand
ATCCTCATCCTCATCCTCATCCTCGTCTTCCTCCTCGGAGAAAAACTCGGCATTCTCCGCCGACGGGGAGAGGAATTCCTCCAGTTCGGTCGTGTCGTAATCCGTCCGTTCTCCGGTTTCGGGATCGAAAGCGGAGATCCGGGTCATGCCCTGTTGATTGGAAATGAAGACGACCTGCCCGTCCATGGGGAAGCAGGCCTCGATACTCTCCTCCGTGCCGCCGGAATTCGCGTCCTGATGAAACAGGATCCTGTCTCCCGCGGAAGCTGAAGCGCTTCCGCAGAGTGCGGCCGTCAGGCTGAGGATCAGGATAAAAGCGAGCAGCTTTTTCATATACGGGTTCCCTCCGATCATTCACCGATACTCAGCCCGGCGCGTATACGCCGGGCTGAATCCCTTCCGGCTGTCAGTTCCCCTCCAGCCTCATCATCTGTACCTTTTTGTCGATTCCGGAAAGCAGCTCCTCCGCGCTGATGTTTTTCTCCACATACGCGTTCCTGCTGTCCCACACGCTGTCGGAATCGTCATTGTTCAGCTCACTGTAGAAGTTGTATCTTCCCGGCCGGATGCTCCCGGTCAGGGCTTTGTAACTTTCAATGCTGCCGGGGCTGATGATCCAGTAGTAGTTTTCCATATCCGCCAGGTATCTTTCTTCATCCTTGAGCATCTTTTCCCAGGCATCCAGGTCGTCCTCCGCCTCCGGTTTCGCCATCTCCGCTTTGATCTGTTCGACGATCTTCTGCTGGCGGGCCTTGTTTTCCTCAAAGCCGGAGGAGCGGATCGGTTCGTTCCTGTCCTGCTGCAGGGAGTACAGCGCGCTCCGGTCCAGGCATTCCGTCACCTGCTCCAGGAAAGCGGCGGCCTCCTGCGGATGCTCGGAGAAGGGATTCACAAAAGCGACGCTCAGGTTGACGAATCCGATCCGGTGATCCTCGTCAAATCCCAGCACGAGGGGCTTCTCTCCCTCGTTTCCGGTGATATGCAGCGGGACGTAGAAAACGAACAGACCGTACCGTTCCTCTTCCTCTCCATAGTCCCAGGCGCTGTAGTTCATGCCCATCTCTTCATCGTAGCTTTCGTCTTCGTCCCTGAGGCCGAAGGCGCTCAGATCCAGAGCATCGAGCTTGTCCAGCAGTCCCCGGAGCACCGGGCTGTTGAATACGCAGTCCTCGCCCTTCATGGCCTGGTACTCCTCATACCCCGTCAGCATGTTTTCCAGCATGGTGGAGCGGACCGAATAGGCGCTTTCCCACTGTTCAAAGGGATATACCGATTTTCCGGCGGCCTTTTCCGGAAGCTCCGCAACAAAGTCAAGGAACTGGTCCCAGGTCTTCGGCAGGTCTTCCTCCGTCATTCCCAGCCGCTTCAGGGTTTCAGGATTGTATCCGAGCCCGTAGCTGTTGATGTCGATCGGAACAGCCAGCAGCTTCCCGTCCTTTTTCACCGCCTCCGCGTACTGCGGGTACATGGAGTCCGCAAAGGCCGCCAGCTTTGCGCTGCCGCTCAGGTCAGCCATATAGCCGCGGTTATACAGTGCCCTGTACTGTCCGGAGGTCATGTTCATCACATAGATGTCGTCGTGCCCGTCCCGGCTCATCATCGCCTGCAGAACATCGCTCGGATCCCCGTCGTTGCTCTGCACGGCCGAGATATCGCCGTGGTTGTCCGAGAACCGGAAGAGCGCTTCGTCGACAGCATCTGAGTATAAATAGTTCCTGATCCTCAGCGTGGTCTGTGCTCTCTTGGCCGGATCGATGGAGCGGATGACCGCGCCCTGGTAGTTCCAGATGAGCAGCCGGTCCCCGTCCAGGAGAATGCTCTTTCCACCCTCGGCATAGATCGGACTGCCGTTGACCGCCGTCTCGGTGGAGAAGTCAAAGCCCTTCACCGCCATGATCTCGCCGTCGCGGTAATAGTACAGGGTGTCGTTTGCCGCGTTGTAATGGAGCAGCGTCGGTTCGTTCACACCGTCGGGAAAATGGATCTTTTCCTCTGTGCTTCCGTTCTCCGGGTCATATACCAGAAGGCTCACTTCGGACTGATCTCCTTCCCAGTTGACCTTCGTCACCAGGATCCGTCCGTCCTCCGCCACGATAAAGCCGTTGGGATCCTGCACAGGGAGCTCCTCGCTTTTTCCGTCCGTCAGGCTGAAGCTCCTGATGATCGTGGGTCCATCCATCTGGCTGACCCTCATATACAGCTTGTCCCCCGCGCAGAGGAAGTTATCAAAATAGTAGGTGTCCACCCAGCCTTCATAGCTTTCCACCATGTCGCGCCAGTCCAGCCGCAGGGATTCATCCGGGATCAGCTCACCTGTCCCGTCCTTCAGCACCAGGCGGTAAATATATCCGCCCTCCAGTTTGGTTTCCCTGCCCGTATCGATCATTTTGGAAACGATCAGGCAGATCTCGCCGTTCCGGACGAACCAGGCGTTGACGTTGCTGTATTCATTGTTCTCCTCATTCTTTTCATCGGAATCGTCCTCGTCGTCCTCATCGTCCTCGTCGTCCTCTTCCGGCCGTCTCCTGTCAGCGCCGCCGTCGCGGTAGCTGTCCAGCCAGTTCTTGACGTCGATCTCGGAATCTTCACCCCATCCGTACAGTTCCCTCATGGGTTTCGAAATGTCATAGACTTCCGTCTCTCCGGAATCGGGATCGTACATGTTTACGGTCGTTTCATCCCCGAAACTCTTCACATAGGCGACCTTTCCGTTCACTTCGAGGCAGGCTTCCAGATTGTAGTATTCCTCCGTATCCTCCTGCCGGAAAATAACCGTCCTGTCTCCCTCGGAAGCATACGCGGCTCCGAAGATCCCCGTCATCAGCATCAGCGCCGTCAGCGCGGCAAAAAGCTTTTTCATCCTGTTTTCTCCTTTGTTCCGGAGCCCGTCAGAGCTCCGCGTCCTTTTCAGCCTCTGTTTCCTCCGTGGCAGGTGCTTCCGCCGCTTCGGATACCGGTTCGGCCTGCCGGATCATCACGGTCATCCCGAGGCGGATCCTTGCGTCCGGTTCAAAGTTCACATAGACCTTGTACATCTTCTTGGCGTTTTCGCCCGTGGTCTCCTCGCTCATGTGGGAAACGGAAGCGATCGTCCCCTCATACGGCTTTGCTTCCCCATTGTCCCAGTAAAGCTCGATCTCCACTCTCTGGCCCTCGGCCACGCTGAAAAGGTCCGCTTCCGGGATCTGGAATTCGACCTGCACAGCGTCGGACGGATAGATGTGGATCAGGCTGTCGCCCTTGTTGACCGAGGCGCCCTCCGCCGCGTCCACGGCGGCCACGATGCCCGTCACCGGGCAGATGATCCGTGAGTCGGGAGCGTAATAGCCGTCCAGGGTTCCGTCGACGGTTTCAAACAGGATCTCTCCGCGTTCCACGAAGTCGCCCTGCTTCACCGGCATCTTCAGAATGCTTCCGGTCCCCTTCACGGCGATCGGCTTCACGCGGTCCACCGTGCCGGTCCCGATCCGGCTTTCCTTTTTATATGCCGGGTCACGGAAGATGCCGACCTTTTCCTTCATGGAGAAATCCCCGCCTGTCACCTCAATGCTGTAGCCGTCCTCCGTCAGTGCCGACACAATGCCCGTTCCCTGATGGGTCCCGTCCGTCGTGCAGCTCAGATAGACCGTTTCACCCAGATGGATGTAACGGTTTTCGGAAGCATTGAAGGCCTTCTCGGAGTTTGCCGCGATGGCGTAGCGGTTCACCGGCTCGATGTAAACGATCGCGCCGTAGCGTTCCGCCACCGCCTCGGCAAAGTCTCCCGCCGTGGCGTAAACGCCGGTCACGGTCCCCTCCTGGGGCGCAAAGACCTTGGTCGTGGTCAGTTCGGCGATCACGTCCCCCTCCGTGACCAGATCGCCCTTGCGCAGCCTCAGGCCGGACACCCGGCCGCCGAACGTTGCCGTCAGCGGAACAGACTTCGCGGCGACCACCGTTCCTTCGTAGGTCAGCTCCAGCTCCGCCTGCGCGGATGCCGCGGCGCCGAGCAGCACCGTCAGTGCCAGCAGCAATGCCGTCCACTTCTTCATTCTGGTTCCCTCCTGTATCTGTTTTATCCCCGCTTCCCCCGGGGTTTATTCCGTTGCTGCGTCGGGTTCCGGCAGGCCCGGCCAGAGCTCCGCGGGTCCGCTCTGCACACCCGTGGCGTAGATGGGCTCGCCCTCCTGCTCCGTCAGGCGCACGGTCTCCCCGTTGACGGTCACCAGGATCTCTTCATTCCATTCGGCTTCCGCTCCCGCGTCCGTCGCCGGCTTTTCCATCACGATTTCATAATCAAAATACCGGGCTGCCAGGCCTTCGCCCTTCAGCCGGTCATATTCCCGCCCGGCCAGGAAGCCGCTGACGGGCAGAAGGGTCAGCCGGTCCTCCGACCGCAGGATCAGAGTATCGATCCCGCTCTTTCCCAGCCGTCTGAACACCGCCCCGTTGATATGCCAGCGGTACGTCCCGGGCTGCGACTGTCCTTCCTCCGTCACGGCCGTCAGGATCATGGTATTGGCTTTGGCGTCATCGGAGGCCTCTTCCGTTCCGTCGGCGGAACGGCTGCACACGGCCGCCGTGAACAGGCCTTCCCCGCCGGGAGCGGTATCCGTCGTCAGCGTCGCCTCCAGTTCCTCGTCACCCAGCTTCAGCTTCGTCATGGGCTCCCCGTTCACGTTCACTCCGGAAAGCTCCACATGGTCGTACTCCAGCTTGTTTCCGCTCCCGCGTGTATGCGGCACGCCGGAGCCGCCTCCCCAGTAGGGAAAGTACGGTTCAGGTTCCGGTTCGGGCGTCGGCTCCGCTGTCGGTTCCGGGGCGGAGGTCACTTCTTCCTTGTCCTCCAGCCAGACGTAGAAGGTGGTCTTCTCGTCCGGATCCTGCGCGCTTCCTTCTTCGCCTGCCCCGCCGGGCTTTGTCTCCGAGATGACGATCTTCTTTCCGGCGGCCTTTTTGATCGCTTTTTTGTCGATCTTCAGCGTGAACCGCTCCATATCGCCGCGCCGGATCTTGCTCACCTTCAGCACCTCGTCGCGGCAGATCATGATCTCGTGCTTTCTTGCCTTTCCGGCCTTCTCATCCCTCTGCAGCAGCAGCTGGATCAGCTTGTTCAGCGTCCCCGCCCTGACAGATCCGTCATCCTCATAAAACCAGGCTTCATTTTCCCGCACGGCCTTCCAGTCGGTTTCGGCCGTTGCTGCCGGGGTGGCTTCCTCCGTAGGCTTGGGGGTCTTCGTCGGCTTCGGAGTTTTTGTCGGCTTCGGGGTCTTGGTCGGTTTCGGCGTCTTGGTCGGCTTTGCCGTTTCCTCCGTACCGGTCTCTTCTGTCGGTTTCGGCGTTTTCTTCGGCTTCGGGGTCTTGGTCGGCTTGGCCGTTTCCTCCGTCCCTGCCCCTTCCGTCGGCTTCGCGGTCTTTTTCGGCTTCGGCGTCGCCGTGGGCTCGGGCGCCGCGGTCGTCTTCGGGGGTTTCGTCGGTTTCGGCGTCTTGGTCGGCTTTGCCGTTTCCTCCGCCGTCGGGGCCGCGGTCTGCTTTCCCTTTTTGTTCCGGACCGCCGTCTCCTCTTCCGTCTGCTCCGGGAGTCCGTTCCCGCTGCTTTCCGTGAAAGCGGTGACGGAAGGGATCATGATGCACAGTGCGAAAAGGATGCTCAGTCCTCTCCGGACCGCTTTTCTCATAGTTTCGCTCTTCATTTCGGCAAGCCGTTCCTCCCGCGCGTTTCTTCATTCTTTCCGCCGGCTCTTCCCGGGCACGGCGACATGCACAGTATACCCGAGAAGCCTTGATATTTCAATCACATGAAAGGGGCGGCGCCTCTTCGGAAGAAGCGCCGCCCCTTATAAATCAACAGGTTTTGATGGATTGTAACATTTTGTCATTGGGCGATGGCGTCCACGATGGCCAGAGTGATCTCCAGATCAATGTAATCGCAGTCCTCCGGGATCTCCGTCTGGGGCTCGTTCAGATCGATCCCGGTCCGGTAGACCCTCAGCGGGAAGGTTGCCCCTTCGTCCTTGGAACGGATCAGGTTCTGAAGATCCGTGGTGGATTTGATGATCTGCCCGTCGGCCTCCACGATAATGTCGCCGACCTGGATGCCCGCGGCTTCCGCGGGACTTCCCTTCTCCACCTCGGCCACATAGGCGCCCCTCGGAAGAATGCCGCTGTTCACGGCGTTGCCCGTCAGGGTGGTGATGCTCACGCCCATGCGGGGCTTCCCCTTCAGGGAATTGTCCTCATCGCCCGCGCTCCGGGCAGCGGTGTTCCCCTTCGGCACGTCAGCCTCCGTCTGCCTGCCCATGCCCTCCTCAATGATCTTTTTCGCGTCATTGATCGGGATGCACATGCCGATGCTTTCCACGCTCGCGTTGGAGGAGTACCGGGTGCCGGTGTACTTCAGGGTCGGGATGCCGACCAGCTGGCCGGCTGTGTTGAACATGCCGCCGCCGCTGTTGCCGCTGTTGATGGCGGCGTCCGTCTGGATCATCGTGTTCACGGTCTCGGTCTTGCGTCCGTATTTGTCCGTATTGCTGCCGGTCGCGATCTCACGGTTCAGGCTGGAGATAATGCCCGCGGTCACCGTGCCGGTAAAGCCGATCGGGTTGCCGATACAGATGGCCCAGTCGCCGACCTGCAGCGTGTCGCTGTCACCCAGCTCCACAGGCGCCAGTGTCAGCTCTGGCACGTACAGAACGGCCACATCCACGTCCGCGTCGAAAGCCACCAGATGGGCTTCCAGCAGGTCCGGCTCTTCCTTGCCGTCCACCGCCACAGCGACCTTCAGGCTGCTGGCGTCCTCCACCACATGGTAGTTGGTCAGCACGTACTTCTCGGCAACCACCACGCCGGAGCCGCTGCCGTACTGCACCTCGCGGCTGGAATCCTGGTTCCCGTTGCCGTTGCCGTAGCCGTAGCCGTAGCCGCCGAAACCGCCGAAGCCGCCGAAGAAGTCGCTGAACGGGTTGTAGCTCCCGCCGTAGCCGTTGCTGTAGTTGTTCACGATCTGGTAGTTGTTGATGCCGACAACGCTGTTGCGCACTTTCGCGATCGCCTCGGTGAACGGGGAGGTCAGCACCACCTTTTCTTCCGCGGAGGCCGCCGGCTGCGCTGTGCCGAAGGCCATGCCGATCATGACCAGAGCCAGGGCCAGGGCTGTATATCCTAAGGTCTTTTTGTTGAATACTTTCTTCATCTCAAAAACCTCCTTTCCGGTTTTCGGTTGTATTATAATCCGCTTTTTTGACAGGAATATGAACGCAGTGTAAACAAAAAAGAGGAAAAAGCGTTCGCCTTTTCCCCTGCTCTTCCTTTTATCCGAAGCTCTGCTCGCACAGGCCGGTATTGTACAGGAATTCGCCGGCCCAGTAGATCTCCCCGGCAATGTACTCCACCTGCTCCCCTTCAAAGAAGAAGCATACCCGGCTCATCCCGGTGCTTTCGCACAGCGTGTTGACTAGGCTGTAGCACAGCAGCATCTCCGCGTCCCTTCCCATGCTCTGGATCTCCGCGCGGAAGTTTTCGTTCAGGTTCACGATCAGGGTGTCCCCCTCGGAGGAGATCCCCAGTATATCCTCCTCGCCTAGGCCCGGCGGCAGTGTCGCGCGCACGCCGTAGTCCGAGTCGGTTTTTTCCGGTCCCTCCATCAGGGCCTTCAGAACCTCGGTCGGGCTGTCCGTCAGCTTCCGGTCCACCGCCTTTTCGCAGGAGGTCAGCAGCCCGTCCCGCGCGAAATAAACCTTCGTCAGGCCCGCCAGATACGGCTCCAGCGTGCTCCGCCTCAGCAAACCGCCCAGGACGGCCGTCCGGCCGAACCGTTCGCTGTTCAGCTGGGTAATGGGCTTGTCCCCGATCCGTACGCACACCTCCGGCACACCCGGGATATAGGTCGTCAGGGAATAGGTGATGGCCGCCAGCAGGCAGGCCATGTCCACCCCGGTGCCTTCCAGCAGCTGCTCCGTGTTCTCCCGGAAGATCAGCGTCACCTGCCGGCCCCCGTTCTCGCCCTCGCTGGTCAGCGGATCATACAGCAGCAGGTCGTTCAGGATGTCCGGCATCTGCGGCACGCCGAAAAGGAAATTGCTCCCGTCGCTCATGGCGTCCAGGATCCCCCGGGTCATCTGCTCGGGTGTCTGCCCGCCGAAGGTCAGGTTCCTGTTCTCGCAGGCGATGCCGCGCCCGTCCGTCAGTGGGAAATAGAGAGTCATATAGGACGTCAGCGCATATCTGCTCACATCCTGTCCCAGCGGGGCGCGCTTCGCCTCCATCTGCTCCCACAGCACGGTCAGGTTCTCGTCCAGATGGGAGGACACGCTGCCCATTGCCTGGTTCCCGGTGATGTCCAGCCCCACGCTCATATCCGCCACCAGCACGTTCACCCACCGGATCTCGTCCAGCTCGCAGAGCGTAGCCGCCAGGGACAGCGCCGCTGTATAGAATTCCTGATGCTTCAGCTGCCTTGCGGAGGGGCCCAGGTTGACCGTGCATACCCCGCTGCTGAATTCCACCGGGTTTTCCCCGTACAGCGTCAGCGCGATCCTGCCATCCGCTGTATCGCCAAGGCCGCGGATGCTCCCGCTGCCCTCGTACCGGAGCAGCTCCTCCACCAGCGCCCTGAGCGTCTCGTTCAGAGGCATGCTCTCCAGGGTGACCGGCACAGGCATAAGCCCGTCCTTCCCGGGCAGATACAGGTTGAAGTTTTCGCCCCGTCCGGGCATGAATTCCCCGTCCGGTGCCTTATAGCTGACGGCAGCCGGCGGCAGGGTCGCCGGGGCTTCGTCCGTTCCGCTGTCCTTCCTCCCGGTGCAGCCGCTCAGTCCGATCGCGCAGCAGAGGCACAGCAAAAGGCACAGCGCCTTCTTTTTCATCATGCCTCGCCTCCTCTCGGCAGTATTACGGTGAATTCGGAGCCCTTTCCCGGCTCGCTGTCCACCGATACCGTTCCGCCGTGCAGGGAAACGAGCTGCTTCACGATGCTCAGCCCGAGGCCTGTTCCTCCCGTCTCACGGCTCCTTGCCTTGTCCACCCGGTAGAATCTGTCAAAGATATGCTCCCGGTTGGCCTTCGTGATGCCGATCCCCTGGTCCCTTACCTTCCAGACCAGGTCGGGTCCCTGCTGCCGCAGCGATACGTCCGTCCGGCTGCCCTCCGGGGAATACTTGATGGCGTTGTCGATCAGGTTGTACAGCACCTGGTTCAGTTTGATCCGGTCTCCCATCATCTGCAGGTCCGGCGCCACGTCCGCCGCCAGCGTCTGGTTTTTCTTTTCGGCCGCGGGGATAAGCATGTGCACTGTAGCCTCCGTCAGCTCGCTCATGTTGACGGGCTCGCGCTGCAGCCGGTTCTTTTCGTTGTCGTTTTTGGTAATGGTCAGCAGATCGGTTATGATGCCTGTCAGCCGGTCGATCTCGTGGTTCATGTCGTTCATGAACTCCTGCCGCAGCTCCGGGGGCATATCCGGCTGGTACATCATGGTTTCCAGCATGATCTTCATGGTCGCCAGCGGGGTCTTCAGCTCATGGCTCGCGTCGGACACGAACTGATTCCTGGTCTCGTCCAGGCTTTCCAGCTGTGCCGCCATGGTATTGTAGTTTTCCGCCAGTTCCCTCAGCTCCCCGCTGCCCCGGACCGGCACGCGCACGCTCAGGTCGCCCCGCCCCATCTTTCTCATCGTTTTGCTCAGGGATGTGATCGGGTTGCTCAGCACCCGGCTGAGGATCAGCGCCAGTACCAGCGAGGCCGCGGCAATGATCAGGAACATGCTCAGCAGCTGCCACCTCACCGTGTTCATGGAGTCCATCAGCTTCTGCACCCGGCTCACGTACAGCAGCGCGCCGGTACGCTTTCCCCCGCCGGTGATCTCATGCGCGCAGTACGCGATGTTCAGATCCTCCGCCGACCCGCTCATCATGGCCGCCGTATCCCGGTCCACGGTGTGCATGCCGTACGCGCTCTCTTTCCCGCCCGTCAGCACCCGCAGCAGCTCCTCCGTCTGCAGCCTTCTTCCGCACAGGCGGTTCATGGAGTCAAACTGCACCTTGCCGTCGGGATCCGTCAGCAAAAGACGGCCGTCCAGATTCGCGCCCGCCTCCTGCAGCTTTTCGTTCAGTTCATTCTGGTTTACGGAGAAATGGTCGTGCAGCAGCGGCCCCAGCGTTTCCGCGAACTGCTCCGCCGCCTGCGTGTCTTCCTTCTGTCTCTGTTCCGTCAGATAGTCGCTGACCAGGCCGGTCAGGTTCATCGCCGCCACGGCAAAGGACAGCGCCACGATCACAAAAAAAGCCAGCATGATCTTTCCTCTGATGCTGGCGAAAAATCCCCGATTAATCCTGATCCGTGAAATAGTAACCAACTCCCCATTTGGTGAAGATGAACTCCGGCTTGGTGGTATCCCGTTCGATCTTCTCCCTCAGGCGGCGGATATGCACGTCCACCGTGCGGGCGTCTCCCGCGTAATCGTATTTCCACACGGTCTCCAGCATCTGCTCGCGGCTGAACACCGTACCCCTGTTGGTCACGAACATCTGCAGCAGATCGAACTCCTTGGCGGTCAGCTTGACGTCCTTCCCGCCGAGCATCACGCTGCGCTTGACCAGGTTCACGTCCATGTCGTGCACGCGGATCACGCGCTGCTCCTGCTGCTGGGAGCCGCCGGAAACACGGCGCAGGATCGTCTTGATCCTCGCCTTGACCTCCAGGATGTTGAAGGGCTTCGTCATGTAGTCGTCCGCGCCGTACTCCAGGCCGAGGATCTTGTCCATATCCTCCCCTTTGGCGGTCAGCATGATGATCGGCACGTCGCTTTGCTCGCGGATGCGCTGGCACACGGAGATACCGTCCAGCTTGGGAAGCATCACGTCCAGCAGGATCAGGTCAAAGGCGCTGGCTTCAAATTTGGCCAGTGCCTCCTCGCCGTCCATGGCGCTTTCCGTTTCGTATCCTTCCTGTTCCAGCGTGTACTTTAATCCTTTCAAAATCAAAGGCTCATCATCAACAAGCAAAATACGCTTCGCCAAAAATAACACCCTTTCATAAACAAACGTAAACAATGATATACAAATTTTATTCTATTTGTGCCCAAAATGCAAGGCTTTTGTTACGTTTTTTCTTCAATCCGGTTACAGTTTCCAACGGTTTACCATCGTTTTGTACAGAAAAAAGACACCGGAACGCCCTCCGCTCCGGTGCCGCAATGCTTCCGCCCTTCCTCAGGCCTTGATCCTGCCCAGCGTTTCGCCGGGGATCAGATGCCCGCTGACGGGGATATGCCTTGTCACATGGTCTTCGGGATTCGTGATGGCATCCATCAGCAGGTTGATCACCTCACGGCCGATGGCGTCCGCGTCCTGGCAGTAGGTGGTCAGGTGGGGATGCGTCATCTGAGCCAGGCGGATCCCATCGTAGCCGATCAGGCTGATGTCGTCCGGCACCTTCAGTCCCTTCGCTTCCAGCAGGCTCAGCGCCCCCAGGCAGCTGTAGTCGTCAGGGCAAAGGATGCATGTCGGCGGTTCCGGCTCATCCAGCAGCTTCATCACCGTCTGCGCGCAGGCAGCCGGGTCATGGAATTTCGCGCTCTGCATATAGGTGCTCGGCACCCGCAGGCCCAGCTCCGCGCAGCCCTTGTAGAAACCGGCCTCGCGGCTTCTCGTCACCGTGCCGTCCTCCCCGTGGATATAGGCGATCCGGCGATGCCCCATATGATAGGCGGCCTCCACGATCTGCTCCATGCTGCGGTGGTTGTCGCTCAGCACGCAGTCGCAGCCCTCGTATTCATGGTCGATCACCACAGTCGGCAGACTGCTGGTCGCCAGCCGGATGACCTCTGCCGAGTTGAAGTCCGCCTGGATCACGACCACGCCGTCCAGATTGCGCCGGCGGGCATGCTCATAGTAGTTCCCGGTGTCATTTCCGGCCTTCGGGTTGATGAAGGTCACGTCAAAACCGTTCCGGGCAGCCTCGTCGCGCAGCGCGTCGATCAGCGTGCTGAAATATTCGTGGTTCATCCTGTCTTCATACAGGATCCCGATATTGTTGGACCGGTTCGTTTTCAGCGTCCTGGCGGCAGAATTGGGAAAGTAGCCCATCTCTGTCGCCACCTGGCGGATCCGCTCCGAACGCCCCCTGTTGTCATCGGTAATACCGTTCAGCGCTCTGGATACTGTCGCAATGGAAACGCCGCACGCTTCCGCAATGTCCTTTAACCTGATCATCGCTGTTCCGCCTCCTGTTGTCTTCTCCGGGTTAACCGATTGCACAAAGGGTGTTCCGGATAGAAAAACTGCAAATAATGCAATCGTTTTCACCCATATATTAATTCACCGCGTGCTCTTTGTCAATAGGTTATTTCCACGTATACCCGTCATCGTAACGAAAACGGAAAAGGCGTTTCCACGCGGCTGTTTTTGTCCCATTTTCTCTTTCTTCTGTCTCTTTTCTCGCGGATATTCCGGCAAAGCCCTCCACGGAAGCCGTTCCACGCTCTTCCCGCTGCCCGGAAAGGGGTCGTGCGCGGGCCGTTTTCCGGGCCTGTCGGCGCGGCGTTGTTGACGAAAAGGCCAAATTGAAGTAATATGTTCTGGATAATGTACTCTATTTTTCAGAGAGGAGTTATTTTGATGAAGAAACTGATTTCCATCCTTTTGGTCATGATCCTGCTGATGTCCGCCGCCGCCGCGGAAACGGTGATCAGACCGACTGAGGATCGCGGCATTACCGTAAACCCCGCCGGCACGAACACGGTGCCGGACGGCATTTCTCCCACCACCGGGCGTACCCTTGCGGAGCTGACCGCGCCGGATGGCTATGCCGGCCTGGCGGTCACCGGCCGTTATATGCCTGCCCTGGTGCAGATCGACAACACCCTCGGCGGCACCGGCTACCGCGCGCCGCGCGGCCTCCTGTACACGGATGTCATCTATGAATCCCCGCTGACCACCGCGGGTGAGACCCGCCTCACCTTCCTGTTTTCCGACCTGATCCCCGATGACGTCGGCCCGACCCGTTCCGCGCGTGTCCTTCACGCCTGGCTGCGGGAGGAATGGGACTGCGCCTTCGTCCGCTACGGTCAGCAGGAATATCCCCCGACCAATGTGTACGACGTCTTCTTCGCGACCGGCGCCAACAAAAAGGAAGTTCTTTTCAACGGCACCGACGGGCCGGCCAAGCCCTGGAAAAAGTTCTTCTACAAGGATCCCATCCTGACAAGCCCGCACGACAAGTTCGCCAACGTCGCGGCCATGGTCACCACCATCGTTCCGGACGATTTCAGCGCGGCGGACCGCGCCTGGCTTTTCACGGACGAGCTGCCCACCGCCGGGGACGAGGCGGAGATGATCCGCGTCTCCTGGAACGTCAAGAGCGATTACAACAGCATTCTCGAGTGGGACGATGAAGAGCAGTGCTACTACCGCTACATGATCACCTACAAGTACGGCAAGGAATCCGGCTATGAAGCCTATGTGGATTACAATTACCGTCAGGATCCGGTGACCTTCAGCAACATCATCGTGCAGTTTACGGACTTTGAATATCCCGGCTCCGACGCTCCGCTGCCCACCGTCCTCGGAAAGGGCAACGCGGACTACTTCATCGGCGGCAGACATATTGCCGGCGTCTGGCAGCGGGATGACCTTTCCTCCCGTACCGTGTTCTACGGCCCGGACGGAAACGAGATCGAGCTGCAGCGCGGCCGTACCCTGATCGTCATTATGGACCACAACATTTCGGGGCGCAGCATTTCCTACGAATAAGAACAGGCCGACAGGCCATTGCCGGGAGCCCGTGTCAGGGCTCCCGGTCTTCATTATCCTTCAGTTGCAGCGGAGGGTGTTTCATGGATAACGTCTGTCTGATCATCTCCGGAGGCGTCTTCTCCGATGACCCGCCGGTCCCGCGGGACGCCTCCTGCGTCATCGCCTGCGACCGGGGCTGGCAGTATGCCGAAAGGCTCGGCATCGTCCCGGACGTGATCCTCGGGGATTTCGATTCCTCCGCGCCGCCCGTGCGGACTGACGTCCCGGTCCTGACCTTCCCCGTCCGCAAGGATGATACGGACACCATGCTGGCCGCCCGTCACGCGCTGGAAAAGGGATACCGCGACATCACCGTCTGCTGCGCCCTCGGCGGCCGCTTTGACCATACCCTGGCCAATCTGCAGACGGCGGCGTTCATCGTCTCCCGCGGCGGCCGGTGCCGCCTTCTGGGCCGGAATACGGAGCTCATCGCCTTCACGCGGGGCACGGTCCGCCTCCCCCGCCGCAAAGGGTATAAGCTGGGCGTTTTTTCCCTCAGCGACCGGTGTGAAAACGTCACCCTCCGGGGTACGGACTATGAGTGTGAAAACATCGTATTGAGCAGCGCCTTCCCCCTCGGCGCCTGCAACGCCTGGGCCGCGGATACGGCGGAGATCTCCGTCGGAAACGGCATCCTGCTGGCCGTGTCCTCCTCCGAAGCATAAGAATACAGAAAAAAGCAGCACCCTTTCGGATGCTGCTTTTGCTTTAGTCTTCTTTATCTTCCCGTTTTCATCATGGAGATCAGGCGTTTGCCCAGAATACCGGCCAGCGCCATGCAGATCACCAGCTCCGGAATCAGATAGGCGCCGTTATAGATCATGCTGTAGATGAACGGTGCCTGTCCTTCCACAGGATAGGCAGCGACCCACATCAGCCCGGCGATGATCGCGGAACAGGCGCGCCCCAGGACCGCGATGCCCATGGCGGGCAGCATCCCGTACTTGTCCGGATCGCGTATCACGAAGAACGCCAGCACAGCCAGCGCCGCCAGCAGGATCACGTAGACCCACCAGATGGACGGATACCCGACGCACATCAGGATCAGCAGCGCGGCGGAAACACCCAGCACGGCATAGACCTGCCACTTCTTGTTCAGGTACTTATACAGGCCCGCCAGTCCCAGCGCGGAGAAGGCGATCACATAGTCGAACAGCACCTGCCAGATATTCAGGAAATCGCCGCCCTGCAGGTACTGCAGTACACCGTATACCAGGCCGGAAGCCACGCCGGGCCCGATGCCGAACGCGGCGGAAAAGATCATCATCGGCAGCATGCTGGCCGGGGTGATGGAACCGCCCTGCGGCATTCTGAACAAGCGGATATAGCTGAGCACAAAGCTCAGGGCAATGGAGAGCGCGCCGTAAGCGACGGTCTTGGCGCTCCAGGCCTTGCGGCTTTTCGCGATGGCGAGAAAGATCGCCGCGAGAGCCGCCAGTCCGAGGATCATCAGCCAGAACCGCATATCCGCGCCCAGCAGCTTCTTCAGCAGCGTATCGGTCACATAGGAGCTCTGCTCCACAGCCGCCTGGGCAGCTTCCGTCGTTTCCGCCGCTGCCTCGGCAAGGGTTTCCGCTGCTTCCGCAGCCTCGTCGGCAAACGCGCCGGTCAACCAGTTGAACATAAAACCAGGTCCTCCTTTTTTTCCTCCATAGAAAAAACCCGCGATCACTCGCGGGGAAGGCTTCGTGCCACGCCAAACACGGTTTCGCTTCCCTACGGTAGGATAATCTACACAGGTTCCAAGGGTCGGCCCGAAGCCCTCTCAGCCGCACGCGGCGGCTCCCCCAGCGTTTTCGTTCCTTTCGGAACGGCATTCATTATAGCACAGGCGCCGTCATTGTCAATTCCGCGTGGAAAAAGGTACAAACGGAAAACAGAGCCCGCCGCGCGGCAGGCTCTGTCTCATGCCGGGATCCGGTCACAGCATCAGGCGGTAGATCTCCTTCACCTCATCCTCAGTCAGCTGGGTGAATCCGTACAGCTTTCCGCTTGCGTTTTCGCTGCCCCAGCAGCAGGTTTGCGCCAGTTGGTCAATATCCTCTTCCTTCGCTCCCAGCTCGGCAAAATTCTTCGGCATGCCGATGGAGATCAGGAAGCTGCGCAGTGCCTCAATGCCGGCCTTTGCCGTGCGTTCCGGGCAGTCAAAGTCCATCGGGCAGCCCCATACGCGGTTTGCGATCTTGGCGAAGCGCGTCACGTCGTGTTTCATCGTGTAGGTGAACACAGCAGGCATCACCACCGCCAGTCCCGCGCCGTGCGCCACGTCGTACAGGGCGGACAGCTCATGCTCCAGGTTGTGGCTCGTCCAGTCCTGGCTGCGGCCGACGCCGCAGGAGTTGTTGTGCGCCATCATGCCCGCCCACATAATGTTCGCCCGGGCGTCGTAGTTATCCGGGTTTTCGATCACGCGGGGACCCTCGTGCGCCATGGCCATGATCAGCGCCTCGATCATCCGGTCCGTGGTCTCCACTTCTTTGGTGTTGGTCAGATACCGCTCGTACAGATGCGCGATGATGTCCGTGATGCCGCAGGCGCTCTGGTAGGCCGGCAGCGTCTGGGTCAGGGCGGGGTTCATGATGGAGAACTTCGGCCGGTAGGCCTCTCCGCTGGCGCCGCGCTTGATCATTCCCTGTTCCTTCGTGATCACGGAGTCGGGGGAGCCCTCGCTGCCCGCGGCGGCGATCGTCAGCACCGTGCCGATGGGCAGAGCCTTTTCCACGCGCTTTCCTTCATAAAAATCCCAGAAGTCCCCGTCATACAGCACGCCCGCCGCGATCGCCTTGGCGGAGTCGATCGTGCTGCCGCCGCCGATGGCGAGCACAAAGTCCACATTTTCCTTCCGGCACAGCTCGATCCCTTCGTATACCTGGCCGCTGCGGGGGTTCGGCTTCACGCCGCCCAGCTCAACCCAGGCGATCCCTTCCGCGTTCAGGGATTCCTTCACCCGGTCCAGCAGTCCGGAGCGTACCACGGATCCGCCGCCGTAATGCAGCAGCGCCTTATGTCCGCCGAAACGCCTGATCAGCGCGCCTGCCTGTTTTTCTGTATCCTTGCCGAAGGCGAAATATGTCGGAGCGTAAAAAGAAAAATTATCCATGGTTTCCCTCCGTCCGCATCCAAAGGATGGTTTTTCTTTATTGTAACCATTAGAGTTCACTCTAAGTCAACCCGTTTTCATTATTCTTTCTCTTCTTTTATTGATCTTTCCTCATTTTTCCCCCGCGCCTGTTCAAAAAGCTCTCTTTTTGATACAATATCCGCGGAAACGGAGGAGAAGCCTATGTTGATTCCCGAAAGCATGCAGCCCGGAAGCGCGAAGCCCCGGCTCCTGCTGCACTGCTGCTGCGCCCCCTGCTCCTCCGCCACGCTGGAGCGGCTGGAGCCCCTTTTCGATACGGATATCTACTACTACAATCCAAATATTGAGCCGGAGGCCGAATTCATCAGGCGCGCGGAGGAAGAGCGCCGTTTTATCCGCGAGTCCCGCCCGCAGGGCGGCGTGAACGTCATCGTGCCGGAATACGGCCACGATGCCTTTCAGCAGATCGCCCGCGGCCGTGAGAGCCTTCCGGAGCGCGGGGAGCGCTGCTATCTCTGCTATGAGCTCCGCATGCGCCGCACGGCGGTCTACGCGAAGGAGCACGGCTATGACTGCTTCACCACCTCCCTGTCCGTCAGCCCGTATAAGTCATCCGCCTGGATCAATGAGATCGGGGTAAAGCTGGAAAAGGATATCGGCATCGGGTTTGTTTACAGCGATTTCAAAAAAAAGGACGGCTACCGCCGTTCCATTGAGCTGTCCCGTCAGTATCATCTCTACCGTCAGGACTGGTGCGGCTGCGTTTACTCCAGGGAGGAGCGCGAACGCCGGAAGGCCGCCCGCGCCGCCGATCGGGAATAATAAAAAAAGGCCGGGCTCCGCGGTTTTCTGGACCGCGGGGCCCGGCTTTTTGTATGCGTTTTTTCTTCTTCCCGCCCTCAGGCCGCGGACGGCTCGAACTGGGAGTTGTACAGCTCAGCATAGAAGCCGTTCTTCTTCAGCAGCTCCTCGTGGTTTCCCTGCTCTACGATATCCCCGTCCCGCAGCACCAGGATGATGTCCGCGTTGCGGATGGTGGACAGCCGGTGCGCGATCACAAAGCTGGTCCGCTTCTCCGTCAGCCGGTCCATCGCCTGCTGGGTCAGCAGCTCGGTCCTCGTGTCCACGGAGGAGGTAGCTTCATCCAGGATCAGCATGGGACTGTTCTGGATCATGGCGCGCGCGATGGTCATCAGCTGCTTCTGCCCTGCGGAGATCACCGTGCTGTCAGACAGCACGGTATCGTAGCCCTGCGGCAGCGCCTTGATAAAGCTGTGGATCCCGCAGGCTTTGCAGGCCGCCTTCATCTGCTCCTCCCCCACGTTTTCGGTATTGTAGCACAGGTTCTCCCTCACGGTGCCCTCAAACAGCCAGGTATCCTGCAGCACCATCCCGAACCGGTCGTGCAGCTCCCTGCGTGTCATGTCCGTTGTTTTGATCCCGTCGATCAGGATCTCGCCGCCGGTGGTCTCGTAAAAGCGCATCAGCAGGTTGACCAGCGTGGTCTTGCCCGCGCCGGTCGGCCCGACGATGGCGACCTTCTGCCCGGGCTGCACATGCGCGGAGAAATCCCTGATAACGGTCTGATCCGGCTTGTCCGGATAGGCGAAACTGACGTGGCGGAATTCGACCTCGCCCCGCGCCTCGCCTTCCCGGCTCTGTTTTTGATCCTCCGCCTCCATCTCAGCCTCGTCCAGGAACGCGAATACGCGCTCCGCGGCCGCCGCGGCGGACTGCATGTTGGTCATCGCCTGACCGATCTGCTGCACCGGGCTCTGGAACTGTCGCACATAGATCATGAATGCCGTGATCACGCCGAAGGTGATCACCGCGTTCCGGGCCAGCACCGCGCCGACGACACAGACCGCCACATAGCCGAAATTCCCGATGAAGCCCATCAGGGGCTGCATCAGCCCGCCCAGAAACTGGGACATGAAGTTCGCGCTGCGCACGGATTCGTTCAGGCCGTCGAATTCCGCCTTCACCTTTCTTTCCGCATTACTCGTGCGGATGATGTCGTGCCCGGAATACATTTCCTCAATATAGCCGTTCAGGTTGCCCAGGTTCGCCTGGCGGGCAATGAAATACTTCTGGCTGCGTCTGATGATGGTCATCATCAGGATGGCGGCCAGTACGGTGGAAAGCACGGACGTACCCGCCATGATCCAGTTTGTGGCGATCATCATGATCAGGCAGCCGATAAACTGCGCGGCGGAGGAAACCATGCTCGCCAGCGAATTGGACAGGGAGAAGCTCACGGTGTCCACGTCGTTGGTCACCCGGGAAAGCACGTCGCCGTGCTCGTGGAAGTTGAAATAGGACAGGGGCAGGCGGTTGATCTTGCCCACGATATCCCGGCGCATGCGCTTGCTCAGTCTCTGGTTGAAGCCTGCCATCAGGTAATGCTGCAGGAAGGTGAACAGCGCGCTGCAGGCATACATGGAAATGAGCAGGATGCCCGTCCGCGCGATGGCATTCAGGTCGATCCCGGTCATCAGCCCGCTGACCACGGTGTCCGTGATCCTGCTGATCTGGCTGGGTCCGATAATGGTCAGCACCGCTCCGCCCGCCGCCAGGATCAGGGAGATCACGATCACCCTCAGGTCATTCCGGCAGTAGGTCAGCAGGTCGCGCAGCGCCTTCTTCAGATCGTGCGGCTTTTCCGGGATCCGTACGGGGCCGTGGGGGCCTTTTCTTCTGCTTCCCTGCATCTTATATCGCCTCCAGTTCCGTCTGCGAAAGCTGCGACAGGGCGATCTCCCGGTAAACGTCACAGTTCTTCAGCAGCTCCTCATGCGTTCCGTGGCCGGCGATTTCACCGTCGTCCAGCACGATGATCTGATCCGCGTGCTGGATGGTGCCGATCCGCTGGGCCACGATCAGGCAGGTGGTCCCCTTCAGCTCCGTGTTCAGCCTCTTCCGCAGCGCGGCGTCCGTCTTGTAGTCCAGCGCCGAGAAGGAATCGTCGAAAATCAGGATCTCCGGCTTCCGGGCAATGGCGCGGGCGATGGACAGCCTCTGCTTCTGCCCTCCGGACAGGTTCGTCCCTCCCTGCGCCACGTCGCCCTCCGGTCCTCCGGGCAGCTTCTCCACAAAGTCCCTTGCCTGGGCGATGTCAAGCGCCTGTTCCGCGTCACCTTCCTCAAATGCGTGCCCGGTTTCCCCGAAGGTCAGGTTTTTCTTCACCGAGCCTGAGAAGAGCACGGCCTTCTGGGCAATGTAGCCGACTTTGTCATACAGCTGCGCGAAGCTGTATTCCCGTATGTCCTTTCCGTCCAGCAGCACCTCTCCCTCCGTGGCGTCATACAGGCGGGCAGCCAGGTTGACCAGCGTGGTCTTTCCGCTGCCCGTTGCGCCGATGAAGGCGACCGTCTCCCCGGGCTCAGCCCGGAAGGAGATGTGCTTCAGACAGTCCTCCGCCGCGTCGCCGTAGCGGAAGGAAACGTCCCGGAACTCGATGCTGCCCTTTTCCGTGCTCTCGGCGCCCTTTCCCTCCCGCACGGCGGATTCGGCGGAGAGCACCTCCTCGATGCGCGCGGCGGAAACCTGCGCCCGCGGCAGCATCATAAAGATCATCACCAGCATCATGAACGACATGACCACATACATGGCGTAGGAGGAAAAGACCACGATCTCGCTGAACAGGTTCACCCTCGCCATGACGGCAGCCATGTCCGTGATGGCGATCCCCTCCACCAGCGAAGCGCCAAGCCAGTAAATACCCAGGGACAGCGCGCTCATCACCAGGGAAATGACCGGCATCAGCACAGCCATCCGCCGGGAAATATAGAGCTGTGTTTCCATCAGGTTCCGGTTGACCGTTTCAAACTTGTCCTCCTGATACTTTTCCGCGTTGAATGCCCGCACGATCCGCAGCCCGGTCAGGTTCTCGCGTGTGACCCGGTTCACGTCGTCCACCTGCTTCTGCACGATGCGGAATTTAGGCAGCACCTTTTTCATCAGGATCAGGATCACGGTGATGATGACCGCTACGGCGCCCGCCGTCACCAGCGAAAGCTCCTGACTTTTGCCGATGATCTTCATGATCGCCCAGACTGCCATGATGGGCGCCTTGATCATCACCTGCAGTCCCATCGCCACCAGCATCTGGACCTGGGTGATGTCGTTGGTCGTCCGGGTGATCAGGCTGGCGGTGGAAAAGCGTTTGATCTCCGACGCGCCGAAATCCGTCACCCGGTAAAACACGTTCTCCCGCAGGGTATAGCTGAAGTCGGACGCCAGGCGCGCGGCAAAGTATCCCACCACAACGGACAGCGCCGCGCTGCCCAGCGCGCAGCCCAGCATCTTTCCGCCCGCGAGCCAGATCTCGCTCATTTCGCTCCCGGCCGTCACGATCAGGCGGGTAATGTCGCTCATATAATCGGGCATGGTCAGGTCAAACCAGACCTGGCCTGCCACCAGCAAAAGGCAGAGCAGGGCGTATCCCCTGTCCTTTCCTTTCATGAACCGGAATATCTTCCACATGGGTCTTTTTTCCTCCTGTGTTCTTTCTCAGCCGATTTCGGGATGACGGGCCGCAAAGCCTTCGCCGATCTCCAGCGCGCGCCGGTAGATCCTCAGCAGCTGCTTCGTGTCTTCCTCGCCCAGGTCCTCCAGAAACGCCTGAATGGTGGCCGTGACTTCCTTTTTGATCCGCGTGGTCTCCTTCATTCCCTCCCCGGAAATGGAAACGATCACGCTGCGCCGGTCCGTCAGGCTCATGGTTCGGGAGATCATTCCCTTTTTCTCCAGAATGTTCAGCACGTTCGCGACCCCTCCGGAGCCGATCTGCAGGTCCCGGCTGATCTGCCCCGCGGTGACCCCTCCCTCCTTCCCGGAGAGATAAAAGAGCATCCCCGTTTCCCCGGCGGAAAGGCCTGAAACCCGTTTATGAAGGGGCTTATGCCGGTTCCCGGCCGACAGCCGGATGAATTCGCGGGCAGCTTCCTCAAAAAATGTTTCACTTGCCAAGATTCTCACCTCGTGAGGAATATAACACCGCGTACGGCATCTGTCAAGAGGCTTGGGCCGTCCTCTTCTCCGAAGCCCGCAGAGCCGGTCCTGTCGGAGGAACGAAAAATCCCCCGGGTTTTTAACCCGAGGGATTTATTTGGTACGCCCGGCAGGATTCGAACCTGTGACCTTCAGAGTCGGAGTTGTCTTTCTGATGTTTAGTAATGTTTTCTGACTTTCTGCAAAGTGTAGTATTTTCAACACATTCAGACAATTTATGTTTTGTATCGTTTAGTATTGTTTTCTATCATTAAGTAAATTTGTTGACACTTTTGTTGACACTTTTATATATGTCATTCTTCTTCCTGTGTACATTCCTGATCCTGTTATATAGACCGGATTAAATAACTATCAAACACTTAATACCAGCACATATACATGATATACAGATATATTCAGTATTATTAATATATATATTATTTATATATAATATAACTATATCAGTCATATATATCCAATATACAGCTTATATATACGGCCTATATAACAGCCAATATTATATATACCCAAATTTATTATATCCAAATCTATACCCGAATCCTAAAATTTTTAAATCGGGTTTCTGATGGCGTACCACCCCCACCGACCGATTTTATATAAAAACACGCTTTAATATATTAAAGTGTTAAATTTCTGCCGTTTTTCATGGGTTTTTTGATGCTCTCTGTCTTCGGATGGGCAAATACTCATTCAGACAGTCAGGCATCGTCAAACAGGCCCTTTTTCGCCTGTTTTTTGACCGTAGAATTGATTTTATCGTGTATGCTCCTATGTATTTCTCATCATGACATGAAAAAGGCGGAGGATTTCTCCTCCGCTGCATGGTCATTTGTCCGGTTATGTCTTCGGATCATACTTGCCGCGCTTTGTCGCCCTGGCACCTACTTCAAAGCCAAAGGCGAACACATCACAGATCACATTAATTGCATCGTCATTTTTCAATCTGTCATAGATAAACTCAATCTCTCGAAGCGTCATGCTATATCCTTCTGGCATTCTTACTTCCATGCTCGGTTTAATGGTCCGCATCCCTTTCATTTTGTCCACCCCTTATTAATTTTTTGGCTGTCGCCTATATGAATCATACTACTAACGTTAGTATCATAGGTTTCTGATCTCTTACGATTTAATTACAATTTGGAACCGGCTTATAATGTCCATTGTTCTTTGATATAATGGCATATAGCCATAACACGAAGGGGATAACAGGCCATGCCGAAGAAACAGACCAGATGGAGCCGAGAATGGAATGAGAAGAATCTTGACCGGCTTTATATAACT
>JAFWQA010000022.1 GCA_017509255.1 Clostridia bacterium | reverse complement strand
TCCCACTCGACAGGACTTAACTGATTCCGTTTAGGAAATATTGTTTGTCCTGTTTATCGTTCCTTTGATTACTTGATATATCCATATTATCCAGCCTATCACCCCTTCTGTTATCATTTTGTTATCAGCGTTGATAACAGAGAAGGGGAACTGCTGCGGATAATAGCGTTGTTATTATACCAAAACACAACCCAATTTCAAGATGCCTTTAGGAAATACGATTATCTCTGGGAGACGGTGAACAGCGAATAGAAGTAACCCTTCTGCGCCATGAGATCATCAAAGGTCCCCTGTTCCGAAACCGCGCCGTTTTTCAGGGCGAACAGGTCGGTACAGCGACGGAGAATGCTTTCGTCCAGATCGTGGGTGACGATCACGCGGGTGTAGCCGTCCAGCTTCAGGATGGCGTCCAGCACCTCAAAGGAGGTTTCCGCATCCAGGCTTGCCGTGGCCTCATCCACAAAAAGCACGGGAGTCTTGCGAAGCAGGGCACGGGCGATTGAAATGCGCTGGCGCTCGCCGCCGGAGAGACCGGAGCCGTTTTCGCCGCAGAGATAGTCCGCGCCCTTTTCCTCGATGAGCTTTTTCAGCCCGGACAAGCGCACGGCGCGGTCAATCTCCTCTTCCGGAAACTGGGAGAACATGGTGATGTTGTCGCGAATGGTGCTGTTGAATACAAACACGTTCTGCTGAATGATAGACACCAGGTCATAGAGCGAGCCGGCGGATACGGTTTTGAGCTCTTTCCCGTCATAGAGGATCTCGCCCTGGTAGTTTTTCGAGGATGCCATCAAGAGGTTCAGGATCGTCGATTTGCCGCTGCCGGAGCCGCCCACCAGGGCGTAGCAGCCGCCGGCGCGCAGCTCCATGTCCACGCCGCGCAGCACAGGCTTTCCTTCTTCATAGGCAAACGCAAGATCCCTGACCGAGATCCCCTCGCTGAGCCGCGGGGCAATGTGTTCCCCCTGGTCGGAGACGTTCTTGCTGAGCGCCTCCGCCAGCTTATCAATCAGCGAGTAGGCAGACTTCTTACCGGCGTAGAACGTCGGGAAGACCTGAATCGGCGCAAGCACGTAGTTCAGAAGCTGCACAAAGACGATCGCCGTACCGGCGGTGATGCCGCCCTTCCCGGAAAGCGCCAGCGCGGCGGCAACGAAGAACACGCCGAACTGCAAAACGCCGCCTGCGAGCCCCGAGGCATAGGAGACATGGAGCTTGACCTTCTCCCGCGTTTTTGCCGCGTCGGCGACGCTGTTGTTGCTCTCGTCGTGGATACGGTCGATGTTTTTCTCCGCCTTGAAGCTCTTGATCACCGCAAAGCCCGAGAGCACGTCCTTGAGCATGCCGGTGTAGCGCTCCTTCCTGTCGGAAACGTTCTTTTCCGCGACAGCCGCCTTGTTGCCCAGCACGACGGAAACGATGATCGGCAGCAAGGAGAAGCCGATGGCGATCAGCGTCAGCAGCGGACTGTACCACAGCATCATCCCCAGCGCGCCGACAAAGGTGATGCCGACCTGGATCGTGTTCTGCAGCATCCGGACGTAGTCCTGCTCGATGGTGTTCGCATCGTTGGACAGGGCGGAGAGATAGCGCGCGCTATTCTCGCTGGAGAAGGCCTGAATGCCCTTTTCCAGCAGCCGGTCAAAGACATATTTGCGGTATTGCTGCATCGCCCTGGCACGGAATCTGGAGAGGAACGTCCGGTCGAGCGCCCAGGCGATCAGCATCAGCGCAAAGCCGATGCCCGCGATGAACAGCAGCGTGCCGAAACGGATCGTGGTATCGCCGGAG
>JAFWQA010000021.1 GCA_017509255.1 Clostridia bacterium | reverse complement strand
GTTTACCCTTTGGGCTTCGGGTTGATACGCACCCTTGCCCACCGTTTAGCCTTGTATCCGGTTTCTGTTCGTAGGCTCTTCGGCTTTGCTACACCGCTTCCTCCCCTCCCGTCATTGCTGATAGCAGCTTGCGGTTCGCTACACTTGGCGGTAACTACCCGTGGCGGGACTTTCACCCGCTAGAATTGTGCCATGCCCGGCACACGCATTAACTGAGGTATATCCGGAAAAACCGGATATACCTCAGTTTCAAATGGCAGCAGAGTCATCGTCTGTTTCTTCGTCGTCAAGCTCTTCGTCGCGCTGACTGCCATAGAGCTTTTTGATTCATTGCCGGTTTGTAAACGGTGAGCAACGGAAGTTAACCTCGTTCAATCATGCTGCATGGTGTATAACCCCACCCCAAAGAAAAGCCCGTTGGGGTGGGGTTGGGGTGGAAGCTCGCAAAATAGAAGCGGAACCCTTGATTTCTCAAGGGTTCCGTGGAAAGAAACGTCAGGTTTGATACAATGTTTCCTTGTGTTACCCTTTGGGGCAAGGTAACACTTTAGCGCTTTGAGGTAACAAAGTGGTGGCAGAGGTAACATAGTTGGAGTCTGAAGGCAACAAAACCGATGAGCATATGACGTGTGCGGTCCTTTGATGCCGAGCGCCACTGCCTTTGCCATCATGCATGGTGCAGCGGAATATTCATCCGATATCGTATGTGTGATTCTCGGTGGCCTCCACAAATGCATATAGGGCAATCATTCAACGGCTTGATAAACCCGGCAGCAGATTTCTCTGCCACTGGGTCGGTTGATTCGTGACATCACTCCTGCGCATCCTCCACGAACACGCAGTTCGCGTTCTCATTGCAGTAGCGCTGCGCATCGCTGCCCGCGGCGCCGAAGACGTACACCTTCGTGCAGCCGTCAAAGACGCGCTCGCCCAGCTGGCAGCCCGCCGGGATCCGGATCATGGTCAGCTGCGTGCAGTACCTGAAAGCCTCGTTTCCGATGTGTGTGCAGTCCTCCGGAATCTCCACCACCGTGGCCGCGATGCCCTCGAAGGCGTTGTCCCCGATGGTGCGCGTGCCGGTGGGAATCTCGAAGTCCGGGTTGCCGAAGGCACCCACCTGCCAGACCGCTGTCAGCGTGATGCCGTCTGACACATTGATCAAATCTCCCGCATTGACGGTTTCCGCGTCTTCCCAAACACGCCAGCCGGCAAAGGCGTGACCCGCCGGCCCGCTGAATCCGCACGCGGGCAGCGGATACCACCCGTCCTTTGCCCAACTCACGGTTTCCATGGTCTCATTCGTCTCATAACCGGGGGCGAAGACGACGGTGACGGGACTGCCCAGGAAAGCCTCGCCGGCTTCGTTCAGGCCCACCGCGTAATTCTTCGGATAGTAACTGATGAAATTATTCACCGTACCGTTGCCGGGCAGTCCGGATGTGAACACATCATTCCATTCATTGTGCAGATCACCGGTACGACGTACCTTGATTCGCAGGTCGTGACTGATCGGCCCGGTGAACTGTACGGGTTTTCCCAGCTCGAAGCTCCCTTTGATGTCCGGTGAACCCTGAAGGTTAAAGTTCGTATACTTAGTGGTCAAGACTGCGGTATCAGACCCCTTCTGATCAGCACGGATGGATCCTCCGGTCAGGGTAAATGTGCCACATTCCACTAAAACGTCGATATGGCCGCTGCTCCCGCTTCCGGACACAGTGCCGCCGGTCATGATGAAGCTGCCGCCAGCATAGACGTACACGACATCATAGCAGTTGTCACCGTGGATCGTGCCGCTTTCAAGGCAGAGGACAGCGTTTTCGGACGTGGTTTTGATGACATCCTGATGATTGCGGCCCAGGACGGTGCCGCCGCCTGTTGAGTCACGCAGGGTCAGGTTTCCGCTGATAGTCATCACATAGTCGTCATTCAGCGCGGACCCGTCGATGGTGTGCCCGTTCAGATCGATGGTCAGCGCTTTCCCGCCGGCGATATTCAGGTACCGATCCTTGTTTGTCGCGGTATAGTCTTTTTCCAGGGTGAGGACCCCGCCGTTCTCCGTGCCGTCGATGAGCAGCTGCAGCGTGTCCCACTCAGTCGGGGCTTTCCGCAATTCAGCTTCGCCGTCGTCGTTCAGCACCACACACCAGATATCGGATGCGCTTGTGAAATGGGAAACGGCGTTTTCTCCACCCTGCGCAAGTCCGTTGGTGATGATCACGGGCTCAGCGGAGGTGGGCTTAGCTTCCGTCATGACGGGGATGATCACGTCCTCACCCAGCGGGCCGGCTACGGTGATGGTGTGATCGTAGTCCAGATACACGCCCTTGGACATGAGCGGCGAGCCGGAGACAAAGAGCTGGCCATTTTTGATTTGGTCCGCAGAAAGAACATATACATTGCCATATGCCGGATCGCTGCCGGTGAGAGATCCGCCGTTCAGCCAGACGCAGCCGCCATCTGCATAGATGTCCGATTGTCCCCCGGAGCCGCCGATCGTGCCGCCGTTCATGATGAAGGTCGCGTAATCATCCACACTGACCCGGCCAAACCTGCGTACTGTACCGTTCATGTCGGCGGTGACGGCGCCCCCGCACATGGTAAAGGTGGCATAGTCGTACACGTACACAACGTTCTCCAGGGTCCCGGAGCCGACGATGGCGCCTCCGTTCATCGTAAAGGAGGAGCCGGATTCCGCTGCAATGAAGTCGATAAACCCGTTGTCGCCGCCTTTGAACCGGCCTCCGCCGACGGTATCCGACAGCGTGAGGATTCCATTGATCGACAGACAGCAGGGGTACTCGACCCCTGCAGGGGGATTCAATGCAGAAGCGTCCAGTGTGTGCCCCTGCAGGTCCAGCTCAACCGTGACGCCGGCTGGAATCGAGAGGATACTGTCATACGGGAAAGCCGTGATATCCTCGGTGAGGGCAATCGAACCGCCCTGATTGAGTGACAGCCTGAACTGCTCCCATGTGGAGCTCAGAGAACCTTCACCTTCCTCCAGGAAAACGCACCAACCACCGGTATCCGCGAAGAAGAAGCTGTCCGGAGAGGCCGTGTTGTTCGCGCCATAGCCGTCGGTAAACACACCGAATGCGCCGGATATGAACACGCCGAGCCTCGCGCCTTCTGCCAGCGCGCCATCTACCTGAATGACAGCATTACCAGCGAGGTTGATGTTGTTGGCCAACTCTCCTTTGGTGTTGTTCTCCACGGTGGGAGAGCCGGAGACAACCAGATTGGCGCTTTCAGAGACATGAACGCCGCCGCCCCCTGTGTCGGCGCTGTTAAGCCGGATCGTGCCGCTGGTCATGTTGACCGTACCCGCGTTATAGATGCCGCCGCCGTTTCCGCCGGATTTGTTGGTTTCGATCAAGCCGCCCTGCAGGTTCAGGGTGCCAGTGTTGTAAATGCCGCCACCGTCTCCGGTGTTCCAGCCGCCCCGGATTGTGCCGGCAGCTTCACTGTCCCCGGAGTCGATGATTATCAGCGTTCCGTTGTTCCGGATCACATAGCCGTCGGCTGCCGCGTCCGTCATGGCGCGGTCCAGCGTGAAGCCGTTCAGATCCAGGGTGACGGTCTTACCCCCGGGAACCACGATCGCCGTGTCGCTGGAATTGGCCGTAAGGCTCTGCTGGAGCGTGATGACCGCGCCGTCCTGCGCGGAGTTGACAGCCAACTGCAGCATGCCCCAGGAAGTGATTTTTCCGTCCCAGGCAAGCAGCGTGCTGCCCGCGAGCGGGCTCACGTCCGTCACGGTGCCCGGATAGATCAGAGTCGTATCCGTCTTGAACGGCTGTGCTGCCGTGACGGTCCCACCATAGGAAGAAGCGGTGATGCTGATGGTCTCACTCGTGGCGTCCGTCCAGCCGAGGGTGATGGCCACGTCGGCACCCTCCTCGCCGCTGCCGATGCCGTAACTGCCGCTGGCGCTGATGATGCCGCCGTCGATGGTGACCGAGCCGCCCGATTTGTTCCCCTTGCCGCCGCCGATTCCCGCGCCGGAGCCGCCGATGGTGGTGACCGTGCCGCCGCTGACGATGATCGTACCGGGAGCACCGTCACAGCCGCCGCCGATGCGCGCACCCTGGCCCTGGTTCACTTTGGTCGAGGTGATGGTGCCGCCGTGAATCGTGATGGTGCCGCCGTCGCCGTCGTCGCCGCCGCCGATGCCTGCGCCGTCGCGGCTGTAAAGCGTAAGCGTGCCGCCGTGGATGGTGATGGTGCCGCCGTTGCCGCAGTCGCCGCCGCCGATGCCTGCGCCGTTCTCATTGGGATCTTCGTTGGCGGTGATGGTACCGCCCCAGATGACGATGGTGCCGCCGTCGCCGCTGTCACCGCCGCCGATGCCCGCGCCGTTCTCGCTGCCACCGTGGGCGGTGATGTCGCCGCCGTAGATGGTGATGGTGCCGCCGCTGCAGTTCCGGCCGCCGCCGATGCCCGCGCCGTCGCTGCCGCCCGTGGCCGTGATTTCGCCGCCATAGATCGTGATGGCGCCGCCGGTCTTGCCGTCGTTGCTGCCGATGCCCGCGCAGTGGTCATAGCCCGTAGTCTCGATGGTGCCGCCGTGGATCACGATATTGCCGTTGTCATGCCCGGAGTAGCCGCCGATGGCCGCGCCGCCGGAGGGATGAGAATAGATCTTGCCGGCATTCTCACCATCGCTCTGGGCATAGATCGTCAGCGTACTGCCCTGGGGGACGTACAGGCCCTTCACATCCAGGGTGTAACCGTCGCCCAGGATCAGGCAGACGTCACCGGTGATGGATTCCACGCGGCCGTTCTTGGTGACGTTGCTGTTCAGATAATACCAGCCGCTGGTCATATTGCCGTTGGAAGGCACCGGCTCGGCGGTATGGGTTTGATCGGTGGACACGACCTGCGTGCCGTTCCAGCTGCGCTCCACATAGGGCACCGCGCCGTCCGCGAGGGCGGCAGCAGCAAACAACCCCAGCGCCGCAATCGCGCAGAGCAGCAGCACCAGTCCGCGGCCGCTCAACCGTTTCGTCATGTTCATTTCCTCCTCTGAAGAATGCTTCGGTGCAAGTCCTGTCACAAAAGTGAACGGCCCTGAGGTCCGTTGTTTGACGGATGATATATATATTCGGTCTATTGTACCACTTTTTCGACGGGTTAACAAGGAAATTTCACTGCGTTTTTGATTCCTCGTCAGAAATCTAAGGCAACGCCGCACAATTGACGATGTATGCTGCAATAGAAGTACGAACCAATCGAGGCCGGCACCAAAGGCATAAATCTCTTTGAATGCCTTAGCGTTGTTCAGGTCGGTCTGTGCCTTGCTGACCGCGTCCGCGCTGTTCTGCATGGTCTTCTGCAGGGCCTTGACCTGACCTTCCAGCTTGGTGACCTCGGCGGTCGCTTCCTCATATTCCTGCTGATAGGCTTCCAGATTCTGTTTGGCGGCAATGGTGGCGGAGTCCGTTTCGCCCAGGGAATCACGGTAATTTTCATAGGCGACAGTAGCCGCTTCCACTTCAAACCGCAGATCTTCCTGACGGGCCTTGGCCTGCTCCAGCCGCTGGGTGTAGTCCTGATGCCGGTCGTAGTTTTCCTTCAGCTTATCGTTCGCTGCCACCAGAGCCCGACTGTACTGTTCCACGGCCCGCTGCTGCTGGGTAAGCTTCTGTCCCAGCATGGACAGCTTGGCTTCCGTGCCCGCGATGGTCTTTTCGTAGTTCTGTACACCAGCCCCGGCCAGACGGAAGGTGGACTCGGCTTCCTTGATCTGCTGGTTGATGGTGCGCATATTGCGCGAGAAATTGCTGGAATCCAGCGACAGCGCGACCACCAGTTCGCGCAGGGTTTCGGCCATAAAGTTCACCTACTTTTCCATTGTAATTTGGGAGCATTTGGCATATAATTGGAGATGTCAGCGGACTTCAGTCTTAGTAAGGAAAATTACTGATTTTCCGTCCCAAGGCATAGCGGAAAAAAGTATTCGGCAAAATTTTCGTCCGGTACTGCCAGCGGGTCATGCTGCTGCGTACAAACATACGGAACCAAGATTTTGAAAGCTGTAAGACAGCGGAAAGGATACGAAGATGGATAAGGAAATGATGGAGAAGGTCAATGAGGTTCTGAAGGCGCATGGTAAACGCGAACTGAGCATGGATGAGATGGAGCAGGTTACTGGTGGTCAGACCTGCAAGAGAGATGGCGTATATTATATTGATCTCATTGGGATTGGCGAATTTCCACTGACTGCTTATGGTGAACTTTTGGATAGCATTAAAAAAGACAAGGGTGTGGATGTTGCTATCAAGTTTGCCAACGAATTAGATCCAAACCCACACAACGAAGAATTGCTGCGATATTATGGAGCGTGGGGCGTTGTTGATCACTGGGAACGCAGGATCGATGGGAAAAATAACGGATTTGAGATCTGATAAACCCATTTATGCGCCACACCCAGTTGGGCAATTAGTATACGAGCTTGTGAAAAAAGCTTTGGCAAAGATATTGCCGCAGATATAATAAAGACGCAGATTCCTTCCTATGATATCGAAAAATACTATCGAAGTGGCGATTTGGATACGCTTCACAACTTCCTGTGTCAACATTGGGAAAGAGGCTGGACAGGTTTTTAATATAATTCCCTTGGAAGACAATACCGGAATTATCCGTCCCAAGGCTTGGTACGCCGAACCATAGCTCTCCGGTCTATCAGACCGATGACCGGAGATTTTTTCCTTACGGCTTCACCCCCGGCCAGACTTCATCAATGAAGCACTGCCGGGGTTTCTTCTTTTCCTGCTCCCGCTGTGCGTCCCATGCCCGCAGACGCAGGAAGCCCAGCATGTCCATTTCGTCGATTTCCTTCATCCACCAGCCGTTCTTCATCAGTTCGTTATAGGTGGCGTACACATATTCCGGCAGCGTCAGGCTTCCTGTGGAATCGTCACTTCCGGATTCTCCGCCTCCGCCAGAATCTGTTCCGCTTCCTGAACCACCGGAATCGTAGGGAAAGTATCCAGCACCTCTGTGGTCTGGGTCTGGGTGGCCATCAGCGCCAGCGCGATGTCATGCATCAGGCGGTCGGCGGGATAGTTGTCGTAGACCTCATCTGGAGTGAACTGGTTGTTGAACAGGATGCAAAACCACTTCACCATGGTGTCCAGGGCATCGGTCACGGTCATCTGCTCCTGGGAGACGTCCTTGCCCTCGGTCGCGTCCTGGGACAGGCGCACCAGCCTGCCGTACATTTTGGAAGCGGGCTCCATTTCGCGCAGGGCTCTGCCGGAAACGAAGTCCACAGTGTATTTCTTTTTACCAAGCGTACAGGTGATCATATTCATACCTCCAAAACTTCAAAAGTAGCTGCCGCACAGCGTCATGGCCATGCGGCAGCGGGGTGATGGTTACGGGGTGGGCGTGATCACGGGCGTGTACACGGACTGCAGGAAGGTTTCGCCCATGGCGGCAGTGAAGCCGTTCTCGCCTTCGTCGGCTACCGCCTGATAGCGGTTGTCATGGGTACCTCAGTTTCAAATGGCAGCAGAGTCATCGTCTGTTTCTTCGTCGTCAAGTTCTTCGTCGCGCTGACTGCCATAGAGCTTTTTGATCTGTACCCTCAAAACCTCCTCCTGATCTGGTCGGCACCATACTCATGATCGATCTCTTCAGCTGATGTCCTCATCGGACGTATTAAGCCCTCTCCCGGAAAACTGTGGGAGAGGGCACGAGCAGACGGTGAATTTTGTTTCAATCCGCATTGATTTCCGTTTCCAGCTGGCGTATCGATTCCATCACATCATCGAATGACAGTATCTTTCCGAAAAGCATTCCTTTCATGGATTCATAGCATCGCTCAGCCCCATCCTGTCAGCTGTGTTGCGAAAAAGATCGCTTCGATCCTGAGCTGAAAGTCGTGCTGTGTTTCTCATGCGGCACCTCCCGTACAGATCTTACGGATCGTATCAACAATCCAGTCCGTGGATTCGCCCGATTCAGCCATCAGTGCCGTCCGTTCTTCCTCGCTAAGTTTTCCAGACAGATACTGAATTGTTTCAGCAGTTACCTGTCTCTTTCCCAGTGCCTTCAACGCTTGAATCACCAGACTGGTGACATGGGAAAGACCGGTGATCTCTTTGTTGGTACGGTGTTTGAAGACCAGCTTTGTGTTTCCCCATTCATAGGTTTTGTATGGACCATCACTTAGATATTCCCATGAGGAAGCCACCTGTTCGGATAAGCCAAGCAGGTTCAGAGCTGTATTTCCACTAGCGGTGATCGTCCAGTGATATGACCTGGCGAGGGCTTGCGCAACCTTGTCGGGATCTACCGCTACATACTCGTTCAACAGTGTGCTGTATTGAGGCTTCTCAAATACACCACGGATCACTCTTCGAAGCACATCCTCCGTAACCATACGGTTCAAGCACTGCCTGATGGTTGCGGTATCCGCGATATCCGCAAAATCAGAGGCAGTAAATACTGATCCGTCCGGAGCGGCAGCGATACGTTCCCGCATCCTTTGGGAAAAGCCATTGTTCATAGTGCCCCTCCTCTCATGTCACGAATATTATATATTATTCGTGACATGAGTGCAAGCTCAAATTTCTGGATGGTTTCTCAACAGACATGTGTTTCAGAAAATAGAGACTCCCGCAGGGTGATGAGCCTTGCAGGAGTGTTGAGATATCAGGTCTGATTAATAGAAGATAACGTTAATCATTGTGTCCCACGTTTATCATAAACATAGATCTCCGACTCTTCATCTATCACAATGTCATCCAACTCCAGCAGTTCTGAGATGGTCACACATTTGTAGCCATTCTCCAACAAAGCAGGGATCAACTTCTCCAGGCATGGTTGAATACAGATACACATTTATGGCCGCTCAGCGGTTTGCTTTTTGTTTTTCTGTTTTCGGATCCAGCAGTGTGTTGACGATCAGCGTTCTGCAAGTTAAAATGACTGCAGCATTCAAATATGGATGTACATTCCTCCGGAGGTGCTGCATATGCTGACCAAAGAAGAACTCCCGGATTGCCCGGTGGCCACCACGGTACAGCTCATCGGCAACAAGTGGAAGCTGCTGATCCTGCGCAATCTGCTGGTCCGGCCCTGGCGGTTCAATGAGATGCTGCGCTCCATTCCCGGCATCAGCCAGAAGGTGCTGACGGATAATCTCCGCGCACTGGAAAATGACGGCATCATCACCCGCACGGTCTTTCCCGAAGTGCCGCCCAGGGTGGAATATGCCCTCAGTGAGCTCGGCAATTCCATGCGTCCCATCATTGAGACCATGGAGATCTGGGGAAAAGTCTATCAGCAGATGATCAGGACAGCAGAATAACCGACAGCAGCAAACAGCGCCCAGCCGATCAGAGGCTGAGCGCTTTATTCATTCTGCTGCGTCGTATTTGTTGGGAAGACGATAGGTTTTGTTGGGCAGCTCTGCTGAGAAGGAAGCAAACTCCGCCCAGACCTCGGTGAGATAGTAACCAATGACCACGTCCCGACGGTTCCCGAACTGGCTGGTCAGCACCGGACTGGCTTCAAAGCATCGGTCGATGACGCTCTGATCTGTGGTGAAATTCACTTTGCCGCCCAGCCGCACATAGGTCATGGTCTCCTGGTCGCAAACACAGAGCTGGATATAGGGATGCGCTTGCAGCTCGCGGTAAGACGTATAGAAGGTCACGGTATCGAAATACAGCACCCCGTCCTCTTCAAACTTGAACTCGATGGGCCGGATCTGCGGATTCCCATCAAGTCCCAGGGTGGTGGCGTATTGCAGCGGGAAGCGCTGAAACACATCCACGACCACACTGATCCCATCCTCGAAGTTCAGTTCTTCGAAGAAACCCAGGGTCGTTTCTTCGGCTTGGGCGGTCATCAGCATTCCTCCCAGCAAGGTCACACAGAGAAAGATCAGGAAAGTACGCTTCATTGATTTCACTCCTCCACAATCATGCTGCGTCCCGGCTTCCGGGGCTTTTCGGTTGGGTAATCGCCTTTGCAGTATCCCAGCAGCACAAAGCAACGCGCAACATAGTTTTCCGGGATGTTCCATTGTTTCAGGTATGTTTGTCCCTCAGGGTTCGCGAAGGTTTCCTCTCCCCGGGCGATGATGCAGGAGGCCAGCCCCAATTCTGTGGCTTCCAGCACCATGTTTTCCGCGCAGCAGAAAGCATCCGGAATACTGTAGAGGAAGTTCTTCATCGCGAAGACAACGCACACCGTCGGCGCACCGTAGAAACCGCTTTTGATGGCGGGATCGTCGATGATGCTGGGCTGCTCCGCTGACACATGGGAACCGATCAGGCGGCTGCGGTCCATGCAGGCCACATTCAGCCGGCCCAGCTTCTCCACCAGTTCCGGATTGTGTACCGCCACGATCATGCTGCGCTGGCCTCCGCCCGCGTTGGGAGCGAACAGCCCGGCCTGAATCACCTTTTCCAGATCGGCTTTTTCAACCTGCTGGTCTTCATATTTGCGGATCGAACGGCGATACTTCATCAATTCCAGCAATTCCATTCACAGCACCTCCCCGGTCAAATCGTTCTTCGTTTTCCAGCATTGGGGATCAGGCGCGTAGAAGTCTCCATTCGCGCTGCTTGCCACCGCAGGACAGCCCCTACACCAGGGCCTCAGCTCACATTTCGTGCACTTTTTGAACTGATTATATTCCCGATACTGTTCCATCTCGCAGACCCACAGGTCAGCCAACCGGTCTTCAAAGACGTTGCCAACCCTGCTGTTTTGCACCCGGCGGCAGGCGTACACGTCTCCACTGGGCAGGATGGTGATGTGGCAGTTGCCGCAGTTGCAGCCGCCGTAGATCATCCCCGGCTCCGCGCTGTCCGGGATCGCGAACTCTCCGGTTTCGTACTGGTACAGCGTCCACAGGTGGTCCTTGCGGTTGAAGTAAGTGCCGCAGCCCGCCGCCTCATACGCCTTGAACTTGGCGTCGCAGACTTCCAGCAGGTGCCGGTATTCCTGAGATGTCATACCAGTATCTTTGTCCCCGCCGGTGGGACAGTAGCGGGCGAACGCATATACACAGGCCCCGGCTTCCACCACTGCGTCGATGATCCCGGGCACCTCACGGATGTTCGTCCCGCTGACGGTCGTCATCACCACCGAGCGGACCCCTGCCCGGTTAATGGTGCCGATTTTCTCCAGCGTGGTCCGGTAACTCCCGGGTTTCCGGAACCAGTCATGGGTCTGTTCCAATCCGTCGATGGAAAGCTGATATTTCTCACAACCAAGCATCTTCATCCGCCGGCAGTTTTCGTCCGTCAAATGGAAGGGATTGCCCATGATGGTGAAGGGGATCCGCTTCACAGCCAGCATTTCCAGCAACGGCCAGAAATCCGGATGCAGGATCGGGTCTCCGCCGGTGATATAGAAATAAGGCAGACGGCCATACATTTCACAGAAATTCTCGCAGTTGGCCACCACTTCCTGCATCTGATCCCAGGTCATGCTGTCAAGCTGCTTGCAAGTGTTCTCCGCAAAGATATAGCAGTGCTTGCAGCGCTGATCACAGTCATCCGTGATATGCCACTGAAAAGCGAAATACTGTTTCATGCCGTTTGCCTCACTTGATTCCAGGATCGCTCCGACAGCCGCGGCGGTCGGAGCATGAACGGGTCAGATTTCCATCACTTGTCGCCAGCGCCGCAGGCTGCCCCACAGGCAGCAGGCTTTTCTCTTTCGGCAGGCTTGTCAGCAGCCCCGCAAGCTGCGGGCTGTTCGGCAGGTTGATCGGCAGCGCCGCAGGCAGCAGGCTGAGCCGCGGGCTTCTGCTTCTCGGCGGGCTTGTCGGATGCCCCGCAGGCCGCGCCGCAGGCGACGGGAGCCATCTGCATGTTCCAGGAAGCCAGATTGTTCAGAGCCATGTGTTTGTCCTCCTTGTCAGATTCGGAAGGATCTTCCGTGTTTTCATGATAAGGGAAGAGGCATACAGCATACAAGTACGCACTATTTTATTACATAGTTACCTTTTGGTAACCGGGCAGCTGTCAAAGGAGCTGTAATGGAAAGCGCGTTTGCCAAAAAGTGTTCAAAGTACCGTACCGACCCGCTGATCAGACTGGACTCATCCAGTGAATTTTTCTGAACCAGCCAACATATCACACCATTCCATTTTGAAGAAAACCCAACGGTTGTGATCCGCTGGGTACGATGAATATCCTCAGTTTGTCGTGTACTTTATTTTTCGCCCGATGGTGATTTGTCTGATCTGCTTTTGCTGGAGAAGTGATTCAACAGTTGCGCGAAGCTTTTCAGAGATCCCTTTGTATCCCATCACCTTCGCCAGCGAGGTCAGATCCAGTTCCTGATGTTGCAGACAGGACAGGATTCTTTGCTCATATCGAATCTGCTTTTCTTTCTTCGCATTTGGCGCAAAATGCTCATGAATCGGGATCGTGACGGCCAGGTAACTGCGGTCAGGATCCATATCGAATTGCAAAGGCCCGGATCCGTTGCCCTCAAGCGCCTTTTTAGCATTCGGGAAACCTGTGTTCCGACCTTCAATCAAATGGAGTTCCTTCAGGAAGTCACCAATCCTGCGATTTCTGTAAGACCGTGCCCGGATCTCCTGCCGTTGAATCGCCTCGTCGCTGATGCTTCGATCAAAGCCCGGAAAGCTGGTGATCTCAATGCATGTGGGCGTAATTCGAACCGTGATTGGCTCTGGAATCTGGTAGGAACGGTGATAGACTGCGTTTGACAAAATCTCCTCGATCGCCGCATAGGGATAATTCCAGATTCGCGTTGCCTCTGCCTTTCGGGCATCTTTGAGTACCGCCTCCTGGAGAACATAGTTGCGTAGGTAAGAGAGGGCATCACGCAGCTGGCGCTGAATAGGACCCACAAAGATTTTCTCTGTCATACCATTTCCTGTGGGATCCGGTATATCCACCACTTCAATCCTTGCGTATCTGAAAAAACGCTGCGTTTGTTCAGAGAACATCAAAAGACCCACATTCAAAGGCCGTCTGTCCTCCGCAGGCCCTTCAATGAGCTGCATATCCTCAGCGATCTGAAAGGTATCCATCTGCAGAGACAGAGGATACAGACTGCTGCCGATTTGACGCAGATGCTCGCGCATCAGTCCGATGTCAAGATCGCTAACCTCTGCGGTCAGGTTCGGGCGGTCATCAAATGGTATGTTGGAAGAGATATAGAACAGCTCTTTTTCTTCTTCGTGTGAAGCAACCACAGTGCTGGAGAACTTACGGATAAAGTATTCCTTCTCTGTTTTTGGTGAAGTCACATCTCTTGGCGCTTTATAGGGCCGCCCGTGACCACCCGGGACCCAGATCAGAAGAAGCCATGCATCGTTGTATTGAACAGGTTCTGCGATTGGCAGATACAACGGCTCAATGGCATGACAGTATTGCAGAAGTTTTTTCTGAATGGAATCTATTTGATCCGCAGGAATTCCTGTGATCGGCTGCTTGGGTATGCCATTCTCCTCCTCGATGCCGACGACAATATAGCCGCCTCCAAGATTGTCGATGTCATTTGCAAAGGCACAGATCGTCCGGATAATGGTTGCGGGGTTATACCCCTGTTTAAACTCAATACGGCTTGATTCTACAATTTGGTGGCCGATCAATTGCTCAATACTGATCGGGATAGCCATGCTCTCACCTTCTTTCGATAGAATGATAGCACATCCACATTATTTTGTCCAGTCCTCGACAAAATTAACGTATAGTTCTGGACGATCAGATATCGAGCAGGTTCAGTTTATCTGTGATATGCAAACTCAAAACGAAAAGCGTCACCTATGTGTGCGATGCTTTTCGATCCCGAGGAGATGATGCGCAGTTATCTTTCACCGCTTTCTTTTTGATGAAGCCATGAATCAAAGGTGTCCTTGGGAATCCTATAGCCAATGCCGCCAATATGGATTGATGGAAAGGCGTTCTGATGGATCAGACTATGTATGCTTTGGAAATCGACAGTATAGAGATTAGCTGTAGGCTTGTATGAACAACAGAGAGCCAGTACCTTCCGCTAACAGGGGAAATGACATATGTTTATTGCGGCTATATCTTCAAACGGTACTCTGTCGGCGTCATTCCCATATATTTCTTGAAAACCCGGGCAAAGTGGCTCTGGGAGGAAAAGCCCAAATAGTCACTGATGGCGATTAAACTCTTGTCAGTATAGGCGAGCAGGCGGGCGGCCTCCTCGCTTTTTTTCGTCAGAATGAAATCGGTGAGGGTCATGCCGGTTTCTTCTCTGAACTTTCGGGAAAGATGGGGACGCGAATAATGAAGCTCCAGTGCCAGCTTTTCAGTATCTATTGGTTCGCATAGATGCCGCTGTACCCAGGCAGACACAGCAATGGACAAAGGCGTCGGCTGAATCCCTTCCCGCAAGCGCGCCACCTGCTCCGTATAGGTCAGCAGCATATTGATTTGCAAGCTCAGAATGCTCTGCACATCCTGGAGAGCTTCGCAGTTGCGGATCAGAAGATCGCTGGTGGATAGGGCTTCTTCCACGTTCATACCGCCACGGATGGCGGAACGGGCGGCCAGGGTGGCGGTGACAATAAAAGTGTTCTTGTACTGCCGTAAATGCTCCTGTGCCATTGGCCCGGCGTGAACCGCAGGCGCGGCGGCTATCCAGGCTTTCAGAGCGTCTGTATCGCCTTTGCGGATCATGTTCATTAAGGTTTGCTCAATGGCCAGCGTGTTATGGATTTCTTCATGGAAGGCTTGCTCGCCATTGCCTTTTACTGCGGCAGGCATAATTTGCTTTTCTGCAGGCTCGTTCAGAGCAATGTCCTCCAGAGAAAGCTTTTCCCCGTTCATCACATAATTCAAAGTACATAATATTTGTTGCAAACTTTCCAATGGCATAGGGGCCAAGGAACGCATGGCCTGAATAAAATCATTTGTATCGTCAGATGGTACATTGCTCATAAAAGCCAGTTCCCGAAGCTTTTGTTCTGTGGCGGGAAGCTGCCTGGTTGGACCCATAATCAGCCGGACTTCATCGCTGCGCACCACGCCATAGAAATAATAGCGGGGTGTGATGTAAGTCCCCACATGCTCTGTTAATGCGAACAAGTCTTCCTGAAAGGAAACCATAGGGTCATATTTCAAGCCGGAATGATCCACCTTGAAAACCAGTTTGTCTCCCTCGTACAGCCGCACAGGAAAGCCGCAGAGACTGCCAATCGTACCGCAGAGATAGGAAAGATCCAGCTTTTTCACTATATTCCCACCCTTCTGTGTTAAGACGATACAATTATATATTGAATATCACAATTCTGCAAGACTTTTGGTAAGAGTTTATTATACAATCAAACCGCCGCAAAAGTTTGTTCTTTCCATGTCGTGCGAGGAGGCATCCCATGGATATTGAAAGCATTCTGAAACAGATGACCGTTGAAGAAAAAGCAGCGCTGGTATCAGGCACTGACTTCATGTATACCAATCCCGTCCCGAGATTGGGGATTCCGTCTCTCTGCATGTCAGACGGCCCGCATGGCCTTCGGAAGCAGACAGAGGGCGGAGACAACGGCATCAGCAAAAGCGAACCGGCCACGGCCTTCCCCACAGCAGTGACGACTGCCTCCGGGTGGAATCCGGATAATCTCAAAAAGATGGGTGCGGCCATCGGTAGAGAATGCCGTCATTATGGTGTGCACACCCTGCTGGGTCCCGGGGTGAACATCAAGCGGAATCCCCTATGCGGGCGGAATTTTGAATATTTTTCCGAGGATCCTCTGTTGGCAGGCGTCATGGGCGCTGCTGAAGTGGAGGGTGTTCAGAGCCAAGGCGTGGGTGTTTCCGTGAAGCATTTCGCCATGAACAGCAGCGAAAATTATCGCTTCATGGGCAATTCGGTGGCGTCGGAAAACACCATCCGCAATCTGTATCTGAAGCCCTTCGAATACATTGTGAAGCATGCCCGTCCCGCCACGCTGATGTGCGCCTACAATCAGATCAACGGCGTGTACTGCTCGGAAAACAAGTGGCTGCTCACCGAAGTGCTTCGAAAGGAATGGGGTTTCGACGGCGCAGTGATGACCGACTGGGGCGCAACCCATGACCGGGTGGCGGGCGTGAAGGCCGGCCTCGACCTGGAAATGCCGGGCGACACCGCGATCTGTCGCCGCCGGATTCTGGACGCGGTGGCGGAGGGCAGCCTGCCCATGGCAGACCTGGATCAAGCCTGTCGGAACATCCTGCGCTGGATTGAACGGTATGTGCAGCCTGCGGATGAAACGCCCATGGATTGGGATGCCCACCATGCCCTGGCAGCGGAGATCGCCGCCGACTGCGCCGTGCTCATGAAGAACGACGGCGTCCTGCCTCTGACGGGCACGGGAAAACTGCACATCACGGGTGAGCTCTTTGAGAACATGCGCTATCAGGGCGCGGGCAGTTCCATGATCCATCCCACCCGGGTGACCACGGTGAAGGCTGCCTTCCAGCAGCGCGGCATCCGGAGTGTTCCCCTGGCGGAGTGTGACACCATTCTCGTCTTCGCCGGGCTGACGGATGAATACGAGTCCGAGGGCTGCGACCGGGAGAACATGCGCCTGCCGGAAAAACAGCTGAGGCTGATCGATGAGATGATTGCCACAGGCAAGAAGGTCGTGATTGTCCTCTTCGGCGGCGGTGTGGTGGAGTTGCCCTTCAACGACCGGGTCAGCGCCATCCTGAACATGTTCCTGCCGGGCCAGAACGGCGGCGAGGCCACGGCGCAGCTGCTCTTCGGGGAGAAAAACCCCAGCGGAAAGCTGGCCGAAACCTGGCCTCTTCGCTATGAGGACGTGCCCGGCCATGAGAGCTTCGGCCAGACCCTGCAGGAGGTGTACGCCGAGGGGACAGAGGTGGGCTACCGCTATTACCAGAAGCACGGCATTCCCGTGCGCTATCCCTTCGGCCATGGGCTGAGCTATACGACCTTCAGCCGCAGTAAGTGGCAGAAGGATGGAAATACCTGCACCCAAACCATCACCAACACCGGCAGCCGCTTTGGCGGCGAGGTCGCGCAGCTGTATGTGGACGGCGAGCTGCGGGGTTTCCGGAAGGTGTATCTGCAGCCCGGGGAAAGCCGGACGGTCTCCATCACCGTGGAACCGGAGGATGAAACGGTGTACCCGGATACATACACCGTTCCGCCTCTGCCTGCGAAATACCCTATCACGACGGAATCCCGCTTCTCTGACCTGCAGCAGACCTTCATGGGCCGCATCCTGTTCAACGCGGTGCTCTCCGCGGCCCATAAGCAGATGAAGCAGGCGGAAAAGATGCCGGACGGGCCTGAGAAAGACAACACGCGCAAAGGCGCCTTGTTCCTGAAACGGATCCTGGAGAGCAACTCGCTGCGCTCCATGTCCATGTCAGCCGGGAAATCGTTCCCCTGGAATTTCGCCGAAGGTTTCGTAAACCTGGCCAACGGCCGCCTGATCAAAGGCGCAAAGGCCTTCCTGTCTCCCATCAAAACACCCACGCTGCCGAAGGAGGAATGAACCATGAGCCGTTTGTCTCTGCCCGCAAGCCGGATCCATTCGGAACAGGTCACGAAAAGCGAGAAATGGCTGGGTTACCTGCTGGGCCCTGCCGGCGCCCTGCTGCTCAACGCCGTGCTGGCCACCTACCTGAACGTGTACTACACCGACGTACTGAACCTGACGCCGCTGTGGGGCGGCCTGTTCCTGACGGTCTTCCCCATCGTGTCCAAGGTGATCGACGCCGTCACCAACATCCTTATGGGGCAGATCATCGACCGGACGCGGACGAAGGAGGGCAAGGCGCGTCCCTGGCTGCTGCTGTCCGCGCCGCTGGTGACCATCTCCGCCATCCTGCTCTTCACCGTTCCGGAGGCCAATGACACGGTGAAGGCCCTCTGGGTGATGCTCAGCTACAACCTGTTCTACTCCTTCGCCTACACGATCTTCAATATGAGCCACAACCTGATGGTGCCGCTCTCCACCCGGGACGGCACCGCCCGGGGCGGTCTCTCCGTATTCAACCAGATCACCACCATCATGATGAGCGGCATTCTGGTGGCGCTGGTCTTCCCCATGGTGATCATGCCCATGATCGGCGTGGACAAGTCCAAGTGGATCACCCTGATGTCCATCCTGGCCATCATCGCCCTGCCCCTGACGCTGCTGGAATACTTCTTCACCAAGGAACGCGTCACGGAGGAAGCCTCCGCGGAGGATGACGGCGGACGGCTTACTTTCCGGCAGCAGATGAGAATCATCTTCTCCGATAAATACATGGTGCTGATGTATGTCTACTTCCTGGTCTACACCATCGGCACCACCCTCAAGAATCTGGGGCTTGTCTATTACTGCAACTATGTGCTGGGCACCTACAACGACGGCATCACCCAGATGCTGGTCTCGGTGATTGGCGGCGTACCCATGGGCATCGGCATTTTCGCCGTATGGCCCCTGGCCAAGAAATTCGGCAAGCGCAATGTGACCATGGTGGGCTTCCTGCTCTATGCCCTGGGCAGCCTGATCTGCTGGCTGTTCCCCACGAATCTGGTCATCGTGCTTGTGGGGCAGTTCATCAAGAACATTGGCGGCCTGCCCTGTGCTTATGTGTTCATGGCCTTGTTTGCAGATTGTCTGGATCATCTGGAATGGAGCAAGCGTATCCGGGCGGATGGCGCGGCCATGTCCATCTACAACATCATCGCCGTTGCTATGGTGGGCATCATGACCGGTGTGTTCAACTGGATGCTGGCCGGTGCGGGCTATATCGCGCCCATCGCGGCAGAGAGCACGGAGGCTGCGGCCGCAACACTGGCGGCAAACGGCTTGACTGCCCAGGTGGCGCTGGAAAGCCTGAAGCCCGCGGTGGACGGCGTTTTGACCGTGGCTCTGCAGCAGCCCGCTTCCGTCAACTGGGTGATCTCCTTCGCCTTCGTGGGGCTGGAGGTGTTCACCGGCATCATCCTGGCCGTGATCCTGTGGTTCATCAACGTGGAGAAGAACATCGCCAGGGAGCAGGAGGAGATCAAGGCCAGGAGGACTGCCGAATGAAAGCCGTTCGACTGAAGACCGAATACCTGACCGACCCGCAGGGCATCGACCTGCAGTACCCCCGCCTCTTCTGGAACTGCGAGGGCGGCATGCGCCAGACCGCATACCGGATCGTCTGCGATCAGTGGGACAGCGGCAAGGTCCTTTTCTCCTCCATGCACGCGGATTATCCCCTGCCCCTCGAGGACCGGGAGCGGGTGACCTGGAAGGTCCGTCTGTGGGATGAACACGATGTGCCCGGCGAATGGAGCGAGCCCGCCTTCTTCGAGATAGGTATCCAGGAGTGGAAGGCCCAATGGATCACCGGGGATTACCGGCCCAGCCGGAAAAAATGCTATCCCGTGGACTGCTTCCGGAAGGTGTTTGACACAGGGACCATCCGGAAGGCCCGGCTGTACATCTCCGCCTGCGGCGTGTACGAGGCCCGCATCAACGGGCAGCGGGTGGGTGATTTCATTCTGGCCCCCGGTTCCACCGATTATCACAAGCGCATCCAGTATCAGACCTATGACGTAACAGAACTTGTGCGGGAGGGCAAGAACGTACTGACCGCTCAGCTGGCAGACGGCTGGTACCGTGGCTCCAGCGGGGCCAAGGGCCGCACCTGCACCTACGGCACGGTGACCCGGCTCATTGCCCAGCTGGAGATCACCGCAGAGGACGGCAGCGTGCAGACTGTAATCACCGACGGCAGCTGGCAGTGGAGCAATGACGGCCCGATCCGTTTTGCCGACAATGAGGATGGGGAAATCGTGGACGCGAACCTTGTTCCTTCATATGCCGGCAGGGCGAAGGTCTGCGATTTCACTGCCAATTTGGCCGCTTCCAACAATGTGTCTGTGACGGAGCATGAGCGCTTCAAGCCCATTGAAAAGATCACCACGCCCAGCGGGAAAACCGTGTTGAAGTTCCCGCAGAATCTGTGTGGGTACCTGAGCTTCCGAATGAACGCACACAAGGGACAGCAGATCCACATCCGCCTGGGCGAAATGCTGGACGACGCCGGCGAATTCACGCAAAAGAACATCCAGTGCGTTACCCGTGGCAAGGCCTCGCCCCTGCAGGAATTCACATACACCTGCCGGGAAGGGCTCAATGAGTATAAGTCCACCTTCTTCTACGGCGGCTTCCAGTACGCCCTGATTGAGACGGACATTCCCTTTGAGCTTGATGATTTTACGCAGATCGCCCTGTACTCGGATTTTCCCTTCACAGCGACGTTCAGCTGCTCCAATCCGCTGATCAATCAGTTTGTGGAAGCGACAACCTGGTCGTTGAAATCCAACTCCGTGGACATTCCATCCGACTGCCCCACCCGGGAGCGCATGGGCTGGACCGGCGACAGCCAGGTGTTCTTCGGCACCGCCAGCTATCTGGCGGACTACGCGGCCTTTGCCCAGAAGCATCTGCGGGATGTCTTTGATCGTCAATGGAAGAACGGCAAGCTGCCCCAGATCGCACCCTACGCCAATGAAGACTGGTTCATGGCCCCCATGAACGGCTCCGTGGGCTGGGCGGATGTGGGCATCCTGATGCCCTGGCGCTTTTATCAGAAGTATGGCGACCGGCGGATTCTCGAGGACAATTTCGAAAACATGCTGCGCTATGCGAAGTTCATGATCTCCCGCTGCGGAAAATGGGGAGGCATCTATGCCAAGCCCCTGGGCATCTCCAGGGAAAACCGAAAATACGCCGTCAACGCCGGGCAGAGCTATGGCGAGTGGGCGGAGCCCAACGACGTGCGGTCCTTCGTGTGGACGGACTTCGCCGAGCCGCATCCGGAGGAATCCACCGCCTATACCGCCTGGGTACTGGGCATCATGGCAGAGATCTGCGAGTTGCTGGGCAAGACGGAGCCGATCCCCCTGCTGCGGGAGTACAGCGAGGGCGCGAGGCGGGCTTATCAGGAGATGGTCACCAAGCCCCGCTTCACCCTGGACACCGACCGGCAGGCCAAGCTGGTGCGTCCCCTGTACATGGATCTGCTGAACGGGGAACAGACTGCCTTTGCAAAAAAGCGCCTGATTCAAGCGCTGGACAACTACGGCTGGCGGCTGGGCACCGGCTTCCTCTCTACCCCGCTGATCCTCTATGTGCTGGCGGATCTGGACATCGAATACGCCTACCGCCTGCTGGAAAACGAGGATATCCCCGGCTGGCTGTCCATGCCCAAGGCCGGCGCACGTACCATCTGGGAAGGCTGGGAGGGGCCGAAGTCCGACAGCGGCATCTGTTCCCTGAACCATTACTCCAAGGGTGCGGTGTGCGAATGGCTGTTTGATACCTGCTGCGGCGTCCGGGTGGACGGGGAAAACCACTTCGTCATCGTGCCCCGGCCCGGCGGACATCTGACTCATGCCCGGCTGAAGTATGACAGCATCTATGGCACAGTGGAGTGCGGCTGGGAGAAGAAGGATGGGAAGACCACGTACACTTTCACAGTCCCGGCGGGCTGTACGGCAACAGTGATGCTGCCCGGCTCCGAGGAGGCCGAATACCGGGCCGGAGCATACACGGTCGAACTGTGAGCCGGAACCCTGAAAAATGAACAATCGGGAATACATCCCGAAGAGAGAAGGAGGCAACCCCATGAAAACCGTTCGCAAGCTGCTGGCGATCCTGCTGGCCCTGACCCTGAGTCTGGCCGTTTTCCCCGTTCTGGCTGAAGAAGGCACGGCGTCCATCACCGTGACCTTCGACCTGAACACCACTCCCGACCTGACCGACGACGAGACCTACGTCTATACCACCACGGGCTACGACGCCAACTGGCAGCCCGTGACCGAGGAAAAGCCGGCTGTATTCCCTGCAGAAGACGGCGTGCTTTCCGTCGATCTGCCGGTGCCTGCACGGGAGGGCTGGTATTTTGCCGGCTGGCAGACCAAAGCCGATGTGACTGAGGCCGACCTCATCAACGGTGTCTCGCCCTTCCTCTGGCTGCCGGGCCACAAGGCCAGCCCCTTCGGTCAGGCCATGCAGGCCCCCGATGAAGTGATGGACCTGACGCCCTATGCCGATGAGAACGGACAGGTGCGCCTCTATGCCCGCTGGGTGCAGCCCAAGGCCATTGACAGCCCCGAAGCGCTGCAGGCCATGGCCAACGACCTCTACGGCGCCTATAAGCTGACAGCCGACATTGACATGAGCGGTTTCGCCTTCATCCCCGTGGGCTGCTATTTCAAAAACTATGAGCTGTTCGAGACCGCCTGGTGGACCTATGCTTTCCGCGGGACCCTCTTGGGCAGCGGACACACCATCTCCGGCCTGACCCTGAATTCTGCTGCCCGGGACATCGCAGGCTATCAGGATACTCCTGTCTGGCATGACGACGGCGTCACCTGCGACGGCACCGTTGGCCTGTTCGGCGCCATCGCCGGTGCGTCCATCAGCGATCTCATCCTGCAGGATGCCGTGATCGACCTGGCCGGGGAACATGCCTATGACGGCGGTTTCTGCTATGTGGGTACCATCGCGGCCTTCGACATGGCCTCCACGCTGCGGAACATCCAGGTCATCAACGTGACCATCCGGGTCGAGACTACCGAGGCCACCGCAGAACATCGGGATTCCGCCTATGTCTCCGTCGCCGGCCTGGAGGGCGGCGGCTGGAACAGCACCGTGGGCAGCTGCGCCGTCAGCGGCCAGATCGATCTCACGGTCACCACCGCGAAGAGCCACGGCGGATCCGTTTATCTGGGCGGCATGATCGCTGAAAACTACGCGAACATCACCGGCTGCCGGGTTGAGGGCATGAAGCTGGCCCTGAACCATCAAGACATCTCCGAAAAGGCAGAAGACGAAATGCTGACTGTCAACGTGGGCGGCCTGGGCGGATCCAACACCTCCTCCACCGGTTGCACGGTCGACGCTGAAATCAGCGTGAACGTGGCCAAGCCCGTGGGTCAGGCTTCTGTTGCCGTAGGCGGCTTCACCGGCTCCCAGTATTACATGACAGCCACTGAGAATAAGGTCAACGCGGCCATTTCCATGGCCAACGCGCTGGATCCGGAACAGGGCAGCGAATCTGTGGGCAGCGTGGCCGGCCGGTTTGACGCCTTCTGGGCGCTGCAGATCCTCCAGTACACGCCCATTGCCGCCTGCGGCACCAGCGGCAACACCACTGCAGTCACCCTGAACGGTGAAACCGTGGAGAAGGTCATCGGCACCGTGCCGGAGCTGGACGGGCAGCCTCTGGGCTGGATCAACAACGGCGAGTATCAGATCGCAGAGGGCTATGTGGCTCCTTCTAACGTGGAAGCTGTTATCGAGAAGTACGGCAGTCCTGTTCCACAGGAGGCTCTGATGCAGGGCATCATCTGGATTCAGGCGGATTGAAATGCAGCTATCCAACTTACGGACAGCAAGCTGAGATCCTGTTTCGGAAAGCGAACAGTCTGATAAAACAGACCATATCCAAAAGGCGCTGGAAAGCGGCTTGAAACAAGTGCTTTCCAGCGCCTTTTGGCTTGGAAACAGGGTTTAGAAAGGAATCTTCCAACGTTATCTGCAAAAGCCCGTCAAGATGCTGATGTTCTGCGATTTGATGGGATAAGCATGACTGTCACGAGTTTGGTAATAATTCTGCAAATTCCGTCTGCTTGCGGGCCTGTTTATTGATTCAGGAAATTAATACCAGTCATGCTTTTCGCCACGATCCAACGCAGCGATTTGATCCATTTCTTCCTGAGTCAGTTCAAAGCCAAACAAGTCGAGATTCTCCCGGATATGATCCGGATTGGAGGAGCCGGGTATTACCACCACGCCGCGCTGCAAATCCCAGCGAAGGATGACCTGCGCAGCTGATACGCCGTGTGCGCTGGCGATGGCAGTGATCGTTTCATCCGTCAGCAGCTGCTTTGTATAGCCCCGTCCGCCCAGGGGATACCAGCACTGCACCACAATGCCTTTCTCCTGAATGAAAGGCACGACCTCCTGCTCCTGATAATAGGGATGAATCTCGTTTTGCACCAGAGAGGGCATGATATTCACCTGCGGAAGGAAATCCGTCAGCTCCTTAATGTACCAGTTCGACAGTCCGAGGGAGCGGATTTTCCCCTCAGCAACATACTTTTCCATGGCCAGGTAGGCTTTGACGTCATTGCTGCCAGGGTGGTGCAGGAGCATCATGTCGATATAGCCGATGTTCAGCTTCTCCAGTGCCATGTCGATGGCCGCCTCCGGATTGCTGAACTGACTGGGATAGATCTTGGTGATGACAAAGATTTCTTCCCGGGGGACGCCATACTCCGCCATGGCCCGGCGGACGCCCTCGCCGACGGCTTCCTCGTTGCCGTACATGTAGGCCGTATCGATGAGCCTGCCGCCGTTTGCGATGAGCGTCATCACGGAATTCACGCAGGTGTCGTGATCCAGCGCATAGGTGCCGAGCCCCATGATGGGCATGGTATAGCCGCTGTTCAGCAATACAGTTCTGTTTTCAAAATCGAATACGCCCACCTGCGCTGCCTCCTGATTCGCACTCATTTCAGGACCAGTTTGCTGAACTTCTGCATTCTGCGGCGTGATGTCTGAGGTTTCAGCCACCCCGCATGACGCTGTAATGACAAGAATAGCACACAGCAGGAAAAAACACAGCCTTTTCATCGTTCGAGATTTTCACCGCCTTCATAAAAGATCAGAGTGACGCTCCGAACCTTCTGATCTCTTCAATCTTTTCAGCCGGTATATCAGGCGCATATGCCTGAGCCGTGATCACGCCCATGTCTTCCAGCCCCAGATAATCCAGGAAATCTCCCCGATAGGAGAACATGGCGCCATCATACATATCCGCGTCACCGGAAGCCAGCAGCATGGCGACCTTCGCCAGTTTCATGGGCTTTTTCGGATAGAGTGCCGCATAGAAACGGTCAATGCAGCACTTCAATTGTCCTGTCAGACCGTGATAATAAATCGGCGATGCGATGACCAGCATATCCGCTTCACCAAGAGCGTGATACACTTTTCCCATATCGTCCTTTTGTACGCACTGGCCGTTTCCTTTTCCGTGGCAGTATTCGCAGGCTTGACACCCATGAACATTCATTCGGCAGATATCCAGCTCGTCAAATTCATGCCTGGCCTCCTCAAGTCCTTCGCAGAAGGCTCGGATCATCTGTTTTGTATTGCCATTCGGACGGGGACTGCCGTTCAGAATCAGAACTCTCATTTCAAATACTCCCTGAAGAAGCTTTCCAGCTTGTCAAAAGGAATGATATCCACCTGATCATACAGATCCGTATGTACCGCGCCGGGAATGATCATCAGTTCCTTGTTATCGCTGTACTTGCTGTCCTTCACCATGGCAGCGTAGGCGTCACGGCTGAAATAGCAGGAGTGGGCCTTGTCGCCATGCACGATCAGAACCGCATTCCGAATCTCATGGGTATAAGTGAGCTGCGGCATGTTCATAAAAGACATGCAGCCAATCTTGTTCCATCCGCCGTTTGAGTTGAGGCTGCGGGGATGATAGCCGCGGGGCGTTTTGTAATAGGCATAATAGTCCTTCACGAAGAAGGGCGCGTCCTCCGGCAGCGGATCCACCACACCGCCGCCCAGCTCATAGCTGCCGCTGCGGTAATCCACGATACGCTGGGCGTTCAGCGCCTGACGGGCAGCATACCGTGCGTCCTCATCCATGGCGTCAAAGTAACCGTTGGCGTTGACACGGCTCATATCGTACATGGTCATGGCGGCAGTAGCCTTCACACGGGTATCGATCGCCGCAGTGTTCAGCGAGAGGCCGCCCCAGCCACAGATGCCGATGATACCGATGCGTTCCGGATCCACTCTGTCATGCAGAGACAGGAAATCCACCGCCGCCTGGAAATCCTCCGTATTGATATCAGGAGATGCCATATACCGGGGCTGTCCCCCGCTTTCCCCGGTAAAGGAGGGATCGAAGGCAATCGTCAGAAAACCCCGTTCCGCCATCGTCTGGGCATACAGGCCGGAGCACTGCTCCTTCACCGCGCCAAAGGGGCCGCACACGGCGATGGCGGGCAGTTTTCCCTCTGCTTTTTTGGGCAGATACATATCCGCCGCCAGGGTGATGCCATAACGGTTTACAAAAGTCACCTTGCAATGATCCACTTTTTCGCTCTTGGGGAAAGTCTTGTCCCATTCCTGCGTCAGTACCAGCTTTTCTGTCTTCATCATGGTCGTGTTCTTCCTTTCACTTTGATCATTTCTCCGTTTCGCGGATCAGCCAGTCCAGCTGATCCACTTTTCTCTGGCAGTTGTGCAGCTCGTCCATCATTTCGCAACGAATCACTCTCAGCTTTTTCCAGGCTTCGTCTCTGCGGCCCGCATTCAGGAGCGCTGTCACGTAATCTGCGTTCTCCCTGCTCAGCCCGATGTCGGTCATACACTGCCTTGCAGTTTCCGCTTGCATTGTTTCCTCCGCCTCAGTTCTGTCCCTCAGGACAATAATATGATAGCATCTTGCCAGATTTCGTGCTAATGGTTATAATGAATATCATGATATTCCAGTCAGGCATTTCAAGGAGGGCAAGATGGAGATCAGGACGCTGCGCTATTTTCTGGCTGTTGCGCGGGAGGAAAACATGACCCGGGCAGCGGAACAGCTGCACGTGACCCAGCCTACATTATCGAAGGCACTGAAAGCGCTGGAAGATGAACTGGGCAAAAAGCTGTTCACCCGGCACAGCTTTTCAATTCGGCTTACGGAGGAAGGTGTGTTGCTGCGCAATCATGCGGAAGACCTGGTCAGCATGGCAGATAAGATCACGCAGGAGTTTGTGACGTTGGATGACATCACCGGAGGCGATATTTACCTTGGAATGGCTGAATCCTATCAGATCCGGATATTGGCACGGGCCATCAAGGAATTCAGGCAGCAGTATCCTGAGCTTCATTATCACATCACCAGCGGCGATACCGAGCAGGTGACGGAAAAACTGGACAAGGGACTGCTGGATTTCGCCGTGCTGGCGGAAATGCCGGATACAGGCAAATACGATTATCTGGTTTTTCCGCAGGCTGATGTATGGGGGCTGGTTTTTCCGGCAGATGATCCGCTGGCGCAAAAGGAAGTCATTACGGTGGATGATCTTGTCGGTCTCCCGCTGTTCTGTTCAGAGCAGAGCTGGCAAAACGATATCCCCAGATGGTGCGGAGAACGCATCCATGATCTGCATATGGAAGGATCGTTCCGCTTGTCCTACAATGGTTCCCTGTTTGCGCGGGAAGGGCTTGGCTATCTGCTGACCTTTGAGCATCTGATCGACACTTCCTCAGATTCCGGGCTGGAGTTCCGACCACTGTCGCCGAGGCTTGAGAATCAGCTGTTTCTGATCTGGAAAAAATATCAGACCTTCTCGCCGATTGCCGATCGTTTCCTGAAGCATTTGCAGGTCAGTTTTACTTCGTAAAACACCAGCATTATGGTTGTTGAATTAACATGAATGGTTCCATACTCACACGAAGAATGTCAATGTGATGGCTGACACCGTTGCGATGGTAGTGGACATCCAAGAAGGGATCGATAGTCAGACCAGAGATTTTCTGCAGAAGAAGCGTGACGCGATCCAGATGATGAGCAAGATTCCGCCAGACTGTGCTGAGATTCTGTCAGCGAGGTATTTCGACAGGAAGACGTTTGAAGAGATCGGGAAGATGATGTTCATCACAAAGCGGTATGCAGTCAGAAAGCATAAGGAAGCACTGGCAGAGTTTCAGAAAGTACTCGATTTTAAAGAAACAGGTGAATAGAATCATAATTAAAATGACCAGCCGGAATATGTAACGACTGGCCATTTTTATATTCACAGAAGCAGTTCACGCAGTAGGCTTCCCGTATCCCCGTCGATGCAGATGCTCTGAGCCTCAATCTGCTTTGGACAGTAGGCCTCATTGTAGTTAAGGCAGCAGTAAACTGCCTTCGGGTTATCATTCGTCATCTGCCAGAAGGGATACTTGATGATGACAGGCGTGTTGCTGCCGACGCCGATCTCCAGATACAGCACATGCTGCCCCTGATGCAGGCGGAGATAATCGGAATAGGCTGCTGATGCCCGGTGCCATCCTTCGTCTTCCACAAAGGAATCATCTGCCCGGAGATTGGGCACCACCTTACGTCCGTCCTCCGGGCTGCGGGGAATCAGCGTGGTCGGAATGCGCATGGCTACTTTTCTGTCCTTCGGCATAACAAACGAGCCATCCGTGTGCTTCACAAAGCCCTGTGCGGCCATGGCCTGCATGACCCAGGCTTCGTTGTCCCACGTCTTCTGCAACGTCGGGTGCTGGTTCTGGAAAAGGCCGTAGTCGCCCTGGGTATAGAACAGGCGCTTCTTGTCAAAGCCCGCCCTCTGGAACATGTGATCCACATTGGTGGTGATCACGAAATAATCCTTGCCTGCAACAAGCTGCAGGAGGTTCTCGTAGACAGGCTTCGGCGCGTTCGCGTACCGGTTGCACCAGATGTGCCGGCTCCACCACGCCCAGTAGGTTTCCTCATCCGGAAACGGGTAGAAGCCGCCGGAATACATATCCGTGATCCCGAAGCGGTCCGCGAAATCCGAAAACCAGGAACGGAAGCGTTCTCCGCTGTAGACAAAGCCCGCCGAGGTGGACAGGCCAGCTCCCGCGCCGATCACGATGGCGTCCGCTGTCTTCAGTTCCGTCTTCAGCCGCCCGATCTGTTCCGCACGGGTGCCGATGCCCAGGGACAAACCACCCCGGAAGCCGCGCACACCGTCCAGCCCCTGCTGAATGGTCTCGAGATAGCCGTTCGGTCTTTTATCGTAATTCCTGCTCATAGTATGCTTTATCCTCATCCTTGTAGACATTGAAGATCACACGATCCATGGCACCGGGATGCCCATGCATCCATTCTTTGACGGCCTTCACCGCGATCTGTGCCGCCCTTCGGCCCGGAAAACGGAAGACCCCTGTGGAGATACAGCAAAAGGCTACGCTTTTCAGCCCGTTCACCGCGCACATATCCAGCGTATTCGTATAGCAGTCGGCCAGTGCCTGCTCCAAAGCCGGCGTCAGCCGGTCCTCCACGATGGGCCCCACGATATGGATTACCTTTTTCGCGGGCAGATTATAGGCGTCCGTCAGCATAGGGACGGAGGTTGGCTGCTCGTAATCCGGCCCATATTGCCGCCGCAGCGCTTCCATCTGCCGGCTGCAGGCTGCGCGGAGCTGGATCCCCGCAAAGGTGTGGATGCAGTTGTCGATGCAGGTATGCATGGGCACGAAGCAGCCGAGCATCTGCGAGTTGGCGGCGTTGACGATGGCGTCCACGGCCAGTCTGGTGATGTCGCCCTGCCAGAGGGAGAGACCACCCGGAAGCGCCGGGATATCGTCCAGTGTGACGACGCCTTTTTCTTCAGCACGGCCCCGCAGGTAATCATCCTGTACCCGCAGCACGTCCTCCGGCATCGCGCCCGGCATGCGGATGTTCATCAGGGAGCGGAGGATGCGCCGCCTGTCACCGGTGTCCCCTGGCGTGATCAGATCCTTATATTCACCGGAATCGACCTTGAAAGCTTCCACCAGAAAGCTCAGCCGCTGGTCCTGCGTCATCGTTTTGTCCATCGTACTTTACCTCTTTTGCACTGCCCCTGCAGGGCAGGCTGTCATACAGTTGCCGCAGCGCAGACAATGCGCCTGCACGATACGGAATGGAACGGTGGCGGAATCAATGCAGCTCTGCGGGCATACCGGAAGACAGCTTCCGCAGCCGATACAGGCGTCCGTGATGAAGAACCCGTCCGGCCGCTCCTGAGCGCCACCGAAGGTGAAGGAGGCCCGTTCGATCGGTTTCTTTGAGAGATCGAACCATTCTCCGGTTCCTTCCCAGATTTGGAAAACCGTCAGGGCGTGCATCGCGTCCTCCGTCGGATAGATCTGGTGCATGTACGGGTTCTTTTCAAACAGCGCGGAAATCCGCTCGTAGCCGAGCTCCCTGACCTTGCCGCGAACAGAAACGGCCACGCTGGACATGGTGTCCTGCCCTTTGATCGCGGTCAGAGCCAGAAAGCCGCGCTTTTTCAAACGGTTATAAAAGCCCTTTCCCTTTGCGGTCAGGAAGTAGAGGCTACTCTCGTCGCTGTCCATCATGTCAATGGCGGCAGTGATTGGAAGGCCCTCATCATCCACCGTTGCCACGATGGTCGTGTAAATTTCGTTCACGATATACGCCAGATAATCTTTCGCTTCCATGTGCACTCCTTTGAAAGAGGCTCCGGTGCCAACTTCGCCGGAGCCTCTCTTGATCAGTTTCCCTTTGCCAGAAGATCGTGCATGCCTTCCCGCAGATCCGCGAGGGTATACTTTCTCATCTCGTCTTCCATCGCGTTCTGGATCGCCGTCAGCTTATCGTCCAGCAGGGCATGGATGTTCCGGCCTACCGGGCACTTGGGATTTGGCGCTTCATGGAAGTGGAACAGGTCGCCGTTTTCCACCGGCTCAATAGCCTGATATACATCGTAGAAGCTGATCTTCTCCAGCGCCCTGGTCGGTTCGATTCCGCCTGTGCCCCGAGCCACTGTGATCAGCCCGGCGCTTTTCAGCTGCGTCAGGATCCGGCGGATGATGACGGGGTTGGTGTTGATGCTGCCCGCCAAGAAGTCGCTGGTGACCTTATACTCGTCCTTGAAGGTTTCGACACATGCGAAGATATGCAGCGCAATGGTAAACCGACTCGATATCTGCATGTGCTCACCTCCCCGCGTCTGCTACCTTATAACCGCAGACCACAGACACCTGCTTCGATGTCTATTATACCCTTATTGGATGGGAGAAGCAACAGCTGTACCCTCGGCGGTTACAAAATTTCCGGTCTCAGCGTCCAGAGTCAGGGGGTCTGCGTGACCGACGATGGCAACAGCGTTCTCAGCGTCATACCAGTAGATCACGTCAGAGTCGGCAACACCCACACCGATCAGGGCAGCGGCGGGAGCGTCGAAGCGATAGCCTTCCGCGCCTTCCACCGCGCCGTTCCTGATAGCGGCGATCTCCTCGGCGGTATAGGGAGCGTACTCCAGATTGGTTGGGTTCACAATGCCTTCCAGATCATAGTATGCAGCCGTGTAGTAGATGGTGCCCACGTTGCCGTTGTTCAGCGGCATCGCGCCGTAAGCCCAGTTCATAATAGTATTCTCCTCAGCAATGGCAGTCATAGCAGTCAGCAGCATCATTGCGGCAAGCAGCATAGCAACAAACTTCTTCATAGTGGTTTCCTCCTCATTATTCTTTCAAATCAGAACTTTCCATTCTGGTTCTGCCAGGTTTCCTTCGCAGCGAGAGTCTCCATGACGTCCCAATGCTCCGCGATAAATCCGTTCTCCACACGGAACAGGTCATAGTAGGTGGTCGGTACACCACCGAAAGTGCCTTCGCTGCAGACAAGCGCGTAATCACCGTCGGCAAGCACCATGTGCGTCTTATTGTAAACCATGGAAATGCCCTGCTCGGCCATGGCCGCAAGCGCCGCGCCAAGGCCCGAGAGTCCGTCAGCGATGGAGATGTTGTGCTGGATGTACCGATCGCCATCGTAGTAAGAGGTCAGCTTATCCGGGTTTTCCCCGCGAAGCACATCGCCCACAAAGCCCGCAACGATCCGGCGGGTCTCTTCCTTATCGACGTCCCGCTTCTCAAGCGTACCGTCGATCTGGGTGTGGCCGGAGGGGTTGGGATCGGCTTTCGCAGCCAGATTGTCCCAGTGCTCCGCGATCTTTCCGTCGGCGTCGAAGCGGAAGATATCAAAGGCCACCTGCTCACCGGCCCCGGCGAAGTTGTAGACGGTCTGCAGGAACACCTTGTCGCCGTCCTCGAAGGCACGGATGTTCTGAACGGTGGTCTTCACAGGCGCGGAAGCCAGCCAGGCCACACTGCCAACAAAGGCATCCCGCCCTGTACCGTAGGCGAGGTTGTGCTGGATATAGCCTTTCGCCAGAAGAGAAGCTGCTTTTTCGGTGTCTCCGGTCGCGAAGGTGTTGATGAGGGCGAGAGCCTTTTCGATGTTTGTCATGGTGGATTCCTCCTGGTTTATTTCTCAGATGTAACCTTTGCGGTTTCAACTGGCGAGAGGATGATAACGCAGCAAAGATGTAATGTCAATAGTTACAACAGAATTTTTCAAAACTTTTTTCAACCCTTGAAAAAACGAAAAAAGGCCCGCGATCCGGCTCGTAAGAACCAGACTGCGGGCTTGCAGTGTGTTTATCCTTCAATCAAAATCTGTTTCTTTTCAGGAACCTTCGGAGCTTCCTTCTTAGGAATCATCAGGCTCAGTACACCATTCTCGAACTTGGCCTTTATGTCATCTTCAGTAATACTCTCACCCACATAGAAGCTGCGCTGCATGGTGCCGACATAACGCTCCTGACGAAGCATCTTACCCTTGTTCTCCTTGTTCAAACTCTTCTCGGTGGAGATGGTCAGGTAACCGTTGTTCAGATCCAGTTTGATTTCATCCTTGTGGAAGCCAGGCAGATCCACATCCACCTCATAGCCT
>JAFWQA010000057.1 GCA_017509255.1 Clostridia bacterium | reverse complement strand
CGCCCTGACAAAGTACGGCTGCGAGACCGCCATGGTCGGCAAGGTGGGCGACGACGCCTTCGGCCGCCTGCTGGTGAAGACCCTGGAGGCTGCCGGCATCGGGACAAAGGGCGTCCTGCTGGACCCCGACGTGTTCACCACGCTGGCTTTCGTCTCCCTGGATGCCTCCGGCAACCGGGACTTCTCCTTCGCCCGCAAGCCCGGCGCAGACACCTGCCTGCGCCCGGAGGAGATCGACGAGGCCCTGATTGCGGACGCGAAAGTGTTCCACTTCGGCACCCTGTCCCTGACGGACGAGCCCGCCGCCTCCGCCACCCGCAGAGCGATTGAGCTGGCGAAGAAGCACGGCCTGCTGATCAGCCTGGACCCCAACCTCCGCAAGCCCCTGTGGAAGCGGGAGGAGGGCGCCAAGGCCGCGATCGATTGGAGCCTGCGCCAGGCGGACATCGTGAAGATCAGCGACGAAGAGATCGCCTGGCTGTGGGGCATTTCTCCGGAGGAAGGGGCCAAGAAGCTGTTGGAGGAATACGACGTCTCCCTGGTGTACGCGACCCTGGGCCCCAAGGGCTGCCACGCGGTCACGCGGAACGCCGCGGTCACGGTATCGAGCCCCACGGGCATCCATGTGGTGGACACCACCGGTGCGGGCGACATCTTCGGTGGCAGCGCCATGAGCCAGTTCCTCAAAACCAAAAAAGACCCCGCCGACCTGACGGCGGAGGACCTGACCCGGATCGTCCGCTTCGCCTGCACCGCCGCCAGCCTCTCCACCCAGAAGCACGGCGGCATCACGAGCGTGCCGGAGATGACGGAGGTCGAGGCAAGGCTGTCGTAGTGATCTCATTTTCATATGCTTATTATCACCAGCGGATTTCGCGGCCTGCGGACCACAACCATGTCCGCAGCCTGACTGGCAGCTTTCCGATCGCCCTGGGTTTTCGGGTGCATGCTGTTTAATAAATTTGCAGTTTATCCTTGAGATTGGTTTATAGCAGAATAGAAAGAAGGACTCGGCCGAGCTCTCCAGCTCAGTTGAGTCCTTCTTTACTTTCGTTTTGTTTTCAAAACCTTTTTTCTCGCCCACAGTACAAGAGAGAAATCTCCCCCACAAAGCAGAGGGAGACTGGGAAATTCAATCCGGGTTATTCGATTATGCCGGTCGGGATGAAGGGAATAGGCAAAAGCACCGAATTCAATACAAGTCACATCGTCTGATACTGATCTCAATTTAAAGTGCTCATTGTCATCAGTAAGATTTCGCGGCCTGCGGGCCGCGACCAGGGCTTTCCGATCGCCCTGGACCTTCGGCCACATGCCGTTGCTGAATTTGCAGTTCTTACTTGAGATTGGTATGAGATGGTACATTCGGTCATGATTGCATAAGCAAAAGCAAGAATGCATAACGCAGTCAATACGATTTTGCAAGATTTGCAAGGATGAAAAAACGTCACAACCCTTGCATTCATTTTCATAAGGAACTAATCATCACACCTCGACACAACAAAGTCGGAAACCGTACCGCTCCGGCGAACCACGCCAGTCCCTCTGCGGAAAGCCGATCATGCCCGATAACAGCCAGGCGCTCTCTTTTCTTACTCTTCAGCCCATGCGGTCACAATGCTCCGGGTTTTGCTGTCGATCGCAACGAAGCAGCTGCCGCCGTCCGGATCGGGGTCTTCATCTGCCATGCCATATTCAAAGACCCAGATATGCTCCGGAACGTACTGCGTGACAGAAAGCAGGGAGCAGTCTGTCAGTCGCCCGTTCTCCCGGCAGCGCGCCAGCATCGCTTCGCCGGTGGCGACGATATTCGTCCAGGCCGAGAAGGAACCGATGTCTTCCGGGCGGATGAGATCGGGAAGCACCGACGGACCGTCGCCGGCCTGGAACAGGCCCAGGTTCACCTCGGTGTATCGGACTTCCTCCATGTCGACGGATGCCGTGATGAAATTCGGAAAGCCGTCTTCTGCCAGCCCGACCGCAAAGTCCGGCAGGCCGGGCTTCTGGCCCACGTAATCCACATACAGGCCCCGGACCACCGGCTTCCAAAACTCCTCATCGTCAAGCCAGCCCTCCACATAGCGCCGGTCGTCGTATGTGTGATGAACAGCAAGCGCCGCCAGCGGCAGCGGGCCCTCTTCCGCTAACGTCAGCCTTCGCCAGGTGCTGTCCAGGCTATACACGCAATAGCTCGGATCTACGTCATACTTCCATTGCGTCAAGTGCAGCACCTCGCCGGTCACCGCGTCAATCTCGACTGACGTAATTTCGTCTGGCACGTAATCGCCGTACAGGCAGAACTTCCACACCGGATGCGGATCGGCGTCGATCAGCACCATGCAGTAGATGTCGGCTTTGGTCAGCCCCGCGGCACGGAAGGCGATCTCGTCCGCCTGCAGCTGCGTCAGCAGTCCGTCCCGCGGCAGGATATAGCGGGTGCCGCTGATGATCCTTCCCTCCAGCGTTTCCGCCGGAAGGCCGTCCGCCTCCTGTGAGAGCCGGGCCCAGGTCTCCAGCGGCCAGTCTCTCCAGAACCCATATGCGTTCTGATAGCGGCGCAGGATGTTGTCCGCGGTGATGGGGCCGACGTCGGCTTCCTTGACGCGCACCACGCAGGAAACGTCCTCCACGGTTGCCCTGCAATATCCCCAATCCTTGGAATGGCTCGGAAAGGTTACGTCCCAGTACAGCAGGCCATCCTTCGTCGCAGTCAGTTGGGCAGCGCCTGCGGAATACACATCCGGGTCCTCCAGCGGCGCGTCAGTGCCGCTCTCGGAGCGGATGGCCTCGGCTGCCAGATGGATGGCCTCTTCGCGGGTCAGCGCATAGGCCTCCGGCGGTGTGGCTGTAAAGCGCGGACTTCCGCTGTTCGTCTCATAGGCATGAGCATTCTTCCCCTCATGGTTCATGTGAGCGGTATAATGCGACCCGCCTTCTCTTGACATGCATGAGAGCGCCCAGGACCAGCCGTCTTCAAACCTTGTGCCGTCCTCATCCCACTCCTGATCCGGCTCATAAGAGACATGGATTCTGAAGCGCTCCGGGTCCTCAAAGGGGATGTCCGCACCGAATTTCTCGTGCAGCGCGGCAAACAGGAGAGCCCGGGCCTCATCCTCCGTCAGGTCATCCGGACCCGGAACGGCCTCCTGCTCCCAGTCGTCATAGCCGATATCCGCCATGACGCCGCGCAGCCAGGCCCTGTCCGCAATCCGCCATTCCCAGAAATCACAGCCGAAGACCGTATCGCAGACGTCTGAGATGGCAGACTCCTCACTATAGGATTCCCCGCTGCGATAATGCCGCATCAGATACCCGTCCTCCGGCAGGACGATCCCGTTCGCTTCGCAGGCTTCGATCAGGGCGCCGAGCTCCTCGTTGGAAAACTCCTGCACGATCCGCCATTCGTAGTCGTTGGCCAGGGCCATGGGTGCAAGAACCTGCCCGACAAAATCCCGGAGCGGCAGGGGCTCGTCGGCCATGGACGCGGGCAGGCACAGAAGCATGGCCGCGGCAAGGGCGACGATCACCAACAGAATGCGTTTCATAGGGGAGACCTCCTTCGGATCTTGCGTTGATTGGAAACAGTTTCACCCCGTGCCCGGCATTTTATCGCTTCAGTTGGCGGTATCCCGGGAAACATAGTTCAGGCCGTTCTCAATGCAGTACTGCTCCGCGTAGTTTCCCGCTACAACGGTGAAGGTGGCTTTCGGCGGCACATGATTCGGTACAGAGTAAGCATTATAATAGGTGAAGGCCCGATCCCCGATCTCTGTCAGGCTGGCCGGCAAATGGATGTCGGTCAGTCCCTTACAATCTTCGAATGCCCAGCTGCCGATGGTCTGGATTCCCTCGGGGAGGGTCAGGTCTGTCAGAGAGTAGCATTGGCGGAAGGCTTCATGATCAATCCGGATGACGCTGCTGGGAATATTGATCTCGGAAAGGGTGCCGCATTGCCAGAAGGCTTGATAGCCAATGTCCGTGAGCCCATCCGGAAGCCGGACTTCCCGCAGCGAAATAGCGTTATAAAAGGTATTCCGGCGGATTTCCGTCACACCTTGAGGAATGCGGATTGACTCAAGAGACCAGGTGTCGGCAAACGCGAATTCGCCGATCTCCGACACAGAATCGGGAATGGTGACGGACACCAGATAGCGATTCCCCTCGAACGCATGATTCGCGATGGCCGTGGTGCCCTCCGGGATGGCGTAGTGTTCCGCCGGAGACTTGCACGGAAAGCTGATCAGCTTCCTGTCTGCCTTTGTGAACAGGGCGCCGTCCTTCATGTACAGATACGGATGGCTGTCGGAGATGACGATGTCCGTGAGAGCCTCGCAGCGATCAAAGGGATTCGCATCAAGCCTGGCAAGACTGTCCGGGAGGACGATCTGTTCCAGGCTGCCGCAGCCGGAAAAGACACACTCGCCCATGCTCTCCAGTCCCTCCGGGAGGTGCACTTCCTTCAGATCAAAGCAGTGGTCGAAGGCGGAATCTCCGATGCTTCTGACACTGGCGGGGATCGTAACGGATTCGAACAGGTTCTCAGAAAACGCCGACGCGCCGATTTCCGTGACGCTGTCGGGAATGAGAATGTCATGAATCTGCGCGTTGGAAAACGCCAAGCGGCCAATCGCGGTGATCGAATCCGGCAGTTCAACGATTCCGACGGGACAGCGTTCAAATGCGTTCGGTCCGATGCCCGTGACGGGGTAGCCGTTCAAGTCAGCAGGGATCACGAGGCGCTCCTGTGCCGCATCATAATCCCCGACGTACCGCATGATCGTTGCCTGACCGTTGGCCTCCACCGTGTAGCAATAATCACCGGTCCGTTCAATCACATACAGCTCCGGAGGCCGCTGCGTCACCCGATGGTATGTGCTCTTTTGCTCCTCCCAAAACCCTGCCGTTGTGATCGTCAGGGTGTCACCCTCGATGACAAAGCTGGAATTGCCGTCCAGCATGCTGCCCTGCACTTCATAGGTGTCTATGCTGCAGTTGATGTAGGAGCCGTCTTCTGATTCTCCAACATGGTGATGGATATAGAGGCCATCCGGGGTGAATTCCGCATAAGCAGTGAACACAATGTCTAGGCTGTCCGTTCTTTCAAACTCCCAGATGCCGATCAGGGATTCAGCCGCACCGGACAGGGCGTCGCTACCGGCCGTCTCAGCAGCTCCCTGCAGAAAAGATATGCACAGGATCATCATCCAAACAGCGATCATGCGTTTCATGTCAAATTCTCCTCCTGTCAGTTGTCATTCTCTCCGGTCGGGAATCCATTGGCCCCATGCGCCGGGCAGCAGGTCAAAAGCCCCAGGCCGGCTGGGGGATGACTTGCCGCAGCTGTTCGATGCGGGCATCGTCTCCATAGAACAGGATCAGCCCCTGCCCGCCGTCGGAAAACGCGCACAGCCGGCCGTCAAAGCCCTCTGCGGCCAGTACCTCGTTGATCCAGTCGATAGCCGACGAGTCAAACCAGTCCCCGTAGTAGTTCAGTCGGCGCTCATAAACAGCAGCGCTCATCCATCTGCAAACTGCAAAAGCTTCTGTCATCGGGTCTGGATCCGTTGATCGACCATTCGCTGTAGCTCCCCGTGCTGCGTATTGTGGAAAACCTGCGAGTACAAAAGCTCTCCGGTAAAAGCATCGAACTCCGCCTCAAACACAATGCTTCCCTCACTCTTTTCATCGTTGTATGGCGCTTGCCGCTCATAAAAGTCGACAGTCCAGCATGTGGTTTCCTCGTTGTAGGAAACCAAAAAACTGACATTGATCAGATAATCTGGACGTGTTTCCTCATTCATCGGAGGATACCCAGCAGCCGCCTGCTGAGAAGCGAACTCCTTCCAGGCCAGGTCGACCGCATCCTCGCACCTGATTGGCGCACGTTGATATTGCTCCAGCCGGTCAGCCATATAGGGATCCTGCTCTGTGAAAAAAGCACACTGGTATCCCATGGACAGAAGAACATCAAAGGACACCCCATAAACATATGGATGCTTGAAGCTCATGGCGAAAAAACGGTATTCTTTGCCGTTCCCCGCACGCTCGTAAAACCTTCTGTTAGCCGACCATCCATAGTCAGGGGATAAGACTGCAAAATCTTTCAGCTGTTCAAGCGTACAGCCCGGATAGACTTCTTCAAAGTACCGACAGACAACCAGCAGCATTAACGAATCCGCATCGGTGTAATCGTTCAGGATCTCAGTTTCACCGGCGAAAGATACAAAGACATATCCGTCCACTGCCGTCGGAAAATCGTAGTGTGCCGATGAGCCTTCATCCAGTCCGATGGATCTGGGCGTCGACGCGGGCATCTCGGGCGGCGGTGTCGGGGGCTGGGTCGGCGCAGTTCTCTCCGCCCACCCGCCCAGCGGCATCAGGCACAGGATCATCACCCAAACCAGCATCATACGTTTCATGGTCATCGCTCCTCCCACACCACAGCCCCGCTGTGATTAATACTCATCCATTTCACTCTGTGTATTCATAAGGGATCCCCTGCTCCTGACAATACTGCTCGGCATAGGTCCCGGGCGTGACGATCACCGTGAGGCCGGGTATGACGATGTTTTCCCCGAGGTTGCTGTCATACATCCTGAACTCGTGGTCTTCGATAAACTCAATACTGGCAGGCAGATTGACAGAAGTGAGGTTTTTGCATCCGTAAAAGTTATGGATCGCAATCGTCCGCAGCCCGTCCGGCAGTGTCACCCGGGTGAGACTTCTGCAAGCATAGAAGATCGTCCGCGGAAGATCTGTGACACCGGCGGGGATGTCGATCTCCGTCAGGGAAGCGCAGCCGATGAACGCATCACTGCCCAGCGACTTCAGCGCAGAAGGCATATTGATCACGCGGAGGCTTTCGCATTCTGCAAAAGCACGCTCCGGGATGGCCTCCAGCGCGTCCGGCAGGCGGACCTCCTCCATGGCATAGCACGACGAGAAGGCCACTTCACCCATCCGCGTAACGCCGTCAGGAATCCACAGCTTCACGAGGTTTTCATTCCCGCGGAAGGCATGTTCAGCAATTTCCCGCACGTCCTCCGGCACACTGTATTCGGTTGCGGTCAGGGCGGACGGATAACAGAGCAGGCGGTGGTCCGGCTTTGAGAACAGCACACCGTCCCGCAGTTCCAGATACGGATGGCTGTCTGACACTGTGATCTCCGTCAGCGCGGGGCACAGGGAGAAGGGGCTGCCTCTAACCGATGCGATGCTGTCGGGCAGATGGATGGAAGTAAGCTCTTCGCAATCCTCAAAGGCAGCGATGCCCAGCCTTTGAATGCCATCAGGGAGTCGGATCTCTTTTAACGGCGTGTAGTAGAACGCAAAATGACCGATCTCTGTGAGCGAATCCGGCAGTATGATGCTTTCCAGGCTTGTGCAGCATTGGAAGGCTCCGTCGCTGATCTTGGTCATACCTTCCGGCAGGTTCACTTCAGTGAGCATCTTGCAGAAGGCGAATGCATTGATACCAAGCTCTGTCAGACCATTCGTAAGGTTGACATGCTGAATGCCCGAACGATAGAAAGCCGCATTGCCGATCCGACGAACAGAGGACGGGATCTCGAAATCCTTGTCGAATGCGCTCATATAGAAAGCACTGTCTCCGATTTCGAGGAGTCCGTCGGGAAGAGAAACCGATTTGTACCATGTATAGGCAAAGACGCATTCCCCGATGACAGTGACAGGCACGCCATCCAGTGCGGATGGAACGACCAGCTCCCTGTCACTGCCGTTGTACTTCAGGATCGCGGCCGTACCGTCCTCTTGGATCACATACTGATAATCCCCGCAAGTCTTCAGGTTGTCCGGCTCCGGGGTCACCACAGGCATCCATTCCGGCGGAGGAGGCGGCTGGGTCGGTGCGGCGCTTTCTGCCCATCCGCCCAGCGGCACCAGACACAGGATCATCACCCAAACCAGCATCATGCGTTTCATGGTCACCGTTCCTCCCACACCACAGCCCCGCTGTGGTCGATGTATATGCTTTCTGAGCCATGCATCATTGTCATGCCGTTTTCATCCGTGACCGTCGCTTTCCCGGTCCGGTGACCATGACGGACGGTTTTCCTCCGGGCGTTTCAAACAGCCGCGGTTATTCCGCTTCCTGCGGAACACAGCGGAATCCTTTCTCATTGCCGAAAGCCTCTGCGACACTGCCCGGCATGACATGCAGGATCGGCCCCCGGCCTCCCTGGTCATAGAAGGCGCTCGGCGAAATGGCAGCCACGCTTGCGGGCAGGCAGATGTCCACATCGGTGCAATAGCAGAAGCAGCGGTCTTCGAGGGTCGTCACACCTTCCGGAACGATGATCTCACACGGCTCTTCTGTCATTGCGCATGCTTCGTAGCCGATGACTCGCACCCCTTCCGGGATTTCAAAGTGTGAACGGCGAAGTCCCTCCGGATAGCAGATCAGCCGTTTGTCCGCCTTTGCAACCAGCGCTCCGTTCATTGCCTCAAAATGGGGACTTTCCGGGGAAACCGTGATCCGGACGAGATCGGCGCAACACTGAAACGGATTGCCTTCGATTTCCCGGACGGTGGAGGAGATGTGGACGGAGTTCAATTCGCATCCGAGGAACGCGCCCTCACCAATCGTGATCAGGCCCTCGGGCAGAACAATACCGGCAAACGGGCAGCCCAAAAAGCATTCGACACCAAGCCTGCGCATGCTTTCGGGCAATACGATGCTTTCAAGACAGTGGCATTCCACAAACGCCTCGTCTCCGAGTTCCTCAACGCCATCCGGAATGGTCACCGTCTCAACTAGGGTCATATAGAAAGCGCATGCGCCGATCATGGTGATCCCGTCCGGGATGGTGCAGTCGGTTTCCGGAGAACCCGGGGCGAAGCAGATCAGGACGCCCCTGCTCCGGTCGAAGAGCAGGCCATGTTCGAACCGAAGCGCCGGATGATCCTCCGGCACCGGGATCTCATACAGTGCCTTGCATTCACAGAACGGGTTTGCGCCGACATCTGTCAGGGTGACAGGCAGAGAGACGCTCGTCAGGCTGCTGCAGTATTTAAACGCATAGTCACCGAGACAGAGCAGGCCTTCGGGCAGGGCCAGTGATATCAGGGAGCAGTTCCGGAAGGCTCCCGCTCCGATTTCCCGGAGGCTTCCGGGCAGGGTGATGTCGGAAAGCTTCCGGCATCCGGAGAAAGCGGATTCCCCGATCACGGTTACACCTTCCGGCACGACGACCGACGTAAGGTTTCTGTTTCCCGCAAAGGCGCTCTCCCCGATGACAGCTGTGCCGGCTGGGATCTCGCACGCGGTCTGTTCAAGTCCGCCCGGACAGAGGAACAGGCAGGCGTCTTCCTTCCGGTACAGGAACCCGTCAATGACATGCCAGTAAGGGTTGTCCGGGGATACGGCGATACTTATCAGAGACGAGCCGAAGCAGTTGGGACCGCCCAGTTCCGCAAGGTTTCGGGGCAGGGTGATATCGGTGAGGCCCGTACCGGAAAACGCACTCTCGCCGATGGAGATCAGCGACTCCGGCAGGTCGACCGCTGTGAGACCGCAGCTGTTGAAGGCCATCTTACCGATGGTTTCAAGCCCCTCCGGCAAATCAACGGAAGAAAGCCTGCATGCCGCAAAGGCAAAATCACCGATCCTCCGGATGCCGTCAGGCAATGCCACACCGGTGAGCCTGATCCGTCCCGGCCGGAACTGGAGCGCATGGTCGCCGATCGCGGACACCGGGTGTCCGTCCAGGGCGGCCGGCACCTCGACATCCGTTTCAGTGCCGGTATAATTCGTGATTTCCGCACTGCCGTCCTCCAGCAGGATATACTGAAAGTCTCCGCAGACAAGCGGTTGATCCGCAGGCGTCTCCGCCCATCCGCCCAGCGGCACCAGACACAGAATCATCACCCAAACCAGCATCATGCGTTTCATGTTCATCGCTCCTCTCATCATCATCAAGTGACCGGAACCAGCGTATCAATAAGAGTTTCATATTGTGTATAATCCAGTGCCAGTCCGTCATCTGATGGGTTGATCCAGATCGTTTCGTTATCGTCCAGCACCAGCCAGTTTCCGCACACAACGTATGTGCCTGTCCGGTCATCATTGCGTTCGCGGCCAAACCAAGTGTCGCAATGATAATGATACGTGCCGTCGTCGCGGAATTCATAGAGAACACTGCAATGATCAGGGCCGTTTGCCAGAACATCAATCGTTTCCTCGCAGTCAGTTATTGTGCTCAATCGCCAATCCCCAACAATTTGAGACGTGCTCCGAAATACAGGAGCATCCATTTCCAACTGGATCGCCCCGTAAGGTCCACAGTTTTCAAAATGGTAAGGATCGTCATCGTTTTCGGTGATGACGAGCTGGACACAGTCGACGCCGACAGCAGTGATTTCATTGCCTTCATACGGGTCTATGATGACGGTATCGCTGAAACACAGGTCATACATTCCGCGATAACACAACCCATCTTCTGTTGTATCGTGGATCACGGTGATTTCTTTGGTGGCCCTGTTGAATACCGACAGTTCCGCTCTGTGCAGACCGGATCCCCAGGAGGAAGCAATCAGCAAATCGGTCTGACCGTCACCGTCATAATCCCATGGGTAAGCGTCAAAGAATCCCCACCCGCCGAACCAGCGGCAGATCTCATATACTTCGCCATCTACCAGTGCAAAGGATGCGGCTGTCTTGCTGAATTGAAAAATCCGGATGTCCGATTCCGCGGCAACGCGTTCGGGAGTTACGTTATAGCAAGTCTCCGGGCTGAAATCTGCGCCGTTCAGAAGGCCGTCACCGCGAATCCCGCCAATCATCGAGAGGAATTCATCCACACCCTCACGGGAAGACGGCCGCACGAAATAACGCTGGCCTTCACCATTCCCGGACACCGATATGTCGGAATCGGTTGGGTTCTCTCCTGCGGCGCAGGTGAATGCCGAAACGATCATACATAGGATCATTGCGCATACCATCATCCGGCGTTTCATGGTCATCGCTCCTTCCGCATCAAATCCCCCACAGATGATGTCCGTGGTAAACATAGATCATCTTGCGTGATTCATCCCAGTAACCAAGATAATACTCCCGCTCTTCAAACGGCAGTTCCGGGTCCCGGCAATCCAGGAAAAACCAGGCGTCGCAGTGGTCTCCTCCCATGGATGAATAACCGGCTTGCCACACATCTTCTGGGTCGAGCCGTATCTGGAGTCTTTCCGCCAGTTCTTCGACGGGCAGGCTTTCCCGCACCCAGGAAGCCGGCAGCGTCCAATCCTGCTCATGTTCGGGGCTTGGACTGAACAGCATGATCTCATATCCGTCCTTGTATTTCAGCGGATCCGTCCAGCTGCTGGATCCTGAAACATGCAATTCAGAGTGCCCTCCGAGATCCACAGCAGCGAGCATTCTTTCAGCCACTTGTCTTTCATTCCTCTGGTCAATCCAGCGCCATATGCCGAATTGCAGCCGCAATTGCGATCTCAACGGCCAGCATAATGGCCCATCTGCGTTTCATTCAGATCATCCCCTCATCTGCTATATGTCCCCAAAACCGGAAACGGCACTGTCCGGAGGCAAAAAGTTACATAAAATATGACGATGCAGCACAGCGATTTGTTCCAATAATCTGTATCTGGCGCAAAGTCCGATCAAACGACAGCCGTCAATCCATAATTAATTCGTTTCGTGGCTTGCAAATCCCTGCTGATGTTGCAATGAAACTCACGCACAAAACAGGCAGCCAGTTCAGAATCCGACAAGCCTGAAGAATGAAATCACGCTTTGCCGCTCGCATTGGCACATTTTTCCAGTAATTCACACAGCATTGTTTCAATCTGCTTCTTGTCTTCCTCCGGAAAATCAGACCCCCCTATGACATTAACAATCGCACCGGAAATGTCCCGAAGCGTCACGCTGTGAGGCTCAAAGGTTCCCTTGCGCGCTTCCAGCACCTCAACAATGCCTTCCATGATTTCTGAGGTCAGTTTTGTGCTCCTCCTGGCCCGGTCTTCAGCGCCTTCCCGGAGATATGAAAGGATCCTGGCCCAGCTGGATTCCATCGCCGCGGTATCCGGCAGTTTGGGATCGACCATGTGCGCGCGGATCTCCCGGTAAGCCCGAATGGCGTTACCTTGTCGAGAGGATGCGTCTTCGCGTGCTTCTGTACAACGCCGCCGGCGATTTCCATGACCTTGTTCATCACGGCGAGGCACTCGTTGTTGGTATCCTTCACATAGGCTGCGATCTGATGCGTCAGGATGGCAAAATCCTCGTTGGCCAGCAGCGTATTCAGAACATGCATGTCCAGCTCTCCCGCAAGCATCTTCTCCGCCGCCTCTTTCGACAGTCCCAGCCTGTCCAGGTCATAATTGGTTCTGAAAGGAATATCCGTCGCGCCCAGCAGAAAATCGGTTGTCACGCCGAAGTGCGCGGCGATGGCCATCAGCGTGCTGCCGGGGATTTCGGAAGCTCCGCTGATATATCGGCTCATGGTTGCCTCGGAGATATGCAAGGCCTTCGCCAGCCGGGCCTGTGACGTTTTGTTCTCCAGGATCAGGTCCGTGATTCGCTCCCCCGTCGTGCCGCCCAGATACGTATGCATGCGCAGCCCCTCCTTTTCGGTTATCATCACGGCCATTATACGAACAATTGTTCCCTATTACAAGCGAACACCGACAATTTATCATCCGTTTTTGCTTTCATATTTGAAAGAATCTGCACAGTGGCCCGCTTCCATTGCAATCTTGCGCAAATGAAAGCGGGCCTTTTTCTTTTGCGGTACTGTGAAGGTGCCGGCAGGAGCACCGGTCGGCACAGCACCTTGACAATCGAGCTGACTCCTTTGCCTGATATACACCGCCAAGACCTTCCGACCAACGGATTTCTGAATTCCGGAGCACCTTACCGCGTCGGAAGCAAGCGCCCCACCGGGGACTGGATGTGAGCCAGACAAGGTTTCTATCTGGGAAAAGGGCATAGGAGGAGAGAAAAGCAAGAATCATCCCAATGGGGATTCATCTGCCTGATCCGCAGCACACACCAATGTTCACAATCAAGAAAGGAAATCACAATGGCAACCAATATCCTTACCAACAACGCTAAAAACGCTAACAACTCAGGATATCCACCGCACACCGTTATGCAATATGATCCGTTCCAACCGTTCATCCCGTTGAAACCATCTGCTGACATGCTTCCATCGTTTCCAGTTGAATGCCTTCCGCCGAAGCTTCGGGATTACGTCGAGGCGGTAGCTACTCACACCCAAACTCCGGTGGATATGGCCGCCGGCATCACACTGGGAGTTCTTGCGGCCTGTCTGCAAGGAAAGGTTCAGGTGGAAGGAAACATCGGTCACTATGAACAGACCAGCCTCTATATATTCCTGATTGCACCGCCGGGCTCGCGAAAATCAGCAATAATCCGAGAAATGACAGCACCAATTGAAGATTATGAGCAGCAATACAACGAGAAAATGAAGCCGACAATCCGCAAGACCCGTCAGAAGAGAGAATCGCTCCAGCGGGATATCAACCGTCTGACAAAACAGTTGGAGACCAAGTATGACAAGATGACTGAGCTGGAGCTGCAGCATGCACAGGACAACCTCGCCGATGTACCGGACCTTCGTCCGATGCAAATCTTCACCGATGACTGCACCAGCGAATCCATGATCCGCCTGCTTCGGGAGAACGGCGGGCGGATGGCGCTGATTTCCGCGGAAGGAGGTGCGTTTGACAATATCGTCGGGCGCTACAGCAAGAAACCCAATCTGGACGTGTGGCTGAAGGGCATCTGCGGTGATACGATCCGCGTGGACCGCATCAACCGTGAACCTGACTACATCCGGCATCCCGCTCTCTCCATGATCATCAGCGCCCAGCCCAGTGTCCTGGGTGAGATTATGCGGGATGGAATGCTGGACGGAAGGGGGTTTCTGGCCAGACTTCTTTACATCAATGTTTCCGGAACGGGGATTCCGAAGGCATTCCAGTCAGAACCCATCCCGGAAGGAATCAAAGAAGCGTATCGTAGTCTGATCACCGGTCTCCTGAATCGTCCGGCAAATCAGCCCGTCACCCTGCATCTTTCTCCGGAAGCTGTCAAGCGAATGGAAAAATTCTGCCGGGACCTGGAAACCGTTCTTCAGAAAGACCATCGGGATATGAGGGAGTGGGGAAGCAAATTCATCGGCCTGATCCTGCGAATTGCCGGATTGCTTCATGCTTCCTGCAGTGAGGCAGAACATATCGATCAGCGTATGATCGAGAATGCAATCCAAATCGGTGTATATGCCTTTGCGCAGGCTCAGTACGCGTATTCGGTACTTGGCGCCGATGAAACGGTCGAGAAAGCCATGCACGTAGTCTCCAGGCTTCGAAGAGGCAGGATTTCCCGTATCAGCAGGTCAGACTTGTATCAAAGATGCAGAGGACGGTACTTCCGCGACGTGAGGGAACTGGATCCGGTGCTGGATTTGCTTGAATGTCATGGGTATATCCGAATCGAAGCAACCCCATACAGCGGCACCGGCAGACCACCAACAAGTTTGATCTATTTCAATCCGTTGGCATTGGAAGACGAATGATTTCTTCGCACTTTTTAGGATTATTAGGATTGTTATCACGAACCGCATCGTCAGGAGCAAAGAAAAATGTCCAGGAAAGAAAAGAAGACCGTTTTCTATGGTTTCAAGGCGTCGCCTGCAGAAGACGTCCTGATTCACAACAAGATGCAAAAAGCGGGTATGACGAACCGATCGGCATATGTCCGCACAATGGCGCTGAACGGGTACATCCTGAAATTGGATTTGCCAGAGCTGCGTCAGGCCACACGGCTGATTGGATACCTGGGGAACAACGTAAATCAGATCGCAGAACGCCTTCACAGACGGGGATCCATCTATGATACAGAGATAGATGAAATACTCGAAAAACAGAACGAGATTCAAAAAACCTTGACTCAGATTCTCCAAAGTCTGAACCGTATGAACTAGCAACGATCTCCGGCGGCAGCCTGTCCAATCCAGGCTGCCGCTTTGTAGCAAAACGCCTTGGAGGAAATAGCATTGGCAACAACAAGAATCATGTCCATTCACATCAACAAAGGAAAAACGGCGCGACAGTGCATCACAGCACGCCTGGATTACATCACGAATCCGGATAAGACCGACCATGGATTACTGATTTCATCCCACGCCTGCTCGCCACAGGCCGCTGCGGATGAATTCATGCTCTGTCGCAGTGAATACCAGAGCAGGACAGGCCGGTCAAACGCAAATGAGGTGATCGCCTATCATGTCCGGCAGGCTTTCAAACCCGGAGAGATTACTCCGGAAGAAGCGAACGCAGTCGGAATGGAACTGGCAAGGGGCATCACTGGTGATCGTTATGCCTACGTCGTCGCCACACACATTGATAAGCATCATGTCCACAATCACATCCTCATATGTTCCACCGACCTGGAAGGCCGGCATAAATATCGCGATGTGAAGGGATCCGGAAAAGATCTCGCACGGCTCAGCGATGAAATCTGCAGAAAGCATGGATTATCAGTTATACAAGTTCCAAAAGAAAAAGCACAGACCTATGACAAATGGCAGGGTAAACATAAGCAAACATGCATAACGCAGTCAATGCGTTTTTGCAGGATTTGCAAGGCTGAAAAAACGTCACAACCCTTGTGACACAAGGATTTTCAGCAGAAAGACCAAGCAAATCGTTTTGCAACGATCCGGATGCATAGAACTGAAAACCCCTGGCTGCTGCAACAGCCAGGGGTCGAAAAGCCTTGTAAAATGCGGGTTCTCAGCGCTTCGAGAACTGGGGCGCGCGGCGGGCAGCCTTCAGGCCGTACTCTCCCGCCTTGTTGCCCGAAACCCTTGTATTTACTTAGTTTTCGAACTTAGACATCCTCAGTTCCCTCACTCATTAACTACTGACGAAATCTTGTTTTTACCCTTCATTTCTCCGCGTTTAAGAATTCTTTGATCTCTCCTGCCATTTTGACGTAGTCGTAGTGATGCATGACATGGCCGCTGGTGTAGTAGAGCACTTTCCCGTTGAGCGAGGCGGCGGCAAAATCCTCATGGGCTTTGACCCAGGCGATCTCGTAATCATCCCACTCGCCCTTTTCATGGGGTTGGGCAACGCCGTCTTTATACCATTCGGGCGTGTCTACGAACTGCAGGGTCGGCTGGGTCGGCATCGGCCTGCTGTTGATCAGCGCATGCGCCGCCAGGTAATTTTTTTCTTCACTGTAGACGTCATAGTTGCCGGTGTTTCTGACCTCCAGCTCTTTCAGGATGCGCACCTCTTTTTTGGTAAGCGCTTTGTCGAGTCCGTACAGGTCGGCGGTACGGACGTATCCCGTGATGCTGTAAAACCGCTCGAGGAATCTATCCTCCCACCACAGTCGATCATAATTGAAATTGATCTCCGGGCAGTTGGCTATGTTCGCGTCGATCCCGATAAACGCCTCCACTTCTTCCGGATACTTCTGCGCCCAGATCTCCACGTCGTGTCCGCTCAGCGAATGGGCGCACAGGATGTACGGCGGCTTGATCTGCAGGACAGACAGCGCTTTCCGGTACTGTTCCACGATGGTCTCATAATCCCGGTTTTCTCTCACAACGTCGCTCTGACCATATCCAAACTTTTCGGGGACCACGATTTTGAACCGATCCTTCAGTTGGGTGAACAGCGGCTTAAAATCCAGGATCGGGCAGGTCCGGCTCAGTCCCGGCAGGAACACGATCGTGCGGTCCCCCTGGCCGGTCACCAGGACGCTCATTCTGTGTCCATCGACTTCGATAAACTGCCCCAGCGGTTTTTTAATATATTTCCGGTTGATCGCCGTCACGACACCATTGGCCAGCGCCAGGACCGGGGAGAAGACGACCACAGCGGCGGTTTCCAGTTTTTCCTTGATTTCTTCTTTCATGATTTTTTCTCCTAATGTTAGTTGTTTGAATGTATTTTCATCGCAGTTTCGAAATCAGTCTGTTTCCGAAAAAGAGCATAAAAATACCGCAGCGAAGCAGCTCCCGTCTGTGGCTGCGTCCTGCGGTTCCCACTATTCGAAAGTTACTCAAAAACGGTGCACAAAACCCGAGAGGCACGCCCCTCCAACATGCTCTGTGCCTCTATTCAGTTATCTGACGATAGATTTCTGAATCATCGGTTTTGATCCTTTCCGATCTGCTTGCGCAGATCATTTCCACATGCAAGATACCACACCCGCCGTCCCCTGTCAACAGAAAAGTCCCGGAAACTGTTGAGTTTCCGGGACTTTTGACTATTCTGATATTCCGATCAGCGCTTGCTGAACTGAGGAGCACGTCTCGCAGCTTTGAGGCCGTACTTCTTGCGCTCCTTCATGCGCGGATCGCGGGTCAGGAAGCCGTTCTTCTTGAGGACCTCGCGCAACTCGGGGTTCGCCTTGCACAGGGCGCGGGAGATGCCGTGCCGGATGGCACCGGCTTGGCCGGCAATGCCGCCGCCGTTGACGTTCACCATCACGTCGAAGTTCGTCGTGTTGGTCACGTTCAGGGGCTGACGGATCGTCATCTTCAGAGTCTCCAGCCCGAAATAGTCATCGATATCGCGCTTGTTCACAACAACCTTGCCGTCGCCGGGAACGAGACGCACGCGAGCTACTGCCTTCTTCCGGCGGCCGACCGCGCTGTATTCAACCTTCGCCATGTTTGTCGCTCTCCTTTCCGGATATCAATCAGATCAGCTCGTACTTCTCAGGCTTCTGGGCCTCATGCTCGTGCTCGGCACCGGCATAGACCTTCAGCTTCTTCGCCATCTGCCGGCCCAGGGGCCCCTTCGGCAGCATTCCGACCACCGCGTGGCGGAGCGCAAACTCCGGCTTCTCGGCCATCAGTCTGCGATACTTGGTCTCCTTCAGTCCACCCGCGTAGCCGCTGTGATGATAGTATTTCTTCTGATCCAGTTTCTTTCCGGTCAGCACCAGCTTAGCGGCGTTGATGACGATGACAAAGTCACCGGTATCGGTGTGAGGGGTGTAGATGGGCTTGTTCTTGCCGCGCAGGATGTTCGCGACCTGGCTGGCGACGCGGCCCAGCACCTGGCCCTCAGCATCCACGACATACCACTTGCGCTCGATGTCAGCGGCCTTCGGCATGAAAGTATTCAAAGGAAATTCCTCCTCGGACTGTTGTTCCAGCGGGTTGTACCAGCATGATGGTCGCATGCGGCACGATGTGTCTCAATCTCTTGCCGGGGCTGGCGGAGATTTGATACCAACGATGATAATACTAAAGATTCAGCCGCTTGTCAAGGCTGATTTTGCGCTTTTTCGCGAACTTTTTGAGGTTTCCCGGGGAGACAATTCCTTCTTTCCCGCATCCGGGTCTTGCTTTTTTCCCGAAAAGGCCTATAATGAAACCCGACGTTCGCGATGAGAGGGACGGCGTACGGTGGAAGCCAGAGCGAGCCGGGGAGAGTGCAAGCCCGGCGGTGAAACCCGTACCGCGGATCACCCTGGAGCGAGACAGCCCGAAGAAAAACCGCTGAGGGCTGTCCGGGTGCTCCCGATACAGGGCTTGCAGAGCGGGCAGCCGTCGGCTGCCAAGGCGGGTGGTACCGCGGATGAAGAGCACATCCGTCCCGGCCAATCAAAAGGCCGGGACGTTTTCTGTTCCGGCGGACAGCAGAAGGAGGTTGTTGCGCATGTATCAGAAAGTAGCTACGGACATGAAGTTCGTCGCCCGTGAGCGGGAGGTCATGGCGCTGTGGAAGCAGCGGGACACGGTCCGCCGCTATTTCCATCTCCGGGACGGCGCGCCCACCTGGACGTTCTTCGACGGACCGCCCACGGCCAACGGCAAGCCGCACATCGGCCATATCGAGACCCGGGTTATCAAGGATCTGATCCCCCGCTTCTGGACCATGAAGGGCTATAACGTTACCCGCAAGGCCGGCTGGGACACCCACGGTCTTCCGGTGGAGCTGGAAGTCGAAAAGCAGCTCGGTCTGGACGGCAAGGACCAGATCGAGGCCTACGGCATCGAGCCCTTCGTCGCCCGCTGCAAGGAGAGCGTCTGGAAGTATCTCCATGAGTGGGAGCGGATGAGCGACCAGGTCGGCTACTGGGTCGACATGGAGCATCCCTACATCACTTATCAGAACAGCTATATCGAGAGTGAATGGTGGTCGCTGAAGAAGATCTGGGAGAAGGGGCTGCTCTACGAGGGGCACAAGATCGTCCCCTACTGCCCCCGCTGCGGCACCGCGCTCTCCAGCCACGAGGTCGCCCAGGGCTACAAGAACGTGAAGGAGACCTCCGCGTTCGTCCGTTTCCAGGTGCGCGGCGAGGAGAACACTTACCTGATGGCCTGGACGACCACGCCCTGGACGCTGCCCTCCAACCTGGGCCTGTGCGTGAACCCGACGGATATCTACGCGCGCTTCAAGGCCGAGGACGGCACCTACATCATGGCCAAGGCGCTGATCGAAGCCGTCTTCCAGGGCAAGCCCGTGGAGATTCTGGAGGAGATGCCCGGCAGCGCGCTGGTGGGCATGGCCTATGAGCCCCTCTTCGATTTCCAGCGCGGCCTTCTGCCTGAGGACACCAAGGCCTGGCATGTCATTGCGGACAACTACGTCACCATGACGGACGGCAGCGGCATCGTGCATATCGCGCCGGCCTTCGGCGAGGACGACAACCGCGTCTGCCGGGACAACGGCTTCCCCTTCATCTGTCTGGTGGACACCAAGGGCTGCATGACCAAAGAGACCGACTGGCCCGGCGTCTTCGTCAAGGACGCGGACAAGCTGATCCTTGAGGATCTGAAGCAGCGCGGGCTGCTCTTCGCGGCGGTTCCCTTCGCCCACGACTATCCGTTCTGCTGGCGCTGCGACACGCCGCTGCTGTATTATGCCCGGCCCACCTGGTTCATCCGGATGACCGCGCTTCGGGACAATCTCGTGCGCAACAACCGGACCATCAACTGGCTGCCGGATCACATCAAGGAAGGCCGCATGGGCAACTTCCTGGAGAATGTCATCGACTGGGGCCTCTCCCGCGAGCGCTACTGGGGCACTCCCCTGCCGGTCTGGCGCTGCCCGGTAGGCCACCTGCACGTCATCGGCTCCATCGCCGAGCTGCGGGAGATGGCCGTCTCCGATCCCGGCCCGGACATCGAGCTGCACCGTCCCTACATCGACGCGGTGGAGATCCGCTGCCCGGAGTGCGGCAGGAACATGCACCGCGTCAAGGAGGTCATCGACTGCTGGTACGACTCCGGCTCCATGCCCTTCGCCCAGTGGCATTACCCCTTTGAGAACAAGGGGATCTTCGAGGCCAACTTCCCCGCGCAGTTCATCTCCGAGGCCATCGACCAGACCCGCGGCTGGTTCTACACGCTGGAGGCCATCTCCACGCTGCTGTTCGACCGCGCGCCTTTCGAGAACTGCATCGTGATGGGCCATGTCCAGGACGCCGAGGGCAAGAAAATGTCCAAGCACCTTGGCAACGTGGTTGACCCCTTCGACGCGCTGGACAAGTACGGTGCCGACGCCCTGCGCTGGTATTTCTACGCCACCAGCGCGCCCTGGCTGCCCACCCGCTTCTCGGACAAGGGCGTGCAGGAAGGGCCCCTGCGTTTCCTGGCAACCCTGCAGAACGTGTACGCCTTCTTCGCCATGTACGCGCAGATCGACGGCTTTGACCCGACAGCGCATCCGCTGGACGGCGTGGAGCTCAGCCTGATGGACCGCTGGATTCTCTCCCGGCTGAACTCGCTGATTCTCCGCGTGGATGACGATCTGACCCACTACCGCGTGACCGAGCCGGCCACCGCGATCGAGTCCTTTGTGGACGACCTGAGCAACTGGTATGTGCGCCGCAGCCGCGAGCGCTTCTGGGGCAAGGGCATGGCCGGCGACAAGGAAGCCGCCTTCGCGACTCTGTACCACGTGCTGCTGACCCTGGCGAAAGTCTGCGCACCCTTCATCCCCTTCATGGCGGAGGAGATCTGGCAGAACCTGGCGGTGAACAACCTGCCGGGCGCGGAGGAGTCCGTGCATTTCTGCGCCTTCCCCACCGCCGATCCCAGCCGCATCGATCCCGAGATGGAGCGGCAGATGGCCGCGCTGATCGAGGTCAAAGCGCTGGGTCTCTCCTGCCGCAACCTGGCCAGCCTGAAGGTGCGCCAGCCGCTGCAGCGGATGTACGTCAAGGGAGCAGACTTTGAGGAGGCCTACCAGGCGCTGTGCCGTGACGAGCTGAACGTCAAGGAGATCCACTTTGTCGACGACGCCCGCGCCTTCACCACCTACAAGCTGAAGCCGCAGATGCGCACTCTGGGCCCGAAGTACGGCAAGCTGCTCGGCAAGATCGGCCAGGCGCTCGCCGGCATGGACGGCAACGACGTGGTGGACGCCTTCAAGCGCGGCGAGACCGTCTCCTTCGAGGTGGAAGGCACCCCGGTGACCCTCGCGGAGAGCGATGTGCTCACCGAGCCGATGCAGAAGCCCGGCTTCGTCGCCCAGGAGGACAAGGGCGTAACCGTCGTGCTGGACACCAACCTGACGGAGGAACTGATCCAGGAGGGCTTTGCCCGCGAGGTGATCAGCAAGCTGCAGAATATGCGCAAGGACGCCGGCTATGAGGTGACCGACCGCATCGAGGTGTTCTTCCGCTGCTCGGAGCGGCTGGCACAGGCGATCGCGAAGCGCCGTGAAATGATCATGAAGGGCACCCTCGCCGTCAGCCTGGCCGCCGGCGAGGCGGACAGCTCCTTCACGGCCGACTGGGACATCAACGGAGAGCAGGCCACTCTGGCCATCCGCGTGGTTCCGAACAACTGATTCTGTTAACTTCCGGTATACTGGAATTCTTGCAAAGGGTTTCGCGGCCTGCGGGCCGCGACCAGGGCTTTCCGATCGCCCTGGACCTTCGGCCACATGCTGTTACTGATTTGCAGTTCATGCTTGAGATTGGTATCACGCACTCATACTAATCTCAGTTTAGAATGCTTATTGTCAACAGAAGGATTTCGCGCCTGCGGGCGCGACCAGGGCTTTCCGATCGCCCTGGACCTTCGGCCACATGCTGTTACTGATTTGCAGTTCTTGCTTGAGATTGGTATCACGCACTCAGAATTCCGCATTCCGAATTCAGAACAGAAAAACCGGGGTACAGCCGATTGCGGGCTGTACCCCTTTTGTGATGGGTTCAGGCTTTTGTTTCGTCCGTGGGCTTGTCGCCGCTGGTCTCCGCGGTTTCCTCCTGCGCTTTCTTCTGCTGCAGGGCGGACATCGCCTGGGCGACGATGGAGGCCGCCTCGTCGCGGAGCTGCTGCTGCAGGTCCGGATGCGGCTTCAGGGTGTCTTCAAACAGCTGCTGCCCGGCACCCGGAATCTCAGCGTCCACCGGGTCCACGCTCACGCGCGGCTTCGCGGGGGTACCCGCCAGCTCCGCCGGGGTTTTCCACTGGAACGTCTCCGGCTTCTGCTCCGGCTCGGGCTTCACGGGCTCCTCAGCCGGCTTGGGAGCCGGGACAGGAGCGGGAACGGGGGTCGGCTTGGGCGTGGCAGGCGTCTCCGGGTGGCTGAACTGCTGCTTGTAGGGATTGGAAGCGCTGGGGTTCACCGGCCGGCCGGTGCCGCCCCGGGTACCCTGCTGGGCCTGTGCCCGGCGCTGGGCTGCGCGCTGCGCCGCGCTCCGCTTGTTCTTGGTGTGCAGGTAGTAGGCATATCCGCCGCCGGAGAGCAGCAGAAGCGCCAGCAGCAGGAGGATCCATCCGAGGGAGCCGCCGCCCTTGTGGGTTTCCGGCGCCCGGGTTCCGATCGGCACCGGCCCCTCCTCCGTGGGCGCGGGTGTCGGGAGCGGCTCATAGGAGACGTCCGGAAGCTCCTGTGCGGCCGCGTAAGGATTGGCCGTCGGCGTGGAGGTCGCCATTGTCAGGGGCGGCGTTGTGGCGATCGGCACCCAGGTGGCGTAGGCCACCGTGCCAGCGCTCTCCGGGTTGGACCAGGTCTGCGCGTTGTGTTCCTCCACCGAGATCGGAGCCTGGTACGGCGCCGCGGTCGCTCCGGCCTGGACATTGGCATTCTTGTTCAGCCCCTCCTGATACTCGGGGCTCTGCAGGAATTCCTCCATCTCCAGGAGCGTCATCTGGCGGAAGAAATCCTCCCGCACATAGCCCCTGGCGCCGTCATAGTCGACATAGAACCAATCTGTCTTGTCCACCGTCTGCTTGCCCAGCACCAGGCACAGCGCGTAGGGGAAGGCACTGCGGACGATCTTGGTTCCGGAGGTGGAGGGGGCGCTGCGGATGTTCACCTTGCCGCCCTTCTGGGAGTAGATATAGCCGTAGCTGGACAGACTGTCCATGGTGTAGGACGCCGTCTGGCTCGCGGGCGCCTCGGATTCCGGGATCGCCGAGCCGCTGTTCAGATAGTTGTTCAGCTCCCGATTGCTCATCATGCGCAGCTGGTCGGAGCGGATATAGCCCCACTGGCCGTCGTACTGCACGCTGTGCCAGGGCCAGCCGTCCTCGGTATCATAGAGCTGTCCGGACACAAACACCGGCGTATCCTGGGTCAGCACCCGGAGGATCACGCTGCGGTCGTTGGCCGCGGAGCGGAGCATGACGTCGTTGCCTACCGCGCAGGCATAGCCCGTATACTGAACCGGCTCCGGGGTCGCCTCGGCCGCCGCCGTCTCCGGCTGATTCATCTCGCGATACGCCTGGATGTAGGGCTCCGCCTCGCTGTCGTGGATATGGATCAGCTGGCTGTCCAGGACAAAGCCGGGATTGCCGTCCAGGTCCCGGATGCTGCTCCACAGACGGCCCTGGCTGTCGTACATCTGGCTGTCGATCTGCATCAGGATGTTGCCCGGCTCGCGGCGCAGCGGGTTCGTCCCGCCGACCTCGAAATAGACCGGCGTGATATCCTGGGTCAGTGCGTAGCCACTGTAAGGTTCCGGCGTCGGGGTCACCACGGGCAGATCAGAGGGCGTGCTCTCCTGCCCCGCGGTCATATAGCGCAGGGCCGCGTTCTCGGTGATCCGGCGTAGAAAGCTGTCCTCAATATAGCTGTGCGTTCCGTCCGTCTCGGTGACGACGCTCCAGGCGATACCCCGGCCGTCATAGACCTGGCCGCCGGAGACGACCACCAGCGTGTCCGCCGGCACCTCGTGCTCCTCGCCGCCGTAGACGCTGTTCCGGGCGAAAACGGCCTGTGTGGTTACCGCGTATCCGAAATACTGCGGGGGTTCCTGGGTCTGTACGGCTTCCGGCTCCTGCGCGTCCGCGGGATCGGCCGTCTCAATCTCCCCCAGCGGCACCGCCTCGGTCTGTACGGGTTCGGGCGTCGCGGGGAGCTCCTCCGCCGCCTCCGGGGTCACCTCCGAGGCAGGCATCAGATTCTCCGGGGACCAGACCGCGTACTCGACGGTACTGCCCGCGGCGGTCCAGAGGTTGGCATTGGCGTCCTCCACCAGGATCGGCTCTTCCTTCTTGCCGTCCGCGAAGAGTTCGCCGTACTCCGCCAGGGTCAGGGGCTTGAAGAACTCGCCCTTTACAAAGCCGCGGGTTCCCTCGAATTCGATTTCATACCAGACGGTTCCGTCGTCGCCCTGGACCTTCTGCAGAATCAGGCACAGGTCCTTCGGGTGCAGTTTCTTCACGACCCGGGTGCCCTTGCCGGAGGCGCCGCTGCGCAGATTGACGTAACCGTTGTTCTTGGAATAGATCGTTCCGTAGCTGGAGGCGCCGCTCTGATCCGGCTCCTGCAGGGAGACATGGCCGTCCGCGGACGCCGTGTCCGCCGGCATCCGGAGCATATCGGAGCGGATATAGCCGTCTTTGCCGTCCGCCTGCACGCTGTGCCAGATCCAGCCGTCCACCGGGTTGTACACCTGTCCTGTGACGGTGACCGCCGCGTCCTTCTTCAGCTCCGCCGTGATGGCGCCGCGGGCGTCCGGGATTGCGCGCAGCATCACATGGTCGCCGAGGACGGTCGCCGGGCCGCCGAATTGCATCGGCACCGCCGTGGGAACCGGGGTCTCCACCGGCGCGGGATGCAGAATCGCGTCAGCCTCCTCGTCAGAGATCCGGCGGAGATCCGCGTCCTGCACATAGCCGCTGATCGCGTCCTGGGTCGTGACAATGCTCCAGGCCACATTCTGGCTGGCGTAGTACTGTCCGTCCACCTTCAGCACGTCGCCCGTGTGCACGGTCTGGGAGCCGTTGGCGCCGATCTCATACCAGAGCGTCGTGTCGCGCTCGGCGATCGCGTAGCCCGTGTAGGAGGGCGGCACCGGGGTGGACTCCACCGCCGGCGTCGGGATGGCCGGGATCTCGGTGGGCGCCAGCGTGATCGCAGGCTGTTCCGTGGGTGTCTCCTCCGCCGCGGGCACCGCGCCGGGCTCCTCCCCGGGAACCTCCACCGCCTCCTGGGCGGGGACCTCCCCGGCCTCGACGGCGTCGGGGGCCGCCTCCGCCTGCTCCACCGGGTTCTCAGCGGGGCTCTCCACAGCCTCCGGGATCTCCGGCACAGGCGTGCTCTCGGGGACGGGCGCCGGAGTCACCTCCGGGGTGAATTCCACATAGGTCGTCGGGACCGGCGTGGGCTGCAGCTCCTGGTAATCGTCGCTCTCCGCCTGGCTCAGCACCCGCAGGAGCGAGGAGTGCACATAGCCGGACTTGCCCTTGTAGATCACCAGCGTCCAAGGCTCGCCCGCCTCATTGAGTTCCTCGCGGACCGCCCAGACATAGGTGCCGGTCTTGCCGATGTTGGTCACCTGGTGGCCGTTCCGCTTGGGGGTCTTGCGCTGGTTGACGCCCTTGTCGGTCGTCACCGCCCAGCGGTCGATCACCATCCCCTGGGGGATCGGCGTCTCCAGCGGCGAGACGATCCGGCTCAGCTTAAAGGTCACCTCCGCGGGCGTCGCAGCGCCGGCGCGGGTCACCTGCACCACCTGGCCCTCCGCGCTCGCGGCGTCAAAGCCTTCGGGCACGAGCGAGGGATCCGGCTCCACGGTCGTGGAGGCGTTGCCGGGCAGGGTGATCTGCACAGGCGCCGTGATCTCCTTGCCGCCCACGCTGCAGTAGTGCACCCATACCGCGGCGTCCACCGGCGGCGGCAGCTGATAGTAGAACTTCTGAATGTCGTCCGGCAGGCTGCTGACGCCGTTCCCGTCCACCGCCACCGTGACTTCCGTGGGCTGCCCCTCCACCAGGAGGAGGCCCTCGATCGCCTTCGCCTGAAGCGTCCGGGACTCGTTCTCAAAGATCTCGATGGTTTCGCTCTCCCGGACCGTCTGGCTGCCGTCGTCCTCGATCAGGACATACTGCACGGTCACCATGGCGCTCTTGGGCAGCGGCTTGTAATAGAATTCGACGGTGCTCCGGCTGGCGTGGCCCTCGCTGTCGACGCTGACCTCCACCTCCGTCGGTTGGCCGTCCTCCAGCAGATAGCCCTGGATGGACTCCGCGTAGATCTTCTGGGTCAGGCCGACCTTCACCACCGTCTCCGCGGGTTCCCGCAGCGGGGTCCCGTCCCGGAGGAGGTAGTTCACCGTGATCACCGCGTCCTGGGGATTCATGCGGAACACATAGCTGATCAGGATCTGGACCGTCCGTCCCTGCTCGTCCTGCACCTCCCGCCGCTGGGGCTCCGCGCTGAGGAGCGTGTAGCCCTCCAGCTTCTCCACCACCACGGGCGTGCTTCTCTCGCTGCTCAGGATGGACTGCTCGCGGGTCTGGATCAGGTCTCCGGCCTCGTCCAGATAGTTGACGATCACCTGGATCGGCCAGGGCTTCTCCGTCATCCAGAAGACGATCTGCTCCGGGTTCCAGCGGCCTTCCTCGTCGACCGTGATCTGCACGGAACTCTCCTGGCCCGCCATCACCTCGTAGCCTTCCATGGCACGGGCCTGCACGGTGCGGCTGGTGCCCGGCTGCATGACCTCCTCCTGGATCTCACCGAGCTGGGTGCCGTCCTTCGCATTCAGGTAATACACCGGCACTTTGACCGTCTCCGGCAGCCGCTTCATCCAGAAGTTGATGTTTCCCGGCAGCGCCTCGCCCGACGCGGAAACCGTCACCGTGGCGTAGGGCTCCTGGCCGCCTGCGAGCTCATAGCCGCCGATCTCCTTGGCAGTCACCTGCTGGGTGGCACCGGCGGGGATCTCGATCATATCGGAGTCGATGGGCGTATAGTCCTCGACATTCCAGTAATTCACATAGACAAAGGCGCTCCCCGCCTGCGCCATGGCGGGCTCCTCGTCCGTCAGGCCCGCGAGATCATAGACCGGCTCCTCGTCATAGACCGGGGCGGGCTCCACCGTGGGTTCTGGGGTGGTCTCCACGGCGTACTCCGGGGCCGGCTCCGCGATGTACTCGGGAATCGGCTCCTCGGTGGGTTCCGGAGTCGGCTCTTCCGTGGGCTCCGGAGTCGGTTCTACAACATCCTCCGGAATCGGCTCCTCCGTGGGTTCCGGGGTCGGCTCCTCGGTATACTCCGGAATCTGCTCCGCGGTATACTCCGGGATCGGCTCCTCCGTGGGTTCCGGCTCGGCAAAAGGTTCCTCCGTCTCCGCCGCGGGCATCGGCTCGCTGGAGAGATAGAGCAGCGCCTGCACAACCCAGTCGCCCACCGGGTCGGTGGCCTCAAAGGCCAGCGCGCAGTCCGGGTTCGCGAAGGCGCCGGTATTCTGGACGCTCTCAAAAGCCCACTGCCCCTGCGCGATGGGTTCCGCGCCCTGCAGCGAGCTCCATGTCCAGCCGTACGGGTCTGTGATCTGGACAATCACCCGGCTCCCGAAGGCCTCCGGCGGCAGCTGCGCCCAGTAGTCTGAGCCCTCCGCCGTCATGGGAAGGGCATTGATCCCCTCCGCGCCCTCGCAGTAGACCGTCAGGAAGGGCTTCTGCAGCTCCTCTCCAAACGCCGCGATGCCGGTCAACGTCAGCATGAGCGCCAGCGCCCACGCCGTGACCCTGCGAAGCTTCCCCTGCAAGCACTTCATTCTGTCTCCTCCTTTGCGGACGATGTCCCGCTTCCTATTGTAAACCCGGTGCCCGGCCTTGTCAATTCAACAGTTCGTTCCATCGCCAGGCAGGAAATCGCTGTGGACTGTCGAATGCTCTTTTTTGATCAAATCTTTTGGAGGCGTTCACGATGTGTGAAGACCGTCTGACCGAAACCATCCTGAGCAAGGAAGTTGTCTATCCCGGCGTCATCCTCCGCCTGGAGCACTGGCAGGTCCGTCTGCCCAACGGCCACCAGGCGCTGCGGGAGGTCGCCTGCCATATCGGCGCGTCCGCGGTCGTCGCCCTGGATGAGCAGCAGCGGGTGCTGCTGGTCCGGCAGATGCGGATCGCCGTGGGGCGGATCACCCAGGAGATCCCGGCCGGCAAGCTGGACGCGCCGGACGAGGATCCGCTCCTGTGCGCCCAGCGTGAGCTCTCCGAGGAGACCGGCTATCAGGCGGATCAGTGGCATGAGCTGACCTGTCTGGAGACCTCACCGGGCTGCCTGACCGAGCGCATCCACCTCTATCTCGCCACCGGGCTGCACAAGGGTGCTTCCCACCCGGATGAGGACGAGTTCGTGGACGCCGCCTGGATGCCGCTGCAGGAGGCTGTCGCCCGGGTGATGGACGGTACCTTCCGCGACGGCAAGACCAGTCTGGGCATCCTGATGGCCGCGCAGTATGTCGCGTCCCATTGATTCAACGAAACGTCTTGTCTTTTTCTTCCCGGTCGGTCCAAACGTTTTCATTCGGAGGATTTTCCGCTGATGGGGATCCGTGCGTGTCTGTCCCGTCTGCTGCCTGAGGAGCCCGAGGATGTCCGCGGCTTTTTCGCCTCTCTCCCGCCGCTGGAGACGGAGCGTCTCCTGCTGCGCCCGGTCCGCCGGGGAGACGCCGCGGATTTTTACGCTTACGCCAGCGACCCGGAGGTGGCGCGGCATGTGCTCTGGCGCGCGCACCGCTCCCTCTCGGAGACCCGCGCGGTGATCCGCATGATCCGCCGCCAGTACTGGAACGCCGAGCCCTCGCTCTACGCGATCGTGCTCCGGAGCAGCGGACGGATGATCGGAACGATCGGCTTCAACGCCTGGGACGAGGAGCACCTCTCTGCGGAAGTCGGCTACAGCCTCGCCCGGGAGTTCTGGCATCAGGGGCTGGCTACGGAGGCGCTCCGGGCGCTGCTCGGGCTGTGCTTCGACCGGATGGGCCTTCACCGGGTGGAGGGCATGCACGAGCTGGACAATCCCGCCAGCGGCCGGGTGATGGAGCACTGCGGCATGCGCAGGGAGGGCGTTCTCCGCGGCCGCATCCGCAACAAAGGCGCATGGAAGGACGTCTGTCTCTACGCGATCCTCGCGGAGGAGTGGGTCAGCGCCTCCCCCGCAGGCTGAGCATCCGCCGTTCGTAAACGTCCTTCCTCGCAACAGACCAGCCGAAGAAGCCGATCACCTGCTCCGCGCGCTGGTAGACGCCGTGGTTGTAGCACAGCAGCGACGCCCGCTCCAGGTGCAGGGAACCGTCCGGATCAAACAGGTCCTCCCGCACGCGCACGCTGACCACCTCCGCCAGGAAAAGGTCGTGGCTCCCCAGCGGCACCACCTGGCGCACCCGGCAGCCCATATGGACCGGGAAGCCCTGCACCGCCGGCGCGATTGCCATCTGTTCCATGGGTACGGTTTGCAGTCCGCAGGCCGCGAGCTTGTCCTCCTTGCGCCCGCTGCGGATCCCGCAGTAATCCACAGCCCGGCTGTGCACCTCGTCCGCCAGGTTGATGACGAACTCGCCGCTTGAACGGATCAGCTCATAGGAGAAGCGCTCCCGGCGCAGGCTGATCGAGACCATGGGCGGATGGCTGCAGACGGTCCCGGCCCAGGCGACCGTCAGCGCGTTGGGGCGCTCCCCGGCGCAGGAGACAAGCACCACCGGCACCGGCGACAGCAGCACCGTCGGCTGCAGTCCGCGGTAGGTCTCATTCGTTTCCTTCATATTTCTCTCCCACCCATTCCCGCTTATTGTTGGAGGCATTATGCTGCGCGGCAAACATATCAAGCACCGTCCCATCTGGCTCTTCGGCTATCTGGCACTGATCCTGGTGGTCGTCGTCCTGCTCGCCTATCCGTTCTTCGAGCCCTATCTGCTCCAGGTCGAGCAGCATACAGTGACCAGCGCGGACCTTCCACAGGACATTCGCCAGCTGCGGATTGCCTATGTGTCGGACCTGCACGTCAGCGGGTTTCCCTGGTTCACCCAGGGGCGCGCCGCCTCGCTGGTCAGCACCGTCAACGGACTGAATCCGGATATCGTCCTCCTCGGCGGGGACTACACCGACAGGCCGGACAACCTGGTCCGCTTTTTCCGCGAGCTGCCCGCGATCCACTCCAGCTACGGCGTCTATGCTGTGCTCGGCGAGGCGGACCACAAGTCGGAAATCAGCCGCGCGCTGCTGCAGACGCTCAAGCTCAAGGGCATCACCCTGCTGAACAACGCGGTCCAGGAGGTGCGCGTCGGACAGCGGAATCTCTATCTGGTGGGCGCGGACCCGCTCTCGGAGAGCAGCTATGATCTGGACGCGCTGGCCGGCCGCGTTGTCCGGGAGGACTTCGTGATTCTGCTCAGCCACTCGCCGGAGATCATCGACAACGCCCTGCGCGTGATGGACAGGAATGATAAAACCGGCTGGTTTGACCTCGGTTTGTTCGGTCATACCCACGCCGGCCAGCTGCCCTTCGGGCTGCAGTGGCTGCACATCGCGGACGAGGTTCCGGAGCAGCACCAGCGTGGATGGGTGGAGGAGAACCGCATTCCGATGCTGATCAGCAACGGTGTCGGTACTTCCCGTCTGCCCATCCGGATCGGCTGTCCGCCCACCGTCCATCTGATTACGATACGGAATCGCTGAACAATGGCATTCTGTAATCTTCCGGAGGGGATTTCGCGCCCGCGGGCGCGACCAGGGCTTTCCGATCGCCCTGGACCTTCGGCAATGCACTTACTCGGCCTGTTGTCCTCCTGATCACGATACGGAATCGCTGAACAATGGCATTCTGTAATCTTCCGGAGGGGATTTCGCGCCTGCGGGCGCGACCAGGGCTTTCCGATCGCTCTGGTTCTCCGGCAACTACTATTTGGAGATTTGGAGACACGACTTATACGGTATCAGATCCGAATGCTCCTCAGGGGATGCGCAGCAGAAGGGTGCCCGTTCCGTAGGTGTTGATGCGGATTGCCAATTTGATCCGGAAAGAGCGATAGGTTCCGGCCGCCTTCTTGCTTCGGGAGGCGGCCTCTTTCTTTTCGGTCAGCTGCGTCTGGATCTCCCCCCGGGGCTCGCACTTCACCACCGCCGGCTTGACATGGTAGGCGTAATAGTGCGTCCGGAAGCCCGTCAGCTTGTTGTTGGCCGCAAAATAGTACCTCAGGTCATAGGGGTCTTTCAGTTTTTCCCCCCGCACCGCCCGCGGGTAGGAGTCCAGCACATAGATGGTACCATGCTCGAGGAACTCCCCCACCTGCATCGTCAGCGTGATAAAATGTCCGTTGTCGCCCAGGCAGAAGGGTGTTCCCATGTCGTCGGTGCCCGTGGCGAGGTTGGTAACGGTTAAGATCGCCTCATCCCGTCCCTGCGCGTGCAGTTCCTCCGCCAGGTCAATGATCTCGCCCCAGTTCTGACTCAGATTGATTCTTCCGATCAGCACCGCGCTCCCCTGGACGGGCTCAAGCGCTTTTTTCACGTTCTTGGCCGTCGTCCTCTTCTCCATCCAGATCACCTGGTCCACCAGCGACTTCATCTCCGTCAGCGTCGGATAATTGTCGCACAGCTCGCTGGTCAGCAGGGACATGCGCCGGAAGTCGTTGGCGTACTTTTCCGGCTTCTGATAATTGGACAGGAGGGTCATGATCTCCAGCAGCACCTTTGCAGCGAAGTCGTCGTCCGTGATGCCGAAGCTGACCGCAAACCCGTTATAGACGGATGCCGGTCCGCAGCCGTTGATCACAAAGCGGTCGCCGAAATAGCGGTATTCCTTGATATTGAATCGCAGTTCCCGCTGGGAGATGAACGCGAGTTCCCGGAAATAGTCGTCAAACGCGCAGGCGCGGTACCCCTCCGGGACAAACGTCTCCTCCTGCTCCTCCGCCGTCGCCGGGTGCAATACAAAAAGAAACAGTCCTGCCATCAAGGCACAGATGGCCCTTCGGAACACGCTTCTTTCCCTCCTCTCGGCGATTGACCGGAAAAGGCGCCGGTGAGCGGGTCTTTTAAACACGCTCGCCGGCGCCCGTCTCCTGTTGGAATTACTCCGCGGGAACCAGCAGCTGGTTCAGCGCGTCAACCACAGCCTGGCTGGTGATCGTCGCGCCCGTGACAGCGTCGATGCCCTCGGGATTCTCTTCGCTCTTGAACGCGAAGGGAGCGACCTTGCCGATGAACTGCTCGGTGAATTCAGGCTCCGCGCACTTCTGGCCCAGGCCGGGGGTCTGGGAGGCAGCGTCCACAACCAGCGTCGCGATCGCGCCGTTCTCATCCAGCGTCACGGTCACGGCGATCTCGCCTTCCTGGAAGCCGGGAACCGTGAGGGTCTTCTCCTCAGCGGCAACCGCCTCGATGGCCTCCTCGACCTTCTCCTCGACAGCCTCGGCAGCTCCCTCGACCTTCTCCTCGACGGCCTCGGTGACTTCCTCGACGATCTCCTCAACGCTCTCCTTGACTTCCTCCACCACAGGCGGGAACCACGCGACGGTCGTCGCGCCGCTCTCCGCATCCACCTTGATCAGGTAGATATCGGTGTCGGCCTTCTCGAAGTGCAGGGTCTTGAACGCGCCCTCGTAGCCGCTCTCGGTCTTGAACGACAGCGTCTGCTCGATGAATTCCCTGTCGGTCTCGTTGGACATCGCGACGCGGGTCAGTTCCACCATCTCGCCGTCAGCCAGGGGCGCCTCGATCTTGTTGCCGGCGTCCTCATTGGTCACGTTGTTGTCCAGGCGGATCTCCACCACGTTCTCACCGGTCGCATTGAAGATCCGGTAGATCCGGGTGATCTCCTCGGGAGCGGGCTCCTCGGCAGCGGCTTCAGCGGTCTCGGCGGCTTCCTCACCGGTGCCCAGCAGGCCTTCCACAAATCCGGTCACAGCTTCCACAGCGTCACCGACAGCTTCCTGCGCCTGCTCCACGATGCCCTCGGCCTTCTCCTCAACGGCTTCCTTAACTTCACCGACGGCTTCCTTGACTTCCTCAACCTTCTCTCCGACGGCTTCCTTGACTTCCTCGACCTTCTCGCCGACGGCTTCCTTGATTTCCTCAACCTTTTCGCCGACGGTTTCCTTGACTTCCTCGACCGTCTCCTTGACTTCCTCCTCGGGGATCGTCTTGAACACGATGCTGGTCGCGCCGCTCTCGGCGTCCACCTTGATCAGCTCGATGATGACGTTCTCAAAGTGCAGCTTCTCGAACTTGCCTTCGTAGCCGCTCTCGGTCTTGAAGGTCAGGATCAGTTCGAAGTGCTCCTTGTCGGTCTCACCAGGCGCGGCAGTCATGCCGATGCCAACCTGATCGCCGTCCGGCAGCGGGCCTTCGGAGAAGGTGCTGGTGGCCTTCTCACCATTGAACTTGTTTTCGAGGACGATCTCGGTCACGCCCTCACCGGTCTTGTTCACGAAGATGTAGTTGCACTTTTCGCGCGCGGTCTCGTCGATCTCGGTCTCGGGCTCGTTGGCGAGCTCCGCGATGAGCTCCTCGGAGCCCATGATCACCTGCACCTCGGCATCGCCAGAGCCTTCGATGAGCTCCATCGAGGGGGCATCGGTGGTCTCAGTCGCCTCAGCAGTCTCCACGGGGGTCTCCGCAGCGGCCTCAGTGGGAGTCTCCGCAGGAGTCTCCGCGGGGGTCTCCGCAGGAGTCTCAGCAGGAGTCTCCTCGGGGATGGTCTTGAACACGATGCTGGTCGCGCCGCTCTCGGCGTCCACCTTGATCAGTTCGATGATGACGTTCTCGACTCCCACACGGTATGCAGGCTCTCCCGCAGGGAGGGATCCTCCATGCGGCCGATGAACTGCGAGAGATTCATGCTGCGCTGCTTGCATATATTCAGGATATCCGTAAAGTTTTTCTGGGGATAGACCTCGATTTCCTCATCGGAATCCTCGCCCTCGATGCGGATGGAACCGCCGCCGATGGAGAAAATGCGGTTGATGCCGATCCGTTCCCCATCTTTGAAAGCCTCAAACAGCATGGTATTCGGATGGGGCAGGTCCGTCTGTTCGCGGTTGAACACCACTTCGGCCCCCGGCAGGCCGGTCCTGATGGCCCTGCCGGTGCCGTGCCCCTCGCCGGTAAAGGCCAGCGAGCCGTACAGCGTCACCTTGAAGCGATCGGCTTCGGGATGGCGTGCGCCGAAGAGCTGCGCGGCGCGGAAGGGACCGACGGTATGGGATGACGACGGTCCATTGCCGATCTTATAGACACTCTTGATGGTTTTCATGGCGATGCCTCCTTACAGCGGCAGTTTCCTGCCCTGCTTCTTCCACTCGTGGAACTCCGCTGTTGCCGTGAACAGCACGTCGCCGGAAGAGTTGAGCGCGGTCTCAAGGGAATCCTGAATCACGCTGATGATGAAACCGACGCCCACCAGCTGCATGGCGATGTCATTGGAAATGCCGAATAGCGAGCAGCCCAGCGGCACCAGCATCAGCGAACCGCCATCCACGCCGGAGGTGCCGCAGGCGGAGAAGGTGGCTACGATGCTCAGGAAGATGGCCATGGGAATGGTCACGGGCACGCCGGTGGTGAAGGCCGCCACCAGCGAGAAGATCGTGATCGTCACCGCGGCGCCGTCCATGTTGATGGTGGAGCCCAGCGGGATGGACACGGAATACAGATCCTCGTCCAATCCCAAATCCTTACACAGCTCCATGTTCACGGGGATGTTTGCCGCGGAGCTTCTGGTGAAGAAGGCTGTGACGCCGCTCTGCCGCAGGCAGCGGAACACCAGCGGGAAGGGATTGTGGCGCAGCGCCAGGCCCACGATCAACGGATTCACCACCAGCGAGGTGAACAGCATCGTGCCCACAAGCAGGGCAACCAGCCGGCCGTAGGTAACGAAGATCTCCGAGCCGCTGGTGGCGATCGCGGTGTACATGAGACCCAGTATGCCGAAGGGCGCGCAGGTGATCACCCAGCGCACCACTGTGGAAACGGCGTCGGCCAGGTTTTCCATCATCTGCTTGGTGGCTGGCGCGGCCAGCTTCAGTGCAATGCCAAATATCACGGCCCAGAACAGGATGCCGATGTAATTCGCGCT
>JAFWQA010000004.1 GCA_017509255.1 Clostridia bacterium | reverse complement strand
TGTTGATGGTGATGCCGCGCTCACGCTCTTCGGGAGCCTTATCGATCGAAGCATAGTCAATGAAGTCAGCAGCATTGGGGTCCTTCATGGCGAGGACCTTGGTGATGGCAGCGGTCAGGGTGGTCTTGCCATGGTCAACGTGACCGATGGTGCCGATGTTTACATGGGGCTTTGTTCTTTCATAATGTCCCTTTGCCATTTGGGGTCTCCCTCCTTAATGTTATCGCTCAAAAGCGAAAATGTGATGCTTCCGAGCCGTTGATGCGGAATTGGAGCAGGTGATGGGAATCGAACCCACGTGACCAGCTTGGGAAGCTGGAGCTCTGCCATTGAGCTACACCTGCATGCCCGCATCACGCCCTTGAAGACTCGCGAACAAAATATATTGTATTCGCTTTTCCTTTCAGTGTCAAGCCTTTTCAAAAACAAAGGAAAAACAGCGGTGCGTTGAAACCGCTGCTTTCCGGGAGATTCGGCTGTGCCGCGGGGGTAGTGTTATGCCTGCGGGAAGAAAAAGCGCGGTCATCCGGGAAGATTTTTATTCTGCAGGCGGTACTGCCCGGGCGTTGTATTTTTAAGGCGTTTGAAATCCTTGATCATATGGCTGCAGTCGGCATAGCCGGTTTCCTGGCTGATATAGGTCAGATCACTGTCTGTAAAGAGCAGATACTGCTCCACCTTTGCGATCCGGACATGCTCGATGTATTCCTTGCAGCTGATCCCGTAGATCTCACGGAATTTCTTGGCGAACCAGGGATAGGACAGGCCGCAGAGCTTGGCCAGATCCTCCACCTTGAGGGAATCCCGGATATGGCGGTTGATATAGCCCGTAATGGAGAAAACAGGATCGGACTGATGGACGTGGCAGGGAACGTTAAAGCCCTTCTTCATCCAGAAGCGAACCAGCTCCACGCAGATCAGGTACATTTTGGATTTGATGGCAACGTCATAGGCATAGGCCTTGCTTCTGGTCTCGCGGATGCAGTCGCGGATCATGACCGAAAGATTCATCTCTTCGACGCCTGCGGCGGAGACGCACATTTCCTGATGCGTCTGCTCCGCCTCCATAAAGATGCTCTTGATATTCGGGGCATAGGCGGGTGTTTCATCCAGCTGATCCAGGTCGAGCTTGATCACATCATAGGCGACAAAGTCTCCCTCCCGGGCGGAAAGGGCATGCCGGATCTGGGGACCGATCACGATCAGCTCTCCGGGCCGGACGGTATAATTCTCGCTTTCCCTGCCGACAAGAAGCGTTCCTTCCCGTACAAGGATCATTTCTGCAAAATAGTGCCAGTGGCTGCGAACCGGGAAAGTATCCCGGCGGGAATCATAATCAAAGCATTCAAAGGGCATGCTCAGCGGATTTGTGGGCTCAAAATCTTTTTTCATATGAATCGGTGAATCCTCCATATATAGATTTTGACACTCTCAGGATAGAAATATTATATACGCACAAATTGCCAAAATCTACTGTCATTTTTCAGAAAGTGACAAAAAACCTGCCGGTAAGGACAGTTACCGCACCGGCAGGGAAAAGACAGCCTTCAGTCTATCAGCATGGCGTCTCCGAAGGAGAAGAAACGGTATCTTTCCCGGACGGCTTCCCGGTATGCGCGAAGGGCTTCCTCCCGTCCCATCAGCGTACTGACGAGCATCAGCAGCGTGCTCTGGGGAAGGTGGAAATTCGTGATCAGGGCGTCTACGGCTTTGATTCGGGTCCCGGGCCTGATAAAGATGGCTGTATCGCCTGCGCCCGGATGGATCACGCCGTCGTCTGAGGCAAAGGTCTCCAGCGTCCGCACGGAGGTGGTCCCGACGCAGACGATCCGTCCGCCGTCCCGGCGGATCCGGTTCAGCGTGTCCGCCGCGCCGGGGGTGATACAGCAAAATTCACTGTGCATGACGTGGCGATCCACGTCGGTCTCTTTGACGGGGCGGAAGGTTCCCAGACCGACGTGAAGAAGGACCGGGACAACGGTGACGCCTTTTGCGCGGATCTTATCCAGCAGCTCCGGCGTGAAGTGAAGGCCTGCGGTGGGGGCTGCGGCAGAGCCGTCCTGCTTCGCGTAGACCGTCTGGTACCGTCCGGCGTCCTGCAGCTTTTCGTGGATATAGGGCGGCAGAGGCATTTCCCCGAGCCGATCCAGCAGCTCTTCAAAAACGCCGCTGTAAAGGAAGCGCACGGTCCTTCCGCCGGTCTCGGCCACATTTCCGAGGATCTCGCACCGGAGAAGCCCGTCTCCGAAGGAACAGACCGTGCCGGGCTTCAGCCGGCGCCCGGGCCGGACGAGCGCTTCCCAGTCGGTGGTGTTTTCCCGGCGCAGCAGCAGGATCTCCACAGGGACGCCTGTGTCCTCCTTGACGCCCAGCAGGCGTGCCGGAATGACCCGGGTCTCATTGACGACCAGCGCGTCCCCGGGATTCAGATAATCGACGATATCGTAGAAGTGCCTGTGCTCAATACTCTGATCTGCCCGGTGATAGACCAGCAGGCGGCTGTGGTCGCGGGGTTCGGCCGGAGTCTGGGCGATCAGCTCCTCCGGGAGCTCGTAATCAAAATCGGATGTTTTCATGAATCAGTCAGATCTCCATTCTGATCTGTGCCTCAGCGGAAGCAGGCATGGTTTTTTTCATATGGGCCCAGGCAGCCGGTGTGCACATGCGGCCGCGGGGGGTGCGCATCAGGAAGCCGAGCTGCATCAGGTAAGGCTCGTATACGTCCTCGATGGTGACGGTATCCTCTCCGGTGGTGGCCGACAGAGTATCGAGGCCGACGGGGCCGCCGGCAAACTTATCCATCATACAGGTCAGCAGGTTGCGGTCCACCTTGTCCAGTCCCAGCTCATCCACATCAAGAAGGGAAAGCGCCTCGCGCGCGATCTCCCGGCTGATATGTCCGCCGGCCCTGACCTGCGCGTAATCCCGGACACGCTTGAGCATCCGGTTGGCGATACGGGGAGTGCCGCGGCTGCGCCGTGCGATCTCCAGCAGTCCGTCCCGGTCTGCGTCCACACCGAGGATCCCGGCACTGCGCTCCACGATCCGGCTCAGCTCCTCAGGGGAGTACATTTCCAGCCGAAAGAGCATGCCGAACCGGTCACGGAGCGGAGCGGACAGCTGGCCGGCCCGGGTGGTGGCGCCGACCAGCGTAAACTTCGGCAGGTCCACACGGATGCTGCGGGCTGTCGGCCCCTTGCCGATCATAATGTCGATGGCGTAGTCCTCCATCGCGGGATACAGGACTTCCTCCACCTGACGGGAAAGGCGGTGGATCTCATCGATGAAGAGGACGTCGCCGGCATTCAGGTTGCTCAGGATGGAGGCCAGATCGCCGGGCCGTTCGATGGCGGGACCGCTGGTGATCCGGATGTTCTGTCCCATCTCTGCCGCGATGATGCAGGCGAGGGTGGTCTTGCCGAGGCCGGGAGGCCCGTAAAGCAGGATGTGATCCAGCGCGTCCCGGCGGCTCAGCGCAGCCTGAATATAAATATCCAGACTGTCCTTGATGGCCTTCTGTCCCACGTAGTCCCGCAGGGCATGCGGGCGGAGGGACAGCTCCACCGAGCTGTCCTCCTGCTGGTAATTTCCGCTGATAAATCTTTCGCTGTCCATAATTCCTCACATTCCGGCCTGATCAGAAGCCTGCCATCGCGCGAAGCGCGAGACGGATCAGTTCTTCGGATTTGCTGCTCTGATCCCTGACTCTTCCGACGGCCTCGCGGGCTTCCGCGGAGGAGTAGCCCAGCGCGGTCAGAGCCTCAATGGCTTCCATGATATGGTCCGAGGCCTCCGGTGCCGCGGGGACGACCGCACTGCGGTCCGCGGCAGCGGAGACGTCTGACTGGGTAACCTTGTCCTTGAGCTCCAGCGCGATCCGCTGTGCCGTCTTTTTTCCGATGCCGGGCGCGCGGGAAAGGGCGTTGACGTCCCCCAGCAGGATGGCCATGTTCAGATCCCGCAGGGACATGGCACCGAGTACGCCCAGCGCGGTCCGGGGCCCGATGCCGGAAATGGAGGTCAGCTGCAGGAACATTTCCTTTTCCTCCCTGCTGGCAAAGCCGAACAGCTCCATCGCATCCTCCCGGACGGAGAGGTATGTATAGCACCGCATGGTTTCCCCCAGGGCGGGGGCCGCCTGCAGCGTGCTGTTGGAGCAGACCAGCTGCCAGCCGACGCCGGCGGCCAGAAGGACGATGGACCCGTTGGCCTTCTCACATACCTGTCCCTCAATAAAAGCGTACATAGCATTACCTCATCATTTCATCATAAACTGGACCTTGGCAGGCCCCGCCTGGCAGTGAGTGATCGCGCAGGCGATCGCGTCGGCGGCATCGTCGGGCTTCGGGATCTGGTCCAGGTGGAGCAGCAGCTTGACCATCTGCTGGATCTGTTTCTTGTCGGCTTTGCCGTAGCCCGTGATGGCCTGCTTGATCTGCATGGGAGTATATTCGTAGAGGTTTTCCGTGTATTCCGCCGCGGCAATGATGGCTGCGCCGCGCGCGGCGCCGACCATCAGGGCGGTCGTCACGTTGCGGGCAAAGAACAGCTCCTCAAAGGCAACGTCATCCGGGTGATAGATGTTCAGCAGGTCGCGCACGCCGATCTGCAGCGCGCGCAGGCGGTTCTGCATGGGAACGCCGGCCTTGGTTTCGATGCAGCCGTAATTGATCAGGCGCATCCTGCTGCCATTCGTTTCCACGACACCCCAGCCCATCAGCGCATACCCGGGGTCAATGCCCAGAACGATCAAGGAATCGCCTCTTTCCATAAAAATCCACAATCATGGTAATCGGCCGGGGGCAAAAAGTCAAGGCGAACAAAGCGGGGAATCGTTTTTCCGTGAAGGGAACGGGACTGGAGAGAAAACGGGGATGACCGATTGTAAAAAAATATGGAAAAGCTTGCGAATTGCTGCGTTCTTCGGTTATAATAACTTCAGTATTTCTGATCAACTGAAAAGGGAGAGTTCCGTTATGCGTGAATCGGGAGAAATGTATCTCGAAACCATTCTGGTCCTGAAAAATCAGAAAAACACCGTCCGCTCCATTGACGTGGCGGAGGAGATGAATCTTTCCAGACCGTCTGTGAGCCGCGCGATGGCGAAGCTCCGTGCTGATGAATGTATTCAGATAGAACCGGACGGAAATATCGTTTTTCTCGAAAAAGGAAAGAAGATCGCGGAGAAGATTTATGAACGCCACCGCGTCCTGTCCAGGATGTTCATGGACCTCGGAGTGGATGAGGAGACCGCTACGGAGGACGCCTGCCGCATTGAGCATGTGATCAGTGACAAGACCTTTGCCGCGCTGAAAGCCCGGTACAAAACCAAATAACCCGGGAGCCGGTTCCGCCGGCCCGAACGGAAAAAGGCGCCCTGTCCGATCGGACGGGGCGCCTTCCTGTTGCTCTGAAAATCAGTCTTCGTTCTCATCCAGATGGGAAACAGCGGCGTCAAACAGCTCGCTGACTTCCGCGGAGGGCGCTTTGGTCAGCAGGGTGATGATCACCGCGGCGAGCAGGCCGGCAATGAATCCGGGGACCAGCTCATATACTCCCGTAGAGGACCAGAAAGCCAGCCAGGCGATATCCACGGCACCGCCCACCAGAATACCCGCAACCGCGCCCTGGAAGCTGAAACGGCGCCAGAACAGGGCCAGCAGGATGGACGGGCCGAATGCGGCACCGAATACGCCCCAGGCGTTGGAAACCAGGCTCATGATGGATCCGCTGTTGGGATTGGAGGCAATGACCAGCGCGATGACGGCGATGATCAGCACGACCATACGGCCGACCCAGAGCATCTCCCGGTTGCTGGCCTGCTTTTTCCGGACGACGGGATTGTATACGTCGCTGGCGAAGGCGGAAGCGGCGGAAAGCAGCTGGCTGTCGGCTGTGCTCATGGAGGCGGCAAGCACCGCGGAGAGCAGAATGCCGGAAACGACTGCGGGGAAGATGCGGCGGACCATGGTGATGAACACCGTGGAGCTTTTGTTGATGCTTTCGTCAAAGCCCAGATACATCCGTCCGATGATTCCGACCAGTGCGGCGAAGATCAGGATCAGCGTTGTCCAGATGATGCCGATGCGGGCGGACTTTTTCATTTCTTTCTGGGAGCGGACGGACATGAAGCGGATGATGATATGCGGCATGCCGAAGTAGCCGAGGCCCCAGCCGAGTCCGGACACGATGTCCTGCCAGCTGGAGAAGAGATTCCAGTAGTTTTCGGAGCCTGAGCCGACGATCGCGGTGCTTTCAATCGTACCGAGATTCACGGCGGCAAAGATCGGCGCGATCAGCAAAGCGCCGAGCATCAGCATTCCCTGGAAGAAGTCGGTCCAGCAGACGGCGCTGAAGCCGCCCAGGAAGGTATAGCTGATGATGATTGCCGCGGCGATGTACATGGCTACATTTTCTTCCAGTGCGGGGATGACCGTGTGGAACAGCGTGCCGCAGGCCTTGATGCTGGAAGCGGCATAGACGGTGTAGGCCAGCAGGAAGACGACCGCACAGATGATCTGCAGCGCTTTGGACTTGGATTTGAAGCGGTTGGTCAGGAACTGGGGCACCGTGATGGAGTCATCCGCCACGATGGAGAACTTCCGCAGGCGGGGTGCCTCGAAGATCCAGCTCAGCGCGTAGCCGACAGCCAGACCGATGGAGATCCAGACCTGCCCGAGACCCGCGGCATAGATGCTGGTCGGCAGGCCCATCAGCACCCAGGCACTCATGTCGGAGGCGCCGGCGCTCAGCGCGGATACCCAGGGGCCCATCTGGCGCCCGCCCAGGAAATACGTTTTTTCACCGCCGTTACGCGTGCGCAGGAAAAAAAAGACCCCGATCGCCAGCGTAAAGGCGAGATAGATAATAAAAACAATGGTTTCGGCCGTACTGTTGGTGGCCATGAATACCCCTCCCTCTGTTGAAACCCTTTTCGCACAGTGTACAGTATACAATAAAGGAAATCCAGTTGTATTTTGTATCTTTTTTGTCTTCTTCGTCGCCTGCCGTTTTTCATTCCCGGGGATTGGAGTATAATCGTCGGGAGTCACGCGGAACACAACAGTAAAAACCGATTGCGGACAGAACCGGGAAGGGAGCGCCGATGGAAACAGGAGTTTTTCTGAAAACCGTGAGTGAAACCGTGACGCCCCGGGGCACGGCAGCCCTGTGGTGGCTGGGCCAGATGGGGTTCTGGATCAAAATGGGGGATACGGTGGTCAGCGTGGATTACTATGCCGCGCCGGATGCGGACCGGCGGGTCGCTCCCCCCGTACCGGCGGAGGAGGTAACCGGTATATCCCTCTTTTTCGGCACACATGACCATATCGACCATATCGATCATTATGCCTGGAGGATCTGGGCAGAGACCTGCCCGCACGCGCGGTTTGTGCTGCCGTCGTTCTGCATTCCCTCCGTGGCCGGGGACGGCATTCCGGAAAGCAGGCTGATCGGAATGAATGACGGGGACGTCGTCCGGATCGGGCCGCTGACGGTGCGCGCGGTGGCGGCGGCGCATGAGTTTCTGGACAGAGACGGGAAAACCGGGCTGTACCCGGCGCTTCAGTATATTCTGGAAGGAAACGGGGTCCGCGTCTACCACGCGGGGGATACGGTGCGCTATGAGGGGATGCTGCCGAAGCTGCGGGAGGCGGGCCCCTTTGACGCGGCTGTCCTGCCCATCAACGGGCGTGACGGGAGGCGCTATCGGAATAACTGTATCGGCAATATGACCTTTCAGGAGGCCGCGGATCTGGCCGGCCTGCTGAAGGTCGGGACCGTCCTGCCCGGCCATTGGGATATGTTTGCCATGAACAGCGCCGATCCGGAAGAATTTGCCGACTATCTGGACGCCAAGTACGGCGGCGCCGTCCGGTGCGTGATCCCGGATTATCAGAAAACCGTTATGATCGGAGAGTAATACCATGCAGCAGCTTTCTATTTTCGCTGAAAACAAAAAGGGAACGATGAACAGCATTACGCAGATCCTTGCGGACGCGGGGATCAATATGAACACCCTGATCACAAACGACAGCGCCGAGTTCGGCATTGTCCGCATGCTGGTATCGGATGCGGACGCCGCGGCATCGGCGCTGAAGGCTTCCGGGTATATGTGCAAGGTTGACGACGTGCTTGCGGTAGAGATCCGGGACGAAGCGGGCAGCCTGAACGCGCTGCTGGCGATCCTGACCCGGGGAAATCTGAACCTGGATTATATTTATGTGACCTACAGCAGCTTCAGCAAAAGGCCTGTGGCGATCATCCATGTGGGAGATCTGGCGGAGGTCGCCGATCTGCTGGAGGGAAAGGGCTACAGCATTATCAGCGCGATCGCCTGATCCTGCTTCTTTCTCCGGTCCTGTCAGGCCATCCCGGCCAGTTCTAAAATCAGACGCTCCGATTTTTCCCAGCCCAGGCAGGGGTCTGTGATGGAACATCCGAAGGTTCCTCCGCCCACGGGCTGGGCGCCGTCTTCCAGATAGCTTTCGATCATCAGCCCCTTGACAAGGGAGGCAACGGACGGCGCCAGAGAACGGGAATGCATCACATCCTTGGCGATGCGGACCTGCTCGGTATACCGCTTGCCGGAATTGCTGTGATTGGTATCCACGATCACGGACGGATTCCGGAGCGTTTCATCCTGCGCGTAAAGATCCTGCAGGATACAAAGATCTTCGTAATGATAGTTGGGATGGCTCCGGCCGTAACGGTCCATGTACCCCCGCAGGATGGCATGCGCCAAAGGATTTCCCTGCGTGCGCACCTCCCAGCCGCGATAGATGAACTTCTGGCGGCTCTGGGCCGCGGCAATGGCGTTCATCATCACGCTCAGATCGCCTCCCGTCGGATTTTTCATGCCGGCGGGGATGCCGATGCCGCTGGCGACGATACGGTGCTCCTGGTTTTCTACGGAACGCGCTCCGACCGCCACATAGCTGAGCAGATCGGACAGATAGCGGTGATTGGAGGGGTAGAGCATTTCCTCCGCGCAGGTAAAGCCGGTTTCGCGGACGATGTCGGTATGCAACTGGCGGATGGCGATGATGCCGTTGGTCAGATCCTCTTCCTTTTCCGGGTCGGGCTGATGAAGCATCCCTTTGTAGCCTGTACCGCGGGTGCGCGGCTTGTTGGTGTAAACACGGGGAACGATCAGCAGACTGTCTTTGACCTGCTCGTTCACGCGGGCCAGGCGGTACATGTATTCCATCACGGCGTCCTCCCGGTCCGCGGAGCACGGGCCGATCAGCAGCAGCAGACGGTGATCCTTTCCCGTAAAGATATCGGCGATCTCCCGATCCCGCCGGTCCTTGACGGCCCGGACGCGCGCATCGGTCGGGAACTCTTTTTTCAGTTCCTCCGGAGCCGGCATTTTACGTAAAAACTCCATCTGCATTTCCATTCTGTTCATCACGCTCCTGCTTTTTCCGGCGCCTGCCGGTTTGAAAGAAGGCCGGGCAGCGAAATTCGGGAGGAATTCCGCCGTCCGGCCTTCAGGCTTTCCGATTCGGTAGAATTACACGCAGCCGTGCGCGAGCATGGCGTCGGCAACCTTCAGGAAGCCGGCGATGTTGGCGCCGACCACATAGTTGTCCTTGGCGTCATATTCTTCCGCGGCGCTGTCGATCGCGGCGAAGATGTTTTCCATGATGCCCTTCAGCTTCGCGTCCACTTCCTCGAAGGTCCAGCTCAGCCGCTGGCTGTTCTGGCTCATTTCCAGAGCGGAGGTGGCGACACCGCCGGCGTTGGCAGCCTTGCCGGGCGCGAAAAGTACGCCGGCCTTCTGCAGGGCCAGAGTCGCTTCATAGGTGGTGGGCATGTTGGCGCCTTCGGCTACGGCGATCACGCCGTTGGCGATCAGCGCTTTGGCGCCGGTTTCATCCAGCTCGTTCTGAGTGGCGCAGGGCAGCGCGATGTCGCACTTCACGGTCCAGATGCCGCGGAAGCCTTCCGCATAAACGGAGCCGGGCACGCGCTCGGCGTATTCCTTGATGCGGCCGCGTTCCACTTCCTTGATCTGCTTGACAACATCCAGATTGATGCCGTTTTCGTCAACGACATAACCGTTGGAGTCACTCATGGCAACGACCTTGCCGCCCAGCTCGGTGATCTTCTGGGCCGCGTAGATGGCGACGTTGCCGCTGCCGGAAACGACCACGCGCTTGCCGGCGATCTCAATGTTGTGCTTTTTCAGCATGGCGTTGGTGAGATAGCACAGACCGAAGCCGGTGGCTTCCTTCCGGGCGAGAGATCCGCCATAGGAGAGTCCCTTGCCGGTCAGAACGCCTTCATACAGGCCGGTGATCCGCTTGTACTGGCCGTAGAGGAAACCGATCTCGCGGGCGCCGACGCCGATGTCACCGGCGGGAACGTCGGTATCCTTGCCGATATACTTGAACAGTTCAGTCATAAAGCTCTGGCAGAAGCGCATGACCTCGTTGTCGCTCTTTCCTTTGGGGTCGAAGTCGCTGCCGCCCTTGCCGCCGCCGATGGGCAGGCTGGTCAGGCTGTTTTTCAGAACCTGCTCAAAGCCCAGGAACTTGATGACGGACAGGTTGACGCTGGGATGAAGCCGGAGGCCTCCTTTGTAGGGGCCGATGGCGTTGTTGTACTGGACGCGGTAGCCGCGGTTGACCTGGACCTTGCCCTGATCGTCGATCCACGGAACGCGGAAGATGATGGCGCGGTCAGGCTCGACAAAGCGCTCCAGCAGACCCTTGTTCTCATATTCCGGATGCTTGTCGAATACGGGACTCAGTGCCTCCAGCACCTCGCGGACAGCCTGCAGAAACTCTTTTTCGTGGGCGTTGCGGGCTTCCAGATCGGCAAAAACCTTTGCTACATAAGCATTCATGGTGAATCCCTCCTTATAATGAATGGAAACTGCGGAGTCCCGCAGCAAAATCGTTACGGTGTATTATGAAAACGATGGAGCCAAAAATCAATAGAAAACCTTGTTCTTTCGGTGTTTTTCGATGATTTTTTGCTGTTTTTTCAAATGGGAAAAGTCTATTTTATCCGCCGGAAAACCAAAGGAAAAGGCACGGCTTTTTATGCCGCGCCTTTTGCCTTTCCGAAAGGCTTATTCATAGCGGGGAAAGGTTTCCACAGCCCGGTCCCAGGCTTCGATCATCCGGTCGCACCATTTGTCAAACTCCGGATCCGGCACCTGGCATTCCGGATGGGAATAGATGTAGGCCACGCATTCCCGGGCACCTTCGGAAAAGAAGGTGGTCGTCGTGAATTCCGGCACCGCCCGCCTGATCTTTGTGTTGTCAAAGAGGACGGTATTGCTCTTGTCACCGGTCAGTGCTCCGACCATGTCAGGCCAGAGCAGGCCCAGCGTTTCGGAGGGAATGTGGACGGGACGGACTTCCCGGCCCAGCGCTTTGCCGATGCAGTCATGGATCTGGTTCCAGGTCAGGCTTTCATCGCCTGTGATCTGATAGGTCTCGCCGATGGCGTGGATATTGCCCATCAGCCCGACAAAGGCCACGGCGAAATCGCGGCTGTGGGTCAGCGTCCACAGGGTCGTTCCGTCTCCGGGGCAGATGATCCGCTTGCCCTGCCGGATCCGTTCCAGCACCTGGAAGGAGCCCTTGTTTCCGTGGATGGACAAAGGCACGGAACGCTCGCAGTAGGTGTGGCTGGGTCGGATGATCGTGACCGGGAAGCAGCGGCTGTCATAAGCATCGCGCAGCACGCGCTCGCAGGCGGCTTTGTTCCGGCTGTACTGCCAGTAGGGATTGTGCAGGGGGGTGCCTTCCGTGATCCACGGGGACGCCAGGGGCTTCTGGTAAGCCGAGGCGGAGGAAATGAAGAAATACTGATCCGTTTTCCCTTCGAAAAGGCGGATATCCCGGGCGACGTCGTCCGTGGAGAAGGCGATGAAATCCGCGACTACGTCATATCTTTCGTTCCCGATCAGCGCGCGGATCTCATCCTCCCGGTGAATGTCGCCGGTCAGGACCTTTGCGCCTTCGGGTACGCGGTCATTGGAATTGCCGCGGTTCAGCAGGGTCAGATCCCAGCCGCGCGCCACGCAGAGCCTGGAGATCTCGGTGGAAATGGTGCCGGTGCCGCCGATAAACAGTGCTTTCATGACAGGATGCTCCTTCCGGTATGTTTTGAATGGGGAGATATCAGTGACGCGCGGGATCAGCCAGGCCGGCCTTTTCCAGCGCGAGGACGATCGGGGGGACCAGGACGATGTGCAGGATAATGCCGGGAACGGCGTTGATGAAGGCTCCGGCAAGGAACAGATTGAAAGTGAAGGTACTGCCGCGGGAAAGCAGGAGGAAATACCGGGCGATCCCCCAGACGATCCTGCCGCCGATCATGGCACAGACCAGGGCGGCGTAAACAGCCCAGAATCTGCGGGGCAGCAGCCTGTACAGGAGACCCGCAAGGAAGCCGTAGGCGGCCAGCTCGAACATCATGCAGACGGCGTCGGGGAAAAGGGCGGGCATGCCGAAGAACACGGAGCGCAGCAGCGGGGCGATGAAGCCGACTGCGAGCCCCCAGGGCCAGCCGCAGATGAAGCCGCAGAGAAGGACGGGGATGTGCATCGGGGAAAGCCTTTTCCCGATTTCCGGGATCTGGCCGGTCAGAAAGGGAAGGACCATAGCCAGCGCCAAACAGACGGCGGCAAAGGTAAGGGTGCGGATATCAGAGCTTCTTTTCACGGTTTCGTTCCTCTTCTGATGAAATGAGATAGATTTTTACAATCAAAGAGACAGTCCGTCACAGCACGCCTCGGAAAACCGGGCTGGAAGGCGGCCCACGCTTTCTTTTTCCGGAAATGTAAAAAAACAGAAAGGGAAAAAGAAATCCGGGAGATGCGCGGACCGGGTGGACGCAGGGTTGCCGGTTCAAACTGTTCAGATAGAATTATACCATAAGAAGCCCTGCGCTTCAAGAGAAAATGAAAGGAAAAGCGGCCGGGGAGCCGGCGGGAGAGCCGGAATATTTGCAAATCAAGTACTTCCGTGATATAATGCCGGTATTCCCGGAAGGGGAATATGTTTTTTTCGACCGGCCGCCCCGGAACGGCGAGCTGTTTATTTGACGAAGGGATTGATTTTTTCCATGGGCTTATGGATCGCTCTGATCCTGTGTGTCGCGCTTTCCGCGTTCTTTTCCGCAACGGAGACAGCCTTTTCCGCATCCAACAAGGTAAAACTGAAAACGATCGAGGGGAAAAAGAAGCCAAGAGCCCAGCTGGCGCTGACGCTTCTTGAGAAGTACGATTCCCTGCTGACCACCGTGCTGGTCGGGAACAATGTGGTGAATATCGTGGGTGCCGCGATCGCCACGATTTTGTTTACCAGGATCATGAGCGGTAATGAGGACAGCGGCGCTACGGTGGCTTCTGTGGTTATGACGGTCGTGATCCTCTTCATGGGCGAGGTCGGTCCGAAAACGCTGGCCAAGCAGCTGCCCGAAAGGTATGCGATGGCTGTCAGCCCTGTCATGAGGGTCCTGGTCACCGCGCTCAGGCCGGCGGACTGGCTGTTCGGCCTGTGGCGGAAGCTGCTGTCGAAGCTGGTGAAGGCCGAGCCCGAAGAGCCTCAGATCGAAGATGAGCTGATGACGATGATCGATGAGGCGCAGACGGAAGGCGATATTGAGGAAGAAGAAGGAGAGCTGCTCCGCTCGGCAATCGAGTTCAATGAGCAGGACGCCTCCAATATTATGACGCCCCGGGTGGCGGTTACGGCGGTGGAGGATACCGCCACGGTGGAAGAGGTGGCGGAGCTGTTCCGGACCACGTTTTTTTCCCGCCTGCCCGTCTACCATGAGGATCTGGACCATGTGGTGGGCATTCTTCATGAGAAGGATTTCAACAAGATGACCCATGAAGGCTGTACCGATATTACCGCCATGATGAAGGAGCCGGTTTTTGCGCCGGCCAGCCTGCCCATCAGCGGGCTGCTCAAGCAGTTCCGGGCCACCAAGACGCATCAGATCATCCTTCTGGATGAATTCGGCGGCACCGAGGGGATCGTCACGCTGGAGGACGTGCTTGAAGAGCTGGTCGGAGAGATTTACGACGAGCATGATGAGATCAATGAGGAGCTTGTCGAAAATGAGGACGGTTCCGTGGCGGTGGACGCGGGGATGCAGCTGGATGAACTGCTGGAGAAATATGAGATCGGGAACAGCTATGACGCGGATACGGTCGGCGGCTGGGTCGCGGAAATGCTGGAAAAAGTCCCCGCGGAGGGGGACCGGTTTGATCTGAACGGTTACCGGTTTGAAGTGGCGGAGATGGACGGATTCCGCGTGACGAAGGTACGGGTGGAAAAGCTGCCCGAGGAGCCGGCGGAAGAGAGCCCGGAGGAAGAACCGGCGGAGGAGCCTTCGGAAAGTACGGACTCTGAAGCGGATAAAGCGTAAGCGTAGAATAATCCCGGAAAGAAACCGGAAGGAGGGAGGCGCGGAATGGGCAGATTGGTCATGGGCTACTGGGACTGCCCGATCTGTGGCAACAAGGGAATACCGGGCAATGTAATGAACTGTTCTTCCTGCGGCCGGGCCCGCGGGGACGTTCAGTTTTACATGAAGGACGGAGCGCAGGATTCCCATCGGGGAGAAAATGAGCGCGGCGATATCGAGTATCTGAATGAGGAGCAGGAAAAGGAGATCGGGAGGAATCCGGACTGGTACTGTTCCTTCTGTAACTCGCTGAATAAGGATTTTGCCGCCTTCTGCTCCAACTGCGGCGCGTCGCGGGAAAGCTCCGAGAGCAATTATTTCGATCAGCTGCGCAAAAAGCAGGAAGCTGAACGCGCTGAGCTGGAAGCGCAGCCGCAGACCGCGCAGGCGCAGCAGGTGAGGAAAAGCTCCAAAAAGCCGCTGCTGATCCTGGCGCTGGTTGTTCTCGCGTTGATCCTGCTGTTCAATTATCTGAACGGGAACACCACGCAGAAGGGCCTGAAGGTCACGGAACTGGCCTGGGTCCGGGCGATCCCGGTGGAGGAATACCGGGAGTTCAGCGAATCCGGCTGGACGCTGCCGGACGGGGCGGAGGAAACAGGCCGCCGCAGCGAGATCCATCATTACGACCAGGTGCTGGACCACTACGAGAACGTGGAGGTGGAACGCTCCCGCCGGGTCATCGATCACTACGAGACCAAATACTACTACAAAGACAACGGAAACGGCTCCTTTGAGGAGGTGCCGTACGAGGAGCCGGTCTATAAAACGGAGTATTATACGGAGACGGTCTCCCAGCCGGTTTACGTCCCGGTGCCGCGCTATATGACGAAATACTACTACAATATTTTCCGCTGGGTACAGTCCAGGGAGGCAGTCGCGTCCGGTACGGACCACAACGCACACTGGCCCGAGACGGACCTGAAGGAGAATGAGCGGGAGGGCAGCGGCAGAACGGAGAAATACGGGTTCACCGTACAGGACGAAAAGAACGGGCAAGCCTCCTACCTGCTGGCGGAGGAAGACTGGCTGAATGTGAACGTCGGGGACAGCCTGGAGATCACGGCAAAGCGGACCGGGGCGGATCCGTACTTCACAGACGGGAACGGCAGACAGGTCCGGATCGTTCCGGCCCGGTAAAACGGGAACGGCAAACAAAAAAGAGCCTTATGGCTCTTTTTTGTTTGCCCGTGTTATTCCTCTGTTTTCAGAGCGGCGACCATGTCGATGCGCCGGTTCTTGCGGGCGACCATCAACCCGACGATCAGCGAGACGCCGAAGGTCAGCAGAATGCTGATCAGGTAGGTCGGCAGGCCGATCACCAGCTTCAGCTCGTAATCCGAGGCGAGGGCGTTCAGCAGCCAGAGCAGCACGCCGTAACCGGCAGCCAGGCCGATAACGGTGCCGATCACGGTCAGCCACAGGTTCTGGGTGATCAGCAGCCGGCCGATCCTGCGGTCCTTGAAGCCGATGACCTTCAGGGTCGCCATTTCCCGGTACCGCTCCGTATAGCTCATGACGCCCAGGTTATAAAGGACCACGATGCCGAGAACGACAGCAGCGGCGACCAGCAGGAAGATCATGACGTTCATCAGCTGCATGAAGGTATCAAAGGAGTCCATGATGGCCTTTTTGCTCTGGGCATTCAGGATGTGCTCCCCGGCTTCGATCTCTGTACGGTCGGTATAGACGGTGTTGATCCGGTAACCGATACCCGCGGCCTCCGCCGCGGTGTCGCTCATGGCAATGCTTTCACTCAGGGAGCGGACGATACCGGCTATCCGGACGGTATAGACAGCATCGCTGTCATAGGGAGAGAAGGTCAGGCTGTCTCCGGGCTTCACGTTCTGCTCCCTGGCGATACGGGCGCAGATGAGCGCTCCTTCTTCAGGCAGGGAAACGAACTGCATGTTTTCATCCGGGAAACGGACATGGTCGTGTCCGATCCGGTAGACCTCCAGAGAGACGGGTTTGTCTCCCAGCTGTACGCTGGTGATGGCGCTCCAGTCGCCCTCATAGCTGTCCGCCAGTGCCTGCGCTTCCTCGTTGGTGATGCTTTCCGCATCCAGATTGACGCGGTTTTCATAATTGATCGCCTGCTCGTAGAAGGAGCTTACAAAGGCATTCATCGTATCCGACATACCGAGACCGCCGACCAGAAGCACCATGCAGCCGATGATACCGAAGAGGGTCATAAAGGATCGGGATTTATGGCGCAGGCAGTCCCGCAGGTTCCATTTGGTGCCGAAGCTCAGAGACTTGAAGGCTTTGGTCTCCTCGATACGCAGATGCTTCATTTTTTTCGGCGTATAGGGACGGAGCGCGTCGGCGGCTGTTCCTTCCAGCATCTTACGTACGGAAAGAAAGCCGATCAGCGTCAGGAAAAGCAGAATGCCGGCAAGGACGATCCAGCAGAAGCCCGGCATGTGCAGATCCCAGGAGGGCAGGTCGATATAAGTGGCCATGGCGCCGCCGGGACTGAGAATATACCAGCCGAGCAGATAGCCGATGCCAATGCCCAGCGCGGAGCCGAGCAGGCCGATGACCAGCGCGTATACCGTGTAGTGCCGCATGATCCGGCTGTTGTGAAAGCCCAGCGCCTTGAGTGTGCCGATCTGCGTTTTCTCGCTGGCTGTGATCCGGTGCATGGTGGTGACCATGGTCAGGATGGCGATGGCAAGGAAGAGAACGGGCAGAATGGAGCCCATGGTCTTTCCCTCGTCGATTTCCCCCTGCGTTTTCACCCAGGAGGTGTTTTCGTCCTTTCCGAGGACCAGTGTCGTTTTTTTCAGAGTGCCGTCCACCGCGGAGACGAAGGAGCTTTTGTCCAGATCCGTCAACACGTTGATCTGCGGGTAGAAGTCAAAGAAAACCGCTTTTTTCAGCATGACGGGAGAAATGTAGGCAAAGCCGAAAGAACTGTAATCGGGCATCAGCTGCGTTTCATCCGGCAGGCAGATCATGTACTCGCTGGCTTTGATGAGCCCGCGCACCGTGCCGGAAACGGTCAGCACCTTATAGGTAAGGGAGAGGCTGTCGCCGACCTTTATCCCGTTCTTTTCCGCGTACTGGTCGGAGAGCCAGACGCCGTCGGGGCTGGTTTCATCATAGGGCTCTCCGTCTGTCAGGTAAACGCCGGAAACATTTTTGTTTTCCGTGACGGTCAGCGCCAGCACGTCGGTATCTCCCGTGACGGTGGTGTTGACGGAGAGAAAGCGGGTGGCGTCCTTCACGCCGGGAATGGCCGCGATCTTTTCCAGGTCCGCTTTGGTGAAGCCTTTTTCGGAAAAGATCCGGAAATCGGCAAAGTTTGTTTCCTTCAGGATAAACTCTGTATCCTTTTCCAGGGAATACCATTCCATGTTGAAGCCGATGAACACACCGATCCCCAGCGCGATCATGACGATCATGGAGATGAACTGGGCTTTATATTTCAGCAGGGTGCGGAAAAGCTTTCTGATAAGCATTTTTACCACTCCACCTCTTCCACGGTCAGCGGATCCTCCTGATCCTCACAGGAAACGATCTTTCCGTTCTTGACCCGGACGACGGTATCGGCCATCTTCGCGATCTGCTGGTTGTGGGTCACGATAATGATGGTTTTGCCCATCTCCCGGGCCATGGAAAGCAGGAGCCTGAGCACCATGACGCCGGTTTCGCTGTCAAGGGCTCCGGTGGGCTCGTCGCACAGCAGGATCTTCGGGTTCTTGGCCAGGGCGCGGGCGATGGAGACCCGCTGCTGCTCCCCTCCGGAAAGCTCGGAGGGGAAGTTGTGCACGTGGTCTGTCAGGCCGACGGCGTCGATCATGGCATGGCTGCTCAGGGGGTCGGGCGCGATCTCCTTGACCAGCGCCACGTTTTCCTGCACCGTCAGCGTGGGGATCAGGTTATAGCTCTGGAAAACAAAGCCGACGGTGGCTGCCCGGTAATCCGCCAGCTCATTGTCGCTCAGCGTGGAGATGTCCTTTCCGTCAACAAGGATCGTGCCCTCCGTCGGGCTGTCCAGTCCGCCCAGCAGGTTCAGCATCGTACTTTTGCCGGCGCCGCTGGGCCCCAGGATAACGATAAACCGGCCTTCCTCCAGACTCAGATCCACATGATTCAGCGCCCACTGCTCATGGTCGCCGTTCCTGTATACCCGGGAAACCTTTTTGAATTCCACAACTGCCATCCTGAAATCCCGTTCCTTTCTTTTTCCTGCGGTTCCTGTGCCGCTAAAGGGCAGCAGAAGAAAAACCCCGGCTTGATGTTAGCGAAAACTAACAAGAAAATGATATTCCTTTCGGCGATTCGGTACAATGGAAGGAACGGGAGATTTCCGGGCAGATTCAGCAGGCGGCGCAAAAAACGGAAGGATCCGGAACACCTTTGCAGGCTTTTCCCTTGACCGGCAAATCCTGCGGCGGTATGATAGGCGCAAACGGGGACTGCCTTACGCGCGGTTCCGGAGGGGAGGCGGGGAACCCGTGCTGTCGGTTCTGGAACGGGCAGGCTGCTTTGTTGCCGTCATTCTGATGGGTTATCTTCTCCGGCGGGTCCATTTTTTTGAAAAAGAAGATTTTAAAGTGATCAGCAAGATCGTGATCCGCATCACGCTGACCGCAAGCATCGTTGTCAATTTTTCAGGCCAGACGCTGGATTATTCCACGCTGATCCTGATCCCGGTGGCTTTCTGCTTCGGCATCCTCATGATGGCGACGGGATATCTGCTGGGCCGGGGAAAGGGCCGGGAGGAGGCTGCGTTCGGGCTGCTGAATTCCTCGGGCTGCAATATCGGCAACTTTGTGATTCCTTTTGCCCAGAGCTTCCTGAGTCCCGCCAGCGTAATGGCGGTCAGCCTTTTTGATACCGGCAACAGCCCGATCTGCCTGGGCGGAGCTTACTCGGTCGCCCGCTCCGTCCGGGATACGGAGCATCGCTTCTCGGTAAAGCCGATCCTCCGGACGCTGGCGCACTCGGCTCCCCTGATCGCCTATGTGGTGATGACGCTGCTTGGCATCTTCCGGATCACGCTCCCGTCGCCGGCGGTGGATCTGGCACGGATCATCGGAAACGCCAATCCTTTTCTGGCGATGCTGATGCTGGGCGTCGGCTTTGAGCTCACCGCCGACCGTACCCGGATCGGGACGGTGCTGAGGATCCTGCTGCCCCGTTACGGGATCGGTCTTGCGCTGTCCGTGTGCAGCTACCTGTTCCTGCCGCTGGCTCTGCCGGTCCGGCAGGCGCTGGCCATTCTTTTCCTCAGTCCCGTGTCCAGCGCGGCGCCGGCTTTCACGGCTGAAATGAAGGGGGATTACGGCCTGGCAAGCGCCGTCAACTCCCTGTCGATCCTGATCAGTATCGTCCTGATCGTGACGGCGCTGATTCTGATCAGCTGATGACTTTTTCCTTGTCAAGAACGGAAACTTTCGGTATAATATTTTTTACAGGATTATCAGTTAATAACGCCGTAAGGAGGACCTGCATATGACGAAGGATATATTGGATACCGCGAAGGAAAAGATGTCGAAAACCTGTGCTGTTTACGAACGCGAGATGCAAAGTGTCCGCGCCGGCCGCGCCAATCCGCAGCTGCTGGACCGGATCACGGTGGACTATTACGGCACGCAGACGCCCATCAACCAGATCGGAAACATTTCTTCGCCGGAACCCCGCCTGCTGGTCATCGCGCCCTGGGAGCCCAAGATGATCACGCCGGTGGAGAAGGCGATCCAGAAAAGCGACCTCGGCCTGAATCCGAGCAATGACGGCAAGGTGATCCGTCTGGTCTTCCCGGAACTGAACGAGGAACGCCGCAAGGAGCTGACCAAGGTGGCCAGCAAGAGCGCGGAGGAGGCGAAGGTCGCCATCCGTTCGATCCGGCGGGACGCCATTGAGCAGATCAAGAAGCTGAAAAAGAACAGCGAGATCACCGAGGACGATCAGCACGAGGCCGAGGAGGACATGCAGAAGATCACCGACAAGGCCATCAAGGACGTGGACGCTATCTATGCCGCCAAAGAAAAGGAGATCATGGAGGTCTGAGGATAGCGCGGAAAGAAAAATGCGCGGCTTCCTGCAGGAAGACCTGCGCATTTTTCAAATACAGCCTTTGGAGTGAATATGAGACAGATCAATGAACAGGCTCCTGCAAAGAAAGAGGATTTTGAACGCCTGCCCCGGCATGTGGCTGTCATTATGGACGGCAACGGACGCTGGGCGAAGAAGCACAGGCTTTCTGTATCCCGCGGGCACCGGCAGGGAACGGAGAACCTGCGCGGGATCATCCGGCATACGGACGATCTGGGGATCGGCGCGCTGAGCCTTTACGCGTTTTCCACGGAGAACTGGAACCGCCCGCCGGAAGAAGTATCGGCGCTGATGCAGCTGATCCTGGATTTCTTCGCGTCGGAAATCGATGAGCTGCATCGGAAAAATGTGCGGATCCTGATCCTCGGAGACAAAAGCCGTCTGCCGGACAGGCAGCGGGAAGTGCTGGAGGAAGCGGAGAGAAGGACGTCCGGGAATACGGGGCTGCGCCTGAACATTGCCGTGAATTACGGCGGAAGGGCGGAGCTGGTCAAGGCGGTGAAGGAGATCGCTTCCCTGGTGAAGAACGGCCGGCTGACGGAAGAGGAGATCACGGAGAAGACGGTTTCCGACCACCTTTATACCGCCGGTCAGCCGGACGTGGATCTGCTGATCCGCACCAGCGGGGAAATGCGGCTTAGCAATTTCCTGCTGTATCAGAACGCGTACGCGGAGTTCCTGTTCCCGGAAAAGCTATGGCCGGATTTCACCGTGGCGGATTATGACCGCGCGCTGGCGGCTTTTTCCCGCCGGGACCGGCGGTTCGGGAGCAGGACCTGAAGCGGGCGGAAAACAATACCTTGTGAGGAGTTTACGGATGAAACAGCGTATCATTACCGGGGCCCTGTTGATTTTATTTCTGGCGGGCATGCTCTGGCTGCCCGGCTGGTGTATGGCGCTTGCCACGCTGATCTGTATCGGCTTTGCCGTGTGGGAGGAGTACCATGCCCTGACAACGGCGGGACATAAGGTCGTATCCTGGCCGGCGTGGCTGGTTCTGATCGGTTCCGTTCCACTGGCGTATTTTGCCGGGACTGCGGCGTCGATCGTTCCACTGATGGCTGTCGCGCTGCTGCTGATGGTCATCATGGTGCTGATCCGGTCCAATCCGGACCTGACGGATCTGAGCATGAGCGTCATGCCGATCCTGACCGTGGTCCTTCCGGGCCTGAGCCTTGTGGCGCTGAGCCTGGCCAGCCAGAAGGCGGTGGAGGTCGTCCTGCTGAGCCTGACCTTCGCGGTGCCGCTGCTGGGGGACATGTTCGCGCTGTTTGTCGGCAGCGCGGTGGGCGGTAAAAAGCTCTGTCCCGCGGTCAGCCCCAACAAGACGGTGGCGGGAAGCATCGGCGGGCTGGCGGGCAGCGTGATCGCCGCGATGGCGGTGTGCCTGATCGCCCGGATCACCTGCAATGAAGCAACGCTGGCCAAGCTGCCGGTCTGGTGGCAGTATCTGATGCTGGGCATTGTCGGCGGAGCCGTCGGCCAGATCGGTGACCTGTTCGCGTCCCTGGTGAAGCGCCACAGCGGCATCAAGGACTTTTCCAATCTGTTTCCCGGCCACGGCGGCATGCTGGACCGGCTGGACAGCGTACTGTTTATGGCGGTGCTGGTGTATTGCTTCCGGATGTTTACGGGGGGCGTATGAAAAAAATAGCCGTTCTCGGATCCACGGGATCCATCGGGTCACAGGCGCTGGACATCTGCGCGCGGCATCCTGAGGAATACAGGGTCGTTGCGCTGACAGCACGGTCCAGCCGGGAAAAACTCTTTGAGCAGGTGCGCGCCTTCCGGCCGGAAATGGCCGGCCTGACGGAACCGATCGGTCCGGAGGAGATCCCCGAAGATCTGCGCTTCTGCCGCTGGATGACCGGAAAGGAAGCGCTGCGCGCCGCGGCAGCCGAGGTGGACGCCGATCAGGTGCTGGTCAGCATTGTCGGCATCGCGGGCCTGCAGAGCGTTATGGACGCGCTTTCCGCGGGCCGTCAGGTGCTGCTGGCAAACAAGGAGGCGCTGGTCACTGGAGGCCACCTGGTGACGGAACTGGCCCGGAAAATGAAGAAGCCGCTCCTGCCGGTGGACAGCGAGCACAGCGCGATCTTCCAGTGCCTGCAGGCGGCGGGCGGCAATCAGCCCGTTAAAATCCTGCTGACGGCGTCCGGCGGGCCGTTCCGGACCTGGACAAAGGAGCAGATCCGGAATGCGACCCGGGAGCAGGCGCTCCGCCACCCGAATTGGTCCATGGGCGCCAAAATTACCGTGGATTCCGCGAGTATGATCAACAAGGGCCTGGAGATCATGGAGGCCAGATGGCTGTTCGACATGCCAGGGGACCGGATCGAAGTGGTCGTGCACCCGGAAAGCATTGTGCATTCCGCGGTGGAATTTGAGGACGGGGCGGTGCTGGCGCAGCTGGGCATACCGGACATGCGGGTCCCGATCGGGTATGCCATGTCTTATCCGAAAAGGATGTCCACCGGCGTCAGCGGGCCGGATCTCTTTGCGCTCGGCAGGCTGACCTTCGAGAAACCGGATACGGATAAGTTTCCCGCCCTCGTTCTGGCCAGGGAGGCGCTGGAAGCGGGGGGAGCGGCCTGCGCCGTGTTTAACGGAGCGAATGAGGAAGCGGTCGCCGCGTTCCTGAGGGGGGAAATTTCCTTCGGAAAGATCACGGAAAAGGTGAATGACGCGCTGGAGAAGCTGGTGGGACTGCCGGGAACCTGCATTGAAGAGATCTTTGAGGCGGACCGGAAAGCAAGAGAAACAGTGAGGCAAAACAAATGACGTTGGTATCTATTCTGCTGGCGGTTCTTTTACTTGCGATCCTGATCGTTGTGCATGAGCTGGGCCATTTTACCGCGGCCCGGCTGATGAAGATCGACGTATCGGAGTTTTCTGTCGGCTTTGGGCCGAAGCTGCTGGGCTGGAAAAGCAAAAAATACGAAACGACCTTTGCCGTCCGGGCGATTCCGCTGGGCGGCTACTGTGCCTTTTACGGAGAGGACGACACGAAGGGCATCACAAAGGATGACCCGCGCGCCTTTCCGAACCATAACATCTGGAAGCGCCTGTTCACGATCCTGATGGGCCCGGTCATGAACTTTGTTCTGGCCTTTGTGGTGGCCGTCGGATTTTACTGGATCGGCGGCATCAATACGGCTACGGGCGTGGATCCGTATGTCTCGGAGGTCACCGCGGCCGGTCCGGCGCGTTCCGCCGGGCTGGCGGCCGGAGACGTGATCGAAGAGATCAACGGGGTCAATATGCTGGACGGGACCGTGGAGACCCTGACCGGCACCATTGCGGCCTGGAAGGAAGGCGACAAGCCGCTTCAGATGAAGGTCCGGCGCGGTGAGGAAACGCTGGAGCTCAGCATGACGCCCGTCTGGGATGAGTCGGAGGGGAAAATGCGCGTCGGCATCCTGGTCGGCGGCATCTACCGGATCGAAAACCGCCCGACGGATTTCGTCGGCGCGGTCAGGGAGAGCGCGGAACTGTGCTGGACCGCGTCCGGCGCGATCCTGAACAGCCTGAAGGACCTGGTCACAAAAGGGGAGGGGCTGGATCAGACCTCCGGTCCGGTCGGCATCATTTCCCTGGTGTCCAGCGAGGTGAAGGCAGGCGGCCTGAGCGCGTTCGTTCAGCTGCTGGTGCTGATCTCCATCAATCTGGGCCTGATGAACCTGCTGCCGATCCCGGGCCTGGACGGAAGCCGGCTGGTCTTCGGCCTGATTGAGCTGGTTCGCCGCAGGCCGGTTCCCCCGGAAAAGGAAGCCATGGTCCATCTGGTCGGCATGGTGTTCCTCTTTGGCGTAATGATCTTTTTTACCTTCCGGGACGTGACGAGACTTTTCGGATAAGGAGCGGAAGCATATGACGAAAACGGTGCGGGTCGGAAGCCTGCCGCTGGGCGGAGGGAATCCGGTCCTGGTCCAGAGCATGACTAATACGGATACGCGGGATGTGGAAAGCACGCTCGCGCAGATCCGCGCGCTGGCGGACGCCGGCTGCGACCTGGTCCGTGTCAGTGTTTACGACAATGCCTGCGCGGAAGCGGTCCGCGCCCTGGTGGACGGAAGCCCGGTGCCGCTGGTGGCGGATATCCATTTTGACCATAAGCTGGCTGTCCGCGCCGCGGAGAACGGTATCGCCAAACTGAGGATCAATCCCGGAAATATCGGCGGAGAAGCAAACGTGCGCGTGCTGGCGGACTGCGCGAAGGCGCATCATATCCCGATCCGGATCGGAGTAAACAGCGGGTCGGCGGAGAAGGATCTGCTGGAGAAATACGGCGGCCCCACGCCGGAATGCCTGGTGGAAAGCGCGCTGGGCCATGCGCGCCTGCTGGAGAAGGCTGGCTTTGAGGACATCGTGCTGAGCATGAAAAGCAGCGATGTCCGCCAGACGGTGGCAGCCTACCGCCTTGCGCATGTGCGCTGCGATTATCCCCTGCATGTGGGCGTTACGGAGGCCGGGCTTCCGGGGCAGGGAACGGTGAAAAGCGCCATCGGTATCGGCGCGCTGCTGCTGGACGGCATCGGGGATACGGTCCGGGTCAGCCTGAGCGGGGATCCGCTTCCGGAAGCGAAAGCGGCCTGGGATATTCTCCGCGCGCTGGAGCTGAGGATCCGGGGCGTCCAGCTGATCGCGTGCCCGACCTGCGGCAGGACCTGCATCCCCGTGGCGAAAATCGCGGAGCAGGTGGAGCGGGAGCTGAGCGATATCACGGTTCCGCTGAAGGTGGCGGTCATGGGCTGCGTTGTCAACGGCCCCGGCGAGGGCCGGGAGGCGGACGTCGGGATCGCCGGCGGAAAAACGGGGGGAGCGCTCTTCGTCCGCGGGCAGGCGCCGGTCCGCGTGGAAGGGGATCTGGCAAGGATCCTGATCGATAAGGCAAGGGAGATCGCTGAGAGCAAATGAGCTATGAGGATCTGATGGGACGCATTGCCCGGGAGATCCCGGTTCTGGCGGGCAAGCTGGGCTCTCCGCGGGTCACTTATGTCAAATCTCAGAAAAAGACCTATATCACCTTTGAGAGCACCGTTCTGGCCGGAGAAAAGGAATTCCTGAAACTGGAGAGGATCCTCCGGGAGATTTTTCCGGGCCATGAGCTGGCGGTGCGCGTGGTTTCCCCGTCCCTGCGGGAATCGTTCCTGGCGGACATCTCTTCCTACCGCCAGGTGCTGCTGGATTTCATGAAGCGGAATTATCCCGGAAGCATCGGCTGGCTGAAAAGCATGGACTGGCAGGTGAAGAAGGACCTGATCACACTGACGGTCCCGGATGAGTTCGCTCTTCGCTTTATGACGGAGAGAAATCTTGCGGCGCGCCTGAGCAGGGCTGTGAAGGAGATCTTTGACGCGGACGTGCAGGTCGAGCTGACGGTATCCGGTGACCGGGAGGCCCGGCTGGCGCAGATGAGGAAGGACCGGGAAGAGTCCCGGCGGCTGATCACCCGCGCGGAAATGGCGGAGCGCTACGGCACGGCGGCGGAGGAGCCGTCAAAGCCTGAAGCCCCGGCGGCAAAGAAACCGGCGGAGCCGAGGAAAACCCGTACGGCGGAAAAAAAGGAAAAGGCGGAGGAACAGAAGAAGGAGCCGGTGACGGAGGGCGGCATACCGATCCCGGAGATGCCGGAGCTTTCCGTGGGCAGGCCGATCCTCGGCCGCGCCATTGCGGACAGGCCGGTCGAGATCAGGGAGCTGACAAGCGAGACCGGCATGACGGTCATCCAGGGCGATATATTCAAAATGGAGACCAAGGAGCTCAGGGGCGGCGAAATGGTGCTGCTGACCTTCGGCGTGACCGATTATACAAGCTCCGTTCTCTGCAAATACTTTTTCCGGTACCGCCCGCGCTTTTCCCGCAAGGCGGAGGAGGGGGAACAGCCCCCTGTGACCGAGGAGGAGAAACAGGCTGTTGCCGAAAAACTGAAGCGGATCCGTAACGGAATGAACGTCAAGCTCCGCGGCGAGTGCCTGTACGACAGCTTCGCGAGAGAACTGTCCGTAACCGTACGGGACATGATCGAAATGGAGAAGCAGGAGCGGGAGGACCTGGCGGAGGAAAAGCGGGTCGAGCTGCATATGCACACCAACATGTCCACGATGGACGCGCTGACGCCGGTGACGGACCTGATCGACCGCGCGGTCAGGTGGGGGCATCCGGCCGTCGCGGTCACGGACCACGGTGTGCTGCAGTCCTTCCCGGCGGCTTTCCGGTCCGCCAAGGGAAGGATCAAGCTGATCCCGGGCTGCGAGGGCTATCTGATAGATGAGCGGGATATTACCGAGCGCGCGGACGACCGCCCATATAACGGGCCGATCGTGGTGCTGGACTTTGAAAGCACGGGCCTGAACACCGCCGGCGCGCGGATCATTGAGATCGGCGCGGTCAAGCTGACGGAAGGAACGGTGGTGGATCAGTTTGAGGAAATGGTGGATCCGGGCGAGCCGTTGCCTCCCAAGATCTCGGAGCTGACCGGCATCACGGACGCCGCGTTGGCGGGAAAGCCGAAGGCGGCGGAGATGCTTCCGAAGCTGATGGAGTTCATCGGGGACTGCCCGATCGCCGCGCACAACAGCAGCTTTGACGCGTCCCTGCTCCGCTCCGAACTCAAAAGGCTGGGCATGAGCTTTTCCAATCCGGTCATGGATACGCTGACCTACGCGCGCAAGCTGTATCCGGATCAGAAAACCTTCCGCCTCGGCGCGCTCTGCAAAAAGCTGGGCGTCAGCCTGAAAAACGCGCACCGGGCCGTGCATGACGCGACGGCGACCGCGCACGTGCTGCAGAAGATGTTTGAGGAGACCGCGGAAAGGTATCCCGACATCAAAACCTATACCGATCTGAACAAAAAGCTCCGCGGGGGAGCCATCGGCGAAAGCTGGCATATCATCCTTCTGGCGAAAAACCGTACCGGGCTGGTCAATCTGAACAAGCTGGTGACGATCAGCCATCTGGAGTACTTCCACCGCACGCCCCATATGCCCAGACAGAAGATCGAACAGTACCGGGAAGGGCTGATCCTGGGTAGCGCCTGCGAAGCCGGGGAGCTGTTCAAGGCGGTGCTGGCGGATGAGCCGGAGGAGAAGCTGGAGGAGATCGCCTCCTTCTACGACTATCTGGAGATCCAGCCGACCGGAAACAACGCCTTCCTTCTGCGGGAAGGGTATGTAAAGTCGGAGGAGGACCTGCGGGAACTGAACCGCAGGATCGTCCGGCTGGGCGAAAAGCTGAACAAGCCCGTCGTGGCAACCGGGGACGTGCATTTCCTGGATCCGAAGGACGCGGTCGGCCGGGCGATCATCCAGGCGGGCCTGGGCCATTCCGATGCGGACAATCAGCCGCCGCTCTATTTCAAAACGACGGACGAAATGCTGGAGGAATTCGCCTATCTGGGACCCGAAAAGGCGAAGGAGGTCGTTATTGACAATCCGCGGAGGATCGCGGACAGTGTGGAAGCCATCAATCTGTTCCCGAAGCATCCCAAGGGGGAGGATACGTTCCAGCCCTACTGGGACGACGCGGAGGACAATATTCAGGATATGACCTGGTCCGAGGCGGAGGAGATGTACGGAAGCCCGCTTCCGGAAATCGTGGAGGCCCGGCTGAAAAAGGAGCTCAAATCCATCGTCGGGTACGGTTACTGCACGCTGTACAATATCGCGCAGAAGCTGGTTTCCAAGTCACTGGAGGACGGTTACCTGGTCGGAAGCCGGGGCTCCGTCGGCAGCAGCCTGGTGGCCCGCATGTGCGGGATCACCGAGGTGAACGCCCTGCCGCCGCACTATCGCTGTACGCGCTGTCACAAAGGATACTTTGATGTGGACAAAACCAAATATCACGTCGGCGTGGACCTTCCGGACAGAAACTGCCCGGACTGCGGCCGGCCGCTGACGAAGGACGGCTTTGACATTCCCTTTGAAGTCTTCCTGGGCTTTGAGGGCGACAAGGTGCCCGATATCGACCTGAACTTCTCGGGTGAATACCAGAACCGCGCCCACCATTATGTGGAGGAGCTTTTCGGAAAGGACCATGTTTTCCGCGCGGGAACCATTTCCGGTCTGGCGGACAAGACAGCCTTCGGTTACGCCAGCAAGTATCTGGAGGAGCGCGGGATTCAGGCCGGCAACACGGAAAAGGACCGGCTGGCGCTGGAATGCACGGGGGTCAAGCGGACCACCGGCCAGCATCCGGGCGGCATGGTCGTCGTTCCGAAGGAGTATGACATTTCCGAATTTACCGCGGTGCAGCATCCGGCGGACGATCTGGAAAGCGATTTCACCACCACGCATTTCGACTTCAACTCCATGCACGATATCCTGGTCAAGCTGGACTGCCTCGGTCACGACGATCCGACCATGATGCACGTGCTGGAGGAGCTGACGGGGATCAACTTCCGGGACGTGCCGCTGGATGATCCGGGCGTACGCAGCCTGTTCACCTCGCCGGAGGCGCTGGGAGTCACCAGCGACGATATCCTCTGCAATACGGGCACCTACGGGGTCCCGGAATTCGGCACGGGCTTTGTGCGCGGCATGCTGGACGAGACAAGGCCATCCACCATGGAGGAGCTGCTGCGGATTTCCGGCCTGAGCCACGGCACGGACGTATGGCTGGACAACGCTCAGTCACTGATCGCCTCCGGCACGGCCACGCTGAGCGAGTGCGTCTGCTGCCGTGACGATATTATGAATTATCTGATCGATAAGGGCGTCAAGCCGAAGCTGGCTTTCACGACCATGGAAAGTGTCCGGAAGGGCAAAGGCCTGAAGTCGGATATGCAGCAGGCCATGGAGGAAAACAACGTTCCGGAATGGTTCATGGACAGCTGCAGAAAGATCAAATACATGTTCCCGAAGGGGCATGCGGTGGCTTATGTGACAATGAGCCTTCGCGTGGCCTGGTTCAAGCTGCATGAACCGCTGGCCTACTACTGCGCGTATTTCACCGTGCGCGGGGACGGATTCGACGCCTCCACGATGATCCTTTCCCCGGATGCCTGCCGGGCGAGGCTGCGGGAGATCCGGAACATGGAAAAGGCGAGCGCGAGGGACAAGGACATCGCCACCTGCCTGGAACTGGTGCTGGAGATGAATATGCGCGGCATCCGGTTCCTGCCGGTGGACCTGTACAAGAGCGATATCAAGCGTTTCCTGATAGAAGACGGCAATATCCGCTGCCCGTTCATCAGCCTGCCGGGGCTGGGAGAAAGCGCGGCGGTTCCGATCGTGGAGGCCAGGAAGGAGGCTCCCTTCCTGAGCATAGAGGATCTGGCGGTGCGGGGAAAGGCCGGCTCTTCCGTGATCGACCTTCTGCGCGCGCACGGGGCGCTGGCGGGGCTGAGCGAGACCAGCCAGATCAGCATGTTCTGACGGGACGGAAAAGGAATTGCCGCTCCGCGTGTAGAATAGACTTTGAAAAAGCAGGCTGAACGGGAAAGGACCGGATTATGCAGAAGAGAATGAACATGAAGGGTTTCCTTCTGATCATCGGCACGATGCTGGTGGCTTTTCTTGTGCTGCATATGATCCTGATGAACAACCTGAATCAGAAGCGGGAGGAAGAGCACATCCTCCGCCAGTCCCTGACCGGGATGGAGGAAACCAACAAAACCCTGACAGCGCAGCTGAAGGCTGTGGGGACTGAGGATTATATCGTTTCCAGCGCGAAGGGAAACTATGCCTATATGAACCGGAATGATATCCGTTTTGAATTTACCAATCCGGAGGCGCTTTATGCGTATACGGAGGAAGAGCTGAAAATCCTGATGGACGACCTGGCGGAGTGAAGCGGAGGTGAGGGCAGTGCGAGTGGCTGTGATCGGGATCGGATCCAATTCTGTCCGAATGCTGGAGACGGAAATCGGAGACGGTGCGTTCCGGCGCCTTCGCAGGGACCGGGCCGGTACCAGGCTTTTCGCGGGCCTGGACGCGGAAGGAAACCTCAGCGGTGAAAGCATGCTCAAAACAGCGGAAGCCGTCCGGAGAATGGCCGGCGCCGCTCAGGAAAACGGCTGCGAGAGACTGCATATTTTTGCTACCAGCGCATCCCGCGACGCGAAGAACGGCGCGGATTTCATGAAGCTGATCCGGACCGTTTCCGGAACGGAGCTGGAGATCATCACCGGCAGCGAGGAAGCGCAGCTGAGCTTTCTGGGCGCGACGGACGTGGTGCCGGAAGGCACATCCTGCGGCGTGATCGATATTGGCGGCGGAAGCACGGAGATCGTTCTGGGCAGGGGCCGGGAGATTCGGCGCGCCGTATCCTGCCAGATGGGCGCGGTGCGCCTGTATAATGTTTTGTCCATTGACAGCGAGGACGATCTGGCCGGCGTGGAGGAGATCGCCCGGAAAATCTTCCGGGAGACCTGGAATGAGGAGGAAGCTGCGGAAAAGGCGGACGTATGGATCGGCACCGGCGGGACCTTCACCGCGCTGGCGGCCATGGTCCGTGATGTCCCGTGGACGGACCGTACCTGCGTGCACGGAACCGGGATCCGCAGGGACGAGATCGCCGCCATCGGCAGGAAGCTGGCGGGCATGAACATTCAGGAACGGCTGAAGCTGGGAAGCCTGCAGCCGGGTCGCGCGGATATCGTGGTACACGGTATCTGCATCCTGCTCTGCGTGATGGATGAAATGGGGATCGACACGCTGACGGTCAGTGAACACGGGAATCTGGACGGATACATCAAAAAGAAATACGGTGTGCGCTGCCGGTGATATCTCGGCGCTTTTTTTGTATTTGTCGTGTTTTTCCTTTGACACGGAAGGCATGCCGGAATTATAGTAAAAACAACTGAATACGGTCGGAGGAAGCGCGCAGGAAAAGGCTCCGGGTTTTCGGGGCCGCCGAAGGGGTAACGCTCTCAGGTTCAAAGACTGCGTGTGGACGACATTCCGGAGAAGCCGCCCGGCCGGGCGGTGCCGAAGGTGCAATGGCGCAGTGTCAAATCTCTCAGGCAAAAGGACGGAAAGAGATCCCGGGTCAGGACCGGGGAATGTTTTTGTTTTAAGCGGAGAGAACTTTTCGGTTTTCTCCGTTTTTTTGTCGGCCGGGGTTCAGACAGTCGGATGAAAGGGGCTTTTTTCATGGATAACCTGACCAACACCATCGCTTCAGTCAACAGCGCCGTCAACGATGTGGTTTGGGGTGTTCCCGCGCTGACCCTGCTGATCGGCACGGGCATTCTGATGACGGTTCTGACCGGTTTCTTCCAGTTTACCCATTTCGGGCATACCATGAAAGAAACGATCGGAAAGCTCTTCCACAAGTCGACGACCAAATCCTCGGACAAAAACTCGATCAGCCAGTTCCAGGCGCTCTGTACGGCGCTCTCGGCCACGATCGGCACGGGCAATATCGCCGGCGTAGCCTATGCCATCACGATGGGCGGGCCCGGCGCCGTTTTCTGGATGTGGATCGCGGCCGTCGTCGGCATGATGACCAACTATTCGGAAAACGTGCTGGGCATCTATTTCCGGCGCCGCAACCGGGAAAAGGAATGGTCCGGCGGAGCCATGTATTATCTGCGGGATGGCCTGGGCGCAAAAAAGAACCTGAAGACGGTCGGTAAGGTGCTGGCGGTGCTCTTCAGCATCTTTGCGGTCATTGCCTCCTTCGGTATCGGCAATATGAGCCAGATCTCCACGATCCGGGAAAGCATCCTGACCTCCGCGGCGGACCTGAGCGGGAATGCCGCTCTGGCTTCCGATATGACCGGCGGGCTGATCATTGCCGCCGTGCTGATGATCGTGGCCTTCCTGGTCATCATCGGCGGTCTGAAGCGGATCGCCGAGACGAATGAAAAGATCGTCCCCTTTATGGCGCTTTTCTATATTCTCGGCAGCCTGATCATCATTATCATGAATGCGGGCCAGCTGCTGCCGGCATTCGGCGCGATCTTCCGCGGCGCCTTCAATTTCCGGGCGGCTGCAGGCGGTGTCGGAGGCGCGGTCATTGCCAGGGCGATGACCTGGGGCTTCAAGCGCGGCGTCTTTTCCAATGAGGCGGGTCTCGGTTCCTCAGTTATGGTGCACTCCACCTCCGACGTCAAGGAGCCGGCAACGCAGGGCATCTGGGGCATCTTTGAAGTGTTTATGGACACGATCATTGTCTGCACGATGACGGCGCTGGTGATCCTGACCAGCGGCGTGGTCAATCTCGAGACCGGCGAGTCCCTGAGCGGCATTACCGATCTCGGCCTGACCACGGAAGCCTTCACGAAGAGCTTCGGCTCCTTCGGAGGGATCTTCGTTGCGGTCGCCGTCACGCTGTTCGCATTCTCCACCTGCCTCGGCTGGAGCTTCTACGGCAAAAAGGCCTGGGAATTCCTTTTCGGCACGAAGTCCACGATCGTTTACAAGGTCCTTTTCCTGGCGGCGATCCTCGCTTCGGGCATTCTGGATACGGCCCTGGCGATCAACCTGAGCGATACCTTCAACGGGCTGATGGCGATCCCGAACCTGATCGGCGTCATCGTGCTCAGCGGGCTGGTGCGGAAGATCACAAAGAACTACATCGACCGCCGACTGAAGAAAAAGGAAGTCAAGCCGATGCTGTCCGCTTTCCCGGAGATCCAGGAGAGCATGGAAAAGGCCCTGGAGGAAGAAAAGAATTCCTGATCCCGGACTGAAAAAGCCCCCGGAACCGAAAGGTTCCGGGGGCTTTTGAATGTTCAGGATCAGAGTTTTCTTTCTTTTTTGCCGAGGAAGCAGACGGCCAGGGTGCCGGGTCCGCAGTGGGCTCCGATCACGGGACCGATGTTCTCGATACGGACGCTGAAGGCGGGATTGCGCTGCAGCACAAGATCCCGGAGCTGCTCCGCGCCGGCACGGTCATCGGCGTTGATGATCAGCACAAAGCTCTCGGCCGGATCCGGCTCAAAGCTCATCATGTCGTCCACCAGGGTGGCGAAGCCCTTTTTCCGGCCGCGAACCTTGTTGTAGGCGTTCAGGGTCCCGTCCCGCGCTTCACAGATCAGCGGCTTGATATCCAGCATGGAACCGAAGGCCGCGGCCGTGGGGGAGATCCGCCCGCCGCGCTTGAGGTATTTCAGATCCTCCACCATGAAGTGCGCGTGGCTGCGAAGCTTGTTCTTTTCCAGCCAGTCGGCCACTTCCTCTATGGGCTTCCCGGCGCGGTAAAGCTCATGCGCCTTGAGCAGCAGTACGGTCATGGCGCCGGAGATGCTCAGCGTGTCGACCACGATAAACTTGCGTTCGGGATACTTTTGCAGCAGCTCCTTCTGTACGGCATAGACGGATTCGATGGTGCGGCTCAGCTTGCTGGAGAAGGCAACGAAAAGGAGATCCTTTCCGCTTTCCAGAACGGGCTCAAAATATTCGTAGTAAGCGGCTTCGTTCAGCGCGGAAGTCACCGGGACGGCGCCTTCGCGCATTTTGTCAAAGTAGCTTTTATGGTCAAGCATCTGACCCAGGTCGTCAAAGTACTCCTTTCCGTTCAGCGCGTAGGGCATGTATACCACAGGGATATCATACTCCTGTTTGAGCGCGTAGGGCAGATCGCTGTCACTGTCTGTCATGAAAACGTAATCCATGGTTTGGCCGGCCTCCTTGTATTAATGTTATGAATCAGTCATAAACAGAAACATTATAGAACACCCCCCCTGAAATTGCAACCCTGACAGGGAAAGAACGGGGGCGCGGCGAATAGAATCAAAAACGGGAAAAAAGGAGAAAAATCATGATCCGCAGATACAGCTTCGGCACGCCCTGTGACACCGGTGCCGTCGTACTCAGCCTGCCGGAGGAAAAGGGCAAAATGCCGTATTTTGACGTCCGGCGGGAAGGGGAAAAGGTGCTTTTCCGTACACAGCTGACGGAGGAGGAGACCGTGTTCGGTCTGGGGGAAAACGTCCGCGGCATCAATAAGCGCGGGCACCGCTACCGCAGCTGGAACAGCGACGATTTCAACCATACGGAGGACCGGCAGAGCATCTATGCTTCCCATAACCTGCTGGTTTTCTTCCGTCCGGACCGGCTGTTCGGCGTGTATTTTGACGATCCCGGCCTGGTTATCTACGATCTGGGCGACGCCCGGAGGGATACGGCGGAGATCGTGTCCGAAAACGGGGATCTGAACGTATACCTGCTGGAAGGAGCGGACCTGAAGGAGATCGCAAAGCTTTTCCGCGGACTCACCGGCCGCAGCTATCTTCCGCCCGAATGGGCGTTCGGCTATATCCAGAGCCGCTGGGGCTATGCCAGCGAGCGGGAGGTGCGTGCCGTTGCGGAGGAACACCGGAAACGGCATATTCCGCTGGACGGGATCTGTATGGACATCGACTATATGGAGGGTTACCGGAATTTCACCTGGAAGAAGGACGCCTTTCCTGATCTGAAAGCCTTTGTCCGGAGTATGAAGGAGGAACATATCCGCCTGATCCCGATCATCGACGCCGGCATCAAGACGGAGGAAGGCTATGGCCCCTATGATTCCGGAAAGGAAGGCGGATTCTTCTGCAAAAAGGCGGACGGGACCGATTTCGTGGCGGCGGTCTGGCCGGGACGCTGCTGTTTTCCGGATTTCCTGCGGGAGGATGCCCGGAAATGGTTCGGGGATCTTTACCGCCCGCTGCTGGAGGCCGGTATCGAAGGTTTCTGGAACGATATGAACGAGCCGGCGCTGTTCTACAGCGACGAAACGCTGGCGCAGGCCTTCGCCCTGGCGGAGACGCTGAAGGGAAAGGAGCTGGACCTGAGCGAGAACTGGGCCATCAAGGATGCCTTCAACGCGGTGGCCAATAACCCGGAGGATTACCGGCGCTTTTACCATGTGATGGACGGAAGAAACGTCCGTCATGACAAGGTGCATAACCTTTACGGAGCGGGGATGACCCGCGCCTCGGCGGACGGGATGCGGCGCTTCCGCCCGGGAGAGCGGTATCTGCTCTTTTCCCGTTCCTCCTTTGTCGGCGCGCACCGGGACGGCGGAGTCTGGCAGGGAGACAATTTTTCCTGGTGGAGCCACCTGAAGATGGCCATGCAGATGCTGCCCAACATGAATCTTTGCGGCTTTCTGTTCTGCGGGTGCGATCTGGGCGGCTTCGGCTGCAGTACGACCGAGGATCTGCTGGAGCGCTTCCTGCAGCTGGGAGTGTTCACGCCCCTGATGCGTAATCATTCCGCCCTGCACACCAGGGAACAGGAAATATACCGCTTCTCCATCTGGGAGACCATGAGGGACACGGTGACTGTGCGTTACGCGCTGCTGCCCTATCTGTACAGTGAATACATGAAAGCGGCCCTGACGGACAGCATGCTGTTCCGGCCGCTGGCCTTTGACTATCCGGAGGACCGCCGGGCCGTCCGGACGGAGGACCAGCTGATGCTGGGAGGCGAGTGCATGATCGCGCCGGTTTATGAACAGAATGCGGAAGGGAGATATGTCTACCTTCCGGAGGATATGCTGATGATCCGTTTCCGCTCGGCACAGGATTATGATCTGATCCCTATGGAAAAGGGAGACCATTATATCAGCCTGGGCCTGGGAGAGTTTCCGCTTTTTGTCCGGAACGGCCATGCGGTCCCGCTGTGCCGGGGTGGCGAGAATGTGGATGAAATTAAAACAGATCGCTTAAAAATGATTGGAAAAGTGGAGAATGAAGCCGTCTATGACCTGTACAGAGATGACGGAATCAGCGAAAAAGTGGGGATGGATGGTAATATCACACGGATCAGGGTCGGGAAGCAGGAGCTGGTTTCGGATATTGAACTGAAGCCGGACAGATGAGGCATAACGAAAAAGAAAAGGAAGGCGTGCGGCTCTCAGCCGGAACGGCATAAAAAACCCCTCTCCGGGATCCCGGAGAGGGGAAAAGTTTATCTGCGGTTCAGGATCTCGCCGTAAACAAAGCCTTTTACAACGTCATTGCTGCTCCAGCTGAGTGAGAGGCCCGGCTTTCCGGCCCCGGGATCCGTTATCTGCTCTGTGCTTTCGATCCGGTCCAGGCCGGCCAGCTGTTCGTCGTGGCAGGGGTCCGTGCCTTCCGTGCTTTCCCCGCCCAGACTGCCCTGATAAGGTTCTTTCAGGCGGCTGGCCATGGGAGAAGTCTGAAGGGTTGTACGGGCCTGCAGCGTGGGAGCGGGCGTCGGCCTGACGGGAGCGGGAGCCTGCTTCGGAGCCTGCGCGGGTGTGTTTTCCGCTGCTTCGCGGAAGGCCTGGCTCTGCCGCTTTTGCTGGTTCTGGACAGCCTTCTTTTTTGCCGCTGTCAGCGGAGCAATGATCAGGCTCCAGACGAGAAACAGCAGGATAAGAGGAGCAAATCCCTCCATCAGGGTCTCACCTCCCGGTTATTTCTTGGCTTCGGAGGACTGCTGGGGAGCGCTTGCCTTGGCGATGGAATCGCGCATCTCCGTATCGGCAATGGTGTTTTTCATATTGTAGTAATCCATCACGCCCATTTTGCCTTCGCGGAGCGCGGTGGCCATGGCCTTCGGCACTTCGGCTTCGGCTTCGACGACCTTGGCGCGCATTTCCTGTACGGATGCTTTCATTTCCTGTTCGCGGGCGACGGCCATGGCGCGGCGCTCTTCCGCCTTCGCCTGGGCGATCCGGCGGTCAGCTTCCGCCTGGTCCATCTGCAGCTGGGCGCCGACGTTGCGGCCGACGTCCACGTCCGCGATGTCGATGGACAGGATCTCATAGGCGGTACCGGCATCCAGACCTTTGCTCAGCACGGTGCGGCTGATCAGATCGGGATTCTCCAGCACTTCCTTGTGGGTTTCCGCGGAGCCGACGGTGGTAACAATGCCCTCGCCGACACGGGCGATGACGGTTTCCTCGCCGGCGCCGCCGACCAGGCGCTCAATATTGGTGCGCACGGTGACACGGGCCTTGGCGCGCAGCTCGATACCGTCCTTGGCGATGGCGGCGACTACGGGCGTCTCGATGACCTTGGGGGTAACGCTCATCTGTACGGCCTGGAACACGTCGCGGCCGGCAAGGTCGATGGCGCAGGCCTTTTCAAAGGCCATTTCGATGTTGGCGCGCTGGGCCGCGATCAGGGCGTTGATGACACGGTCCACATTACCGCCGGCCAGGTAGTGGGTTTCCAGCTGGCTGATCGTCAGATCCAGGCCGGCTTTTCTGGCTTTGATCAGCGGATAGACCAGCCGCTGAGGCTGGATCCGGCGGATCCGCATGCCGACGAGCGTGCTGATCGGGATATGTACGCCGCTGGCCAGCGACGAGATCCACAGTCCCATGGGAACAAAGTGGAGGAAGATGGCCAGCACAACGATGACCAGAACAATGATCAGGGGAATAATAACAGTGGATGGCATAAATTGAACCTCCTTCAGATCAGATGGCGCGGACAGTCACATGATTGCCTTCAACGCCGGTGATGCGGACTGATTTGCCTTTTTCGATGAATTCACCCTCGGACGAGGCGTTCAGGCGGATCCCTTCCGTTTCTACGAAACCGCCCGGCCGCAGAGAGGACACGGTGATCCCTTCCTTGTTCACGTAATCCTTCAGCTGCTCCGCGCTGCTGCCGGCATCAGCTTTTTCTTCGCTCGTGAGGATGATCGGGCTTTTGCTCAGCCGTCCTTTGACGGCGCTTCGGTAGGCCAGGAAAACGGTGATCCCGGTGATCAGAACGATCGCCAGGGTGACGCAGAGGGCGAACACTGTCCCGTGATAGGCCCATGCGCAGTAGACCGCAATGACCTCCAGCACGATGCCGCAGAGACCGGCAACGCCGAAGCCCGGCATGAAAGCTTCCAGGACCAGCAGCGCGAAGCCGATCACCGAGCAAAGGATCAGAATAAGATCGTTCGACAAAAACTCCAAGTGATAAACCTCCTTTCTTCGGATGTAAACCCCTTCCGGGAATTATCATTCTGACGGTATCATTATAAGGGACGAAACGGGAAAAGTATACCTTCAGATCGGAAAAATAAAGGGACTTATTTTTCCGATGGACGTGTGGTCAGATGAAAACCGACTGGATCAGGATCATATAGCAGACAGTTCCGGCGATAATGCTCAGCAGCGTATTGTGCTTCCAGAAATGCAGGGCGGTCACCATGGCGCAGGAAATCAGCTCCGGCAGGCCGTGAGGCCAGACGGAAAAGGATACGTCCTTCAGGCAGAATACGACCAGCATGCAGATGACCGCATAGGGAAGGACCTGCCCCAGCCGGGTGATCACGGCAGGCGTTTCCTTCTTCCCGCGGAAAAGGACAAAGGGAAGAAAGCGGAGCAGGGCTGTCACCAGGGCAATCACGGAGACGGCCAGAACGGAACGCAGCGTATTATTCATCCTTTCCCGCCTCCCATCTGCGTGCCGGGAAAACGGCGGCAAGGATAACAGCCATGGACGGGATCAGGAAATTCTCCGGTCCGAAGATCAGCAGGCAGGCCAGGGAGATGACCAGGCCGAGTACGGAAAAAAGATGATGCTTTCCGCTCCTCCACTGATCGACGGCAATTGTCAGGAAAAGGGCTGTCAGGGAAAAATCGATGCCCCTGGTGTCAAAGGGAACGATATTGCCGAGCAGGCTGCCGAGAACGCTGCCGGTGATCCAGTAGCACTGGTTCAGCAGCGATACGCAGAAATAGAAAAAGGACTGTTCCTCCGGATTCAGGGGGCTGCGGTCCGTGCTGAGCAGGGAATAGGTTTCATCTGTCAGCGCAAAGATCAGATACGGTTTCTTTCTCCCGGTGTTCCTGTACCGGTCCACCATGGAGATGCCGTAGAAAAGATGCCGGGCATTGACCAGGAGCGTGGTGACGGCAACGGTCAGCAGGGAAGTCCCGCCCGTCAGAAGATTGACGGCGACAAACTGCATGGAGCCGGCGTAAATAAATACGCTCATTGCCAGCGCCCAGAGCAGGCCGTAGCCTTTGGAGGCAAGCACCATACCAAAGCCCGTGCCCAGAACAAAATACCCTGCCATAACGGGCAGGGTGGTTCGGAAGGCCTTCAGGAACAGGCGGTTTGTTTTCAAGGCGTGACACCTTCTTACAGCAGGATCCGCGGAAGCGGGGCTCGGCCCTTATTGTATCGGAAGGACATAGGCGGCGCAACGGATGTACGGAAAAAAGACAGGATCCCGCCTGTAAGGGGATCCTGTCCTTTCCGGTCATTCCATCCGGTTCAGTATGGCACGGCCGTTCTTTTTGAGCCAGCGGTTCCAGCGGTCATAATCCGGGAATACGCGGCAGACCTCTGCGTAAAAGCGGCTGGAATGGTTCATTTCCTTCCGGTGACACAGCTCGTGAACGATCACGCTGTCAATGACTTCCGGAGGGGTCAGCATCAGCAGGCAGTTGAAGTTCAGGTTGCCCTTTGCGGAGCAGCTGCCCCAGCGGGTCCGCTGATTGCGGATGGTGATCCGCCCGTAGGTCACACCGACGACCGGCGCCCAGAACCGCACCCGTTCCGGAATGAACTGCAGAGCCTTTTCCGCAAGCAGGCGAAGCTCGCCGGCGGTCAGCTTCGGGGTCACGGCAGCTTCAGCCGCTTTTTCCCGGCTTTCCCGCAAATGCTTTTCGATCCAGCCGCGCTTCTCTTCCACAAAGCGGAGGATATCGGCCCGGGTGGCCCAAAGCGGCGCGCGTACGGTCAGCTTTCCGTTTCGGATCTCCAGCGCGAGGGTTTTCCGCCGGCTGCGGATCACCGTATAAAGCTCTTCCGTCACGTTTCCGCTTCCTTCCCGGTATCCGCCAGCTGCAGGCGGCAGATCAGCTGCAGCGAGGAGGCCTCCAGCGCGCAGGTCAGGGGGGAAGAATTCAGCCGTCCGGGCAGATCGGCGGCGACCCGGTCCTGCGCGGAAAGGAAGGAGGCGTAGATGGCCTCCGTGTCCGCCCCGTTTTCCGGATGCAGCAGCCGCTTCATGTTTTCCAGGGTGGAGGTCTGCTTGAGCAGGCAAATCATCAGGAGCTGGGCCAGCGCGCCCCGGCTGTATTTCTTGCCGGCAGGCTTGTCGATCAGCCCGGCCTTGACGTAGTTGTTGATCATGGAGGAGGTCAGCCCCGGAAGGCCCGCGGCGCCGGGCAGGGTCCTGTCCGTATAAGTAAGCATCTGATCCATATACAGGCCGAAATCCGGCAGCGCGTCCCATGCGGGGAGGCGGCAGCTGTCCAGAAAGGCGCGCAGGGTTTCTTCCTTCATTGGGTTCATCTCCTTTCTTATATAATAACAGAAAAGCGAACGTCAATCAAGAAAAACACTTGACAAAGATATTAAATCAATGTAATCTGGTTTTGAAAACCAGATGTAAAGACATAAAGGAGATGTGACATGCCTTTGAACTATATATGGGGAGATTCCATAGGCCAGGGGATCTATTACCGGGAGGATATCGGCCGCTATCGGATCTGCCGCAGAAACTGCGTGCAGCTTCTGCGGGAGAACGGCCTGGAGATCGAGAGCCATGCGATCATGGGATGTACGGTGGAAAAAGGGCTGGAGGACTTTTGCGCGAGCGAAACGGTTCCGGGCGGCGCCTGTGTGATCGAATACGGCGGAAATGACTGCGATCTGGATTGGCAGGCTGTGTCCGACGACCCGGAAAAGTATCATGAGGCGAAGGTACCGCTGGACGTCTTCCGCGAAAAGCTGCGGCGCTTCGTCCGCGGGGCGGCGGAGCGGCAGCTGCGGCCTGTGCTGGTCACGCCGCCCCCGATCCTTTCGGACAGGTATTTCAGCTGGGTCACGGAAGGAAAAAGCGCGGAGCATATCCTGCGTTATCTGGGGGACAGGGAACACATTTCCCGCTGGCAGGAGCGTTATGCTTCCGCGGTGCGCGATGTTTCGGAGCAGGAGGGCTGCCGGCTTCTGGACATTCGGAGCCGGCTTCTGGACGAAAGAGACCTGCCGTCCCTGATGAGCGCGGACGGCATTCACCCGAATGAAAAAGGGTATGCGGTCATGGCCGACTGTTTTCTGAAAATGCTCGGAAGGGAAAGGGAGAAAAACGCGGGCTGAGTCAGCCGGGGACGGGGACGCGCCGGGAGATAAAGCCGGTCCCGTCCTTCTCCACCCGGAGCACAAAGGGGAAAACGTCACACCGGACGCACAGATGAAAATCCGCTTCCGGGTAAATATGCTGCAGGGAGGGGTCGAAGAAATGCGCGCCGCCTCCGGAGCGCAGGCCCGCCAGCCTTTCGCGGAAGCCGGGGACCGGGCTGCCTGTGAGGAGGGAGCGGATGTATTCGGCGCAGAGCACGTCCTCATCGGCGCGGCGGATGCCGCCGTTGCCCATCGCGACCAGGGAGATCTCCTGCGGATCCTTACGCCGGATGTATTCGGCTGCCGCCTTCGCTCCGACCAGGCTGCCCCAGATGATCTCGTCCGCGCCGGAGGCGTGAACGATGCCCTGGGTGCCGGCGCTGGTGGTATGGAGAACGGTTTTGCCGCGGATATCCTCCCTCCGGACGGAGGAAGGGGAATTGCCGTAATCGAAGCCCTCCACCATGACCCCGCCGCGCTCGCCGATCAGCAGGCTCCCCGGGATGCGCTTTCCCAGCGCGAAGGTATCCTCCACGCTGCCCACAGGGCGGATCTGAGCGGCTCCCATATCGGCCAGATAGTATTCCAGGGACGCAGCGCGGAATACGTCGATGATGACGGTCAGCCCGCGTGCCGCGGAGGCGCCCTCCGTCAGTTCCAGGATACGGATGTTCATCAGTCTGTGCCTCATTTCGGTTCTTTTGCTTCGGAGGAATCCGGAAGCAGTTTTTATTATAGAAAGAAAAGGGGAAAAGCGCAATCCGGACCGGACGGCTGTGTGTTTTTTGTATCAAAAGCGTCAGGCGGTTGCGCGGAGAAAAACGGTCGGTTATAATAAAGCGAATTGCCGGACGGAGGAAGAAGAAAATGCCTGAACTGAAGAAAGTGCTGCTGCTGGGGGACTCCCGCAGGCAGGGTTATGAACCGCTGGTCCGCAAACTGCTGGAGGGGAAAGCGGAGGTTTTCGGTCCGGAGGAAAACGGCCGATGGGCGGGCTATACGCTCAATTCGCTGCGCTTCTGGATCCCGGGGTTTCCGGGAACGCCGGATGTGGTCCACTGGAACTGCGGCCTCTGGGACCTGGGAGACGATTATCAGATCGGCAGGCCTTTTTCCCTGCCGGAGGAATATGAAAGCGCCGTGGAGCGGACGGTGATCGTGCTCAGGAAGCTGTGGCCGGAAGTGAAGATCGTCTTTGCCACCACCATGCCGACGACGAATCCGGACACCTCCGGGATCGTGGCATACAACGGGATCATCCGGAAGGTGGCGGAAAAATACGGCATCGAGGTCGACGACCTGTTCGCCCTGATGCATGACAAAATGGTCACCTATGACCGCGGCGACCACCTGCATCTGAATGAGGAGGGCAATGCCATGGTGGCTGCTCAGGTGGCGGGCGTGATCGAAAAATATCTGTGAGCGGCGCCCGGGCTGAAGGATCCCGGCTGCCGTGAAGGAGAGGTACGCGTATGAAGTGGATGATAGTGGCCGATTCCAGCTGTGATCTGCACACCGTGGAGACCGGAACGGAGGAGATCGGCTTTGAAACGGTTCCCTTTGTGATGTCCGTGGATTCGGAGGATTATACGGATGATGAGACCATGGACGTGGAGCGCTTTGTCGGCATCATGGAGAAAAGCACCTCCAGCCGGTCCTCCTGCCCGTCGCCTGCCGCGTGGGAGGAATGCTTTCTGAAGGCGGACAGGGTCCTGGCCTTCACGATCTCCGGCCGCCTGTCCGGCAGCCGGAACAGCGCGGAAACAGCCAGGAAGATGGTTCTGGAAAAGCATCCGGAAAAGCAGATCGAGATCATTGATTCCCTGGCGACAGGGCCGAAGGAGATCCTGCTGATCCAGAACGCTCTGAACATGATCCGGGAGCAGCTCAGCCTGGAAAATGTGGCGGCGCGCTGCAGAAAACTGGCGGATGACATCCATACGCTCTTTACCCTGTCCTCCTTCCATAACCTGGTGCAAAACGGCCGTGTCAGCCGTGTGGTCGGGTTTATCGCCGGCGCGCTGAATATCCGCGTGATCGGGGACGGAACGAAGGAAGGCCAGATCCATATGAAGGACAAGGCCCGCGGTGATATCAAGGCGCTCCGGAGGATCGTGGAGCTGATGGCGGAAACCGGCTTCCGGGAGGGCCCCGTGGCGGTGTGCCACTGCCTGAACGAGAAGCTGGCCGGGCAGCTGATCGATATGATCAGAGCCCGCTGGGAGGGCGCGAAGGTATCCCTTTACGCGACCCGCGGCCTGGACAGCTATTACGCGGAACGGAACGGGCTGATCATCAGCTACTGACAGAATAAAGGACTTCGGTATCCGGCACGGCGAAGGCGGCTGCCCGAGGCGCGCCGGTTTTTTCAACGAAAAACGGAGGGAAACATGAAAGCGACATTTTCACCCTATCTGAACGGGATCGCTCCCGGTATCAAAAAGCTGATCGCGATGCTGAGAAAGCATTACGACTATGTCAGTGTGCTGAGCACGGATTCCAGGGGATTCGGGATAAGCATCTCTCAGAAAAGCAAAAACGTCAGCACGGAGACCCTGACCACGGAGCGCGGCAATGTGGTCCGGGTATACCGGAACGGGCAGTACAGCGAGGCGGCGTTCAACCGCTTCGATCCGGAACGGCCGGAGGATACCTGCCGGGAGATCCTGGAGTCGCTGGAAAAGCAAAGGAAGCTGCTGGAAAACCTGCAGGTCAGGCCATATGAAACCGGCCTGCTGGCGGATGAGCCGGAAACGCTCCTTGCGGAAATGGAAACGGAGCGCCTGCCGGAGGAGGAGGACATGGCCGGCCTGATCGGAAAGCTGACCGCTCTCTCCGATCTGGGAATGGAGAAGGGAAAGGATCTGATCGACTGCTCCGTCAGGGCGGATTCCACGCATGTCAGCAAAATGTTCCTGACGGAGCACCGGGATCTGCGTCAGTCCTATGTCTATTCCGACGGCAGCATCACTGTCACGGGGGACAACGGCGAACGGACGGAGATGGCGTACGACGGAATATCCGGCCGGGTGGGGCCGGAGCTCTTTGACGGCTTCGCCCCCGTGCTGGACAGGGCGCTGGAGGCGCTGAAGGACCTGCTCCGTTCGGAGCGGATGGAACCCGGGGAGTACGAGATCATTGCATCCCCGGGGATCAGCGGGCTCATCGCCCACGAGGCCTTCGGACACGGCGTGGAAATGGACATGTTCGTCAAGGATCGCGCGCTGGGCGCGGAATACATCGGCAAGCGCGTCGGCTCCGACCTGGTGACGATGCATGAGGGCGCGAAATGCGGCACGACTGTCGCCTCCTATGCCTTTGACGACGAAGGGACCCCGGCGGGGGACGTCACCGAGATCGAAAACGGCATCCTGAAAACCGGCATCTGCGACGCGCTCAGCGCCCTGCGCCTGGGGACGGAGCCGACCGGCAACGGCAAGCGGGAGAATTACGCGCATAAGGTATATACCCGTATGACGAATACCCTTTTCAGCGCCGGGCAGAACACGCTGGAGGAAATGATCGCCTCTGTATCCCGGGGATTTCTTCTGCGGGGAGTACGTTCCGGCATGGAGGACCCCAAGCACTGGGGCATCCAGTGCATCGTGGACAGGGGCTATGAGATCGTGGACGGAAAGCTGACGGGCCGGGTGGTCTCTCCGGTCGTCATGACCGGGTATGTTCCCGATCTGCTGGGCTCCGTCAGCATGCTCGGGCAGGAGACGGAGCTGGACGGAAGCGGCTTCTGCGGCAAGGGCTACAAGGAATGGGTCAAGGTGGCCGAGGGCGGCCCCTGGATCAGGGCGAAAGCGAGGCTGGGATAATGCTGGACAGGATACTGGAACTTTTAAAAACCTCCGGCGCGGACGGCTGGGAGGTCACGGATAAGGTCGCGGAGACCTGGGAATTCTATCTGATCCGTCACGCGCTGGATCAGAACCGGGTCAGAAAGACCGAAACGGTCAGCGTCAGGGTCTATAAAAAGTCGGAGGACGGAAAGTTCCTCGGCTCGGCCGGCGGGGAGATCCCGCCGACAGCGGATGAAAAGGAAGCCCGGCGGCTGATCTCCCAGCTGCTGCTGGCGGCGTCCCTGGTGAAGAATCCCGTGTATTCGCTGAACAAACCGGAGGAGATCCCGGGAACGGCGGCGGAAAAGGCGGACCCGGCGGAGATCGCCGGGGAATTCCTGCGGGTGCTTCAGGATCTGCCCGAAACGGAAACGGAGGACCTGAATTCCGCGGAGATCTTTGTCAGCTCGGTCCGCAAACGCTTTCTGAACAGCGAGGGGATCGATCTGACGGAGGAATATCCGTCCTCCTCGCTGGAGGCGGTGATCAATGCCAGAAGGGACGGCAAGGAGATCGAGCTGTACCGCATGTACAATTCCGGCACCTGTGACCGGGAGAAGCTGCTGCGGGACCTGGCGGAGACGCTTTCCGTCGGCCGGGACAAGCTGATCGCGCAGCCGACGCCCGCGCTGGGCCGGGCGGACGTGGTCTTCTCCACGGTGGCGGCGCGGGAACTGTATACCTGGTATATTTACCGGCTGGACGCGCAGGATAAATACTGCGGGTATTCCGACTGGGAGATCGGGAAACCGGTGACGGAGCAGGCGGAGGGCGATAAAGTGACCGTGAAGGCGGTCCCCTTCCTGCCCAATTCCTCCTGGAACAGCCGGTTTGACCGGGAAGGCGCGCCGATCCGGGAAACGGTGATCCTCCGGGACAACGTGCCGGAAAGCTATCACGGCGCGCAGCAGTTCTGCCGGTACCTGGGGCTGGAGCATTCCTTCATTCCCTCGAACTTCACCGTGTCAGGCGGAAAGCGGAGCGCGGAGGAGCTGCGCACCGGAAACTATCTGGAGGTGCTGGAGTTTTCCGATTTTCAGGTGGATACGGTGACCGGCGACATCATGGGGGAGATCCGGCTGGGCTATCTTCATGACGGAGACAGGGTCATCCCGGTGTCCGGCGGCTCCTTGTCCGGTACGATGGATGACTTTGCGAAAACGATCCGCTTCTCCAGGGAGACCCGGACCTATGACTGGGCTGAGATCCCGGCTGTCACCCGCCTGACGGGTGTGAAGGTGACCGGCGCGGAATAAAGGAATAAAAGAACAAAGCGGTCTGCAGGCGCAGACCGCTTTTGATCTTTCCGGAGCTTATTTTCCGGAGCGCAGGCCGGACATGCGCCGCTCAAGCACGTCGGGCGCGGCGACGGAACAGCCGAAGAAGCCCAGCGCTTCCCCCAGCGCGTTGTAGACGCCGTGGCTGTAAGCGAACAGGCCGGCCTTCTGCAGGTCGATGGAGCCGTTTTTGTCCATCAGATCCTCCCGGATCCCCATGCGGACGATCTCCCCCAGATACATCACATGGCTGCCGAGGGGCAGGCGCTGCCGGACCAGGCAGCTCAGATAAAGGGGCGCTTCGGCAACGGCGGGCGCGTATTTCAGTCCGTCCGCCGGAACGGGCGTAAAGCCGCAGCGGGAGAATTTATCCTCCTCCCTTCCGGAGCGGACGCCGCAGTAATCTGTTCCCCGCAGCATGGCGGTATCCGGCAGGATCACGGTGAATTCCCCGCTCTTTTCGATCAGCTCATAGGTGTACCGGGAGGGCCTGACTGAGACGGATACGGTGGGCGGATCGGAGCAGACCGTGCCGGCCCAGGCGGCGGTCATCAGATTGCGGACGGGGCCGCTTTCCCCCTCCGCGCCGGAGCCGATGAGAACGGCCGGGACGGGAGAGAGCAGGGTGCCGGGCTTCATGGTGATAAAAGACATGGGAAACCTCCTTATGCCTGAAGAAAATTCAGATATTCGTCAAAAACATTGAAAAGCATATCCCCGGAGCAGACGGGCAGCACCGCGTCCGTTCCTCCGAGGGGGACGTGGTCGTAATAATCCGCGGCGCCGGTCAGGACAAGGGCCGGGATCACGTCATACCCTTCTCCGAAAATGATCTCCAGATAGGGGACGTATTTCGCGGCCTGAAGGACCTCCTCCTCCAGCACCCGGTCTTTCATCTTGAATTCCAGGGAGAAGACCTTCTGCTTCGTGATGACCAGCACATCGGCATAGACCCGGATCATGCGCCCACGGTTCAGCCGGAGCTCAAAGGCGGTTTCCCAGTCCTCAAAGCTTCCGTCCGTCATGCGGGAAAGATCGTCAAAAAGGGTCAGCATGGTTTCCCGGCAGTCCCGGAAGGAATGGATGAGTCCCCGGGTATCGTTCAGATTGCGTCCGTTTCTCCGGCAGCCCTCCGTCAGGCGTTCCAGCCATTCGTCCCCGGACAGGGCCCGGAACTCCCGGACCGTGCCGTAATAGCCGGAAAACTCATACAGGCCCTCGTGCACGGGCGCCTGCCGGATCAGCGCGTGCCAGCGGTATCCCTGATCCTGATAGCACAGCTCACGCATCAGGGGGGAACGGTACAGCTCCCGGTTGACGTCGGTGCGGCTCAGCTCCAGCCTTTCGCCGATATCCCGCGCCCTGAGCCCGTCATGGCGGGAGATCAGGGCATAGATCCTTTTTTCCGCTTCGGCAAACGCCGGTATTCGCGTTCGGTCCACAGGGCGCCTCCTTTCCCGGGAATTCGTTTTCATTATAAACGGAAAGGGAGGGAAAAACAAATGATGAGAATTTGATGAGATACCTTGACAGGCGAGGTATATCATGCTATACTTCAGCCATCGAACGGAAAGGAGGATGCTGCATGAGTTTATCGGCCGACCTTCTCCGGGGCTATACGGATACCATTATCCTGCGCCGCCTGGAAGGAAAGGAAAGCTACGGCTATCAGATCAACAAGGAAGTCACGGAGCTGAGTCACAACGCCTTCGAGCTGAAGGAGGCAACGCTGTATACGGCCTTCCGCCGGCTGGAAACGTCCGGCTGCATCGTATCCCGCTGGGGGGACGAAGCCACCGGCGCCCGGCGGAGATATTACAGCCTGACGGAGACGGGGAAGGAAAAACTGGCCCGGGATACAGAAGCCTGGGTGGAAACGAGATCGCTGATCAATCTGCTTTTGGAGGGGAAGGACAATGAATAAAACGGTCGCGAGAATTGTGGAGCTGCTCTTTGACGGACTGGAGGAGAGCGAAGAGATCCGCCTGCTGCGGGAGGAGGTCATGAACAACTGCCAGGAGCGGTATGAGGACCTGACGGCGCAGGGGCTGAGCGAGGACGACGCCATCGCCGCGGTGGTGCACAGCCTGGAGGGCATGGAAAGCATGCTTTCCTCCTATCCGAGAAAGCCCGCGGAAGAGACTGCCCGGAACGGGTCCGGCGCTCCCGTACGGGAAGAGAAGGCCGGCGAGGATCCTGCGGCGGCGGTGGCAGCCATGGACAAAGACGGCATCCGCGCCCTGAAGATCAGCTGCATCAATGCGGACGTGACGGTCACGGAAGGGCCGGAGATCTCCCTGGAATACGATGAAGAGAATCTGGACGTGATCGTGGCGGAGCGTTCCGGGGATACGCTGGTGCTGCGTCAGCAGGAAAAGGCCGGGAAGCACGCGGCGGAATTCACGGGCAGCTTTACGGGGATCCTCGATGGGCTGAAAAGCTTCTTTGTCAATATCACAAAGACGCCGTCCATCCGGCTGAGCGTTCCGGCGGGGCTCCTGAGCAGAGCGCAGGTGCAGACGGTTTCCGGCGACGTGATCTGGAAGGCCGACACCGAAGAGCTGAAGATCGGCGGGAATTCCGGCGATCAGGAGGTCAAAACAGGCAGGGAGATCCGCCTGCGGAATCTGGAAATGACCTCCATGAGCGGCGACCTGGAGGTGTCAGCCTGCGCGGACGAAGTGAAGCTCAAAACCCTGAGCGGCGACGCTGAGGCGGAGGTTGACGGCAGCCGGCTGACGGTGAATACCACCAGCGGGGACGCCTCCTTCCGCGGCAAGGCCGGGAATGTGCGCATCCAGTCCGTCTCCGGCGACGTGGAGTGCGATCTGAAGGACGGAAACGGCGATGCCGAAATTTTCGCCAAATCCGTCTCCGGCGACGTGACAGTGGATCTCCCCGGAGAGACCGAGGAGATCAGCCTGAGCACCCATACGGTTTCCGGCGATGTGGAGCGCGGGGATTTCCGGGAGAACGGCAATGCCGGCATGAGGATCCGCGCGGAGACCATCTCGGGCGATATTACCGTCCGCTGACGGAACGGAAAAAAGAGCATCCGGGGCAGCCGCCCCGGATGCTTTGCTGTATTCCGGACCGTTTTTCGGTTTATTTCCCGATGCCGCGCGTTCCCAGCAGCGCGCCGCAGCTTTCGCGTACGATCAGGGAGCATTCCCGGATCTGGGAATAGATGCCGCGGCTCCCGTTCAGCGCGCCGATCAGCTCGCCGATGGCGGACACTCCGTGATCGAAGGGGTGCAGGTCCACGGTGGTCAGCGGCGGATTCAGGAAAGGGGTAAAGAACTGGTTGTCACAGCCGATCAGGGCCATGTCCTCCGGAACGCGGATCCCCATCCGCTGCAGCTGCCGGAGGGCGCCCAGGGCGACCAGGTCGTTGATGGCAATGATCCCGGTGGGCCATTCTTCCCGGGGCAGGGCGGACAGAAGGCGGTTCACGCAGAATTCGCCCGCCTGCGGGGTAAAACCGGCGTCATTTGCCTGTGTGTTGTCCGCCGGCAGGCCGAGGCGGGCCATTTCCTCATAATAGGCGCGCCGCCGCGCGCTGCTGGAGCGGACGCCGCCGGAGCCTCCGATAAAGGAGATGCGCCGGTGTCCCAGCGCGCGCAGGTGGGCGATGGACTTCCGCACGCTCAGGGAAAGGTCGGAGGTGATATTGACGCAGTTGACGCCTTCGACCCGGGGGCCGATGGTCACGATGGGCATCTTCCGGCTGATGGCGGTCAGCCGTTCCCGGATCTCCTCCGCCGAGCCGCTCTCCACCACGCTGCCGACCAGCACGGCTCCGGCCGCGGGCAGCTCGGTCACGCGGGCGGTGACGCTTTCCTCCATCCAGCCGGTCAGCGCGGTCTGGTATACGATCAGCGACCAGCCCGCCCGCCGGGCGGCTTCTTCCGCCCCCGCGCACATGGACGCGTAATATGGGTTGCTCAGGTCCGAAATGATCAGGGCCAGGGAACGGTCTGCCGGCCGTTCGGTTTTTTTCGCGGATATCAGCGGACGGTAATTCAGCTCGCGGACTGCCTCCGTGACCTTTTCCCGTGCCGCGGCGCTGGCGCTGCCGCCGGACAGCACGCGGCTGACGGTGGCGACGGAGACGCCGGCGCGCTGCGCGACGTCAATGATGGTGATCTGTTTTTCCGGCATGGTCATCCCCCCTGTTGTCTGCCTACAGGATATCACGGCGAATTGTAAATGTCAATACGATTTACAGCTATTTACAAATAATTTACATAAAAAAGCGAAAAAATATAGCAATATTTACAATAAACTATTGACAATGGTTGAGAAGGGCATATAATTACACATGGAATGAAAAAGAAATGTAAATGATAGTGAATCGTTTTCAATCACGGAATCCGGCGGGTGAAACAGCCCGCAGTGATAAAAGAATGTAAGGAGGAACCATCAAATGAAGAAACTGTTGGCTATGATGCTCGCGGCGATGATGCTCGTATCCCTGGCCGGGCTGTCCGCGGCGGACGAAACGAAGACCCTGACGGTGGTCACCTGGGACGCGACAACGACGCCCTACCTGATCGCGCAGAAGGAAGCGTATGAAGCTTCCCATCCCGGCGTGACGATCGAGTACATCGACCTGGCTTCCCAGGATTACGCCCTGAAGGCGACCACGATGCTCGAGGGCAGCGACAAGAGCGATGTGTACATGATCAAGGAGATCGACGACATCATCAAGTGGCAGGCTCAGGATTTCGCGGAGCCGCTGAACGATTACGTCGCCAAGACGAATTACGATCTGTCCGGCTTTGTCGGCACCGAAAAGAACTACTGCGTGGGCGACGAGCTGTATGCCGTTCCCTTCCGCTCTGACTTCTGGGTGCTGTTCTACAACAAGGACCTGTTTGACGCGGCGAACGTGGCGTATCCCACCAACGACATGACCTGGGACGAATATGCCGACCTGGCGATCAAAATGACCGGCGACGGCGTTTACGGCACGCATTATCACACCTGGCTGTCCGCGGTCGCCAACTGGACCGTGGCGGACGGCGTGAACACGCTGGCTGACAAAAACTACGACGACCTGCTCTACTTCTACCAGCTGTATCAGAAGCTGGAGGATGCCGGCGCCTGCATGGCCTACTCCGAGCTGAAAGCCCAGGGCCTGCACTACAGCGCGGCCTTTGCCAACGGGAACATCGCCATGCTGCCCATGGGCTACTGGTATGTTTCCACGCTGATCGGATACAACAAGGACGGCACCTGCAACTTCAACTGGGGCATCACGGCCGTTCCTCACGCGGAAGGCGTCAAGGCCGGTTCTTCCTTCGGCAACCTGACCGGCACGATGATCAACAAGAAGTCCGAGAACAAGGATCTGGCCTGGGACTACATCTCCTGGCTGGGCGGCGAAGAGGGTGCTGCCGCGACGGCTTCCGTCGGCGCGCGTCCCGCGTTCGTTTCCGAGAACGTTGCCGCTGCCATGTCCTCTGTGGAAGGCTTCCCGGCTGATGAGACCAGCAAGGGCGCTCTGATCCCCTCCTTTGTCGGGATGGAATGGCCGGTGGCGGAGAAGGTAGCTGACATCAAGACCATCGTGAACGAAGAGCACACCATGATCATGGCCCGTGAGATCACTCCCGAAGAAGGAATCGCGGAAATGAACGAACGCGTGGCCGAACTCTTCGAATAAGACGCGAAACGCGACCTTTGTGTAAAAACGAAGGCAGGGAGGGAGCTGTCCTTCCCTGCCTTTTCTTCTGAAAAACCGTTCCGGAGGAAAGGGAGGATCACTTATGAAAAAGGACGGATCCAGGCAGGCTCGGATGAAAATGGGAAAGCTGGAGCGAAAGAATACGCTGATCGCCTATTCCTTTCTGGCCCCCAATTTTCTGGGCTTTGCCATTTTCACGCTGGTCCCGGTGCTGTGTGCCGTTGCCCTTTCCTTCTTTGAATGGAACGGCGGGGACATTTCCAAGATCCAGTTTGTGGGGATGCAGAACTACGCCACTGTTTTCAATGTGAAAAAGGTGGCGGAGAAGGGGCTCGAGTATTTCTTTACCCGGGTGGACCTGGGCATTGCCCTGAAGAACACGGTTTACTATACGGTGATCACGGTCCCGCTGACCATTGTCTGCGCGCTGGCGCTGGCGATGCTCCTGAACCGGGTGAAGGGCGCCACCTTTTTCCGGGCGGTCTATTTCTTCCCTTATGTGGCGTCCATGGTCGCCATCTGCGTCTGCTGGTCCTTCATGCTCATGAAGGACGGCCCGATCAACCAGTTCATCATGGCGCTCGGGATCCCGTTCAACAAATCCTGGACGGCGGACAGCGGGATGGCGATCTGGTCGATCATCCTGGTCAGCGTGTGGCGGAATATGGGCTATTACATGGTCATCTACCTGGCTGCGCTGCAGGGCGTTCCGCGGGAGCTGCTGGAGGCCGCCACCGTGGACGGGGCGAGCAAATGGAAGCAGTTCCTGCACGTGACGCTGCCTCAGCTGCGGCCGACGACATTCTTTGTTTCGGTCATGATGATCATCTCCTGCTTCAAGATCTATGACGTGGTCGCCATTATGACGGACGGCGGGCCGGGACGGTCCACGAAGATGCTGGTCACGTATATATTTGACGAAGCCTTTGTGAAGGTGCGCTACGGCCAGGCCAGCGCGATCTCCATGATCCTGCTGATCATCGTGCTGGCGGTGACGGTCATTCAGTTCAGCTCCGAGAAGAAATTCTCCAATGACTGAGGAAGGAGGGAAGAAGATGGAACAGGCGCTGCATCGGAAAGCGATCCGGAAGGACAACCCGACAGCCCGCAGGATCCTGCGGACGGTGGTTTATCTCCTGCTGATCGCGCTGGGGATCTTTACGCTGATCCCGTTTGTCTGGATGATTTCCTCCTCCCTGAAGCTGGACCGGGAGGTCTTCGCGTATCCGATGAAGTGGATCCCGGAGACGGTCCGCTGGGAGAACTATTCCCTGATCTGGCAGAAGGTGCCGCTGGTGACCTATTTCAAGAACACGGCGCTGATCGCGCTGGCGGTCACGCTGCTGCAGACGCTTTCCTCCTCCTTTGCGGCATATGCCTTTGACAAGCTGCACTTCCGGGGAAGGGACGCGCTTTTCCTCTGCTATATCGCGACGATCGCCGTGCCGTGGCAGGCGTACATGCTGCCCCAGTTCATCATGATGCGTTCCATGGGCCTGTACGATACGCTGTGGGCTATGATCGTCCTGCAGGCGTTCTCCGCCTTCGGCGTGTTCCTGATGCGCCAGTTCTACCGGGGGATCCCGAACGAGCTGTGCGAGGCGGCCCGGCTGGACGGGCTGAGCGAATACGGCATCTGGGCGCGGATCATGCTGCCGCTTTCCAAGGCGGCGATCGCCACGCTGGTGATCTTCACCTTTGTCAATACCTGGAATGACTATATGGGCCCCATGATCTACCTGACCAGGGACGCGAACAAGACCATCCAGGTCGGCCTGCGCCGGTTCATTCAGGAAAACTCCAGCGATTACCATCTGATCATGGCAGCTTCCCTGTGCTCCCTGGTGCCGGTGTCCGTCATGTTCCTGTGCCTGCAGAGATACTTTATCGAGGGGATCGCCACCAGCGGCCTGAAGGGATAAGGAAAGGGATCCGGAATGATGACCGAGCTTCTGAATCAGCTGACCGCCCTGCCGCCGGAAGCGGAGGCAAGAGGGCTTTTCCCGCCGGCGGAGGACCGAAAGGCGTGGGGAAGCCTCTCCGCCGATCACCGCGCGCAGATCGCGGCGCTGGCGGAGAAATACGCCGCCCTGCCTTATCCGATGCGTACGGCTTCCGGATTCCTGGCATTCGTGAGGAACGGGAGCCGCCGGGCGGATGAGGATCCGTACTTTTTGCGGCGGCGCAAGCTCTGCGCCGCGGCGCTTTCCTGCTGCGCGGAGGATACGCCCCTGCCGGACGACGTCACGGACGGGATCTGGTGTATCTGCGAGGAGAGCAGCTGGGTGATCTCCGCCCACAACGTAAACCCGATCCCCGGGGCGCCTTCCGCGGCGGAGTATCCGCTGCCGGATCCGGGGGATCCGTACGTCGATCTCTTTTCCGCGCAGACGGGCATGATCCTGTCCCTGGTGCTCCGTCTGCTGGGCACCCGGCTGGACGCGGTGACGCCGATGCTCCGGGAAAGGGCGGAGCGGGAGATCGAGGCAAGGATCCTGACCCCCTTCCAGACCCGGGACGATTTCTGGTGGATGGGCGTGAAAAGAAAGGATCTGAACAACTGGACGCCCTGGATCCTTTCCAATGTGCTGATCTGCGCCTGCCTTTCCCCGATGGACGCTTCCCGGCTCACGGAGATCCTCCGCCGGGCGGCCGTGATGCTGGACCGCTGGCTGGATACCGTACCGGCGGACGGGGGCTGCGACGAGGGCGCGGGCTACTGGAACATGGCCGGGGGCGCTCTGCTGGACTGCCTGGAGCTGACGGAAGCGGCGACCGGGACCGTGCTTCCGGTCTGGAAAGACGAAAAGCTGAGGAATATCCTGGCCTTCCCCCGGAGAATGGAGATCGGGGACGGCTGGTTCATCAATTTCGCGGACTGCGACGCGCGGCCGTTCCTGTCCGGGGAGAGACTGCAGTATGCCGGGGAACGGACCGGAGATCCGGCGCTGACCGCGATGGGGAAGCGCTTCCGCGGCCGGCTGTCCGCCGAGCTGGATGACGTGCCGCACTTTTTCCGCCTGCTGAAGCTGCTTTTCCATCCCGCGCCGGAGAACGCGGCGGAGGAAAGCGGGCAGGACGTCTGGCTGCCGGATCTGCAGCTTCGCGCCGTGCGCCGGGGCAGTCTGACCCTCTGCTGCAAGGGCGGGCACAACGGGGAAAACCATAATCACAACGACGTGGGCTCCTTTATGCTCTACGCGGACGGGGAGCCGGAGATCGTGGATGCCGGCAACGCGGTCTATACCGCGGCTTCCTTCTCCTCTGAACGGTATTCGCTCTGGCATATTCGGTCGGCATGGCACAATGTGCCGCTGATCGGGGGAGAGGAGCAGAAGGCTGGCAGGGAATATGCCGCGCGGGAGGTGCGCTGCCTTCCGGACGGCATGAGCCTGGAGGCGGGGGGAGCCTATGGCCCGGAGACGGGGCTTCGCTTCTTCCGGCGGACGTTCCGGCTGACGGAAAGAACGCTGACGGTGGAGGACTGCCTGCATCTGGAACGGGAAACGGAGGTCTCCTGGTGCTTCCTGCTCCGGAAGCAGCCTGAGGCGCGCGGGAATGTCCTGTATTTCGGAAACCTGTGCCTGAAAAAGCCGGAGGGCTGCGCTGTGGAGATCACGGAAAGACCCGTTACGGATCCGCGGATGGCGAAAAGCTTTCCGGGCAGCCTGTGGCGGCTGCGCCTGACGCCGCCGGCATCGGCGCTCCAGGAGACTGTATTTGAATTTCAACGGAGGGAACGGACAGATGAATCCGATTCGGAATAACCCGCTGCGTACGCGGCAGGACCTGGTCCGCGCGGCGGCGGACCTGACGGAGCCGTTGCTGCCCTGCCTGACGCCGGGCAAAGCCCGGATGATCGTGGGAGAAGGCTCCGCGCATTACCCGGAGGATGTGGCGGGCATGGAGGGCTGGTCCCGTGTGCTCTGGGGGCTGGTCCCGATGCTGATGGGCTCCTGCCCGGAAGCGGAGCCCTTCTGGCGGGAATGGCGGCAGGGCCTGATCCATGGGACCGATCCGGAGGACCCGGAATACTGGGGCGATATCGGCCGGTACGACCAGCGGATGGTCGAGATGGCGGTCATCGGCATCGGGCTGTGCTTCCTGCCGGACCGGTTTTACGGGGAGCTGTCCGCCCGGGAGCGGGAAAATGTTTACCGCTGGCTGGACCAGATCAACCGGCATGATATGCCGGCCAACAACTGGCGGTTTTTTCGGATCCTGGTGAATATGGGCCTGAAAAAGAACGGCTGTCCCGCGGACGCAGACCGCCTGCGGGAGGACCTGGACATGATGGAGAGCCATTATGTCGGGGACGGCTGGTACTTTGACTATCCGACCAAGCGGGATTATTACACGCTCTGGGGCTTCCATTTTTACAGCCTGGTCTATGCCGCCGCCATGGGGGCGGAGGATCCGGAACGCTGCGCGCGCTTCCGGGAGCGGGCGGCGCTGATCGCGCCGCGCTTCGCCTGCTGGTTTGACCGTCAGGGCCGTGCGCTGCCCTACGGCAGGAGCCTGACCTACCGCTTCTGCCAGGCGTCCTTCTGGGCGGCCATGGCGCTGGCCGGCGTGACCGCGGAGGGACTGGGCTGGGGAGAGATCAAGGGGCTCCTGCTGAGGAACCTGCGGTTCTGGCTCTCGATGCCGGTGTTTGACCGGGGCGGCGCGCTGACGGTGGGCTACGGCTATCCGAACCTTTGCGCGGCGGAGGGCTATAACGCGCAGGCCTCGCCCTACTGGGCGCTGAAGACCTTCTTTGTCCTGGCGCTGCCGGAGACCCATCCCTTCTGGCAGGCGGAGGAAAAGCCCTATATGCCGCCTCTACGCTTCCTGGACGAACAGGTCAGGCTGCTGCTGACCCGGGACGGAGACAACCGCCAGGTGGTGGCCTACACGGCGGGGAACCATGCCTGGGAGCATATGCATGAGGATGAAAAGTACGAGAAATTCGCCTATTCCACACGCTTCGCTTTTTCCGTGATCAAGGAGGCCACCACGCTCGTCAAGGGCGCGTTCGATTCCATGCTGGCGGTCAAACGGGCGGGCAGGGATCTCTGGCATACAAGGAGCGGCTGTGATTCCTTCTCCCTGGAGGAGGACAGGATCTCCTTTTCCTGGTGCCCCATGGAAGGCGTGCGGATCGATTCCGTGATCGCGCCGCTGGGCATGTGGCATATCCGGAAGCATGTGATCCGGACGGAATATGAGCTGGAGGCGGCGGAGGGGGCGTTTTCCGTCCGGAAGGACTGGGCGGGCAAGCGTCCCTGCGACCGGGTGGCCTCCGTCCTGAAGGCCGGCAGCGGCTTCGCTTCGGCTTCCGGGGCTTACGGCACCTCGGCTGTCTTTGCCCTGAAGGGATATGAAAGCGGTGAGGTCATCCATACCGAACCCAATACCAATCTGATGTATCCGCGCTGCGTGCTGCCGACGCTGCACGCGCGGATCCTGCCCGGGGAGACTGTCCTGCTGTGCGCGGTTTTCGCGGACGACGGGGAGCTTTGCCCGGAAAACGTGCCGGAGGAGGTTGTCAGGCTTGCTGGATCGTTATAAGAGTGCGCTGAAAAAAGCGGAGGAAAAATACAGACGCTCGGCGGCAGCCGCGGCGGCAGCGGGGATCCTCCCCTACAAAAGCGGGGACGGATGCTGGCAGGAATCCCCCTTTGACGGAAACGGCTGGTGGACGGGTGGATTCTGGCCGGGGCTGATGTGGCAGTTCTATGTCTTCGGCGGGGATGAATTCTTCCTTGCGGAAGCCCGGAGGACGGAAGCGATCCTGACGGAGGAGTTCCGCCGGTTTACGGCGCTGAACCATGACGTGGGCTTCATGTATCTCCTGTCCTGCGGGGCGGACGAAAAGCTGACCGGAAACGCGCAGGCGGGCGTCGACACGCTCCACGCGGCCAGCCTGCTGATGGGCCGCTTCAATCCCCGCGGCTTTTTCCGCGCCTGGAACGGGCCGGATCAGAAAGGGCTGGCGATCATTGACTGCATGATGAACCTTTCCCTGCTTTTCCGCGCGTCCCGGCGCACGGAGGATCCGCGGTTCGCGGCGGCGGCAAGGATCCACGCGGACACGACGCTGAGGGAATTCCTCCGGCCGGACGGCTCGGTCAGCCATATTATCGAGTTTGACCCGGCGACCGGGGCGCGGGTCAGGGAGCTGGGCGGACAGGGAGTCGCGCCCGGAACCCAGTGGAGCCGCGGCCAGGCATGGGGGCTGTACGGCTTTACCCTGGCCTGGCTGAACACGGGGGACAGGCGCTATCTGGACGCGGCGGAAAGGATCGCCGGCAACTTTATCGCGCATATCCGCCCGGATGGGCTGACGGACTGTGATTTCTGCCAGCCGGCGGAAACGGACCGTATTGACAACATGGCCGGGGCGATCGCGGCCTGCGGCCTGCTGGAGCTGGAAAAGACAACGGGGCGGGAGGAATACCGTCTCGCGGCGCTGAAGCTGACGGACGCGCTGCTGGATAAATGCTGTGACTGGACAGACCGCCAGTGCGGGCTCCTGACCCGGTGTACGGCAAGCTACCGGGACGACGGGGCGGGCTGCCATACAAACATCGTGTACGGGGATTATTTTCTCACGGAGGCGCTGGCCAAGCTGGCCGGTACGGATCCGATGCTTTGGCTGTAAGGAGAGGGAATATGGTTTCGATCGAGGTCATCAGCGCGAAGGGGGAAACGCTTTTTTCGGTCAGCCATCCGACGGAGGCGCTGCTCTGCGCGGACCGGGTCTACCGGGAGGGCGACCGGATCGTGTTTTCGGGCGGAAGGCATCTGTGGATACAGCCGGACCAGGCCCTGCAGCCGGGGGAGGTTTATCTGCCGGCGGAAAAGATGACCTGGACGGTGCCCTTCGGCGAGCATCGGCTGGCCTACGCGCCGGGCGCCTTTGAGGCGGAGCGCCACATCATTTCCGCCCGCCTGATGACGGAGCGGGAGGTCCTCGGCCGGAGGAATATCGCCTGCAATCCGGCGGATCTGCGCGGGGGCACGGATTTCTATCCTCACTGCTCGGCCAATGTGGAAACGCGGAACGAGGCGTGCTTCTGCGCCCGCAACGTGATCGACGGCCTGCGCTATAACACCTTTCACGGGGAATGGCCCTTTCAGAGCTGGGGGATCGGCGCCCGGGAGGACGCCTGGTGCCTGCTGGACTTCGGCCGGGAAGTCCGGGTGGACCGGATGGCCCTGACGCTGCGGGCGGACTTTCCCCACGACGCGTACTGGGTCTTCGGCCACGCGGTGCTCTCTGACGGCACGGAGTGCGCCTTCCCGCTGGAGAAGACCGGGGACAGGCAGTTCATTCCCCTCGGGGAGCATACCGTCCGCTGGATCCGGCTCGAAAGAATGAAAAAAAGCAACGATCCGTCCGCCTTCCCGGCGCTGACGGAATGGGAGGTTTACGGCTGCGATACGGAATGAAGGGAAAACAAAGAAACTCCCGGGCTTATAAGCCCGGGAGATTTTCTTTGCCGGAGGAAAGAGGATCAGTGCTCCAGCGCCTCCAGATCCTTTTTGCCGCAGACCATGATGAACAGGCCGATCAGGAACAGCGTGATCAGCGCAAGCACGCCGTAGCTGCTGCGTCCGGTCCAGGTGCCGATCAGGGCGTACAGGAACGGCCCGAGCACGGAAGCGAACTTTCCGAAGATATCGAAGAAGCCGTAGTATTCGTTGCTCCGCTCCTTGGGGATCAGCTTGCCGAAATAGCTGCGGGACACGGCCTGGATGCCGCCCTGCACCGTGCCGACCAGCGTGGCCATCGCCCAGAAGAGGATCGTGGAGAAGGATACGGCCTTCCGGAAGGCTCCGATCTCATCGGCCCGGCCCTCGGTGAAGCCGGCGAAGGCGGTCACGACCCTTTCGATCTCAGGGGAGGCCTTCTCCTCTTCCGTCAGCCTGGCGAGCGCTTCATCCAGCTTTTTCTGCGGGTCCGCGTCCGTGAAGAAGGCGGAGGCGTCGTCCCGCAGGGCGATCGCCTTTTCCTCCGTCAGGTCGGAAAGCTTTTCGGTATAGTCTTCATTCAGCGCCGTCTGATAGGCGTCCTGGTGCGGCTCCAGGGAGAAGCCCATGTAGAAGCCGACCACGCAGATCAGCGTGTAAATGATGATGGCGATGATCAGCGCCTTGCGCGCGGTGATCTTTGCTGCCAGGTTGGCAAAGAGGATGGAGCAGGGCATGGCCACGATCTGGGTTACCAGCAGGGCCAGGATCATGCCGACGGTGCCGAGCCCGAGCACGGTGCCGTAGGCGGTGGAAATGGAAATGATCGTGCCCACTCCGTCAATGTAGAAGAAGTAAGCCAGCACGAAGAGGAAGAGGCCCTTGCGCCGGAAAATATCCTTCGCGGTATGGCCGATGTTGCGGAAGATCTGCCCGACGGAGGTGTGCCCGGTGCGCTCGATGTAATGCTCCTGCTCCACATTCTTCAGGAAGGGCAGGGAGAACACCAGCCACCAGACGCTGACGATGATGATGGAAAACTTCTGGGCGATCGGGTTGGAATAGCCCAGCAGAAGCAGCATGACGATGGAGATCACGAAGGGGATCGTGCTGCCGCCGATATAGCCCATGGCGTAGCCCCAGGAGGAGACCTTGTCCATGCGCTCATCCGTGGTCACGTCGGTCAGGAACGAGTCATAGAACAGGCAGGAACCGGAAAAACCGATCCGGCTGAGGATGTAGCCGATCAGCATCAGCCGCCAGTTGTTCATGACCAGCGCGATCAGGAAGGTGGCGATGACGCCGGTGAGCATGAAGACCGTGAACAGCTTCTTTTTCATGCCCTTGTAGTCGGCCACGGCGCCGAGGATCGGCGCGAGGACGGCGACCAGGAACGTGGCAATGGAGGTGCCGTAGCCCCACCAGATATCGCCCGCCTCGCCCGCGATGGAAACAAACACGGTCGGGAAAATGGCGGCCATAATGTTGGTGGCGTAGATGGAGTTGGCCCAGTCATACATGATCCAGCTCCACTCTTTTTTGGTAAAGCGCTTTTTCTTTTCGGATACGGCTGATTGCATTTCCGTTCCTCCTTGTTATATAGTTTTGCGGCTTCTGCCTTTATTATAGCGATATGCCTTGCTTTTTCAAGCGGGTTTTTCTTTTGCGTTTTATCTGACCTTCCGCACGGAGTCCAGGGATTTTCTGTCGCCCAGCAGCAGCAGGATGTCTCCGGGCCGGATCTCATCCGTCGCCCGGGGGGACGCGATCACGCTTTCCCCGTGGCGGAGCGCGATCACGGTCACGCCGTAACGGTTGCGGATCTGCAGCTCGCCGATGGTTTTTCCGTTCCAGCTTTCCGGCACGCTGACCTCTTCGATCATAAAGTCGTCGGACAGCTGCAGGTAGTCCCGCATGCGGGGGGAGATCTTCTGCGCGGCCAGCTTGGCGGCAAATTCCTGCTCGGGGATCAGCACCTCGTCGGCGCCCAGCTTCAGCAGCACGTCCCGGTGCACCTCGTCAAAGGCCTTGCAGGTCAGATGCTTCACGCCGATGGCCTTCAGGTTCATCACGGCGAGTACGCTGGCGGCCAGGTCGGTGCCGACGGCCAGGATGACCTCGTCGCATTCGGCGACGCCCAGCTCCTGCAGGACGTCCTTGTCCCGGATATTGGCGGTCACGGCGCGCGTCACCTCATCCGCCACCTCATCCACGTTTTTTCTCTCCCGGTCCACGGCGAGCACGTCCGCGCCGCCCCGGGCAAGCTGCAGCGCCATTTCCTTGCCGAAACGGCCCAGTCCCAATACAGCGAAGCTCTTCATCTTTTCTCTCTCCTTATCCGATCAGTAAAGTGGTATCGGCGTAGCGGATGCGGGGCTCCGGCCGGTCTCCCTTCAGGAAGCCCATGCTGATGGTCAGCACGCCCACGCGGCCAAAGTACATAAACAGAATGATGATCAGCTTTCCGGCCACGGACAGCCTCGCTGTCGCGTTGCAGGAAAGGCCCACCGTCGCTATGGCGGAGACCGTTTCAAACAGGGATTCCGTCAGGCTCAGGGGGGAGGTATAGGCGATGATGCCGGCGCCGAAGAAGGCCAGCCCGATCATCATGCCGCAGATCGTCAGCGCGTTGAGCACGGAGGTCAGGCCGACGGTCCGGTGATAGACCACCGTGTTGGCCCGGCCGCGCAGGCGGCTCCACAGGAACAGCACGATCACGACCAGGGTCACGGTTTTCAGGCCGCCGGCGGTGGAGCCGCTGGAGCCGCCGATCAGCATCAAAAACATGGATACGGACTTGCCTGCCTCAGTCAGCGCCGCCTGATCGATGCCCGCGAATCCCGCGGTCCGGAGCGTAACGGACTGGAAAAAGCTTCCCAGCAGCTTTTCCCCGAAGCTCATGTTTCCCAGCGTGCCGGGATTGTTCCATTCGCACAGAGCGATGGCGGCGGTGCCGCCCAGCAGCAGGGAGGCCGTGGCCACCAGCACCAGCCGGCTGTAGACCGACAGCTTCCGGAAGGAACGGTACTGAGCCACCTCATGCCAGACGATAAAGCCCAGGCCGCCCAGCACGATCAGCACGCTCAGCGTCAGCAGGATCACCGGGTCCCGGCCGTAAACGGAAACGCTCGCGCCGGGGCTCAGGAAGCCCAGAATATCGAAGCCGGCGTTGCAGAAGGCGCTCACGGAGTGGAACACGCCCAGCTTCAGCGCCTGGGCAAAAGGAAACTCGGTGCAGAAGCGCGCCGTCAGCGCGGCGGCTCCGGCGGCTTCGAAGATCACGCAGTATTTCAGCATCCACTTCTGCAGATTTACGATATCATGCATGTCCTCCTGTCCCAGACTCTGTGCCATCACCATCTGACCCATCATGCCCACCCGGGAGCGGATCAGGAAGAACAGCAGGCTGGCCATGCTCATGAAGCCGAGGCCGCCGGTCTGGATCAGGCAGAGAAGCACCGTCTGCCCCATGGCGCTCCACTGGGTATAGGTATCAAAGGGCGTCAGCCCGGTCACGCAGGTGGCGGAGGCGGCGGTGAACAGCGCGTTCAGGAAGGGACAGGGCTTTCCGTCCCGGGAGGCGGCCGGCAGCATCAGCAGCAGGGTGCCGAGCAGAATGATCGCGAGGAACGCCAGCGCGATCAGGCGGCTCGGGCTGAGCCTGTGTTTGGCCGCTGTTTTCTGCATGCGTTTTCCTTCCTTTCTTTTTTCCAAAACAACGAGGTTATTATATGCTTTTCGCTGCTTTCCGTCAAACGGGCCGGCGGGTTGCTGTTGATATCCCGAAGCCGGATATGTTAAAATAGAAACAGGCAAACGATTGCTTGAAACAGAGGACAGTCATGGAACAGTACAGTGTAACGGGTATGAGCTGCGCGGCATGCAGCGCGCGTGTGGAAAAAGCGGTCAGCGGCGTCGAGGGCGTCACGTCCTGCTCGGTCAGCCTGCTGACCAATTCCATGGGCGTGGAGGGCACGGCTTCCCCGCAGGCGGTGATCGCCGCGGTGGAAAAGGCCGGCTACGGCGCCTCCCTGAAGGGCGCTAAGGCAGCGCGGGCAGCGGCAGACGCGGAGGAAGAGCTGAAGGATACGGAGACGCCGGGGCTGAAGCGGCGCCTTCTGGCTTCCCTCGGCTTTCTGCTGCTTCTGATGTATATTTCCATGGGGCATACGATGGCAGGCTTCCCGCTGCCTCCTTTTCTGGAAAACCCGGTGGCGATGGGCCTGGCGCAGCTGCTGCTGGCGGCGGTCGTGATGGTCATCAACCAGAAATTCTTCATTTCCGGCTTCAGAAGCCTGCTGCGTAAGGCGCCGAACATGGATACGCTGGTGGCCATGGGCTCCGGCGTTTCCTTTCTGTGGAGCGCGGCCGTCCTCTTCGCGATGACCGGCGCGGTCCACCGGGGGGATATGGAAGCGGCGCACGGATACCTGCACCAGCTCTATTTTGAATCCGCCGCGATGATCCTGACTCTGATCACGGTCGGCAAAATGCTGGAGGCGCGGTCCAAGGGCCGCACGACCGACGCGCTCAAAAGCCTGATGAAGCTCGCGCCGAAGACGGCCGTCCTGCTGCGGGACGGGCAGGAGATGACGGTGCCGGTGGAGCAGGTCCGCGCCGGGGATCTCTTTGCGGTGCGGCCCGGCGCGAATATCCCGACGGACGGGACGGTCGTCAGCGGCAGCGGTTCGGTGGATGAGTCCGCGCTGACCGGGGAGAGCATCCCGGTGGACAAGGCGGAGGGCGACGCTGTTTCCGCAGCAACGGTCAACCGTTCCGGCTACCTGGTCTGTCGAGCGACAAGGGTCGGGGAGGATACGACCCTGGCCCAGATCATCCGCATGGTCTCGGACGCGGCGGCTACCAAGGCGCCCATCGCCAAGGTCGCCGACAGGGTGTCCGGCATCTTTGTCCCGGTCGTGCTGGGGATCGCGCTGCTGACAACGGCCGTCTGGCTGCTCTGCGGGCAGACGGCGGCCTTCGCGCTGGCGCGCGGCATTTCCGTGCTGGTCATTTCCTGTCCCTGCGCGCTGGGGCTGGCGACCCCCGTGGCCATCATGGTCGGCAGCGGCATGGGCGCGAAAAACGGGATCCTTTTCAAGACGGCCGTCTCACTTGAGGAGACGGGCAAGGCGCAGATCGCGGCGCTGGATAAAACGGGCACGGTCACCCGCGGCGAGCCGAAGGTGACGGATATCGTCCCGGCGGGGGACGTTCCCGAGCAGGAGCTCCTCAGCGCCGCGTACGCGCTGGAAAGCAAGTCCGAGCACCCGCTGGCCAGGGCGGTCAACGATTACGCGTCCGGAAAGGGCATGACGCCGGAGGAGGTCACGGACTTTGCCGCGCTGCCCGGAAACGGGCTGACGGCAAGGCTGGGCGGAGCGGTCCTGCTGGGCGGAAGCCTCAGCTATACGCAGTCCCGGCTTCCGGTCCCGGAGGCTTTGACCCGCAGGGCGGAACAGCTTTCCGAGGAGGGGAAGACGCCCCTGCTCTTTGCCCGGGACGGCAGTCTGCTGGGCATGATCGCCGTGGCGGACGTGATCCGGGAGGACAGCGCGCAGGCGATCCGGGAGCTGAGGAATATGGGCATCCGTACGGTGCTGCTGACCGGCGACAACGCGCGCACCGCCCGTGCCATCGCGCGGAAGGCCGGGGTGGATGAGGTGATCGCGGGCGTCCTGCCGGACGGAAAGGAAAGCGTGATCCGCCGCCTGGCGCAGGCCGGAAAGACCGTCATGGTCGGCGACGGGATCAACGACGCGCCGGCGCTGACCCGCTCTGACGTCGGGATCGCCGTCGGCGCGGGGACGGACGTGGCGATCGACGCGGCGGACGTGGTCGTCATGAAGAGCAACGTGAGCGACGTGGCGGCAGCCGTCAGGCTGAGCCGCGCCACGCTCAGGAACATCCACGGCAACCTTTTCTGGGCGTTTTTCTATAATGTGATCGGCATCCCGCTGGCGGCCGGGGTGTGGTATCCGCTCTTCGGCTGGCAGCTCAGCCCGATGTTCGGCGCCGCTGCCATGAGCCTGTCCAGCTTCTTTGTCGTATCCAACGCGCTGCGCCTGAACTTCTTTAAGCTTCATGACGCTTCCCGGGACAGGCCCGGCAGGCCTGTGGAGGAGAAGGAGTTCCGCGCGGCGGTGGAAGATATCAACCAAATGATCCGGGAGGAAAAAACCATGACAAAAACGGTAAAGATCAAGGGAATGATGTGCCCCCACTGTGAAGCGGCCGTCAAAAAGGCGCTGGAGGCGGTCGACGGCGTGCAGAGCGCGGCCCCGAGCCATGAGAACGGCTGCGCGGTGCTTGAGCTGACGAAGGACGTCCCGGCCGAAGTGATCGGCAAAGCGGTCACCGATGCCGGCTACGAGTTCCTCGGGTAAGGGGGCAGGCGCGCTGACAGGGATCAGAAAAGGAGGTATGCGCAGTGTACGTAATGGTGACCGGTACCGGCCGTAAGCTCGGCCTCGGATTCAACCTCGCGAAACGTTATCTGGAGCACGGCGATCAGGTGATCGCGACTGTCCGGAAACCCTCCGAAGCGCTTGAGGAGCTGAAAAAACAATACCCCGACACCCTGCATATCCTGACCATGGACATCGGCTCCACCCCGTCCGTCAACGCGGCGGCGGAGGAAGCCAAAGCCTTCTTCCCCTGCCTGGACCTGATCGTCAACAATGCCGTGACGACCTCGAAGGACACGATGAAGGAGCTGGAGGATTTTGACCTGGACCAGGTGGCGCCCGTCATCAATGTGGCGTCCGTCGGCCCGCTGCGCGTGCTGAAGGCCTTCCTCCCGCTGCTGAAGGCGGCAAAGGATACGGCACTGGTGGTCAACGTCTCCTCGGAAGCCGGCAGCATCGGCCGCTGCTACCGTACCTACTACATCGATTACGGTATGGCCAAGGCCGCGCTGAACATGGCTACCATGACCATGCGCAACAAGTTCAGGGACGATCCGCAGATCAATATCATCTGCATCCATCCCGGCTGGGTCCGTACCAGCGAAAACAGCGAAGCGCCGCTGGATCCCTATGAGCACGCGGAGACCCTGCGGCTGCTCTTTGAGAAGAAACGGCATGACAAGGAAGGCCCCGTCTTTGTCACGCATACGGGAGATCCCTATCCCTGGTAAAAGGTATCCAATCCATTTCCGGAGGCGACGTTTTTGGCACACAGGATCCGTACCGATTCGGACATGACGCAGGGAAGCATCTGGCGGCATCTGATCGACTTTGCCATTCCCATGGCGATCGGGCTTCTCTTTCAGCAGCTATACAATACGGTGGATACGCTGGTGGTCGGCAACTTCGTCTCCAAGGAGGCGCAGGCGGCCGTCGGCTCCACGGGAAGCATCATCAACACGGTGGTGGGCTTCTGCGCGGGGCTGGCCACGGGCGCGTCCGTGATCATTTCCCAGCGCTACGGCGCGCATGATGAAAAAGGGCTGAGCAAGGCCGTCCATACGACCATCGCGCTGACCTTTCTGCTCAGCGCCGTGGCCACGGCGCTGGGCCTGCTGATCATTGACCCGATGCTTCGATTCATGCAGACGCCCGCGGATGTGTGGGATGACGCGAAGCTGTATCTGACCATCTATTTTTCCGGCATAGCCGGCATTCTGTTCTACAATATGGGCAGCGGCGTGCTCCGGGCGGTGGGCGATTCCCGGCGGCCCCTGGTCTTTCTGATCTTTTCCGCCCTGCTCAATACGGTGCTGGATCTTCTTTTCGTGCTGGGCTTCGGGATGAAGGTGGACGGGGTCGCCTGGGCAACGGTCATCTCCCAGTTCATTTCGGCCCTGCTGATTCTGCGCACGCTGTCAAAGGAGCCGTCCGCCTACGGGATCCGATGGAGACTGGTGCGCGTGGACCGGGAGTCGCTTTCGGGCATGCTGCGCATCGGCCTGCCCTCGAGCATCCAGAGCGCGATCACGGCGTTTTCGAATGTTTTCGTCCAGTCCTATATCAATGCCTTCGGCTCGGCCTGCATGGCGGGCTATTCCATCTATAACAAGCTGGACGCTTTTGTGCTGATCCCCGTGCAGGCGATCGCCATGTCCTCCACGACGATGGTCGGCCAGAACTGGGGCGCGCGGCAGAAAAAACGCGCGAAGGACAGCGTCGGCACGGCGATCCGCCTGAGCCTGATCGCCACGGCGACCCTGGCGGTCGTGGCGTTTGTCGCGGCAAAGCAGCTGCTGGGCCTCTTCTCGCCGGATCCGGAGGTGGTGGATTACGGCGTGCGCTTTATCCACATCGTGACGCCCTTCTATCTCATGATCTGCTTTAACCAGATCTATTCCGGCGCGCTCCGCGGCATCGGGGACGCGACGGCGCCGACGGTGATCATGCTTTGCTCCTTCGTCGTGTTCCGGCAGATCTATCTGGCGGTCACCAAGGCGCTGAACGTCGGCTTCATCGCGGTGGCGCTGGCGTATCCCATGGGCTGGATCATGTGCTCCACCCTTTTGTACATCCGCTACCGTCACAGCCGCCTCTTCCGGGAGAAAAAACCGGAGAGCGCGCTGCCTCAGGAACCGTAAAAGAGATCGGGAGGAAACGCTGTGTTTATGACTGTTCAGCCGCGGGCGGATTATGCCGCGGTGTCCTGCCCCGCGCCGGAGACGGTGCCGGAGCTGAAGCTGTACCTTCTTCCGGAGCCGGGCGCCGTCTCCATGCAGCCGGAGCGCCCGCTGGTCATCGTGGTGCCGGGCGGGGGCTACGAATACTGCTCCGCCCGGGAGGCGGAGCCCATCGCCATGAAGCTGCTGGCCGCCGGTATCCATGCGGCCGTCCTGCGCTATTCCTGCGCGCCGGCCCGCTGGCCGGCTGCCGCGCTGGAGCTGGCCTGGAGCATTCGCTATATCCGTTCCCGCGCGGCGGAGTGGCACGTGAATGCCGTGGCGGTCTGCGGGTTTTCCGCCGGCGGCCATCTGGCGGGCACGCTGGGCACGCTGTGGCACAGGCCGGAGTTTGCCGCCCAGCCGATGGCGGAGATCTCCTGCCGGCCGGATTTCCAGCTGCTCTGCTATTCCGTGCTGACGCTGGGCGAGTTCACCCATCCGCGTTCCCGGGAGAACCTGCTGGGCGTGAGCCCGGATTCCCCGGCCGGCCGGGCGGGTATCGAATCGCTTTCCCTGGAGAAGCACGTCACCCGGCAGACGCCGCCGGCCTTTCTCTGGCATACGGCCGCGGACGGCTCGGTGCCTGTGGAAAACAGCCTGATGTATGCTTCCGCCTGCCGCCGGAACGGGGTCCCGTTCGAGCTGCATGTCTATGAGACCGGAGGCCACGGCCTGGCGACCTGTGAACCGCTGACGGCCCGCGGGCCGGAGCAGGTCGTTCCGGACGATACGGGCTGGCTGGACTGCGCGCTCCGGTTTATCCGCCGGCGGGTACCGGAGAAGCCCTGACCGGGAAATGAAAAAAAGAGAAGCCGTTTGTTCAGACTGAACCTGTAAAATGAAAGTAGACACTGAAAAGTGCCTACTTTCATTTTTGTTATAGAATATTGAAAAGGAAGGAAGTGAAGAAATGGGAAAGAAAGGGATTCCACATAGAAAATGGAGTAAAGAGGAGAAACTGAAAATC
>JAFWQA010000056.1 GCA_017509255.1 Clostridia bacterium | reverse complement strand
GGCATGGCGGAAAAACTTGTGTAAGCGATATTCGACAAAGTCAAGGATGGCGCTGTGGAAACAGGGCGGAATCTGGCTGAAAGCCCTTGCTGACCCATCTCCTGGCGGACGGTGCGGTATGCGCGCCGCAGGCGTGAATGCCGCGGCGGCCCGCCGGAAAAACTAAGGCAAAGGGCTCAGCCGGCGGCCCGACTGGGGAACATCAGTTCAAGCTGACTGAGCACCAAATCCCAGTTCTGGCAGCGGGCGTGCCAGTGCTTTATGATCCGCTGGGAAGCCAGGTACAGCATCCGGCGGAGGGAATCGTCATTGGTGAAGGACGGCTTGTTCTTTGTGATCTGCCGGAACTGGCGGTTCAGGCCCTCGATGATGTTCGTCGTGTATATGATCTTCCGGATCTCCAGGGGATATTCAAAGAACGTGCTCAGGACCTCCCAGTTTTCCTCCCAGCTCTTGACGCAGGAGGGGTACTGCTTTCGCCAGCGCTCCGCGAAGTCCAGCAGATTCTGTTCCGCTTCCTCCAAGGTGACGGCAGTGTAGATTTTCTTCAGGTCCGCAACGACCTGCTTGATGTCCTTATAGCTGACGTAGCGGGTGGAGGCCCGAATCTGATGGACGATGCAGCGCTGAAGACGGCTGCCGGGAAACACCGCTTCAATGGCCTGCATCATTCCGCACAGGCCGTCCGTACAGAACAGATAAATGTCCATAACGCCCCGGCTTTTGAGCTCATTCAGCACATTCACCCAGAATTTGCTGCTTTCATTCTCCCCGATCCAGACGCCCAGGATGTCCTTTCGACCGTCCTGCGTGATCCCCAGCACCACATAGGCGGCTTTCGTGATATACCGGTGATCCTCCTTCACCTTGTAGTGAATGGCGTCCATGAACACAAACGGATACACCTTTTCCAGCGGACGGTTTTGCCAGGCCGTGACCTCCGGCATGATCTTCTCGCTGATCTTCGTCACCAGCTCCGGGGAAATCTCCACGTCGTAGAGCTCCTTAATCTGCTCCGCGATGTCCCGCTGGCTCATCCCGCAGGCGTACAGGGACAGAATCTTTTCCTCCATTCCGTCCGCATTCCGGTCGTACTTCCCGATGATCTTCGGCTCATAATTCCCCTGACGGTCACGGGGCACCTTGATCTCCACTTCTCCCAATTGGGTCTTGACCGTCTTCCGCGTGTACCCGTTCCGGTAGTTCCTGGGCTCATTCTCCGGCAGTTCCGAGCGCTGGCAGCGTTCCCGCCCCAGTTCCTCGTCCATCTCTACTTCCATAACCGTCTGGATCACGTCCCGGAACATCTCTTTCATCGCCTGCATGATCTCTGCCGTGCTGGTAAACTTCTGGCTCTGGACGTATTCCTTCAACAGATTCTGAGGTGCTGACTGCATGGTCTCTTCTCCTTTTCGTCTCAAATGGTTTTGTCGTTTTCTGGTATCCATTCTTGACCATGTCGTCAGCTTTCATACTGTCAACTTTTGTCGTTTACACAGACTTTTCGGCGGTCTC
>JAFWQA010000055.1 GCA_017509255.1 Clostridia bacterium | reverse complement strand
TGCCATTTCGAGGACGGCAACTGCTTCTGCTCCATCGAGCGGCAGTTCTTCGCTGGCAAGTCGACCTTCCGCAAGCCCATTTCCTGCCAGCTGTATCCCATCCGCGTGGTTGACCTGAGAGGCGGCCGCATCGGCCTGAACCTCCATCGCTGGGATATCTGTCAATGCGCGTTCGAAAAGGGCCGGCGCGAAAGCATCCGGGCCTACCAGTTCCTGCGGGAACCGCTCATCGCCGCCTATGGCAAGGACTTTTACGAAGCACTCTGCGTGGCCGCGGAGCAAGTGATCGCGGAGGAATAAGGCCCATGGACGCTTTGGATATCCGTCGCGGAGAACAGGTCGCCCTGGTGGGGGAGAACGCCTCCGGCAAGAGCCGGCTCGCCTCCGTCTTCGCAGGCCGAAATGGCGCGAAATACATCACCTTCCGGGACTCTTACGGCAGCTACGGCGACCGCAATTTCTTCATGCAGCAGCGCTGGAACCTCTTCACGCTCGAAGGCGATCCGCCTTCCGTCGGGGAGGCGCTATGTCAGGATGCGGCTGAGAGCAAGGACCCCGAGGCTGCGCTCCGACGGGTGCGGGAACTGACCGCTCTTTTCTCGATGGAACCGCTGCTGGACAAGCCTCTGGTGACGCTGTCGTCCGGGGAACTTCGCAAGTATCAACTTACGCGCGCCCTGCTGGGCGGTCCGGAGATTCTGGTGGTGGACAATCCCTACATCGGCCTGGATCCCCGGACCAGGGCTTTGCTGACGGGATTGCTTACAGCCCTGTCGGCGTCCATGACCCTCGTGCTGGTCCTGTCCCGCCCGGCCGAGATCCCGCCTTTCATCACCCATGTCATTCCTGTCGAAGGTGGGAAGGCGGGGGAGAAAGAGCCCCGGGAAGCGTACCTGGACCGCGTCCTGCCGCCCGCCGTCATCCGACTCCGGAACGTGACCATCCGCTACGGCGAGCGCGTCATCCTGGATTCCTTGAACTGGACCGTGCGGCAAGGGGAGCACTGGGCCTTGACCGGCGCCAACGGCAGCGGCAAGAGCACGCTCCTGAGTCTCATCAACGCCGACAATCCCCAGGCCTATGCCCATGACATCGAGCTTTTCGGCCGCCCCCGCGGTTCCGGAGAGACCATTTGGGACATCAAGTGTCAGATCGGTTTCGTAAGCCCGGAACTGCACCGCGCCTTCCGGCTGGACGCCCCTGCGCTAGATATCGTCACCAGCGGGCATTTCGACACGGAAGGCCTGTTCCGCAAGCCTTCCGAGGAACAAAGAACCATTGCGCGGCATTGGATGGAGGAATTCGGCGTCGGCCATCTGGCCGGGCGGCCGTTCCTGCGGTTGTCCAGCGGAGAGCAGCGTCTGTGCCTGGTGGCGCGCGCCTTCGTCAAGGATCCGCCCCTCTACATCCTGGATGAACCCCTGCAGGGACTGGACGAACCGCAGCGGAGACGCGTGAAAACCTTGTTGGACCGCTACTGCGGCGCCCCCGGCAAAACCCTCGTGATGGTCACGCATTATCCGGAAGAATATCCCGGTTGCATCGACCACAGCCTGACTTTATAGCCCGGTATGGAAAAATTGCGGCTCTGACACTTGCACTTCCGGAAAAAATGCTTACCTTTGCAGTCCCGATTTCCCGGGATACGTATTGGAGAGATGCTCGAGTGGCTGAAGAGGCACGCCTGGAAAGCGTGTGTACCCCAAAAGGGTATCGCGAGTTCGAATCTCGCTCTCTCCGCAAAGCTATGACAAACAGCCGGCTGCGAAAGCAGCTGGCTGTTTTCGTGTGCGGCGGCCGGGGAGCTTGCTCCCCGGACGGCGTGCACGGAAACAG
>JAFWQA010000054.1 GCA_017509255.1 Clostridia bacterium | reverse complement strand
TTTTAATAATGACGGAACCTTCACTGCCGGTATGTGGGACTGGGATCTGGATACGGCAGAACGGGTGGAAAATGCGGCCAGAGCTTCCGGCACATGGTATGTGACGAAGTACAATCCGTTCATGAATCTGTACTGGAACAAGCCGCCTTATCAGTTGACTTTAATATACAATAATGGCCGGGTAACGATCCGGGGATTGGATTTTGACGATGAAGGATTCAGTCTGACGAATGAGGAAGGGGGTGGAGGATATATTCCCGCTACAGAAGATGACGTACAACTGACAGAAGATCATGGTTGAAAAACCATACAGGATAAGAAAGGACAAAGGAATGAAAAAAATATGGTTTGTCAGCCTTCTGTGTGCTGTGATGCTTTTTTCGGCATATGCTATTGCGGAGGATCAGGACGGAACCCGGATCACTGACGCTCTCATGCAGGTAGGCATCACCGAACCTGTGCAGCTCTCGCAGTGGGGCGACATGGCAGCTTGCTTCACAGAGATAGAAGGTAAGAAGAGGCTGGTCGTGCTTGAGAAGAAAGAAAACGTATGGCAGATCATAATCGACAACCCCACAGCGCTGATCCAGGATGCTGACTGGCCGGAACTGTATCTTGAAAGCGATATCTCGATATACTGGACCTATCTGTTATCAGATCAAGAAGTCCTCCGATATCATAGTTCACGAAACATAGACGGTGTCTGGGGACCGGTGGATCAATACTACGCGGATAGTGGTTACGGCGAATATACCCATAGCTGGATTACCATATGGGATGAAGCGCACGGCGGTGAGATTATCCGCAGCTTTTACATTTCAGACAGAAACGACAACACGGAAATGATCCGGATGGACCCTCTGCCCGCTACGTGGCTGGGAGATCACATTATGCTGGCGGACTTTGATCTCCGAGGCTTTCCGACGCTGATCGACCCACAATTAGGTGCATGGTTTGAGACAGACCGTTTCTTTGTGGAAGCTTGTGCAATCCTGATGCCAGACTTCTCGTATATCAAATGTATTCTCAAGGATGGCGCCATGCACTTTCTCGTAAGAAGCCTGAAAACCCGTGAAAAGTTCTATGTGATTGTGGAGTACGCCAGTCAGCGGAAAGTAAATCTGATTATGAGTTCACCTCTGCCGGAAGCCACATATTTAGGCGTGGAGAATTTTACCGATAGCCTATGGATTGACGGGCGATGCGTGACGGTTCAGCTTCTCTATTCCGGCAAGGCAGGATTGGAATACATTTATGATGACGGGTCCTATTCAAAAGAAACCGGGGGGTTCCTGTTCTTTGGTGACCGTACTGTTTGGGATGGCTCGGAAGTGCCAGCCCGAACCATCCTCTATGGTAATCATCCCTGGGGTGATATCATGCAGATGGATTGGAATAACCTGCCCCACAGTCTGGACGAGGCATCCGCTCAGATGGATGCCAGCGCTTATGCCATGGTGGTCAATCCCAAAGCCACAGACCGCCTGCATTTGAGGGAGCTGGCAAACAAAGGGAGCCGCTCTCAGGGCAAGTATTATACTGGGACGCCCGTGGGCGTTTCCGCACAGGACGGAGATTGGACGCTGGTTACCTTCGGCGACTGGCACAGTTGGCGCCGGGGATACATGATGAGGCGTTACCTGACCTTTGGGCAGACTGGCAGCGCCCTGCGTCTGGATATTTCCGCTATGCCGCAATTGGATGCAGGGGGCAAAAAACTGAAAGTTTACAAGGAACCACAGATCGGCGACTACATATGGCACACAGATGCGGGCTGGAGCACCATGAAGGTGATCGGAGTTATCGGGGATGAATGGTATCATGTCTGGTTCCCGGCCACTGGAGAATACGGTTTTGTGCGGCAGAGCGATCTTACAGAAGGAAACGGCTAACACGTATACTTCCATTAAGGCATTCACTTCAAAGTTTCTGCGGAGCAGTTCATCCGGCAGACAGCCTGAGCGGCTGGAAAGCAAGCGGGGATTGAGTTTCCCCGCTTTTTTGTGGACATAAACCTTCTGATATGGTACTTTACGAAAAGCACACCCAATTTTTCAAAAAATAATTGGGTCACTTTGCAAGGTAAGTTCCGGTTTTGGGATAGTAAATTCCGGGAAATGAAAAACCGGTCTGTGGAAAGCGTGGAAAAGGATCGTAGACTTTTCCACCCTTCCCACAGCCAGAACGACGACGGCGACGATGAGTAGAGACGAAATCATCATCATTGTTATCAGAACTGTTGATTTGAAAGGGATTGTCATACCATGATGCTATCTGGATCAGAGTACTGTGCTCAAGACTCCATGTTGCGCTGGATCTGGAGAAACACACACAAAACACACGTGCGAAATGTGATTACGCCTGTTTTTCAGAGTAAATTCCGCCCGTCCAGATCCTTATCATATGGCACCTGCTCCAGGCAGCCATCATGTAAGCAGCAAGCCCAGATAACACACTGGATGCAGGCTATTTCCCTTATATTATACCATCGCTGTCAAAGGAAGGACTGAGTTATGTTTCTCAGAGTTAATTCCGGAGGCAATTTTGCAAAGTAAATTCAGCACAGAAACCGGAATTTACTTTGCAAAGTAAGTGTTTTTTTGCGGTGGATGCATGTTTTCCGGTCGTACGTCGTCTATATATGTGAAAGGAGGCGGCTGAAGGATGAATGCGGAGTCGGGCCAGAAGCCCGAAACGGAAGAACTGTTTGACCGGCTGGTCGAAGAATACCAGCTGCCTCTGAAGCGCCTGTGCTTTATGTATCTGCGCGATCTGTCCCTGGCGGAGGATGCCGTGCAGGAAACCTTCCTGAAGGTTTACCGGAGCATGGAGGGCTTCCGGGCGGAAAGCACCGCCAAAACCTGGATCATGAAGATCGCCGTGAACACCTGCCGGGATATGCTGCATTCCGCCTGGATGCGGCACCATGATCGGCGTACGGTGCCAGAGGAGATGCAGATCGCCGCGGAAGAGGATCCGGACGCGGAGGATGCCAGGGCGCTGGGCAAAGCCATTCTGGACCTTCCGTCCCGGTACAAGGATGTCATTTTACTGTATTACTACCAGGATATGAGTCAGGAGGAGATTGCGGAGATCCTGCGCACCTCCGCCTCGACCGTATCCAGACGGCTGAAGCGCGCGCAGGAAAGGCTGCGGAATATGCTGGAAGGAGGCCGGGAGGATGAATAACGAAAAGTTCCGGAAGCAGGTCCACCGGGCGGTGGAAAAGGTCAGCCCCGCCATGAAGTCCGATCCCTTTCTGGCGCAGAAGCTCCGGGTCCGTGCGCGGGAAAACGAAGAAAAAACCCTGAAAAGAAGAGTATCTGCCGGTGCGGTCATCCTGACAGCCTTTGTTGTCATCTCCATGGGCGTAGGGATCGCGGCTGTCAGCGGCTGGGATGTCATGCAGTTCCTGTACGGGGACCGGACCGCGCAGCAGATCCCGGAAATCGATGTGTTCCCCATCCGTCAGGAGGTTTCGGGGGACGGCGCGCTCTTCCGTGTGGACTCCGCTGTCTATGACGGAAAGTACCTTGCCTTTGACTGGCATTTTGAGAACACCGAGCCGGAAACGCCCATCTGCGGTTACATTCAGAAATTGACCGCAAACGGGATCCCGGTAGCGGGTGACGGAGGAGAAAGCTTTGAATTCCTGTGGCTGCCAAGCAAATACATTGAATCGAATTTCTGGCAGAACGGAGCAAGCGTCGTGCTGCCGGCAGATCTGGCAGGAACCGAAACGGTGCATATCGATATGTTGGTCAAAGTATACCGTCCCACCTGCGCCGTTTATGAGATGGAAAAATTCAATATGGAAGAGGCCGTGAGGAAAACAGAGGAAGGATATTTCGTTATTACCGAAGACGAAGGCTTTTTCGGATATGATCCTTACGAAGAACAGTGGACTGTGTCATACGGTATAGAAAACTCGGACGGCAGGCTCCGGGAGACGGCACTGGAGATCTCCTTTGATGTCCCGAAGGGGGAAAACAGTGACCGCGTGCTGAAGCCGCTCCCGGTCTATGAGACGGAGCACGGCACCGCCTCCTACGATGTGGCTGCAGTCACGGCGGGCGGCCTGCACCTGACCCTCCGGCTGCATCCGGATGACGTTGCGCTCAACGGGATCCGGGAGCTCATCCTGACCGACGGGGACGGCAGTGCGCTGCAGGGAGACCGCTTTGCCCCGGACGTGGCCCTGAGGCTGGATTCCGCCGATCCGGGCACGGTTATCTTCCGGTACCGCTGGTCCGACATCCGCCCGAAGGATCTTCCCGATACGGTTTCACTCACCTGTGTCCTGGAGGACGGCACCCGCCTTCTTTTCCCGGTAGCCGTCCGGTAAAGCCACAGCAAAGACGCGGGGATCGATCTTTTGCCCTGCTGAATGCCAAAAAAAGGAGGAGACAGAGAACGATTCTCTGTCTCCTCACTGTTTTTGGCTTATTGGTATTCGGTCGGATGTTATTCATCCGTCAGGCCGAAATCCCGCAGGAAGCGCCGGATCGATTTCTCTCTTTCCCTTGCGGTTTCATAATACGGCAGTCCGTATCTGATACACTGCTCCCTGATCAGGATGCTTTGCTCCACGATGTATTCTGCGCCTTCACGGAGCTCCTCATCCGATTTCCAGTACGTATAGTCCTTTTCCGTATCATACTTTTTCTGTATCAGGAAACGCTCCTCGGGAGTCACATCGGAAGTGATAAAGTATGCGATATCACAGTTGGCTCCGCGAATATATCTGTCATAATCCTCCGGCAGAAGCTGGTACATATCCAGAACCATCCCGGGCTCAAATTCGTCGTATTCCCCGCTGTTCATCATCGCGCGGACAAAAGGGGCCATTTTTCCGCTGATCACCCGCAGGGTATCCATGGATGAAAGTCCCTGATATGTACTTACGCCTGTTTCAGGGAAACACTTTTCAAAACCCGCGATGATGGAATCCATGCTGACATGCTGATAACCGTATTTCTTTGACAGCAGGTGGGAAACTGTGCTTTTCCCGGCTCTCGGGACACCGGCAATAATGATATTGTTTTTCATAGTACCTCCTGCGGTTCCTTCTGGGTCCGCCTGAAGACCACCGCGCCGCATTATTTTTCATACTGCGGCGCAGTCGGCCTGAAGTGCTCCTTGTCGACGATCTCATACAGATCCCGTCCGGCCAGTTCCTCAAAATGTTTCTTCAGTTCCAGATTATTGTCCCATTTGCGCTGATCATACTCTCCGTATCTCCGCTTAACGTCGCTCATGCGGTCAATAATATCCAGGACGCCGTCGGAACCGCTGATGGCATCGCAAAGCCGGATCAGCCGGTCATATTCATCAAACACGATACGAGCCAGCTCCGTTTCAATGAGTCTGGTCTCCTCCCCGGTCGTATCATGCTTGCCGACATATCCGCTGATCGTATTCTCATGAAAAGAATGCGTCAGGCAGATCCGCGCCGCTTCATCGTATCCCAGTGACATCATGTAGGAATAACCGTCGGAAACATGGCCAAGATGGCGATGGCCGAATTTCCTGCCGATATCATGGAGCAAGCCGATAACATAGGCCTTTTCAGGATCCAGATGGCCGCAGGCTCTGGCGATGGATTCCGCGCAGTGCGCGGCAGTCCTGCTGTGGTCCGCCCAGGGCCCCGGGCATGAATCATATCCGTCCAGCAGGATCTTTTCTGCTTCTTCTCTTGCGGGATACATAAAACAATTCCCTCCGTGTCGCTATTCCGTCCACAACAAAACAGACAGTATGGGAAAAGAAATTCTTTCACCGGTCTGCTATACCCTGTCTGTCTGAAAACTGTTACATTTTCAAAAAACGATATACCGGTATTTTGTATTGCGGCGTTTCAGCAGTATCATGGGAAAAAGTTCATCGTCCCCCGGCCGTTTTATCGTATTCGTCGCGGAGACTGCTCAGGTGCTCGACAATATTCTTGTTCCAGGAAATGATCTGCGGCAGCTGCTCACAGGGAAACTCCCCGCACAGCCCGCAAAACTGCACCCCATGCTCCCGGGCGCATGCGTGGATCCTGCATCTTCCGGATCGTGACCATTCGGGGACATACCCATCCGCTTCGATACAGCCCGGGCAGGATCCGTTCTCTTTCTTCACGCATCCGGCGCAGCATTCACCGCATGCCGTGATTACAGAAAAATCTGTCATTTGTTATCATCCTTCTGAATTTTGGTTCTCCCGGGCATCAGCTTACCTGTTCAGTTCCTGCAGCTTTTTGATTCCGAGTACTGTTGCCGGGATCCGGTCGTTCGGGGACAGGTTGGACAGCACCGCAACCGCCGTACCGGTTTCCCGGCAGAACCCGAGATAACTGTTATAATGCCCGGTACCGCCATTGTGCCAGATAAAGCCGTTCTCGTTGTCCAGGATCCAGGCCATTCCGATCCCGTCCATACGGATGCCCATTGCCAGATAGCTTTCTGTTGACGCGTTGATCGTTTTCCGACTTTCATGGCACGGCAGCCTGAAGGTTTCTCGGGCGATAAGCTGCCGGTCATCACCCACAGATATTACCATATCCCCGGAAACAAAAAAAGGCCCCACAGAGCTTATTTGCCGTGGGGCTTTATGCCGATCAGCCCCCGGTTTTCCGGGCGGCGATCATGCCGATAATGAACAGGACGACCGCGGCGCTGTACAGCACTACAGCCAGCCAATGCGGCAGTTTATGGACCAGGTGATCGAAAGCGATCGTCCCGGCGCCGAGAATAAACGCGATCAGTGTTACGGTATTCATGGCCTCTCTTCCTTTCTCCTTCCCAGGAGCCGCATCTTGAATGCCTGCATTTTAACCATGGCTCCGGTTGTATAAAGGATCCCGAAAACCATTGCGATAAGCGCTAAAGCAAAGGTACTTCCTTTCAAAAATCCCGTCATGAAGGTTTCATTCAGTTCCATCATGTTGATAACCGCGTTCGCGATCAGCGCCAGGATCCCGATGACGAAATAGACGCGCACGATTTTCGTGCTGCGCTGCTTTTCAGCATTGCTGTACTCCGCCACCTGCAGCACGGTTTCTTTGAGTTCTTCGTTCATTTTTTCTTTTTTCCTTTCTCCGTCAAGCAGTTCCCGGAGATCGACCTGATAAAGATCAGCCATCTCAACCAGCAGATCCAGATCCGGCATGTTGCTTCCGGTTTCCCATCGTGAGACTGTCCTCCTGGAAACATGTAGGGTTTCCGCCAATTGCTCCTGCGTGAGCTCTTTTCCTTTGCGGAGCTCCTTCAGGAAATTCCCTGTCTTCTGCAGATCCATGCAGCGTCCTCCTTTCGGTTGCCAGTCTACGAAAAAACGATGGGGAAAAACAGGACATAAAACGGGCAAATGCCCTGTTTTCAAGGATGGGACATACCGTGTCCCATAAAAAAATGCCTGCGCAGGTGTGAACGCACTATCACATCGAAAAGCGCCGTGTCATGCGCAGGGAGATGATATTTCTGCGCCATGGATTTTATCCCAGCAGATATTTTTCCATACATTCCCTGACCGGGTCCGATCCTTCCTCCATATGGGAAAGGAACGTTACGATCGTCTTCTGCTTCGGCAGGACATAGCATTTCTGGCCCCACTTGCCGTTCATGCTGAAACCGTCCCGGTATTTCCAGAAGAAGTAGCCGTATCCTCCTTCGCGGTTCATCTGCTGTACGGAAACAGCCTCCTTCACATAGGCTTCGGACAGGATCCGTTTTCCTTCATAGATCCCGCCGTCCGAAAGCATCTGCCCGATCCGGCTCAGTTCGTTCACGGTCAGCTCCAGCCCGCTTGCGCCGTAAAAGTATCCTTCCGGACTGAACTGGCAGTGCGGATCCGGGATACCCAGCGGAGCAAACAGCCGCCGGTTCAGATATTGGTCCAGTCTTTCGCCTGTGGCCTCAGCTGCCGCCACGCCGACCAGATACGCGGAAACATTACTGTAATTGAAGGATAGCTTCTCCGGCTCGCTCAGCGGTATGCTCAGGGCGTTTTCCAGCCAGTCCTCCCCGGAAACGGCAAAGGGGTATCCCGCGACCGACATGGTCATCAGCCGCCGCAGCGTGATGTGCTCATAGGCTTTCCGCTGATCACCGCTCATTGCCCGCGCATATTTCTCCGGCAGGTGCTGAAGAAGCGGGTCATTCACGGTCAGCAGTCCGTCGTCCGCCGCCATGCCGGCCGCGATGAAGGTCACCGCTTTGGTGATGGAATAGACCGGGAAACGCGTCTTCCCTGTATCGCCGAATGAGGCGGCAGGCTTCCCGTCCAGCCACAGCTCCGCGCCGTGGACGTTCCAGCCCTGTCGCTTTATTTCTTCCGAGAATCCTTTAAAATCCGGCCTGAACATCAGTTGCTCCTTTCAGATACAGCAATCCTTCCGGTCACGGGTTTTCCGGAGCTTTGGCCATCACCCTGCCGTTCACGGTCTCAAAACCGTACTGCTCATAAAGCCCGTGAGCGTCCCTGGTGATCAGGATTCCGCGCAGGCCGGCATATTCCGGCCTGGATACGATATGGGATACCAGGGCTTTTCCCAGCCCCTGATGCCGATACCGGGGGTCGATGACCACGTCGCACAGATACCATGTGGTGGCGTAATCGCTGATCACCCTGGCAAACCCGATGAGCTTCCGCTCTTCATCCGACCAGACGCCGTAACAGGACGAATTGCGCATGGATCTGGCGATCTGCTCCGCCGGGCGGTGATTGGCCCAATATGTCGTTTTCAGAAGTCTTTCGACGTCATCGACGTTGATCTGCCCCATCCCTTCAATGATCCTGCAGTCCATATTCGCGCACCCCTTTCTTCACTTGGAGCCGGTATCGTTTCTTGTATGCGCGCCGCGGTGATCCCTGCGGAAGAACAGCAGTTCGATCAGGCTCTTTTCATACGGAATGAATTCCCCGTCATCGATCATCTGAAGGATCTCTTCCCTGCCGGCCCAGCGGACAGCCTGCACTTCCTCATATTGCAGATGCAGTGATTCCGGATCGACAGGCCGCGTCAGTACATAATAGTCGTCAAAGCCGTTTTCCCAATGGATCGTGATGGTCGGCCGCACATCGGAAAGATCGATATCCAGCCCCAGCTCTTCCCGTGTCTCCCGTTCGGCGGCGGTGCGGCTGCTGTCTCCCGCGACCGCGCAGCCTCCGACCGTAATATCCCATAAATTGGACCATCCCTTCTTGAACGGCTGCCGCTGCTGGATCAGCATTTTCCCCTCGGGGCTGAAGATACAGACGTGGATAACCAGCCGGTAGAAGCCTTCCGGTGTCGGTTCGCCGCGCACCATCGTTCTGCCGGTCTTCACCCGGTCTGCCGTGTACAGGTCAAATAATTCCATGCCTCTGTCTCCTCGCAAAATCTGATTCATATCATTGCGAACTCTGTCTCATTGAGTTCGTCCGTGACCGGATCCCTTTTCCCTGTTCAGTCAAATGTCAATACGATTCATCCGCCTGTAGTCATATTCCGCCTCTTCAGTTTCCGATTTGCTGTACTGTGATAAGTTTCAGCTTTTTCCGCATCTGAAGAAGATGAATTCAGGCCGGTGGATGGTTCCGCCGAAGAGGGCCGGATATTTTTCCCGCATTTCGTCTGAAAGATGGGCCTCCTGGCATTCCTCAATGATAAAGCCCGCGCCGATCAGCGCGTTGATAATGCTGGAAACGGTTCTGTGATAGCGCTCAAATCCGTTGACGATCCAGTCGACCTTCCGGCGGCCTTCCACGCAGTAGTTCCGGAGATTGGCATACAGGCGCTCCCCTGTTTCCGTGCGTGTATACCGGTCATACGCTCCGTCCCAGGCCGTCACGATCGGATGGGACATGCTGAAAACGAACTTTGCGTCTTCCTTCATCAGGAGGTTGATTTTTCGCATCAATCCGGCAAAGTCCTCCACATAGTCAAAGACAAGGGAGCTTGTGACCAGATCGAAGCGCCGGCCGATCGATTCAATATCTTCCATAGCCAGCTGCAGATAGCTGATATTGTCCGCGCTGTTGTGCTCTTTCGCATACGCCAGCATCTTCCCGGAGATGTCGGTCCCCAGCACGGATCCCGCGCCCATGTCAGCGTACTGCTTTGCGTGCTGGCCCATGCCGCAGCCGATATCCAGTACCGCTTTCCCGTGAAGATCCGGAAGCATTTTCAGCAGGATCGGCGTCTCGATACAGTCATTAAAATTCACATCATTATTCCGGCTGCTCCGGAAGTACTCAAAGAAAGTGTCGTTGTCATAGATGTTTTGTTTTGACATGCTGAACCTCCCTTATACAGAAAACTGAAAGTTAAAGGAATCCCCTGCGGCCGGCTTCTTCCAGCAGCTTCGGCTGGATCAGCGGGTACGTCCACCGTTCCGGCAGCTGCTCTGTGATCACGATCCGCTCGATCTCGCTGTGCAGCTCTTTCTCAAAGGACCGGATATCCGCGCAGTAAAGCATCCCGAAGGTTTCCTCCCCGTTGAAGTTGTCCGGCGCGGTAACGGAATACACGCAAACAGGTTTCAGCGTATATTCTGTCGCGCCGGTTTCCTCATAGAGCTCCCGCCTTGCGGTATCCGTGATCGGCTCACCCTTCTCCCTGTGTCCGCCGGGGACCTCAAACGTATCTCTTTCCCGGTGCTTGCAGAACACCCATTTGCCGTTTGTTCTGGCAATGATGACAGCGAATTTCAGCAGTTTATCATCCACCGCGTCGTAAAACTTCACTTCGGTCATCTGTATCCCTCTCCCTGGATATGTATTTGTCTCCCGGCGTCCGGGTGATACGCTCAAGCTGCAGGCAGCTTCATGCCTTTGGGTCATGCTCCCGCCGGTCATCACCCAAAGATAATACCATATCCGCAAAGGCAAAAAAAGCCCCCGAAGAAGACAGAGGGCCGTCCCCTGTCTCCCCGGGGTTCCTTCTTACTGCGCCACCGTAAACAGCGCGTGGAAGTATCCTTTTTCCGCCATCAGCTCCTCAAAGGTCCCGGCTTCCGTAACCTGTCCGTCCTTCAGCACCAGAATGCCGTCGTACCGCCGCAGCAGGTTCTCCTCCAGCGAGTGGGTCACGACGATGCGGGTGATGCCGGTCAGATCCAGGATGTCGTTGGACACCTGCCAGGCCGTCCGCGCGTCCAGCGCCGCGGTCGCTTCATCCGCCAGCAGCACGGAGGATTTTTTGAGCAGGCTGCGGGCAATGGAGATCCGCTGCTTTTCCCCGCCGCTGAGCCCCTTGCCGTTCTCCCCGCACAGCGTGTTTTCGCCCCGCTCCGCGATGAGGCCGTCCAGATGCGCGCGCCGGATGACGTCGTCCAGCACCTCCACCGGGAATTCCCGGAACATGGTCACATTGTCCCGGATGGACGCGTTGAACACAAACACATTCTGCTGGATCACCGAGATCAGCTCATAAAGGGCTTCCGCCCGGATGCTCCGCAGTTCTTTTCCGTCCAGCAGGATGCTTCCCTCGTACTTCAGGCCCGGGGACGTCAGCAGGTTCAGCAGCGTGGATTTCCCGCTGCCGCTGGCCCCGACGACGGCGTAGGCCCCGCCCGCCCGGAAGACGGCGTTCAGGCCGTGCAGCACATCCTTCTCCTCATCATAGCGGAAGGACACGTTTTCCAGGCGGATCTCCCGGCTGAGCGCGCCGATCTCTTCCGTCCCCGCGGCCTCCGTATTTTTTTCCAGCTCGTCAGCCAGCTTCCGGATCAGCCCCATCGCCGCTTTCCGGCCGGCCAGCAGGCCCGGCAGGTCCGCCGCGGGCTGGATCATAAAGTTCATCAGATTCACAAACATCAGGATGGTGCCGGCGGTCATTCCCTGCCCGCTCAGGGCCAGGTACGCGCCTGCGATAAACACGCCGAACTGCGCCGCCATCCCCGCCAGCGAGCCGATCATCCCGATCAGCGCCTGGATCCGCCCTTTGCCGAGCTTTTCATTCTCCAGCGCCCGGTTATATCCCGCGAAAAGCCGGAAGATCTCCTTTTCCGCCCGGAAGCTCTTGACCACGGAAAACCCGTTGAGACAGTCCGTCAGCGCCGCCGTGAACTCCCGGTTCTGCCCGGAGACCCGCTTTTCCGCCGTTTCCAGCCTGCTGCCCGCCAGCAGGGACGCGGCCAGGGGCAGGAGCGTCACCCCCACCGCCACCGCCGTCAGGACGGGAGAATACCACAGCATCAGGGCAACGGAGCCGAAAAACATCACCAGCTTTGTGAAAAGGCTCATCAGGCTGGAAAGATAATTGGCCTCCACACTGGTCGCGTCATTGGTCAGCGCGGACAGGTACGCCGCGGTGCTCTCATCCCGGAAGGAGGAAATGCTTTTTTCCGTCAGCTTCCGGAAGGCGAAATCCTTGTATTGCGTCATGGCTTTCCGGATAAAGGCCGGCTTAAACGCGTAATCCAGCATACCGAGAAGGACCATCAGAAGCACAAACGCGGCGACGATCAGCAGGTTTTCCCGCAGGGAAATCGCCCCGGGCACGCCGGAGGCGGTATCGATCAGGGACTTCAGGATCCAGGAAACAATGATCCCGCCGAAGCCCGTCAGCAGCGAAACACAGGCAGCCATCGAGAAGGAGAGCCTGTTGCGCTCATAGAACTGCTCCTTCAGCCGAAGAAACAGGGACTTATTCTTCATTCCCGGCCATCTCCTTCCAGCGCTCCCGCAGCTCCGGGCTGACGTACCGGAGGGCGGTTTCCACCGCCTCCGCTGCCGTTTCACCCATGGAGTCGTAGGTGGCTTCCACTCTGCTGATGTATTTGATCCGGGCCACTTCATAATTGGGCGCGGCGTCAAAAAAGCGGGCCAGGGCGTATGCCTGCCGGAGAGACCGGACCGCTTCTTCTTTTTCTCCCGATTTCAGCTGGAATCCGGCCAGGCCGGCCATCAGAACGGCGTTGTATCTGTCCAGAAAACACGGCTCCTGCGTCTTTTTCAGCCCTTCCAGCGTGGGCACGGCCCAGCGGATCATCTCTTCTCCGGACACGGCGTCATTGCGTGCGTTCAGCAGCAGTACATAGCCCAGAATGCTTTGGATCAGCGAGGAGACGGACCGCAGGAAGGCTCGTTCCAGATAGTCGCCCGCTTCCTCCGGCTTTTTGCAGTCTGAAACCAGTGTGATACCGATGGTATCGTCATACTGTCCTCCGGCGTTGTGGCTTTTCAGCAGCTCCAGCGCCTGATCCGTTTCGCCCAGGAGCAGGTGCATATTCGCGATCATGCCGTACAGGACGGATTCATTCAGCCGGGGATCGGTGCACTGGGACAGCAGGAGCAGCGCTCTCTCCAGCAGTTCAATGGCGCGGCGGATCCATGCTTCGTTTTTGGTTTCCGTGCCGAACGCGTGATACAGAAAGGCTCCGGCCCACACGGCGTCAAAGGAGTGAGGATACTTCCGGATCGCTTTTTCCGCTTCCGAAAGCGAATCATGATCCTTGGCGCCGCATGCCTTCCACAGGCGGTCCACCGTCGTTTTCAGCCGGTTGTCCTTCATCCGGTATCCCAGAAGCACGTCCACCGAGACGTCAAAGAAGTCCGCCATTTCCATGATCAGCCCCAGGTCCGGCGTGGACCGTTTTGTTTCCCATTTATGGACGGCTCCGGCCGTCACGTTCAGTGCCTCCGCCAGCTGCTCCAGCGTCATTCCCCGTTTTTTCCGGAAAAGCCGGATGTTTTCTGCCAGTTTCGTATCCATACGCGCCCTCCTGTTCCGGAATGATTATACCTGACCCGGAGGAGGATATGAAGATACAGTTGGTATAAAACGGATAAAAATTTTTATACTATTGGTAAAAAAGCAGCGGCGGTCTCCTGTCTCCCCGGCCGGATCATCCTCCGCGCTGTTTGCAGGCCGCCAGAATCATGTTATATTATCCCGGTAAGATACGCGGTGTCAGATCGCGGATAACGCAGGAGGAAGAATGAAATTCGCAGTTGTTTCGGACGTTCACGGAAACTATCCGGCGCTCAGCGCCGTGCTGGAGGATGCCCGGAAGCAGGGCATCACGCGCTTCCTGTTCGCGGGGGATTACTGTATCAGCAATCCCTGGCCGGACGAGTGCATCGCCGCCATCCGGTCGGTCCCAGACAAGCATATCATCCGGGGCAATGAAGAACAGTATCTGGAAAACCTGATCGGAAAGGACCCGTCGCAGTGGACGGACGGCCAGATGCAGGCCTCCTACTGGTGCTTCAGGAATCTGAGCGGGGAAAACCGGGAGTATGTCCTCTCCCTGCCGCATACGGCATTCTTTGAGTGCGGCGGCATCCCGGTCCGTATGGCTCATTCCTCCGTGGATTTTCTGGGCACTCACCCCTTTTATACATGGAATTCGGTCACGGTCGTGGAAAAAAGCAGACAGACGGATGCCGGCCCGGAAAAGATCCTGGCGGAGATATCCGCCGAACGGGAGAGCGACCCCGTTTTCCTGGAGGCGGTATCAAAGTTGGATAAAGGGGTCTATATCTTCGGGCATTCTCATCTTCAGTGGTCCTTCCGGACAGAAGACGGGGCAGTGACCCTGATCAATCCGGGCTCCTGCGGCCTGCCGCTGGACGGCATCCGGGATACCGCGCCGTATACCGTTCTGGAGATCACGGAAAACGGGCAGGTCAGGCTCGAAGAGAAAAAGCTCCCGTTTGACAAGACCGCCTACATCCGCGCCTTCACACAGACCGGGCTGTTCCGGGAGGCGAACGTCTGGAGCAGGGTCATCATGCGGGAGCTGGACAGGTCACTCGAGCACGTCCATTTCTTCCTCGCTTTCGCGGAGCAGTACGCCCGGAAGATCGGGGATGAAAGAAAGCCCTTTGCCACGGACACGTGGGAAAAGGCTTATGAGCTGTGGGAGCGGGAGTACTGCGACTCCCGCGGGTGATCTCCGCCGTATTCCGCCGTCATCCGTTTGGGGAATAAAAAAACCCCCCGGGCATTTCAGTCTGTCCGGGGAGCGGGAGATCAGGATCATTTCAGCAGTTCGCTGTACATTTCCCTGAGCACCTTGAGCGCCTCAATACTGCCGGTGCCGTTTTCATCTGAATAATCCAGCGCCGGAAAGAGGTCGTTCATGCTGTTCAGGATCATACGGGTCCTTTCTGTTTTAACCTCTTCGGAAGGGGCCGAAAAATAATCGTCATAGATTTTTTCCAGGAAGCGGAGCTGCTGCTGGCAGGTCGTTTCCCTTGCGACGAATGCGTTGCTGGTCGCTTCCGCGACATGCCCGACGTCCTCTTTTTCGCCCTGGTTTGTGATGTTCTCCATCGTGGCGCAGATCTGACTCATGTAGACCATTTCCTTCCGGATGGCATCCATCCGGTCAAGAAGGCCTTCGATCGTCAGCCCGCCCAGTTTGTCCTTCCTGTCGGCAACAGGTTCTGTAACAGCTTCTGCCTGCTTCATGTTCTCCATTTTGTTATCCTCCGTTTGTTCCGGCGGACGCGCAAGACAGATCGTTTTTTCATCCAGCCAGCGCGCCCTGCCTTTTTTTACAAGACCGTTGGCTCTTTTGGGCCACGTAGATTCAAATACTGTCCCGTTTTCGTCCACCACAATAATGTTTTTTTCGATGGGTATCATCCCCCTTGCGGTGTCAGCCTGCTGTTTTTTGTTATGGGTGCCGTCCCCGAAGGCTTGTATTTATTATAGAAAAAGCATTTCATAGCGTCAAGCGGTTCAGCAGAAAACAAATACCGCCTCCCGCCTGCCGTTCCGTCACTTTCCCGCCGGGTCGGAATTCAGCGACGAAAGAAAAGGCGCGTATCTGTCCCTGTCCGCGATGCATTCCACCCTGCCCGGAAGGCGCAGCCCGATCTCCGGATCCAGATAATGGATGATCCTTTCCGAAGCCGGATGCCCGTTCAGCGTAAAGAGCTGTACGGTGTTGTCCTCCAGGGAATAGAACGCGTGGCCGTATCCCCGCGGAATATATACCGCGCAGGGCTCCTGCCCTGACAGCTCAAATGAGATCCACTTTCTGTATGTAGGGGAATCCCGGTCAAGATCCACCGCGTAATCCATTCCCCGCCCCGCGATCAGGGTAATGATCTTCCCCTGCGCGCCGGCATCTGCCTGAAAATGGATCCCAAAAAGGGTATGCGCCCTTGCGATCCTGTAAAGGCGCTGTTCCCCCACGCAAAAATCAAGGCCGCCTTCTTTGAGCGCCGAAACATTCAGAAGGATCTCTTTTTCTCCGCGGCAGTCGTCCTGCCGGTCACAGCGGATCAGTTTTACCCCGTTAAGTTCAGTATCCAGGATCTGCAATGCCTTTCATCCTCCCGGTCCCGATGTGAGTGAACAGTCCTCAGGATTCTGTCAGCCTGAGATAATATTCGTCATTGCCTTCATAAACGCCCGTCCTGCGGAAGCCGTGCCGTTCATAAAACCGTCCGACCCGGGTGTTTTCCTTATGGACCCCCAGGGCGAGGGAACGCTCCCCGAATTCCCGGCAGACCTGTTCGATCGCCTTTTCCAGGATCTCTCCTCCGATTCCCCTGCCCCTGAGCGCCTTGTCCACCACAAACCCCATGACCCTGTAAAACGGCTTTCCCTTCATCTCTTCCGGGTCCGTATCCCAGGCCAGCGCCTCGCCGATCATGATCAGTCCGGCGGGTTTTCCGTCCGCGCGGGCAAGAAACGTATGCCCGATCAGGTGATGCTCGGCGCCGTAATCCGTGACCTCCATCAGGGAAGCCGCGCTGTCCACCCACTCCTCCGGGATGTCATCCCGGTCGATCGCCGCGGCCTGATCATAGTTTTCGTGCGTCAGCTGTTCCAGTGTGATCGTCATATCCTTTTCCCTTTCCCGAATAAAACTCTTCCAGTCCGCAGCGGCGGCTCCGTTTACTCCGGATCTCTTTCCCGGAGCCACTCGTTATAGCCTGCCTGCGCTCTCTGGGACTCCTTCTTTTCCTTCCATGCCGCGATCTCGTCCTGAATGGCCAGCATTTCCTCCATCAGCGTTTCCAGCGTCCGCGGCTTCGCCTGCCGTATATACGACGTGATCCGCCCGATCGCCTTCGGGCTTCCGAGCTCCTTCGCGATCAGATCAGCCAGCTCCTCCGGCCAACCCATCGCGGAAACCGCTGCCGCCAGCTCATTCCTTGCCAGGGCCCACATCCGCTGATTCTGTGTCATACGGCACCCGTTCTCCTCATTTTCACGCTGTTTTCCCATTCCTCACGGGTGATCAGGCAGGTATACTCCCCGGACGTCTCCCCGGTCCTGGGATAGGTGCGGGTACCTTTGTCATCCACGCACTTCATTCCGAGCTTGCGCATCACGCCGAAGGAAGCCGGATTTTTGGTATCGCACTGGGCATAGACCTTATCGATCTTCAGGTTCTCAAACGCGAAATCCATCACGGCTGAGGCCGCCTCGGACGCGTATCCCCGGTTCCTGTGATCCTTGCGGATGATCCATCCCAGCGTGGCGTAGGATCTGTCCGCGCTGTGACCCAGATCGCAGTCGCAGCCGCCGATGATCTTCCCGTCCAACAGGATCACGAACTCGAAATTGGTCTGATCCTCCGAACTCCATTCCGCCGCGTTCTCTTTCACAAAATCGGCCGTTTCCTGAAATGTTTCGTTCGGCAGAAAATACATCATCGTCAGGCTCGGGTCGCCCGCATATTCATGGACCTCTTTTTCATCCCCGATCCGGATCGGCCTCACTGTCAGGCGCTTTGTTCTGATCTCCACCGTATTCCTCCGTTCCGGCATCATGACGGTATGCCGAATGTTTTTTGCCGGCAGAACGCTTCCTGCCGTCCGGCTGAAAGATTTTCTGCAGTTCCGGCTCCCATCATAGCATATTTCCGGAGCTTTTTATACGGAAAAACAGCACCGGGCAAAAAAACAGCGCCGTCCGGTCACGGGCGGCACTGCCTTTATCTTTCCTGTCAGGCCTTTTTAAAATAGAACGCTGTCGGGTTCTGCCCGTCCGGAGCCTTGGACAGATATCCTTTCTCCAGCATTGCCGGAATGATGTTTTCCATCAGGCTCCACATGCAGACGATGCTGCCGGTCTCGCCCGCGTACGGTATTTCCTCCGGCATGGACTGACTGAGCAGCTCCGCGCCGTGATCCCGCAGCTTCGCCGCGATGGCGGCTACCTGATCGACAGCCTCCTTCAGCTTTTCCGCCAGGGCCAAATAGTCCTTTTCGGATATTACCGCGAAATCGGTGCAGATCCGTCCGTCCTCGATATGGACAGCCTTTTTTTCGATCATGGCGGACAGGGCTTCCAGCTCCGCGGTCTCCCCCAGTCCGGCCTCACAGGCGCAGAGCACATCCCGCACGCCCTTGCCGAAGGGATTGATGACGTTGTCCGTCAGCAGATTGAAATTCAGGATGCGGACGTAATCGCGCCTGAGCGTATACATCCCGTAGATCCCCGAGAGGCCCGTCGGGATCTCTCCGCGCTTGCCCATCACATAGCCCCTGCTCCCGTTCTCCAGAAGCGGGAACGTGAGCCGAGTCTTCATTTTGCTTTCCGAAAGCTGCATCGCCTCCCAGCAGATGAGCATGAGGATGAACCAGCCCCTGTAGTTGTCGTCGTCCTGCCGGCGCCGGTAATCGGTCTCCTTCAGCAGTTCCTTCCCCTTCTCCACGGCCGCCGCGATCCCTTCGATGTTTTCCCCGATGGCTGCCCTGGCCGCTTCGTTGACCCTGTCCGCGAATGCTTTGTCATAAACCGGGATGCCGCAGTGATACCTCTGTCCATTCCTGACCAGGAGCTTATATGACTCCAGCTTCCCGACATCCTCCTCCAGATACGGCATGGCCACGCCGACGTCCAGGCTGAGCTCCTCCAGGGTCTTCGGCTTGTCAAACACGGACAGCATGATGCTTCCGGGCAGCTTCCGGTCCAGCAGCTGCCGGTAGCCGTCCGAAGAAGAACCCCAGAAATCCATGGTAAATTTCTCGGGAGCATAGCTGTATACTCCCAGATCCCGCTGCTTATTCATTCCTTCCCTAACCTTCTTTCTTCCTTCGAACAGATATTGCTTCACGTTCGTGACAGACATCCGCAGCTGCCGCGCGATCGCCTCACAGCTTTGATTCCCGATATAGTACGCGATCATGACCGCCCGGTATTTTTCACTCAGCAGCGACAGTTCCCTTCTCAGGTCGGATATTTCCTGCTTACGGATGATCCTTTCCTCGGGCGTCGCTGCGCCCGGTTCCGTATAATTCTCGGGGATCTCCACCGTTTCATACCGGCTTCTCTTCCGCCAGTAGTTCCTGCACAGGTTGTCCGCCACCGCCCAGATATATCCGTATACCGCTTTGTCATTCCTCACGCCGGAATACGAGCGAAGCAGCTCCAGGACGATGTCTGACGCAACGTCCTCCGCCTCGGCCGCGTTTCCCAGCCTGCGTACACAGTACAGGTAGATCTTCTGCATGTTTGCCTGCACGGTCTGTTCCATCTGTTCCTTGTTCATCGTGTTCCTCTCGGTATTTTGAAAGCTTTCACCTGTATAGTAGTCCGGGAAGGAAAAAGGTTAGGCCGCTCTGAAAAAAAGTTCCTCAGCTTTTCGCCTTTGCCTCATTCATCGTCCGGCGAGGCCGCACAGCAAAGCCGTCCCCGGCCGGGGGACGGCTCCGGAGCAGAAGAATGCTCTGCCGCCGTTTACTCGCTTCTGATGACGAGCCGCAGGGTATTGGGCAGCTCCGCGTCCTCATTCCGGGAAGAGTCGACGGATTCCGTCATGCCCTTCAGCACCGCCAGGGCCAGCTCATCCCCCTTTTCCGTCACGTCCAGTGCTTCCCCGCCGTAGGTGAACGTCCATTCCGCCTTTTCCGCGGCAGCGGAATATTCGCACACCGCCCGGACGCGCGGATCCTTCAGCCGGGGAAGAAGCAGCTGCGCCGTTTCCTCGAAAGCCAGCTGGATCCTGCCGGCGGTCTTCGGCGCGATCTGGTTTTTATGGCAGTAGGTATCGATCTCACCCGCCATGCCAAGGAAGTCATAGTCCCGGCTTTCGATGTTCAGCTCCAGCACCTTGAGCTGCCGCACGAAGCACCGGGTCTTTTCCCTCTGAGGATGCTCAAAGATCTGCTCCGGCGTTCCGTCCTCGTAGATCCCGTTCTCGTCCATATAAAACACGCGGCTGCTGATAGCCCGGGCGAAGTTCATCTCGTGGGTCACGATCATCATGGTCTTGCCGGTCTTCGCCAGGTCGCGGATGACCGCCTGCACCTCGCCCACCATGGTCGGATCCAGGGCGCTGGTGGGCTCGTCCAGCAGGATAATGTCCGGATCCATCGCCAGGGTGCGGGCGATGGCGATACGCTGCTTCTGCCCGCCGGAAAGCTCGTCCGGGTAGCTCAGCGCCTTCTCCGCCAGGCCCACCGTGCGCAGGAGCCGCATGCCCTCGTCGTAGGCCTCCTGTTTGCTTTTCCCCAGCAAGTCCACAGGCGAGAGCATCAGGTTTTCGATCACGGTCAGGTGCCCGAACAGATTGAAGCTCTGGAACACCATGCCCATTTTCTGCCTCACCCGGTTGATGTCGCATTTGGGATCCGTGATCTCCGTCCCGTTCACCAGGATACGGCCGGAGGTAGGCTCCTCCAGCCGGTTGATGCAGCGCAGCAGCGTGCTCTTCCCCATGCCGGACGGCCCGATGACAGAGATCACGTCGCCGTCATTGATCTCCACGCTCACGTCCTTCAGCGGCGTCACATTGGGATATTCCTTTCTCAGATGCTCGATCTTAATCATGCGGGTTCACTCCTTTCAGGATCCTTTCGCGGCTGCGCTTCCGGGGGTCGATGCTGATGCGGATGCGGCTGACGGCAAAGCTGAACAGCCCTTCCAGCACAAAGTAGATTACAGTGACGGCGATCAGCGGGAAGAAGGCCTCATACGTGCGGCTGCGCACGATATCGCCCATCTTGGTCAGGTCCTGCACGGCGATATAGCCCACGACGGCCGTGGCCTTGATGAGACCCACGATCTCACCCTGGTAGGCAGGCAGCACGTGCGGGATCGCCTGCGGCAGGATGATCCGGAAGAAGGCGTGGCGGTTGGAGTGTCCCAGGGCGTAAGCCGCTTCATACTGGCCCCGGTCAACGGTGCCGACGCCCATCTTCAGCATGCCGAACACCGCCGCGCCGAAGGTGAGCGAGAAGCCGATCACCGCCACGGCGACGCCGCTGATGGCGACAGAGCCGACGAAGATGATGTAATACAGGATCATGAGCAGCACCACCACGGGCATGCCCTGGACCAGCCACGTGGCGAACCAGCTGAAACCGTCGGCAAGCTTATTGCCGTTGCGGCAGAGCATAAAGAGCAGGAAGCCCAGCGCCGTGCCGAAAAGGATCGACAGCACGGTGATCAGCAGGGTCGTTCCGACGCCGTCCGCGAACAGACGCCAGCGATCCTCCCGCAGGAAGGTCTTGCTGAAGCTGTCTTTGATGCCCTCCCAGAAGCCCCCGGACTGCTCCCCGGCCTTCAGCACGGCCATCACCGTGCCGCCGGAGTAGTATGGCAGGGAAAAATGGACATTCTCCCTCCGCTCGTCGGTGATGGTGATACCCGCGGCGGCGAAATCCGCCTTTCCCGTCTGTACGGCAGGCAGGATGCCGTCAAAGTTCATGCCGACCACCTTAAGGCCATAGCCGTTGGCCTCACAGAACCGCGCGGCCAGGTCGACCTCAAAACCCACAAGCTCGTCGCCCCGGTAATAATTCATCGGGGCGTAGGCCCCCTCGGTCGCCATCGTCAGCACGCCCTTGGGGGCGGGATACGCGGCATAGTCCGGCAGGGTCTTGTCCTCCTCCGGGCCAGAGGTCCACTTGGAGACTACCCCGTCCAGCTCGCCGCTCTCCGTAACGGCCGTGATCCAGGCATCGAGCTCCGCCAGCAGCTTCTCCCCCGCCGCGTTTTTTGGCAGCACGAAGCCGAACATAAAGCTGTCCATGCGCTCGTCCAGAATCGCCAGGCGGCTGTTCTCCGCCGCGATCAGGCGCAGCACGGGCTCATCGCCGGGAAACCCGTCGATCTTGTTGGCCTCCGTCGCGGCAGCCATATCGGGATAGGTATTGAAATAGCTGATCTGCGCGTCGGGCAGAGTTTCCAGCACGATCTCATCAAAGGTCGTGCCGGTCTGCACACCGATGCGTTTGCCGTTCAGCTGGGACAGCGACGTGAACACGCCGGACTGCCGCCCGCCGTCCGGCGCGGCCACGTCCTGCTCCGCCCCGGCGGGAACCAGCAGGAGCAGAAGGAGCAGCAGGAGCAGCAGCCCCAGGAGCCCTGTGCAAACCCGTTTTCTCATGGCTTTTACCTCCTTCTTCTTCTGAAGGTAAGGATCGTTTTTAAGGGGATGCCCATTATTTACCGTATTTTTTTATATCATACCACATCCCGCCGTTCCCCAAAAGCATAAATAACAGGACGGAGGACGGTTCTTCTCTCCTTCTGCCGGGGAAGTTATATTGACATCCGTCTATGTATCGTGTATGATTTTTATATTGATCTTCATCTATGTGAGGTGCGCCTATGGAATTATCCGAAATCTCCCTGATCTGCAAGGCTCTTTCGGATCCGAACCGGCTTCAGGTCATTCATATTCTGACCCGTGGGGAACGCTGCGCGTGCGAGCTGCTGGAACAGATGCAGATCACCCAGCCAACGCTTTCACACCACATGAAAACTCTGGAGGATTGCAGCCTGGTCGTTTCGCGGAAAAAAGGCAAATGGATCCACTATTCCCTGAACGCCGGTCAGTGGGCCGCCTTCTGCGGTCATATCGAATCGATCCGGAACGCCTGCCGGACCTGTGCGGAAGGCGGGTGTTCATGTTGAAAGACATCGCGGCAAGAAAAGAAAAAGCACTGCGGTGCTTTGCGGATCATCTTCACTGCTCGCAGTCCGTCCTGGCCGCCTTTTCGGAGGAGTGCGGCATCACGGAGGAGATGGCCTTCCGCCTGGGTTCCTGCTTCGGCAGCGGCATGCGCAGGGGAAACGTCTGCGGAGCCTGCGCCGGCGCGCTGATGGTGCTCGGCCTGATGTACGGGGAGACCCGCGCCGGGGATCCGGAAGGGCGGCAGAGGACAAACGAGCTGAACGACCTGATGATGGACCGCTTCAGCGAAGCCAACGGCTCCTGCATCTGCAATGAGCTGCTGGGCTGCGATGTCCGGACGCCGGAAGGTGTGCAGTACGCCCGGGACCGTCATCTGTTCACGGAATTCTGCCCGAAGATGGTCACAAGCGCGGTTGAGATCCTGGAGGAGATCCTGGCTGACCGGAAATGAGGGCGGCAGGACCCGCTCCGATTCCTCCCCGCTTGCTTTTTCCGGCCGATTGTGTCATCATAGCTGTCAGAATGATGCTTCCGGGAGAACGGTAAGATGGAAAAGAAAAAAGTCACCATATACGATATTGCGCAGGAAGCCCGCGTCAGCCCGGCCACAGTTTCCCGGATCCTGACCGGGGCGGTTTCCGTGCGGGAGGAAAAACGGCAGCGGGTCATGGAAGCGATCGCCAAATACGACTTTCATCCCAACGCGTATGCCCGGGCGCTGACCGAAAAGCGCACGCGGACCATCGCCATGATGGTGGCGCACAGCGACAACGCTTACTACAGCAGCGTCTTTGCCGCGTGCGAAAACGAGGCGTACCTGCGGGGCTACGTCATCATGCTCATGGACACGTCCTCCCGGCCGGAAAACGAGGTTTCCGTGCTGAACCGGATCCGGGAGCTGCGGCCGGAGGCGACGATCCTCTGCGGCGGGCGCATCGACCTGGAGAAGCAGGATCCCGCCTTCACGGAGCTTCTGCGCCAGACCGCCGAATACACGCGGATCGTGGTCGGCTCCCGCAGCCCACTGCCCGAGATCCCGGGTATTTTTGTGGACCACCGCGCGTCGGTGGATATCGCCGTGCGCTACCTGGCCGGGCTGGGCCACCGGGACATCGGGTTTGTTTACAGCGGCCGGGAGTACTTCGGCACCGTCGAGCGGCTGGACCAGTTCCGCAAGGTGCTGCGGGAGCTGGGGCTTCCCTTCCGTCAGGAATGGCTGATCGGTGTGCAGGACTATTCCGTCACGGCCGGCCTCGAGGGCGCCCGGAAGCTGATGGCCCTGGGCCGCTGCCCCACGGCGCTGCTGGGCATGAACGACATGGTCAGCGCCGGCCTACTGCAGGGGCTGATCACCGCCGGGGTCCGGGTGCCGCAGGATATCTCCCTCCTGGCATTTGACGATACCTTCGTTTCCGCCATCACCACACCGAAGCTGACCTCCGTCGGCTATGACTACCAGTCCTACGGGGCGGATCTGATCCGGGCCGCCGTAGAGCCGGAGGAGCCCTGTATCACCGATCGGAGGATCCCCGTATTTATCACCGAGAGGGATTCGTGCGCGCCGCTGCGCTGAACGTTTGTTTTTTCTTTGCATGTCTTTTTTGGTAAAAAAGTAAAAAGTTGTTGCAATGTTTCCCCGCCTCTGTTATACTGACCTTAGGCAGTGAAGAATATTTGGGGAGGGTATGGAAACACCGTAATTGTTTCCGGGAAAATTGAAACCGGTTTCAGTGTTCTTTTTGAAACCGGTTTCAAACATCCGCCCCACTGTCTGTGTCCGGAGAGAAAGGGGAGTGGGTTCGTTGCAAAAAGCCGTACCAAAGGTGATCAATTACAAAAAGCCTTCTTTTGGCCGTACTCTGATGCAGAACAGGACGCTCATTCTGATGTGTCTGCCTGCGATCCTGTTTTTCCTGATTTTTGCCTACCTGCCGATGCCCGGCGCCTACATCGCGTTCACCAACTTCCAGTACAACAAGGGCATCTTCGCCAGTCCCTTCGTCGGGCTGAAGAATTTCCAGTTCCTCTTCATCTCCGGCCAGCTGGGACTTCTGCTGAGAAACACCGTCCTGTACAACCTGGCCTTCATCGTCCTGGGAAACATCCTGCAGCTGGCCTTTGCGATCATGCTGAATGAGATCTCCTCCAGGGGATACAAGAAAACGGCCCAGAGCATCATGTTTCTTCCCTACTTCATTTCGGATGTTCTGGTCTCCCTGCTGGTCTATAACATGATCAACTACGACTTCGGCTTCATCTCCCACCTGGTGCGGAACCTGGGCGGCGTCATGCCGAAGGTATATCAGGACGCGAACGCCTGGCCGTTCATCATCGTGCTGGTGCATCTGTGGAAGTCCACCGGCTACGGCACGGTCGTATATTTCGCCGCGATCACCGGCATGGACTCCTCCATGATGGAGGCGGCGCAGATCGACGGCGCCAACGCCTGGCAGCGCATCCGCTACATCACGCTGCCGACGCTCAAGCCCACTGTCATCATTCTTTTCCTGTTCGCCATCGGCAGCATCCTGAAGGGCAACTTCGGCCTGTTCTATAACCTGGTCGGCAACAATTCCATGCTCTTCAAAACCACCGATATCATCGAGACGTATGTATACCGTTCGATGATGAACAGCTTCAACTTCTCCCAGAGCAGCGCCGTCGGCCTGTTCCAGAGCGTGGTCGGATTCTTCATCGTGCTGGGCGCCAACGCCTTCGTCAAGCACCTGGATCCCGATTACGCGCTGTTCTGATCGGCGAAGAAAGGAGTAAATGAGATGACAGTCAAGAAACAGGCTCTCCCCGCCGGCATGCATGCCTCCCACATCCGGAAGGACAGCAGCCAGATCATGATCAATATCCTGACGTATATCTTCGTCACGGTCTTCTGCATCATCTGTATTCTTCCCTTCTGGATGATCATCAGCTCCTCCTTTGCCACGGAGGAAAGCATCCGCCGTGCCGGCTTCACTCTCTGGCCCGTGGACTTCAGCACCTATTCCTACGAGCTGCTTTTCCGCAGCCCGGACCAGATGATCGGGGCGTACGTCGTCACGATCATTCTGACCCTGGTCGGCACGCTGATTGGTCTCTTCCTGATCGCCATGACGGGCTATGCCCTCCAGCGCAGGGATTTCCCCTACCGGAACAAGATCATGTTCTATATCTACTTCACTTCCCTCTTTTCCGCCGGCCTGGTGCCGTTCTATCTGCTGATCGTCCAGTACCTGAATCTGCGGGACAGCTACTTCGCCATCCTGCTGCCGCTGCTGATGAGCTCCTGGCTGATCGTGCTGATGAAGAACTTCGTCAAGGCGATTCCCCATGAGATCACCGAATCCGGCAAGATCGACGGCGCCGGGGATTTCAGGATCTTCGTCAGCCTGATCCTGCCGAACCTGAAGCCGGCGCTCGCGACCATCGGGCTTTTCCTGGCGCTGAGCTACTGGAACGAGTGGTATTACAGTTCCCTGTTCCTGACCACCAAGGTGGTCTACCGGCCGCTGCAGTACCATCTGTACAACGTGATCAACAAGGTGGCGAGCCTCAAGAACTCCGTCGCCGGCTCCAACGTCGTCATCACGGACCTGCCCGGAGAAACTCTGAAGATGGCAACGGCCGTGGTCGCTACCGGCCCCATCATCCTTCTGTACCCCTTCGTGCAGAAATACTTCGTCGCCGGCCTGACCGTCGGCGCGGTCAAGGGTTAACGGATTTATGCCTGGCTACAGGCTGAATAAATCAAATCTTGAAGGAGGACTGAATCCATGAAGAAACTCATCGCACTCATCCTGTCCCTGATGCTCATCTGCAGCCTGCTGCCCGCGGGCGCCGAAGGCATCGACACTTCCGAGCACGTGAAGATCGTGTACCTGGTCACCGGCGACATGCCCACCAACCGCACGGACGAAGTGCTGGCGAAGATCAACGAACTGCTGACCGAAAAGGTCAACGCCGAGCTCGAGTTCCGCTGGATCGAGTGGACCAACTGGCAGACCCAGTACAACCTGGCCCTGGCCACCCAGAACGGCGACATCGACCTGATCGGCACCGCCACCGACTGGCTGGACGCTTGGCCCAACAGCCAGAAGGGCGCCTTCCTGCCCCTGACCGAGGACATGCTGAAGACCTACGCCCCCAAGACCTGGGAAACCGTTTCCGAAGCGCACTGGAACCTGTGCAAATACAACGGTGAGATCTACCTGATGCCGGAAGACAACTATGCGCAGTGGACCAACCACGGCTTCATGTACCGCGGCGACTGGGCCAAAGAAGCCGGCCTGGAAAACGGCGTGCATTCCTGGGAAGACCTGGGCAAATACTTCCAGTACATCAAGGAAAACAAGCCGGAGGTCATTCCGTGGGATGCCAACGGCAACGGTTCCTCCTACAGCCCCCAGATGGCCGGCGGTTGGCAGACCTCCCATACCGGCAACATCGCCATTGAAGGCTTCCCGGTAGCCATCTTCTATGGCGAGAGCAAGGAAAACCCCTACACCCTGAGCCGCTACTATGTGGAAGGCGACGAACTGGTCAACTTCGCCAAGGAAATGAAAGCCTGGGCCGACGCCGGCTACTGGCGCGCGGACGTGCTGAACTACACCGGCGACGTGGTTGCTGAAATGGAAGAAGGAAAGACCGGCGCTCATCAGCATCACACCCAGACCTGGACCAGCGAGCGCACCACCATGGAGCGCAAGCAGCCCGGCTCCGACCTCGGATTCTTCTGGTTCGGCGAAGAGGCCAAGAACCTGATCTCCCTGAACATCACTCACGGCGCCATGGCCGTAGCCGCCAAGAGCCAGCATCCGGAACGCGCCCTGATGGTCTATGACCTCATGCGCAATGATCCCGAGATCTATCACCTGATGCAGTACGGATTCGAAGGCGATATGTATACCGTGGACGAAAACGGCCTGTTCACCCGTCCCGAAGGCTTCGAGGATGCCACCGACGGCGTGTCCTTCAACTTCTGGTGGGGCCGCAACGACAACCTGGAGTTCCGGAACGCGGAGCTCGACTGGGATGCCATCTCCGCGATGTATGCTGCCTATGACGAAGTCAAGATCGACTATCCTTACGGACAGTACATCTATGACAACACCAACGTGGGCGTGTTCATGGACAACCTGAGCAACGTCTACAACACCTATATGCCGCGCATCGTGTTCGGCATGAACGACGATCCCGAAGCGCTGGTCGCCCAGTTCCGTGAGGAGCTGAAGAGCGCCGGCATCGACATGGTAATGGAAGAGATCCAGAGCCAGCTGGATGCCGTGTACGCCAAGTAATTCAGCCCTGTTCCGGGGGCTGCCGGCAGCTGGATCTGGCCGGCAGCCCCTTTTTTCAGGCCGGTTTTCCCGAAAATGAGACGGAGAGGTAAGCCAATGAGAAAGACGATTTTGCTGGACGCCGGATGGCGTTTTCATTACGGCGACGCCGCGGATGCGGGCTACATGGGCTATGACGACCGGGCCTGGAAGGCCGTCACCCTGCCGCATGACTGGGCGGTGTCCTTCCCGTTCGACACCCGCTGGTCCAGCGGGACCGGATACCTGCCCGGCGGCACCGGCTGGTACCGGAAGCATTTCACCCTCGCGCAGGAGGATGCCGGCAGGCGGGTGCTCGTCACCTTCCAGGGCGTCTATAAGCATGCCCGGGTCTGGATCAACAGCAACTATCTCGGCCAGCATGCCTACGGCTATACCTCCTTCTCCTTTGACCTGACCCCCTTCGTCCGCCCCGGGGAGAATGTGATCGCCGTCCGCGTGGAGCATGAGGATACAGCCGACTCCCGCTGGTATACCGGCAGCGGCATCGACCGCCATGTTCTCCTGACCGTGACGGATCCGGTCTGCTTCCGGGAAAACGGCGTTTTCGCCGTCACTGAGCCGGGGGAAGGCCCTTCCGCCGTGATCCGCGTGCAGTATGACGCGGAGGGCGCGGACACAGTCCGCGTGCGACTGCTCTCCGCCGATGGGAAAACCGCCGCGGAGGCCTCTGCGGCCGGCCCTTCCGGCGTGCTGCGCCTCCGGGTCCGCCGACCGCGCCGCTGGAGCCCGGAGCGGCCGTACCTGTATGCCCTCCTGGCTGAGGCGGAAAAGGACGGCTCCGTGCGGGACAGTCTGCATATCCCCTTCGGTATCCGCACCTTCCGCTTTGATCCGGATCACGGTTTCTTCCTGAACGGAGTCCCGATGAAGCTCCGCGGCGTCTGCGTGCATCATGACGCCGGCTGCCTGGGAGCCGCCGTGCCGAAGGCCGTCTGGCGGGCCCGCCTGGAAAAGCTGCGCGTCATGGGCTGCAACGCGGTCCGCACGGCGCATAACCCGCCGGATCCGGACCTGCTGGACCTGTGCGATGAAATGGGCTTCCTGGTCATGGAGGAGGCTTTCGACGAATGGGAGGGCGTCAAAAACAAATGGTGGCAGGGGCATAACGTCTATCCCCCGAAGCACTTCGGCTACGGTGAGGACTTCCCCCTCTGGCATGAAAAGGATCTCCGCAGTATGGTGGAGCGGGACCGGAACCGTCCCTGCATCATTCTCTGGAGCATCGGCAACGAGATCGATTATCCCAACGACCCGTACGTCACCCCGCTGTTCCGGGAGGTGCTCGGGAACAACGACGCCAACAAGCCCCTGGCCGAGCGTCTCTACGACGTCCGCAAGCCGGATGCCGGCCGCCTGGCGGCCGTCGCCCGGGAGCTGACAGCCCAGGTGCACGCGCTGGACGACTCGCGCCCGGTGCTCAGCGCCCTGAGCTTTCCGGAGCTGAGCAACCGCACCGGGTTTGCGGACGCCCTGGACCTGTCCGGCTACAACTACCGGGAGCAGTTCTATGAGGCGGATCACCGCTCCTGGCCGGACCGGGTCATCCTGGGCAGCGAAAACAGTCATGATCCGGCCGCGTGGAAGGCGGTCACGGACCATGAATATATTTCCGGCCAGTTCCTTTGGACGGGCATCGATTTTCTGGGCGAATGCCCCGGCTGGCCGGTGCGCATCAGCCGGGCCGGCGCCCTGGACCTGCGGGGAAAAGAAAAGCCGCTCTATGCGCTCCGTCAGGCGCTCTGGACAAATGCCCCGGTGGCCCGCCTCGCGGTCAGCTCCGCGCGGGAGGAGGATCACGGCGCCTGGGGCGAATGCTTCCGCTGGGAAGGAGCCGAGGGTGAGCCGATGCGCGTCTCCTGCTATACCAACTGCGGGGAAGCAGAGCTCTTTCTGAATGGGAAAAGCCTCGGGCGGAAAACCGTTTCCGCGGAAGACGGCCGCCGCGCCGTCTGGACGGCGCCGTATGAAAGCGGCGTGCTGGAGGTCCGCGCCCCCGGCGTCTCGGATACCCTGGCGACCCCCGGCGCGGCATGCTCCCTGGTCCTGCGCCCCGCCCGCGCAGAGCTCACGGCGGACGGAAAGGACGTGCTGCTGCTGGAGGCGGCGCTGCTGGACGGCGATGGCCGACCCGCGCGGGATGAAGTTCTTTCCTGCCAGATTCTGGGGGACCTGACCCTGCTGGGCCTGGAAAACGGCAGGCCGGACGACCTGACCGCCTACAGCGAAAGCTTCCGTCTCACCCGTGAGGGCACACTGACGGCATACCTGCGCGCGGGCGATCTGCCCGGCAAGGCCCTCGTCCGTTTCCGGACCGTCTCCGGCCTCTCCGCCGACTGCCGCGTCACCCTTCGCACCGGCCCGCGGGCGGAAGCGTAAGCGGCACACTCCGATCATTCCCCGAAATACAAAGGGACCCGGCTGAAAATAGCCGGGTCCCTTTCCGTCCCTCCGGACGGGATGCTGCGTTCAGTCGTGAACGAACCTGACGGTAGAAACGTAACCCTTCAGATAGTACGTAGTACCGTCATCCCAAAAAGAGGATGCGTTATTTACCGGAACCTCGAGCAGGTACCCTCCGCCGGGGTTCTCTCCCAAGTATACTATATTTTCACTTTCAGCGCTGGAAAGAGCCGGCTCTAGAGGTTCATAACCACATTCAGAGCACTTCACATAGATATTCAGCGCACAGCTCCCCCTGAGCGTTACACCGCCTTCTTCGTTCGGGATGACGGTCAAGCCATCAAGATACTTATCGACCACCGTCCACTTTTCTGTCCACGTATGTGAGGGGCGGCTTGTGTCCGTTTCCTCGGGGCAGGTGAAATCCACGTCAGTGAACGTGACGAACCAGGACCCGTCCTCGCCACAGGTAGGTTTGATATGCTGCACATTTGCGGTCTCGGATCCATCGGCTTCGCAGCGGGAGCAGTGTTTTTCGGCAAGCACGGTCGTCGCCTCGCCCAGCGTACTGACAGTATTGCCCCCGCTGTCCTTCATCGTATAGGTGATCGTCCAGTCGTGTCCGGTGGCGGGGATCTCTTCCTGCTCCTTCAATATCTCCCCGCAGGCGGAACATTTTATTCCGTCCGTCAGGCCCGGTTCCGTGCATTTCGCCGCCTTGCCCGGGATTGTTTCTTCGGTATGTCCTGTGGCGGGGATCTCTTCCTGCTCCTTCAGTATCTCCCCGCAGACGGAACATTTTATTCCGTCCGTCAGGCCCGGTTCCGTGCATTTCGCCGCCTTGCCCGGGATTGTTTCTTCGGTATGTCCTGTGGCGGGGATCTCTTCCTGCTCCTTCAATATCTCCCCGCAGACGGAACATTTTATTCCGTCCGTCAGGCCCGGTTCCGTGCATTTCGCCGCCTTGCCGGGAATTGTTTCTTCGGTGTGTCCTGTGGCGGGGATCTCTTCCTGTTCCTTCAATATTTCTCCGCAGACAGAGCAGATCTTTCCTTCCGTCAGTCCGTCCTCCGTGCAGGTCGCAGCCTTGCCCGGAACTGTTTCCTCGGTATGTCCCGTCGCGGGTATGGTCTCCTGCGCCGTCAGCACCTCTCCGCAGACAGAGCAGATCTTTCCGTCCGTCAGTCCGTCCTCCGTGCAGGTCGCTGCCTTGCCCGGAACTGTTTCCTCGGTATGTCCCGTCGCGGGGATGGTCTCCTGCGCCGTCAGTACCTCGCCGCAGGCAGAGCAGGTCTTTCCCTCTGTCAGCCCGTCCTCCGTGCAGGTCGCAGCCTTGCCCGGAACTGTTTCCTCGGTATGTCCCGTCGCGGCGATGGTCTCCTGCGCCGTCAGTACCTCGCCGCAGACAGAGCAG
>JAFWQA010000020.1 GCA_017509255.1 Clostridia bacterium | reverse complement strand
TGAACCGACCTCGGAGCCTGAACCGACCTCGGAGCCTGAACCGACCTCGGAGCCTGAACCGACCTCGGAGCCCGAACCGACCTCGGAGCCTGAACCGACCTCGGAGCCTGAACCGACCTCGGAGCCTGAACCGACCGCGGAGCCGACAAATACCCCGGCGCCGACGGCGACACCCGAGGTGACGCCGGAGCCGACCCATACACCGGGGCCGACGGCTACGCCGGAACCGACAGGTACACCGGGACCGACAGCCGCGCCAACAGCAACGCCCGGTCCTACAGCAACACCCGCCCCGACGCCCACGGCAAAGCCTCCGGCTCCCCAGAAGGACAAAGGGGTCCGCGCCGGCTTTGTGCTGAATCCGCCGGAGCTCGATCAGAGATAAAGCCTTATCTTTGAAAAAAGAGAAAAGACGGCCCGAAGCCGCAAAAGCGAGGGTCCGGAAGCGCCGGGAGACGCGGAAACGCGCCTCCCGGCCGAATTGACTGAAAGTTTGAAAAGCCAACCGTTACAGGCATGAAACAGATTGACTTTCCGGAGAAATTTTGATAAGATATCGAACAATAAATACGCGAGGGGGTCGGTCAAATTGCTGCAAAATAAAATCAGGGACGGTCTTACCTTTGACGATGTGCTGCTGGTTCCAGCAAAGAGCGAAGTCCTGCCCAGGGATGTGGATCTTTCCGTTCAGCTGACAAAAACCATCAAGCTGAATATCCCGCTGCTTTCCGCAGCCATGGATACGGTCACAGACTGTCATATGGCCATAGCGATGGCAAGAGAGGGCGGCCTCGGCATCATTCACAAGAATATGAGCATCGAGGAGCAGGCAGCCCAGGTAGACAAGGTTAAACGCAGCGAGCATGGCGTCATTACAGACCCCTTCTTTCTCAGCCCCGAAAACCTCATCAGCGATGCGGAGGAGCTTATGGGACGCTACCGCATCAGCGGCGTACCGATCACCGTCAAGGGAAAGCTGGTCGGGATCCTGACCAACCGCGACCTCCGGTTTGAGACCGATTTCAGCAGGCCTATCGGCGAGGTGATGACAAGCGAGAACCTGATCACCGCTCCGGAAGGCACCACGCTGGAAGAAGCCAAAAAGATCCTGGCAAAGCACCGCATTGAAAAATTGCCGATCGTTGACAAGGAATTCAACCTGCGCGGACTGATCACCATCAAGGATATCGAAAAGACGACAAAGTACCCAAACAGCGCAAAGGACGCAAACGGACGCCTGCTCTGCGGCGCGGCGGTCGGCGTCACGAAGGACGTGTTTGAAAGGATCGAAGCGCTGCTGGCCGCAAAGGTGGACGTGATCAACATCGACACCGCGCACGGTCACAGCGTAGGCGTGCTGAAGCAGGTGGAAGCCATCCGCAACCGGTATCCGGATATAACCCTGTTTGCCGGCAATGTGGCCACGGCAGCCGCGACGCACGATCTGATCTCCGCCGGCGTTGATTGCGTTAAGGTCGGCATCGGCCCCGGATCCATCTGTACGACGCGCGTGGTGGCCGGTATCGGCGTACCGCAGATCACTGCAGTAGCTGACTGCGCGGAGGAGGCCGATAAGTACGGGATCCGCGTCATCGCTGACGGCGGAATCAAGTATTCGGGAGATATCACCAAAGCGCTGGCTGCCGGCGGCAGCTGCGTGATGCTCGGCTCCCTGCTGGCAGGTACCGAGGAGTCCCCCGGAGACACCGAAATCTATCAGGGACGTTCCTATAAGGTCTACCGCGGGATGGGCAGCCTCGGCGCCATGGCTGTCGGTTCCAAGGACCGCTATTTCCAGGAGGGCGCAAAGAAACTGGTGCCCGAAGGCGTGGAGGGCCGCGTGCCCTACAAGGGACCTGTGGCGGACACAATCTTCCAGATGGTCGGCGGCCTGCGCAGCGGCATGGGCTACTGCGGAGCGAAGAATATTGACGACCTGCGGACCAACGCCCAGTTTATCCGGATCACCGGCGCCGGGTTGGCGGAGAGTCACCCGCACGACATTTCCATTACAAAGGAAGCACCGAATTATTCCAGAGGCATCTGACGGTATAAAAAAGGAACGCTCCGGCTGGCGGAGCGTTCCTTTTTTATGATCCGGAAGATCAGGGAATATCTGTTTCCGGCGGGATCTCATCCGGTTCAGGCGCGGTCAGCATATCGCCCACCAGGATGCGCAGGAACCGGAAAACATTTTCGTCATTTTTGTTCATTGCGGAAACGGAGAGGTAACCGTTTTCCACATACATCAGGCGGGACAGGCCGGGAAGCTTGTTCAACGGTATGCCGTAAAGATGGGTTTCCCCCGTGTTCCTGTTACGCCGCCAGCCGCTTTGCAGCGTGATTCCGGCATCGGAGAGGAGAGACATCAGTTCCTCATCCTCTTCCAGAGGGAGAAATGCCCCGTCACCGGCCAGACCGACAAAACTATCCTTCGGCAGAGCGTACAGGTCCCCCTCACCGGCAGCCATATAGGTGGTCAGCTGCATGGGACCGTAGGCGCTATCCGTTGTCAGCACCATCGGCTCAATGACCTCCTGATCGCTCATCCGGCTGAGCCGGACGCCCTCCATATAGGCGCGGAGCGATTCATCATCCGTCACACCGTAAATATACAGCTCGACCTTCTTGTTTTCCGGAGAACGGTAGGAGGAAATATCATAATAGAACGTGACGCAGAAAATGATCAGAACAAACGCGAGGACATACTTCCACCAGCTGTAGGTCAGATGCTGGCGCAGCGTTTTTTTCGTCAGGGGTGTTTTCATCGGGAGGCAACCTCAATTCTTCCGTTTCGGTAAACAACAGTTTAGCATGAAGCGCCTGAAAAGACAAGGCACGCGCAATTGACGGCAGAAAAGGGATATGGTATAATTTTCACAAGAGGAAAAGGGAAAAATAGCTCCGTTGAGGCCGCGTTTGTTCATCCTGTCAGAAAAAAGGAGGAATTGACATGACAACCAATTCGATCATCACTGTCGGACGTCAGTACGGTTCCGGCGGGCGGTATGTTGCCAAGCTCCTGTCGGAGAAACTCGGTATTCCGTACTATGACAAGGAATTGCTGGCCGAGGTTGCCAAGGACAGCGGAATCTGCCAGGAGCTGCTCGAAGAGCACGATGAAAAGAATACCCGTAATTTTCTCTTTTCACTGATGAGCGGCACACAGCCATTTGGCGAGAGCGGTTCCATGTACATGGATATGCCTCTGAACCACAAGATCTTTCTGGCGCAGTTTGACACGATCCGCCGGATCGCCGATGAAGGGCCGTGTGTAATCGTCGGCAGGTGCGCTGACTATGTGCTGCGCGACCATCCGAACGTGCTGAACGTATTCATCAAGGCATCCACGGAGGAAAGAATCAAGCGTGTTATCAAATACTACAACGTGGATCCGATGAAAGCGGAAGAAATGATCAAAAAAGCAGATAAGCAGCGCGCCGCGTATTACAACTATTACGCGACCAACACATGGGGAGATATCAATAATTATCAGCTTTGTGTGGATACGGGAGCCCTTGGGATCGAGGGCGCTGTGGAGCTGATCGGCAGGTGCGTGGAGCTCCGGGACCAGTGGCTGATGAAAAAGGACAAGGAAGAATGGTAAAAAAAGGTATTGTACGGATCGCGGCACTGGTTCTGACAGCACTGCTCCTTATGCCGGGAAGGATCAACGCGGAGCTCGCTCTGCCGCAATCCACAACCGGTCAGAAGCTGCTGGCGGACTATATCAGCACCGTGAACACGCTGCTTGACCTGGCGGGGGAAAAAACGATCAACAGCGTTTTTGACATCAGGAAAAACGGCATTGAGCTTGGAATCACCGATACAGACAACGCAGAGGTACCCGAGAAGGTCGAAATCACCGCTGAGCTGTATGAGGATGCCATCAACACAGTAGAGGTGCGCGTCTGTGACGAGGGGCGTTTTCCGCGGATCGCCGCTGCCTTCATCCAGGCACTTTCCCCGAAAACCATCACCGCGGACGCTGCCATGAAGGAGCCTGTCAGAAGGCTGCAAAAGGTGAGAGATCACCCTGAAAGCGCGTTTGCGGATATCGATCCGGATGAACAGATCATGAACGGAGAAAACCCGTTTATTTATTATTTTTATTATCCCAACCGGTATTATGACGGCAACAACTGGATGATCATGATCATCGCGTTCCCCGTGTCGGGTTACTGGGACGGACAGCGGCTTGTTACCCAGGAAAAGGCAACCCCCGCTCCGGGCTATTACGGTGACGACAATCCGGACTTTGACGGCTATTATCCGGATGACGGCTACATGGATTACCATGCGGGCGTAACGGAGACGTCCACTCCGGAGCCGGATTCGCCGGCTTCCTGGGAGTACTTTATCCCCTGACTGTTGTTTCTATGTTTTTTCAGCAGGAACCGCTTGAAGGAAAGGACCGGAAGAGATACAATCTCTTCCGGTCCTTTATTATTTGAAACGGGAGAAAAAAGATGAGCAAGATTCAAATGAAAACCCCGCTGGTAGAAATGGACGGCGATGAAATGACGCGGGTGCTCTGGGCAGACATCAAGAAGCTGCTGATCGAGCCCTTTGTGGATTTGAAAACTGAATATTACGACCTGGGCCTGAAGAACCGTGACGAGACCGATGACCAGGTGACAGTGGACAGCGCCAACGCTGCCCTGAAATATGGCGTGGCTGTCAAATGCGCGACCATTACCCCCAACGCGCAGAGGGTGGAGGAATACAACCTGAAGGAAATGTGGAAAAGCCCGAACGGAACCATCCGCGCCATCCTGGACGGTACCGTTTTCCGTGCTCCGATCCTGGTGAACGGGGTCCATCCGACCGTGAGGACCTGGAAGAAGCCCATCACCATTGCCCGTCACGCGTACGGCGACGTATACCGTAATTCCGAGATGAGGATCCCGGGCGCGGGGAAAGCGGAGATCGTTTTTACTGCGGAGGACGGAACGGAGATAAGGCAGCCGATCTTCACCTTCAAGGGCCCCGGTGTAGTACAGGGCATCCATAATCTGGACGGAAGCATCACTTCCTTTGCGCATTCCTGTTTTCAGTATGCCCTGAGCGTGAAGCAGGACCTGTGGTTCTCCACCAAGGATACCATCAGCAAGACCTATGATCACCGCTTTAAGGATATCTTCGCGGAGATCTATGAGAAGGATTATAAAGAAGCCTTTGAAAAAGCGGGGATCACCTATTTCTATACGCTGATCGACGATGCCGTGGCCCGCGTTGTACGGTCCGAGGGCGGCTTTATCTGGGCCTGCAAGAACTATGACGGCGACGTGATGAGCGACATGATCGCAACCGCATTCGGTTCCCTGGCCATGATGACAAGCGTGCTGGTCAGCCCGAACGGCCAGTTTGAATACGAAGCGGCGCATGGAACCGTCACGCGGCATTATTACCGTTACCTGAAGGGTGAGGAAACCAGCACCAACCCGGTGGCGACCATCTTTGCCTGGAGCGGCGCGCTGCGCAAGCGCGGCGAGCTGGACGGGCTGAAGGATCTGCAGGACTTTGCGGACAGACTGGAAAAGGCTGTGCTTGATACCATCAACAGCGGCACCATGACCAAGGATCTTGCGCTCCTGTATGACGGAGAGGCAAACGCTGTCAACAGCCGGGCGTTTCTGGAGGCTGTGGCGGCCAGAATCTGACAAAGGACATACCGGCGCGGCCTCCGGAGGGGGACCGCGCCTTTTGCGTACACGGCAAAGTCCGCGCGCGGCAGGAGAAACGACCTTCAAATATCAGCCGGTTTATGGTATGATGAAAGATGAAACGGACAGAGCGGAAGGAGGGATGAGCTTTGGCGGGAACCATCGATTTCAAGTGCCCGGCCTGCGGAGGGCATCTGGAATATGACCCTGCGCGTGAGAGGCTCGTCTGCGGATACTGCGGAAGTGAGTTTTCCCGGGAAGAGCTGGAGCGGATGTCTGCTCAAAGGGAAAAAGAAGCGGCGCAGAAGGACGGCAACACTGAGCTGAAAAGCTATCACTGTTCCAACTGCGGCGCGGAGATCGTGACGGAAGAGACAACGGCGGCCACGCGCTGCTATTTCTGCCACAGCCCCGTTGTGCTGACGGACCGGGTGAGCAATGAATACCGCCCGGATATCCTTGTTCCTTTTAAAATCGACAGGGAAAACGCCAGAAGCACCTTTGACAAATATCTGAAAAAGAAAAAATTCGTTGACCGGAAATTCTTCAGCGCGGCGCAGCTGGAGGACTTTTCCGGCGTATATTATCCCTATTGGATCACGGATCTTTCCGGGGAGGTATCCTTTGACGGGGAAGGACGTACCGTGAGCACGATGACGGCCAGAAACGTGGTGATCACCACAACACGTTTCTACCGCCTGGAGCGGGAGGGAACCGCCAGCTTCAGCAATATGATCAGAAAAGCGCTGAAGAAGGCAGACAGAAAGCTCTCTGACGGGATCCATCCTTATGACCTGCAGGAAGCAACCGATTTTTCAGGCGGCTATCTGAGCGGCTTTCTTGCTGAGAAACGGGACGTTGAAAAGGAAGAGGCAGAGCAGGACGTGCTGGAGGAGGCAAAGGATCACGCGAAAAAGATGATCACGGAAAACAGCGGGCTTTCGGGACTGAGTGGAAAGACCTCCTTCCGGCCGGATTCCGTGAGATCCAGATACGCCCTTCTGCCCGCATGGGTCCTGACCTACAGCCATGACGTGCGGAAAAAGGTTTACTATTACATGATGAACGGACAGACAGGAAGAATATGCGGGAAGCTTCCTTTACGTTACGGAAAGCTGCTGGCAGTGAGCGTATTGGTGGGAGCACTCGTGTTCGGCGCTGTATGCGCAGGAGGTGCATATCTATGGTAAAAAGAGCAGCCGCTTTCCTGCTGTGCGCACTGCTGTTGGCCGCAGGCGCCGCCCTGGCGGACAATGCCTCCGTGGTGGACGAGTGCGGACTGTTTTCCGGGAATGAGATCCGGGAAATGGAGGAGAAGATCGCGGAGATCCGGGATACTTTTCAGATGGATGCCGTGATACTGACCACGGACCGGGTGCCGGCAAACGCGGATTATGATTCCATGGAGCAAACACAGTATTTTGCCGATACCTATTTTGACAGCAACGGCTACGGACTCGGAGAAGACCGGTCCGGCATCCTGTATCTGCTGGATATGAAAAACCGGTACAGTTACGTCTCCACACGGGGCGTGATGATCGACTATATCAGTGAGGGCCGGGAAGAGGAACTGCTGGAAGCGGCGGACGCCCGGCTGGCACAGAGACAGTACGGGAAAGCAGCCATCGCGATCCTTGAAAAGCTGAGCAGTATCCTGAGCCGGGGAATTGAGGAAGGACACTTCCGTTTTGATGAAGTGACGGGAGAAAGACTGGGCGGTATATATAACAAGCTGACGGAAGCAGAAGCTTTTCTGGCAGGTATTGCCGGAATTGCCGCAGCCGCATTGTTCTTCGGCATTACCGCAGCCAGATACGGGCTGAAGAGAAGTACCTACCGCTTCAACCGGGACACGCAGAGCGATCTTCAGCTGAGCAGGGATAAAAAAACCTTCCTGCGCCAGCAGGTCACCCGGACGAGGATCCCGTCCGGGGGCGGAGGCCGGGGAGGCTTTGGAGGCGGCCATTCCGGCGGAAGCGGAGTCCATTTCAGCGGAGGAGTTTCCCATGGGGGCGGCGGACATCATTTTTAAGGACAATCAGGGAGAAAAACGACCTGTTTACGACAAAAGAGCCTTGACGGCTTGAAAAAGAGAGACTATAATAAAATCAGCTCCTGGGGATCGCGACAGTCTTTCGGTTTTCCCCACATTTCATAAAATGGAGCCCGGGTCCACAGTTCCGCTATGTCAAGCCCCCGTCTATGACGCCAGGGGACGGCAGATGCGGACGGCAGGGCACCAGCCTGCTATACATAGCGGGTGAAAAAACGAGGACATCGGCTCCCTGGGATTACGAAAAAAGGCTTCTTTGCAGAAGAAGCCTTTTTTCGTATGCAGATGAAGGAGGAAATCAGTGACCGTCATAGGGAAAGCGGACTGAAAAGGGAAGTCCCCAGAAATACCAGGAAACAGTCAGTTCCCTGACGTTGTGCATTCCCTTTGCGGTCAGTATCATCGCGGAGATGTCGCCCGAAGTCTGTGCGCGGAGCGTGTGCATTTCCGTATCACCGATCTGCAGGATATCGCCATTCATCGGGGAAACGGTCAGCTCCACAGCTTCCGCGTTCAGGAAGGTGTTGTTCTTCAGGCGGACGGTGTAGGAATAAAACTGATACTGATCCGGATCCCTGAGGTCTTCTGCTGAAAAGACCGTGCCGGCAAAGGTTTCGTTTCGAATAGACGACTTCAGGCTGGCAAAATATTCCTGCTGATGGACGGCATCCGCCGCGATACAGCCCGTACCGGTGACCAGCACACCGGAACTGATATAGAGATACGCTATACCGGCAAAGGCAGCCAGACAAAGGACGACGAGGATAACGGCAACGGCTCTCACTGCATGTCACCCCCGAGTTCTTCACTCTGAAGAAGACGGTTCATTTCCTCGATCATTTCAGCATCCTTCAGAGAGAACTTAAACTCTACGCGGCGGGACGCCTCGGCATCTTCCACGCCGTACTGATCATATTTCAGGTCCGCCCAGGAACGGCCGGTGGCAGTCAGGATCTGCTGAAGCATCTGCTTCTGGGAGGAGGACAGGGAAGGCATATTCAGACAGTAAAGAGCGACCTGAAGCGCACGCTGCTGGCTGAGCTTGAGGTTGGTGTCATAGGACCCGGTGGAATCCGTGTGACCCTCGATGATGATCTCGCCCAGGAAATCCGCATACTGGCTGTCCAGAAGGACGCTCAGGTAAACCGGAATAAAACGGTCCAGAAGAAGCTTGCCTTCCTCCTTGATATCGGATTTGGCAGTCTCAAAGAAGACGGCGCTGTCCAGAACGATATCCCCCGTGTTCGGGTCGACCGCAGCCTTCAGGGAAGCCCTGGAAAGGGAAGCGGACAGGTCGCGGATAATATTGCTGCGTACGCCGATCAGGTCGTCAATGCGCCTGGCCTGTGCGGCCATGGATGCCTGCTGCTCCCTGAGCTTGGCTTCCTGATCAGTCAGGATGATACGCATAGCCTCCAGCTCCTGCTCTTTGGTCAGGAGAACCGCATTGGCTTCATCCAGTTCCGTCTGCTTCGCGGTCAGCGTATCCTGCAGTTCATCCAGATCCGCCCGGATAATGATAAGGGCGCTTTCCTTGGCATTCAGTTCCTTTTCCTGGGAAGCCAGAATGATGCGCTGGCTTTCAAGCTCGGCGCTTTTCGTTTCCAGCATGGTGAAATACTGATACAGGCTGTAGGAGAGGATCAGCACAAAGATCAGAAGCAGAGCAGCCATCATATCGGAATAGCTGATCCAGCTGGCTCCGCCTCCGGTAGAGCCGCGGCCGGCACGCCGGTTATGGATGGATATTCGTGCCATGCTCAGACCTCCTCGGAAAGAGCGGTCAGGGTTTTGGATATCTCCTGTACATTTTGATTCAGGGAAGAAGTGACCTCCCGGATTTCCGCCAGTGTTTTATCGGAGGTCTCACGGACGGCAGGATCGGACATTTTATCCACCTTTTCGCTCAGACGCGTCATCAGTTCACCCAGCGACTTGCTTTCCTGCTGCATTCTGCTCATGAGCTGAGAGGCGCTGCGCTCAAAATTCTCATCGCGTTTTCGAGTTTCCTTCAATTCAGCAACATAACTGTCAAAACGGACGAGGAGGCTGTCCGTGAGCTCACGCAGCCTTTTGGCGTCCTCCACGATCCCGCCGGCACTGAGGAGCGTCTGTTCCGCCTGGCGGGCGGCCAGCATCTGGTTATTGCTGACGGCATTCATCGTAGCGCCGAGCGAGGTGAAGCTGCTGCCGAGGGAACGGTTCATTTCATCCACAAAGCGGGAAACGATATGATTGACGCCCTCGATCTGGTTCCGGGTCGCTCCCACAATAAATCGGTCCATTGAAGAAGTGACGGGATCCATGGAGCGCGTAATGGCCAGGCCGACGTTTTCAGCCAGACGGTCCGCCAGGGTTTCATTGATCCCCTGCAGCATATGGTTGCGATCCTGATTCTGGCAGATCAGCTGTACGTCGTTATCCAGCGGGCGGCTCATGGCGAGCTGCGTGAAGCTGGATACAAAATCGTCTATCGCCCGGTAGCTGGAACCCTGGGAGATCCTGTTGAGCATATTGAAGACCAGCGAGCAGCCGATGCCCGCAACAGAGGTCCCGAAAGCAAAACGCATTCCGGTCAGCAGATTCGGGATACCCTCCACCAACTCATTGGCATTGGAAAAATTCAGCGTGCTCAGGCCGCGGGAAAGCCCCATAAAGGTGCCGAGGATACCCAGGGAAGTCAGCAGGTTCGGGATCAGCTCCGCCAGCGTAGCGTTACCCGGACCGTGAGTCACGGTGTCGTCATTGATATAATCCTCGACGTTTGTGGGAAGACCGCGACGGTCCAGCTGCTCCGCGTTCTGGAGGAAACGGAGCCAGCTGCCGCGCAGACGCTTGCCCATGAAACGCGCTTCCTGCCAGATGGGTTTGCCGCCGGCAGCGTCCCCGGCATGATCCTGCAGGCGGTGGATCGCCCGGCGCAGGGAGCCGGTCGTGCTCCAGAGCGGGAGAAGGCATTTAAAAAAACCGATCAGCGTAACAACAGCGATCGCTGCATAAACAGCCCAATCAGCCAGATCGGGCAAAATGGCCTTTACATTGGACAGGTCAGGCATAGCTCGCCCTCCTTCAGTCTTCGATGAGACTTATTATATCATCTATGAAATGAAATGTAAATGAAACAAAATATACACAATTGTAACAGATGATCAGGTGAGATTGCCCAGCACCTGTCCCACCTTATCCCGGATGATCAGGTCACAGGAAGCATCCATCGGTGTGGCATCCCGGTTGATCAGGACCAGATGACCGCCGCGGAAGTAGTGCAGCAGGCCTGCCGCGGGGTATACGGTAAGGCTTGTTCCGGCAACGATCATCAAGTCCGCTTTCATGATCGCGCGGATCGCGCCGGAGACGACGCTGTCATCCAGGCCTTCCTCATAAAGGACGACGTCGGGCTTTATCAGCCCGCCGCAGGAGCAGCGCGGTACCGGCACGTCAGAATCACGGATATATTCCGGAGGGTAAAACTTGCCGCAGTTCATACAGTAGTTGCGGTGGATGCTTCCGTGGAGTTCATAGACACGCTTGCTGCCTGCCGCCTGATGCAGCCCGTCAATGTTCTGCGTGACCACTCCGGTCAGCTTGCCGCGTTCCTCCCATTGCGCCAGCTTTTTGTGGGCGGCATTGGGCTTGGCGGACAGAACCAGCATTTTGTCCCGGTAGAAACGGTAAAACTCTTCCGGATGCCGGTTGAAAAAGGTGTGGGAAAGGATCTGTTCCGGCGGATAATCATACTGCTGATTGTACAGCCCGTCCGTACTGCGAAAGTCCGGGATCCCGCTCTCCGTGGAGACGCCGGCACCGCCGAAAAAGACGATCCGGCTGCTGGAATCGACCATCTGCTGAAGCTCTTCATATGCCATAATCAGCCCTTCTTTCTTTTACTGTCCGTTGTGGTGCAATGTCTGAAAACGCAAACCCCTTCCGGCGGACCGGCGCCGGGACGGATCAATCGGCAGATGGGCCGAATGTATCCCACGCGAGGGTGAAAAGCCGGCGGGAGATCTTCGCGACGCGATGATCCAGCGCATTATTGCAGCCGTTGGTGACAAGGGAGAAAACAAAACCGCTTTCCGGGTGCATATAGATATTGCATACCACGTCCTCGTTGAGTCCCTGGTGGCCGAAAACAATACCGCCGGGGATGAGCGTATCATCCCGATGGACGCAGAGGCCGTAAGGAGTATCCGCCGTAATGCCGTTGCCGCCCTGCTGGTCTTTCATCATTTCGGCAACGGTCTCCGGGCGGAGGACACTGATCCCGTCCAACGTGCCTCCGTTGCACAGCATGATGCCCAGACGGCAAAGGTCTGTGTTTCTCAGCCAAAGCCTGCCCACTGTGATCCTGTAATGCCTGTCCGGATTCACGGAGGGATCCCATTCCTTGCTGATGCTCATGCTGCGTGATTTGTAAACGGCGGCACCGCCGGCCGTATAGAGATTGGTGATATCCGACGGTGTTTTCAGACGGGACGCGGCATAGGATCCGTCGATCCCAAGAGGCTCAAAAAGACTTTCCCGAATGGAGTCGTCCACATTTTTCCCGGTCACGGCTTCGATCAGGCTGCCGAGGACTCCGGCACCGAAGTTGGAATAGCGGTATTTGCTTCCGGGCTTTTCCTTATAATAATTTGACCGGGCATTCCGATCGGTGGAGATCAGAGACTCAAGGGTCCGTCTGCTGTTGGAATAGCTCCCGTTCATGCTCAGGGAAGAGGTATGCGTCATCAGCATACGAAGCGTCAGGGGCACCTGGGGATAATAGGGATTCTGCACCTTATAGCCCAGATAAACGGAAATATCCTCATCCAGGCTTAGAAGGCCGCGTTCCACCAGCTGCATGACGTGGATGCCCGTCACGAACTTTGTGACCGAAGCGATCAGGAAATAGGTATTTTCTTCCACGGTTTCCCTGGCTTTGCGGTCAGAATAGCCGTAATCGTAGCGATAGACGACCTCCCCGTTTCTGGCCACCAGCAGTGACGCGCCGACGGTACGGTAGGAACGGAAAATCCTGATGAATTGGTTGTCCAGGTCTGAAAGGACGGGCTCTTCCGCAGTCTGCTCAGCATGGCAGAGGGAAAAGGAAAACAGCAACATGAAACAGAGGAAAAGAACGGACAGCCTTTTCAAGAATGATCCCTCCGGAAATCAATATCTAACCATTTCAACGCAAGTATTATAACTTCAGCGGGAAAAAATGAAAAGAGGGAATGTATTTCGGGTGTGTTTTCATTGACAGAAGGGGTGTAAAATGTTATCATCCCCGCAGGGAAAAGAGCTTCCCTCGTCCCGCGCAGGCAGAGGCGGGATTTTTTCATAGGAGGAATGTGAAATGGATCAGTTTCGCGTAGGTATTATCGGTGCCACGGGCATGGTCGGACAGCGGTTTATTTCCCTGCTGAAGGATCATCCCTGGTTTAAGGTGAACTGTGTGGCGGCATCCGCCCGCAGCGCCGGAAAAACCTACCGGGAAGCGGTGGGCGACCGCTGGGCCTTTGACTGGCCGATCCCGGAAAATGTCGCGGAAATGACCGTGATGGATGCTTCCGATATAGACAGCATCGGGCAGAAGGTCGACTTCGTTTTCTGCGCCGTGGATATGAAAAAGGACGAGATCCGCGCGCTGGAAGAAAACTACGCGAAGCACGAGATCCCCGTGATCAGCAACAACAGCGCATGCCGCGGGCTGAACGACGTACCCATGGTGGTGCCGGAGATCAACGCGGCGCATCTGGAAGTGATCGACACCCAGCGGAAGCGCCTGGGCAGCAGGTACGGGTTCATTGCGGTAAAGCCCAACTGCTCCATTCAGAGCTATGTTCCCGCCCTGACGCCTCTGCTTGACTTTGCTCCGGAAAAGGTGAGCGTATGTACCTATCAGGCGATCAGCGGCGCAGGTAAGACCTTCCGGACCTGGCCGGAAATGGTCGATAACGTGATCCCCTATATCGGCGGCGAGGATGAGAAGAGCGAACAGGAGCCTCTGAAGCTGTGGGGCCATCTGGAGGACGGCGAAAACGGAAAGGTGATCGTGAACGCCGCAAGCCCGGTCATCAGCGCGCAGTGCCTGCGCGTGGCCTGCAGTGACGGCCATATGGCCGCCGTATCCGTCTCCTTCGGCAAAAAAGTGACGAAGGAACAGATCCTGGAGCGCTGGAACAGCTATGAAACCGAAGCCCAGAGGCTGGAACTGCCGAGCGCGCCCAAGCCTTTCCTGCAGTATTTTGATGACCCGAGCCGGCCGCAGACGAAGCTGGACAGGGATTTCCAGAACGGCTTCGGCGTCAGCATCGGCCGCCTGCGCGAGGACAAGATCTTCGACTGGCGCTTTGTGTGCCTGAGCCACAACACGATCCGCGGCGCCGCCGGCGGCGGCATCCTGACCGCGGAGCTTCTTGCCCGGAAAGGTTATCTGAAGGCAAAGAAGTAAGGGAAAACGGTTTTAACGACCGATCAAGGCAGAGTAGCGTCTTTTGCGTCAAGTGTTCATGAACGGGGAGTTGTCATGAAACGAAGCGGCATTGCCGCGCGGTAGAGGATGCGCATCCCGCTGCGGAGGATTTTTGTCTCCTTCGCAATCGACTGTTCCGGAGGAGGCTTTTTTATGCAGACAAAAAACAGTTACGGCCTGTCATACTGGCGCGCAGCCGCCAAAGAACTGAAGAACACGAAAAGCCTGGTTTTCGCCAGCTTTATCGTCGTGCTCCGCATTGTGGTCAAGGCTTTCAAGATCCCGCTGGCCGCGGGTCTCAGCGTGACCTTTGACTGTTATGTGAACGCGCTCGGTTCCCTGATCTACGGGCCGCTGGTCGGTCTTGCCGTGGGCGCCGTAAGCGATACGCTCGGATACCTTGTTTTCCCTTCCGGTGTCTATTTCCTCCCGTTTATTCTGACGGAAATGCTCAGTTCGTTTATTTTCGGCCTGTTTTTCTGGAGAAAAAAGATCACGGTTCCGCGTGTATTGGCGGCAAAGTTTGTTGTGAACCTGATATGCAACATCATTCTGACTTCTCTGTTTATGAAGTGGATGTATGTATTCCTCGGGGATGAGAAGGCAACGACCTACAACGTGATCAACCTGGTCCGCATCGTGAAGAATCTTGTTCTGTTCCCGGCGGAATCCGTACTGATCTCGCTGATCATCGGAGCGTTCATCCCGGCACTGAAGAGCATGAAGCTGATTTCCGCAAACCAGGAAAGCCTGGTTTTCGAAAAAAGGCATATAGCCGTTGTCGCGGCGACCGCGGTCCTTTCCGTCGCGCTGGTGCTATTCTATATCTTTTTCCTGAAGGATTTTGTTTCGGCTAACAACTTCAAGCTTTTTTAATCAAGAGGAGCGCATGCGCATGAAGGCGGCTGACAAGAAGAGAGCGCTGGAGATCCTGGAGGAGATGTATCCGGAAGCCAAGGCGGAGCTGGAATTTTCCAATCCCTATGAAATGCTGGTGGCAACGATCCTGTCCGCCCAATGCACCGACAAACAGGTGAACCGGGTGACGCCTGCCGTGTTCGCGCGCTATCCGGATGCAAACGCTATGGCGGAAGCGAAGGAAGACGAGCTGTATCCCATGGTAAAAAGCTGCGGTTTTAAAAGCAAGGCAGGCAATATTATCGCAGCCTGCAGGATCATCCGGGAGAAACACAACGGCCAGGTGCCGCGGACAATGAAGGAACTGACAGCACTGCCCGGGGTGGGCAGGAAGACAGCCAATGTGGTTCTTTCCAATGCCTTCGGCATTCCCGCGTTTGCCGTGGATACCCATGTGTTCCGCGTGACGAACCGCCTGGGGCTGGTCCGGGCCGACACAGTGGAAGAGACGGAAAAACAGGCAACAAGGATCATACCGAGGGACAAATGGGGCCGAGCTCATCACTGGCTCATCTGGCACGGAAGAAGAATCTGCAAGGCTCAGCGGCCGCTGTGCGAAGAATGCGCGCTCAGAGCGCTTTGCGAGTATGCCCGTAAAAGAAAATAAAAAAGAGGAAGCGGTACGAATGAACCGCTTCCTCTCTTTTTTCGTCGATCATTCCCAGAACAGCAGGTCAAAGGACGGGTAGTACGTTACGTCATCCACGCCTTCCACCGAATGGGGGCCGACGCATCTGGCGTATACCTTGACGAGGGTGTCCTTCGGCACGTCAGGCTCTTTGTCTGAATTCAGGATGATGATATCTCCGTAGCCGGTTTTGCTGTTCTTTTTCAGAGCGCAGAACAAGAGCCATTCATCGCCGGCTTCCTGAATATCGTAAACATAAACGTTATACCCCATGATCCTGCCGGCGTAGCTGTCCAGATTCCTGACCAGGGTGTTGTAGGCGGGCTTGCATGCTTCCTTACGGTACTGAGCCCGGTAATCCTCTTCTGTCATGACCCGGTTGACGGTCCAGGTTTTCCGCCGCAGATCCAGATTCTTTTTCTGGAAAACAAGCGTGATATTGTACACCGTTTCGGTATCTGTCGGGAATTTGAAGGAAAACTTGCCGCTGTTGTTTGTCTGGATCTGCTTGGTAAAGGGCTTCGGCCCGCCCTCCACAATACACTGGATCTTGACGTGGCCGACTGTCACGCCGGAAAGGATAAACTCATCGGTGGAAAAGGTTTCCGGTACAGCCGTAGTAAAGTTGACAGGGATGAGAGTGGCACTGTAGGTGACGACCGACTCAAAAAACTTTTCTGTGAGTTCCTTGCCGGACGCGTCATCCACGGTCATGGTGATACACCATACCCCTTCCTGGGGCAGCTGGATCTTTTGCTTGAACTTGCCGGCCTTGTTTGCGTCGGTCTCGAATATAAAGGATCCGGAGACGGACTGGCGCATGGCCACCGTCGTCAGGTGCGCCTGCGGCGCGGTGGTCCCCTCCAGAAAGAATTCACCGGTATTGGTTTCCGCCGGGGGCTCGGAGGTGAAGCTGATCAGCGCGCTGCTGCCGTAGGGCAGCGCGTCGGAGGAATCGAAATAAACGGAATTGGCGATCCGGTTCAGGTTCTGCTCGTCGTTCGTCTTCAGGGCGCGGCCGTAAACCTGATAGTCCAGAATGACCGTCCATCCGTTCCGCACCGTCTTTGCTGCGAAGCCCCAGTAAACCGTATCGCCGGCGGTCCGCTTATATTTTAGGCGGAGGAATCGGCCGCCGTTGGTCTGCTTTTTCCACGCGGCGTTTTTAATATCGTAACCCTGATTGATATATTTGGCGTTTTTCAGGTGAGAGGTGCGGAAAGCGGTACGTCCCTGATTGGTCTGCTGATCTGTATCAAAATAGGCCTGAGCGTCTTCATCCTGAACGGCGCGAACCTCAAGGCAGGCATCTTTTTCCTTTGTCCGCCATGCCTGCATCAGAACACCGCGAGCCGTCCAGTCTGCCCTGACATCCTCAGCGGTCTTCCCGAAGAGGAATTCAGTATGCTGTTCCATATTTTCCGGAAGTATCACCGTAAAGCTGTCTCCGACAGACAGCCTGGCGGGTATACTCTCAAATGTATATTCGGAAGTATTCTCCGCTGCCAGCGCAAAGGCGCAGCAGAACACCAGCAGCAGGGAAAGGAAAGAAACAATCAGTTTACGCACCGATCTCACCGGCCTTTTCATTTTGTCGGCCCGGGGCCGCAAATTACAGTCAACATAAAAATTATAACACAACAGAAAGAAATATAGCAAGGATGTTTCATTTATGTTACATTATAAAGAATCCAGGTCCTGATCCGGTCCGCGCGCGATCAGCGCTTTCCTGCGCCGGAGAAACGTTTCCCGATCCAGCATGACCAGACGGCCGCATGTGTTGCAGCGGATCTTGATATCCGCGCCGGTGCGTGTGACGGTCCATTCGGTGCCTCCGCAGGGGTGAGGCTTCCGCATGGCGACAATGTCGCCGAGCCTGATTTCATCCACTGACTGCCTTCTCCTTTCCTGGTCCGGATCCGTCCGGGAATGGGGAAAGTATAGTACGAAAAAGGAAAAACTTCAACTTCCTTTACAGATAACATCCGGTTTGATAGAATACAGCAAGTATAGAATTCAGGGAAAGAGAGGCAGCGCATGAGCAACTGTGCAGATCCGGTCGGCGTTTTTGACAGCGGCGTAGGCGGTATCAGTACTTTGGGTGAAATGCGCCGCGTGCTGCCATCGGAAACATTCATATATTACGGCGATACGGCGAACGCGCCCTACGGCACAAAATCAACGGCAGAGGTGATCCGCTGCGTCCGGGGCGTTGTGGCGGAGCTGCAGAGAGAAAGCATCAAGGCGCTTGTCATTGCCTGCAATACGGCAACAGGAGCTGCCGCGGCCACCCTGAGGGCAGAGCTGGACATCCCGGTGATCGGGATGGAGCCCGCGCTCAAGCCGGCTTCGGAGATCCGGCACGGGGGCAGCATTCTGGTTATGGCGACTCCGCTGACCCTGAGACAGGAAAAGTTCAATCATCTGATGTCTCTGTACGGGGAAGGAGCCGTGAAGGTGCCGTGCGAGGGGCTGATGGAACTGGTGGAGGGTGAGCGCTGGGAAGAGGCAAGGGAATACCTCAGACAGCTTCTGACCCGTTTTGATCCGAAAAAGGTGGATGCGGCGGTGCTCGGCTGCACACATTATGTTTTTCTGAAGGATATGCTGCGGGAGCTGCTGCCCGGGCATGTACAGATCATGGACGGAAACGCCGGGACAGCCAGACAGCTGAAGCGTGTGCTGGCCCAGAGAGACATCCTGAGGGAGGACGGCGGAGGGGAAATTATTTTCCGGACCAGCGGAGACGAAAAAACGGTCCTGCCGCTGATGGAAAGAATGCTGGAGCGGACGTAACACGCCGCTTCTTTTTTATACGCCGCCGAATCAACAATGTGGTCTTTTCTGTTCCGAAAAACACAAATTCGTGCTTTTCTTTTTGGCATCGGTATGTTATAGTTATTTTTGATATTGTGAAAATGATTTCCGGAGCTGCCTCTTCCGGAGCACCGGAATGAAAAATGAATGAACGGAGGAAGACGACCATGGCTGAATTTATTACCAGCAACATTCGCAACATTGCCCTCATGGGGCATGGCAGCGAGGGCAAAACCACCCTGACCGAGGCGATGCTCTTCGCTGCCGGAATGATCGACCGTCAGGGCAAGGTGGAGGACGGAACCACCGTTTCCGACTTTGATCCCGAAGAAAAAAAGCGCGGTTTTTCGATCAGCGCAAGCTATGCGCCGATTCCCTGGAACGGAAAGGTCATCAACGCGATCGACGTTCCCGGATATTTTGATTTCATCGGCGAACTGATGGGCCCCCTTCGCGTTATTGAGACCGCCGTCATCGTTGTTGGCGGAGTCAACGGCCTGAGCGTGGGCGCCGAAAAGGCCTGGGATTATGCCGGAAAGCACAATCTGGGCCGTATGTTCATTGTGAACCAGATGGACCGTGAACACGCAAACTTCGCCAAGGTCACCGCGCAGCTGCGTGAGAAATACGGCTCCAGCGTGGTGCCGATCCTGCTGCCCCTGGGCGAGGGCGCTTCTTTCCGCGGCGTGGTAAACGTGCTGGAGAAGAAAGCGTATGAAGGCGCTTACAAAAAGAGTGTTGAAGTCCCCATGCCCGCCGATATCGAAGGCGAGGTCAATGAGGCTTTTGAATATCTGACGGAGCAGGCCGCCGCCGCGGATGACGACCTGATGATGAAATACCTGGAAGGCGAGGAGCTTACCTACGACGAGATCCTGGCCGGATTCCGCAAGGGAATGAAGGACGGCAGCATCGTACCCGTGGTCGCGTGCTCCGCTCTGACCGGTGTCGGTATTGCCCGCATGATGGATCTGATGGCCAAGTATCTGCCGTCTCCCGCGCACGAGGGCCTGAGCCAGACCGGCAAAAACCCGAAGACCGGCGACGAGGTCGTCCGCGTCTGCAAGGATGAAGAACCCTTCTCCGCGCTCGTGTTCAAGACCATCGCTGACCCGTTTGTCGGCAAGCTGAGCCTTTTCCGGATATTCTCCGGCATGCTGACGAGCTCCACCGTCCTGTACAACGCGAACAAGGAAAAGACCGAAAAAGCCGCCGGCATCTTCACTCTGCGCGGCAACAAACAGACCGGCGTTGATAAACTGCACGCCGGCGACCTGGGCGCCCTGGCCAAGCTGCAGTTCACCTCCACCGGTGACACACTGTGCGATCAGAACAACCCCATCGTCTATCCGGCGATCGAATTCCCGGAACCCTGCATTTCCAAGGCTGTATTTGCTGCCAAGCAGGGTGAGGAAGATAAAGTCTTCAGCGGCCTGAACCGCCTTGCTGAGGAAGATCCTTCCATCCGCATCGTCAAGAATCCGGAAACCACCGAAACCGAACTGAGCGGCGCCGGTGAAATGCATCTGGACGTTATCAAGAATAAGCTGGCCTCCAAGTTCGGCGCCAATGCCGTGCTGCAGGATCCCAAGATCCCGTACCGTGAGACCATCCGCAAGACCGTGAAGGTCCAGGGCCGTCACAAGAAGCAGACCGGCGGCCACGGCCAGTTCGGCGACGTGTGGATCGAGTTCAGCCCGATCACCGACAGCGATCAGGACTTTGAGTTTGTTGACGCGGTTGTCGGCGGCGTTGTTCCGCGCAACTTTATTCCCAGCGTTGAAAAGGGACTCCGCGAAAACCTGGTCAAGGGTGTTCTGGCGGGATATCCGATGGTCCATCTGCGCGCCAAGCTGTATGACGGATCCTACCATCCGGTAGACTCCTCCGAAATGGCGTTCAAGACCGCTGCCCGTATTGCCTATAAGAAAGGCTGCATGGACGCAAGCCCCGTGCTGCTGGAGCCGATCATGCATGTGGAAGTGCTGGTTCCCAACGAATACATGGGTGACATCATGGGCGACATGAACAAACGCCGCGGCCGCATTATCGGCATGAATCAGGAAGGCGGCATGCAGAAGCTGGAAGCTGAAGCGCCTTTGGCCGAAATGTTCAAATATGCCACGGACCTGCGCTCCATGACTCAGGCAAGAGGTTCCTTCTCCATGAAGTTTGAACGTTATGAAGAGGTTCCCGCTGCCGAAGCGCAGAAGATCATCGCCAACGCGAAGATCGAGGACGACGAGGAAGAATAATCTTTTCCGACTCAATCAAAGCCCCCTTTTCCCGGACAGGGAAAAGGGGGCTTTTCAGTTCGGTCTGTGGAATCGACGCATTACAGAAGGAGACTGCGTTCTATGACCTTGCGTGCGGATGCTATGCCGTCAATGGCGGCGGAAACGATCCCGCCGGCGTATCCGGCGCCCTCTCCGACAGGGAAAAGGCCGGAGATGCCTTCCGCCTGGCCGGTTTCATCCCGGGAAAAGCGGACGGGCGAGGAGGACCGGGTTTCCGGACCCGTCAGAACGGCATCCGGGAGGGCGAAGCCGTGCAGCTGGCGGTCCATGACCGGAATAGCTGTTTTCAGGTTTTCCGCAATAAATCCGGGAAGGATCTCTCTCAGATCCGCAGGCGTGACCCCCGGGCGGTAGCTCGGTACCACGTCCCCGAATCGGGAGGTGGGCCGGCCGCAGAGAAAATCCTCCACCCGCTGGGCAGGCGCGCGGAAATCGCCTCCGCCGGCCCGGAAGGCAGCGCGCTCCAGTTCCCGCTGAAAAACAAAACCTGCCAGCGGGTGCGTGTCGCCAAAGTCCTCCGTACGAACGCCGACGAGCAGGGCGGAATTGCTGTTTTCGCCGTCCCGGGCATGCAGGCTCATGCCGTTGGTCACCACTCCGCCGGGTTGGGACGCAGCGGCAATAACGCTGCCGCCGGGGCACATGCAGAAGGTGTATACGCCCCGCCCGTCCTTCGTGTGGCAGATCAGCTTATAGGATGCGGCATTCAGGGCGGGATGCCCCGCGAAGGATCCGTATTGGCTGCGGTCGATCAGGCTTCTCAGATGCTCGATGCGCACGCCGACGGCAAAGGGCTTCTGCGTCATGCGTATGCCGGCGGTAAACAGGTTCTGAACGGTATCCCGGGCAGAATGGCCGATGCAGAGAAGGACAGTGTCTGTCAGTATTTCACGCTTTTTTCCGGCGTGCGAGACAACGGCGCCTTCCACATGCCCGGAGCGGAGGATCAGTTCCTCCAGGCGCGTTTCAAAAAGGACGGTACCGCCTGAAGCGCGGATCTCTTCCCTGAGGGAGGAGACGACCTTCTTCAGCCGGTCTGTGCCGATGTGCGGCATCTGGTCTGTCAGAATCTCAGCGGGCGCGCCATGCTTCACGAAGGTTTCCAGTATCTCGGCGGTATAGGGGGATTTAACGCCGCAGGTCAGCTTTCCGTCTGAAAAGGCACCAGCTCCGCCTTCGCCGAACTGAACGTTGGAATCCTCCTCCAGAATACCCTGCGCGGCCATCAGGGAAACATCATTCGTTCTTTCATCAACGGGCTTGCCGCGTTCGATCAGGATCGGAGCCGCGCCGGAGCGTACCAGCGTGAGAGCGGCGAAAAGGCCCGCGGGTCCAGCGCCGACGACCAGGGGACGGGTGTTGAAGCGGCCGAAAAGGGGCCGGGGAGGCTTATTCTGCGGGGAAGGAGCGAGAGACCTGCAGCGCTTCAGGGCGGAGGCCTCATCCTTCACGCAAAGGTCAAAACTCATTACAAAATGGACGTCTGCTTTATCCCGCGCATCAATACTGCGGCGAACAAGGGCAAACGAAACAAGCTGGTCCTGAGGCACGGACAGCTTGCGCAGGATCAGCTGACGGAGGATCCTATCATCATAATCCAGAGGAACGGCCAGATTTGTTAAGCGCAGCATTTTAGTTCCTTTTTGAGCCAATATTACTGATCCGCATGCCAGCGGATGGTTTCGGGAGCAGTGAAGGCTTCGGGAGCATAGCGGACTTCCGTCAGCTCCAGGCCGTGAGCGGGCGCGGTCATACCCAGATCAAGGCGGTCCAGGGAGGAGAATGCCTTCAGAAAGGCATCCGGTTCCCGCTTGTACAGGCCGATCTCCACCAGCGTACCGACGATAATCCGGACCATATTATACAGGAAAGCGTTTCCGGAAACCGTGAACGTAAAACAGGGCCCATCCTGCTCCAGATGAGCGGAATGAATCGTCCGGACTGTTGTTTTTGCCGTACCGCCTGCCGCCTGGAAAGCGGCAAAGTCGTGCGTCCCCGGCAGGGTGCCGACCGCCTTCAGCATGGGCGCGGGATCGAGGGGAACGGGCACATGGAGGCAGGTGTTTCGTTTCAGAGCGCTGCCGTGACGGGAATTGATGATCCGATAAGTATACGTTTTTCCTGCGGCAAGGAAACGCGCATGAAACTGCGGGGGGACCTCACAGCCCGCGTGCACACGGATATCGCCGGGCAGAATATTGTTCAGCACAAAAGGAAATTTATCCGGCGGGATACTGCAGGAGGTATCAAAATGGACCTGCTGGGCGAGCGCGTGGACCCCGGCATCCGTACGGGACGAGCCCGTGACGGTAACCGGATGACCGCAGGCAGAAGCCAGCGCTTCCTCCAGAACCTGCTGGACGCTCAGGGCATTCAGCTGCCTCTGCCAGCCGGCGTAAGCAGTACCGTCATATTCCACGGAAAGCAGGATCCTTTTCACAGCAGAATCCCCTCCAGAACGATCAGGCCAATCAGAAGGACCATAATACCGCAGGCTGCCCAGTCGTTATTCTGAATCTTCAGTACGCGGAGCCGGGTGCGGCCTTCACCGCCGTGATAGCAACGGCTTTCCATAGCCATGGCAAGGTCGCCGGCACGCCGGAAGGCACTGACGAAGAGAGGCACCAGAAGAGGCACCATCGCCCTGGCCCGGTTGAAAAGGTTGCCGCTTTCGAAATCGGCTCCGCGGGCCATCTGCGCTTTCATGATCTTATCCGTCTCCTCAAGCAGGGTCGGGATAAAACGAAGCGCGATCGTCATCATCATAGCCAGCTCATGGGCCGGGAAACGAATCTTTTTCAGGGGCGTGAGCAGGATCTCTATCGCGTCGGAAAGCGAAACGGGGGAGGTCGTCAGAGTCAGCAGGGAGGTCCCAAGTACCAGGAAGATCAATCGCAGGGAATAGTGGACTGCCTGAAGGAGGGATTCCTCCGTGATCCGGATGATCCAGAACTCGACGAGCACCTTTTCTCCCGGCGTAAAGAATAGATTCAGCAGGAAGGTCAGAATAACGATAAACCGCAGCGGCTTTAATCCGCGCAGGAGCATGCGGAACGGGACCTTTGCCAGACGGGAAAGCCAGAATACGAAGGCAAAAATCACCGCATAGCCAGCCAGCGTGTGCACCATAAATACGGCGACAATAAAAGCGATGGTCAGGATCAGCTTGATTCGCGGATCAAGACGGTGGATCAGGCTGTCAACCGGATAATACTGACCGAGCGTAATGTTTTTCAGCATTTTCCCGCCTCCTTCCACAGCCGGAGAAGATGCTGCTTCAGCTCTTCAGGCCGGTACAGGTCGGCTGGAAGGTCGTAGCCCTTTTCACGCAGGGCGCCGCAAAGACGCGCCGCATCCGGAATGCCCAGGCCGATGGAGGTCATCATCTCTCTCTGCGAGAAAATCTCTCTCGGGGTTCCGGAAGCAACGATTTTCCCGTTGGCCATGACGATCAGCCTGGTGGCCAGACGCGCCATATCATCCATACTGTGAGAAACCATGATGACAGTGGTGTTTTCTTTCCGGTGAAGGTCTTCCAGCATGGAAAGAATGCGATCCCGTCCTCGCGGATCCAGGCCGGCAGTCGGTTCGTCCAGAATGAGGGTGGAGGGCTTCATGGCCAGGACTCCGGCGATGGCGACGCGGCGCATCTGGCCGCCGGAAAGCTCGAAGGGACTCTTTTCGGCATATTTTTCATAATCCAGATGGACACAGTCCATTGCATAGCGGACGCGGGCGTCGATCTCCCCGGCGGAGAGTCCCTGGTTTTTAGGGCCAAAGGCGATGTCTTTTGCGACCGTTTCCTCAAAAAGCTGATATTCCGGATATTGGAACACCAGGCCGATCCGCCGGCGGAGGGCGCGGCGGTCGACCTTTTCACCGTTCAGGTCTTCACCGTCAATAAGGATCTGGCCGGAGGTGGGCTTGAGCAGGCCGTTGAGGTGCTGGACAAGCGTGGATTTACCGGAACCGGTATGACCGATCAGTCCGATAAACTCGCCGTCCTGAATGGAAAAGCTGACATCATCCAGCGCGACGGCGCTCAGGGCGCTGCCTTCGGAATAGGTATGCGTCAGGTGGCGGACTTCGATGGACATATGATCTTTTCCACCTCCCGTACCATATCTTCCACAGTCAGGATACCACCCGGAAGGGGCATGCCTTCACTGCGGAGTTCCTCCGCGAGCGCGGTCATATGCGGAACATCCAGATGCAGTTCCCTCATGCGATCGGTCTTCTCAAACACTTCCCCGGGGGTGCCGTCTTCCACGATGCTTCCGTCGGATACAACGATGACCCGGTCAGCCTTGGCGGCCTCCTCCATGAAATGCGTGATCCATACCACAGTGATATTTTTGTTTTTGTTCAGAGCCAGCAGGGTGTCAAGAACCTCCTGCCTCCCGGAGGGATCCAGCATGGCGGTGGCTTCATCTGCAATGATGACGCTGGGCTCCATGGCAAGGATGCCGGCGATCGCCACACGCTGCTTCTGGCCCCCGGAGAGCATATGCGGCGCGGTGTCGGCAAATTTGCTCATCCGGACCGTAGCCAGGGCGGACTCGATGCGGGGGATCATATCCACTGTCGGGACGCCGAGATTTTCCAGCCCAAAAGCCACGTCCTCCTTGACAACGGTCGCGACGATCTGGTTATCGGGATTCTGAAAGATCATTCCGGCGCGCCGGCGGATCTCCCAGGTGTATTTTTCTTCTTTTGTATTATAGCCACAGACAAGGACAGTACCTTCCGTGGGGATATAGAGAGCGTTCAGCAGTTTGGCCAGCGTGGATTTTCCGGAGCCGTTGTGGCCGAGCACGGCGACAAACTCACCCTCCCGGATGGCGGCTGTCGCCTGCGAGAGAGCGGGGGAAGGGGCTTCCTCATAAGTGTAGGATACACCGTCGAGGCTGATGCGGGGCGTTTCCGTCATGAAAGGACCTCCTGTCATTTCAGGGCAATATCAATGCAATGGATCTGAGCGGGGCAGAAGAGTCTGACCGGGAAGACGGAGGTGCCGACACCGTTGGAAACCAATATATCGGCTCTGTTTTCCTTAAACCAGCCGCCCCGGTACCGGGCGGGAACGTCTTCCGCGATTCCCAGCAACGTGGGAGCGATACTGATCTGACCACCGTGCGTATGTCCGAAGAGCGCAAGATCAAACCAGCGGAGACGGCCGGTCCGATCCGGCGTGCTGTGGACTTCCTGGATCACGGAAGGATTATGGGCCAGAAGAATGACGAAATCATCCGCACTTAACTGGGAAGCAACGCCCTTGTAATCGGGGCTGCCCAGGAGCGGCTCATCCAGCCCGGCAACAATGACGGAGCTGTTTCCCATCCGGACCCTGAACGTTGAGTTCACCAAAGGGACCACGTCGGCGCTGCGCATGGCATCCGTGAGAAGCAGAAGATCCAGGTCGCTCCCGCCGCGGTCAGATTCTCCGATAACACCCAGAACGGCATAACGGGAATGGATGGAAGGAAGCTTCTGGAAAAAGCGGATGGCGCTTTCATTGTCAGTCGCGTAATCCCCGCCAAAGAGAACGATATCCGGCTTCAGGCTGTTGATCTGGTCCACGAGCCCGCCAACCTGACTGTCGGAGAAAAAATAACCGTAATGAATATCGGTGACATAAACAATACGGGCACGGGCGATGTCAGCAGGAAGGTCATCCACAATAAGCGTTTTCCGGTCTACCGTAAGACGCCGGGCACTCAGGAAGGGATATGAAATAACGACGGCAAGCAGAATCAGGAGGAAAATGAAAAACCTGCGCTTCCGGGGATTGCGGTAAGCGTGCCTGGACCGGTGCGACGAGGAGGCTGAGGATGATACCGGCCACGGACCGGAAGGATCATGTTTACCACGGTAGTTCATCCCGACACCTCCTTTTCAGAAGCACAAAATATATCAAATTATATTTTACACGAACAGGGGGCTTTCTTCAAGAATTGATTCTGAATTTATAAGCTTTTCCGATCCTGCGGAAGCATGGAATAGAGCGCGACGTCAATAAATTCCCCTTTGTTCCGAATCCTGTCCCGCAGGACTCCCTCGCAGCGCATACCGCATTTTTCCATGACCTTTCCGCTGGCCGGATTACGAACGTCAAACTGCGCTTCCACCCGATGCAGACCCAGCCGGTCAAATCCGAAGGCCAGGACCGCGGAAAGAGCTTCCGTCATCAGCCCGCGGTTCCAGTAGCTGCGGGACATGGAGTAACCCACCTCAGCGCTCTGATTGACGGAGGAATACCACATGAAGCCGACCGTACCGATGACGCCGCCCGTTTCCTTCAGGACCATAGCCCACGAGGAAGGAAGCCCCTGACGGTACAGGCGGCGGATATAGCGGATATAGTTCCGGCTGTCGGCTATGCTTTTATGGCTGTCCCAAAGCACATAGCGGGAAACGAGGGGATCCGATGCCCAAGCATAGATATCAGCGGCATCCCTCATCTGCATTTTCCGAAGTGAAAGACGGGGAGTATCCAGCGCCGGGAGACGGGAAAAAAGGCTCTCCGGGGTATCCGGAGAAAACAGGAGCTCCCGGAAGCCGGGAAAGCCGGAGAAATATTTATCCATAAAAAATGCCTTTCGATGCACGATTGACCCGGAATCAATATATGAAGGAAACGCTTGTTTTTTCGACATTTCCGGCCTGGATTCCTGCATGGGAAGGTCTTGGACAGCTTGTATCAAAATTGTTACAAAATTTGACAAGATGGTGTCAAAAAGATAAAATACATATAACCGTAATCAGATCAAAACGGGGAGGAATACCGATATGAAGATGAAAATGATCGAACTCCTGAAAAAGAGCATCGCATGCATGGCAGCCGTACTTCTGCTCCTGTCATCGCTGCCCGTTGTTTCCGCAGAGGAGAGCGATTGGATGAATCTGCAGATCACCGTGACCTGGCAGGATGAGAACGGGAATCTGCAGACGGCCAATGCAACTCCTGTGGCTGAAAATGAAAACACCTTCTGGGTCATGATCCCCGAAGAGGCTGTCCGCGCGGGCTTTACCGTGGATTATCTCTACCCCGGACACGCCTGCTCCTTTATGCCGGACCCGGACACAGTTCCGGAAGAAATCACCGACAGCAAGACCGTCATGGACGGCATCAGTTATCTGGCGATCACCGCCGATGAGGACGGGACCGAAAAGGACTTCTATCTTTATTTTTCTACCGCGGTGGAGTATCCACAGCCGGACGGAACGGCACCCGGGGCAGAACCCGAATACGAGCCTGAACCCGAGTATGTACCTGAACCCGAATACGTGCCTGAACCGGAGTACGTACCCGAACCCGAGTATGTACCTGAACCCGAATACGTGCCTGAACCGGAGTACGTACCCGAACCCGAATATGTGCCTGAACCGGAGTACGTACCCGAACCCGAATATGTGCCTGAACCGGAATATGTACCGGAACCGGAATATGTACCGGAACCGGAATATGTACCGGAACCGGAATACGTACCTGAACCGGAATATGTGCCGGAGCCTGAATATGTTTCTGAACCGGAATATGTTCCGGAACCCGAATACGTGCCTGAACCGGAATATGTGCCGGAGCCTGAATATGTTCCGGAACCCGAATATGTTTCTGAACCGGAATATGTACCGGAGCCTGAATATGTTTCTGAACCGGAATATGTTCCGGAACCCGAATACGTGCCTGAACCGGAATATGTACCGGAACCGGAATATGTACCGGAACCGGAATACGTACCTGAACCGGAATATGTGCCGGAACCTGAGTATGTACCTGAACCCGAATATGAGGCAGAACCGGAAAACGAGCCTGAACCCGAATATGAGGCAGAACCGGAGGCACTGCCTGAAGCAGGGGAGCCGATCAATCGGTTTGGCATCACCAACAAGAAAGTCAATTTCCGGAGCGGTGCCGGAAAAAAATACGATAAATACGAGGAGCTTCCTGAAAACTCCTATGTTTATATGATCGTTGAAGAAATCAACGATCAGAATGAAAGCTGGATCGACGTCATCTACAACGGACAACGCGGTTACCTGATGAGCGAATACGTAACAGTCCTGTCCGAAACGGAAAGCAGCCAGCTGATGTCGGTCCTGTATGACCAGCCTATTGAACCCTTTACCCGGGAAATGCTGGAGGCAGAGCAGCAAGCGGAATCCGATCCTGAACCGGAGTACGAGCCGGAACCGGAATATGTACCCGAACCGGAATATGTGCCGGAACCCGAAGCGCAGCCGCAGCCGGAACCTGAATACGTTCCCGAACCGGAATATGTGCCGGAACCCGAAGCGCAGCCGCAGCCGGAACCGGAATATGTACCCGAACCCGAATACGTGCCGGAACCTGAAGCGGAGCAGCAGCAGGAACCGGAATATGTACCCGAACCGGAATACGTGCCGGAACCCGAAGCGGAGCCGCAGCAGGAACCGGAAAATGTACCCGAACCGGAATATGTGCCGGAACCCGAAGCG
>JAFWQA010000053.1 GCA_017509255.1 Clostridia bacterium | reverse complement strand
TGGCTCCCGCAACCAGGCCATCGTCACCGCCATCAACGACCACTTCTCCCGGACCGGAAGCGAGGACAGCACCCTGCGGAGAATCGAGGACACCATCCGCCGGACGATCCGGGAGGAATTCAGGGAGCACCGCTATGAACCGCACGACGAACGGAACGATTCAGCACCACCAAAGGGCACCACTTCACCGCAGGCAGCATCCGACGAGAGCCAGGACGACCACTGGGCTGACGTCGAGGCTTTCCTGGACGCCTTCTGACCCTGGCATCACCGGTGATGCCGCATTCCCCGCTGGAAGTGATGCCAGCATGATGCCATGGCATCAACCCTCATGCCACAATTCATCAACCCACCAACAAGACCATTCCCATCGGAAAAACTGTATTTCGGGAGGCGCTCTGGGCAACCGGGGCGCTCCTCTCTCGGTGGCACGGAAGTGCGCACTTCTATACAGGTGTCCCACCTGTATCTCCGTGCGCCCTCCGGGGGACCTGCCCGCCGCATCGAATGCGGCAGGCAGGTGCGGAGCTTCGCTCCGTCCAAGGGCTGCGGCCCGTGCGCCGCAAAGCGGCTATCCCGGGGATAACGGGGTTGCCGGGGATCGGGGCCACGGAGACCGGGAGACCGGAAGGCCGGCATACGAAGCCCGTAGACACAACGATTTACGACAATCAGAAAGGAGATCACCACCATACCCAAGGTAACCACAGAACAAATCACCACCGCCGAGGAGCAGCTGGCCCAGGAGCGGCACCGGCTGCAGCGGATGGAAAACCGACAGAAATACCTCGGCGACAAAACACGAAAGCAGCGAGCCCACCGGCTGATCACACGCGGCGCTGCCGTGGAGAGTGTCTTCCCCGATGTGAAGGACCTCTCCGAGCCGGAGTTCTACGAGCTGGTGGAGCATGCCTCGGAGATCCCGGCGGTCATCAGCCTGGTGATGTACGCAGCCGACAAACACAACCAGGCCGCAGCGAAAAAGGAAGTGAGCTGACATGGCGCAGTATCACTTCCATGTAACCCAGATCAAACGCAGCGCTGGGCAAAGCGCCATCGCCTCCGCCGCCTACCGTGCCGGGGAACGGCTGTATAGCGATTATTACGGCGAATGGAGCGACTACACACGCAAGGGCGGCGTGCTCCATTCGGAGATCCTGCTGCCGGAAAACGCCCCAGCAGCCTATGCTGACCGGCAAACCCTCTGGAATGCCGTGGAGCAAAAGGAGAAACACAAGAAGGCGCAGCTGGCCTACAGCTTCGACATCGCCCTGCAGAACGAACTGACCGAGGAGGAGAATATCGCCCTGGCCCGCCGGTTTGTGCAGGAATGCCTGGTCAGCAAAGGCATGATCTGCGACCTGGCTGTGCATCGCTCGGACCCGCAGGAAGGGAAAGACCAGAACCCTCACTTCCATGTGATGGCCACCATGCGGCCGCTGAACCTGGACGGAAGCTGGGGCGAGAAGCAGCGCCGGGAGTACGTGCTGGACAACAACGGCGAGCGCATCCCGGATGGCAAAGGCGGGTATGTCTTCAACGCCGTGCACACCACCGACTGGCACATACCGGAGACGCTGGAGGCATGGCGGGAAGCCTGGTGCCTGATGGTGAACGAAGCCTTTGAGCGACAAGGGCTGGAAGTGCGGATCGATCACCGCTCCTATGCCGAGCAGGGCTCAGAGCGGATTCCCACCGTCCACGAAGGGCCCATGGTACGGGCAATGGAGGAGCAGGGCATTCGCACCGACAAGGGCGGACTGAACCGATGGATCCGACAGACCAACCGGATGATCGCTGCCCTGAAAGCCAACATCACGAAACTGCTCAACTGGATCAGAACCGCGAAAGAAAAGCTGACAGAAAAGCAGACGCAAACCCTGCGTCAGCTATTGTCGGATTACTATCAGGAGCGCAGTACCGGAGCCTGGAGCAAAAAGGCGAAGGTCGGCAACGTGAAACAGTTTGCCGATGCGCTGCTCTACCTGTCCGAGCACGGCATCGAAACGCTGGACGACCTGGAAGCCCGGTTGGATCACATCGCCAGCCAGGCCGGCAGCCTGAAGGATCAGATGAGCGCAAGCGCTCAGCGGGTCAGCGATCTGGACGAGATGATCCGGCTGGGAGAAACGCTCCTGCGCACCAAACCCATCGTTGACGAAATGAACGCCATCCACTGGATAGGCCGGCGGGAAAAGTTCCAGGCTGCCCATGAGACAGATCTGCGGGCCTTCCAGACTGCGCGGCGGGTGCTGAAGGAGCGGTATGGGATCAGCGGCGCGAAGGGCATCGCCATTCAGGAGTGGAAGAAAGAGAAGGCTCAGCTCACGAGAGAACGCGAGAGTCTGTACGGACAGTACAAGCCCCTGGATGAGGAGATGAGCAGGTTGCTGGCCGTGCGGCATTGCGCGGAGATCGTGATGAAGGGCGAACAGAGCCGGAAGCGTCATGAATCGCATGAAATCATGCCCTGAACGTAAATAGCCAATGCAATGATGATTTACAACTCGTTTACATCAACACCCTCGTCATTCGATATCACCCATGCTATACTGGTATGGGTGATTTTTCATGAATGAACGAATCCTGATCGTAGAGGATGACCCGGCAATTTCCAAGCTGATTGACACGAATCTGGCTATCTCCGGCTTCCAGACGTTCTGCGCCATGGACGGGCGGCAGGCGGTGGAGGCAATACAGGCGCAGCGGTTCGATCTGGCGCTGTGCGATATTATGCTGCCCGAACTGGACGGCTTTGAGTTGCTGCCCTATATGAAGGAGAAGAAAATACCGGTAATTTATGTGTCTGCAAAGGCGGACGTGCAGAGCCGGGTGCAGGGGCTGCGGTTGGGTGCCGAAGATTATCTTGTCAAGCCTTTCGACATCCTGGAGCTGCTGGTTCGGATGGAGAAAGTGCTGGCCCGGGCGGAGAAGCAGCCGAAAAACCTGACTTACCGCGACATCACCGTTGATGAAGAAAGCCATGAGGTGACAAAGAGCGGCGAGGCAGTTGCCCTCAAGCATATGGAATACGAACTGCTGCTCACTTTCATGCGGCATCCCGGCATGGTAATGACACGGGAGGATTTGCTGCATCAGGTGTGGGGCGATGAGTATATCGGCGAGACTCGCACGGTGGATGTGCATGTGGCCGCCCTGCGCCGGAAGCTGGATTTGAACAAGGAGCTGGCGACCGTGTACAAAATCGGCTATCGCCTGGAGGTGCTGCCATGAAGCTATGGCTCAAACAGACGATCATCACGCTGGCCGTGATCTTGCTGTCCGTCAGCCTGTGCCTGTATTATTTTGTGGCGAAGGAAACAGACCGGCTGATTCAGCAGGCCTTCCAGAACGGCGAGAGGGACACGGCGGTTTTCTGCGACCATTTATCCACGCTGGATCGCACATCCACCGCTTCCTATGACACGGACGGCATCGCCCGGCAATCCCTGATCCAGTATACTTTTTCCACCTATGCCCATTTGCTGCAAACGGGGGATTGTGCCTGGTCGCTGGTGATGGATGGCCGGTATTTTTATAATACGGCGGTGCACGATCCGCTGAACGTCCTGCCGATGGCGGAGGAAATCATTACCGCCAGCCGCATCGTGGAAACAGGCGGGACGCATCTGCTGATCTCTGCGCAGAACATGACCGTTTTGCAAACG
>JAFWQA010000003.1 GCA_017509255.1 Clostridia bacterium | reverse complement strand
TTTTGAGATGAACGGTATGGATAAATCGGGGTAAATAATTGCCCTTCGAGTGTCATGTGAAAACCCGCAGAGCTTATCACAATCTGCTCTGCGGGTTTTCGTCATCTTTGGGTTTAAGCAGCAATCACTTATGGCGATGTACGATGCTTCAGCGGAACTTGCTGTACACCGGCGTTACAAGAGCAAAGAAAGCTCTGGTGCTGGTCGGCCAGAAAAAAGCCATTGGCTGCTGTGTCAAAAACGTGACTGTCAACCGGCGTAATACGCTGCTGGCTGAACGCTTAAACGGAAAGATTGACCGGATGCCGGCCAATCAGCGCTATATTTGTTTCGATGTGGAAACACCGAACGCAGCCAATGAACGCATGAGCGCCATCGGTATTTCCGTGATTGAGAAAGATAAGATCACGCAGGAATTCTTCAGCTATGTGAACCCGGAACAGCCCTTCGATTATTTCAATATTCAGCTGACAGGAATCGACTCAGCTAAAGTCGCAGAAGCCCCAACCTTCGCGGAATTGTGGCCGAAGATCGAGCCGATCCTGTCCAGCGGTATTCTGGTAGCGCATAATGCACCGTTTGATCTGACAGTCCTTCAGAAGTGCCTTCAGGCATACGATATTCAATGGAAAAATCTCGTCCGATATCTCTGCACGGTCCGGATTGGCCGGGCAGAGTTGCCAGGTGTTAGCCATAAACTGAACGATATGTGCGCCATGTATGAGATCTCTTTGGATCATCATCAGGCAGACAGCGATAGCCGAGCCTGTGCGGAAATCCTGCTCAGATACATGCATGATCGTGTGAAAATCGGCAGGTATATTCGTTCCTTCGGAATGAGTTCACCTCGCACGATAATTGAGGGTACATGCAGTATTTGATACAATTAAATACTTACTGAACACCGAATCTCCGCAATACGAGAACAAAACTGGCTATCAAAAGAATTGTGACAACGGCAATGCCGATTGCCTTAAGCATGTCGTGCCGGTCTTTTTTCTTTTGTTCGTTTTCATTCATTTTGACGCCTCTGTAGATCATAAGCTTTATCACCAGTCTTCTTCATCATCAATTTCTTCATCCGGATTCAGGATCTCATCCACTGCGTCCAGCAGATCGTTTAGCTTATCCAGTCTTCTTTCCCAGGCCAACATTTTCGGTGAGCCGATCTCGCAGTCTCCAGGATCCAACCAGTCAAAGGTATCAGAAAGCTTTCTCCGCAGAGCAAAAAGCTCTGATCGACCTATGCCTGCAAACTGTCCGCGATCCAGGCGATCAATCTCCTCACCAGAAAACAAATCCTTGGGTCTCTTTAACACCCTCGTATCTGAAATCCCAGAACGAATGGCTATTACCGTCTTCATTTTCAAGCCTCTATTTTACAATTGATGCCACAAACCAGACAATCAGTCCAAGCACAATCGCCAGAAAAATCCACCCACCGATCATGCTTCTTCTGGTCGCAGGTTCAGTGGCACTATTTTGCTCTCCATCAAAAAAACCAATACGATCTGAACCTAATCCTTTACCGGACCAACCGGCATAATGCCCGTCTTTGTCCACATAGATCTTCGTATCTCCCAGGCTCTTTCGCCCGTATCCCTGAACATGGAAGTCCTTATCCAGATAGACATCCTCCCCCAGGATACCCTTCTGTTTTGATCCGGCATATTTAAAATCCTTATCCAGGAGCACTTCTTCCCCGAACAAGCCCTTCTGCCCGTAACCGATTACCCGAAAGTTCTCATCCAGATAAACTGTTTCACCAAAGGGGCCTTTCTGCTTATGAACAATCTTTGGCATTGATGGAATCCTTTCATCCTACTGAAGGTGGAACTAATATGGCTTTTATTAACAATTCCAAGGTTGTTACGCGCTTGTCCTTTTTTAATTCGCATTCCCAAACATCTATAACACGCCATCCCGCAGCCTTAAGTTTTTCATGGTTTATGGAATCTCGCATTACGTTCCCATCAATTTTCTTTTTCCAAAACTCCGCGTTACTCCGCGGCCAAACAAAGTATTTGCAATTCTCGTGATGATGCCAGAAGCATCCATTAACAAATACAACTGTTCGATATTTCGACAAGACAATATCGGGTTTCCCGGGTAAGTCATTGACATTTTTGCGGTACCTGAAACCCTTTGAAAACAAATATTTCCTTACAATCTCTTCGGGTTTTGTGTTTGTACCCTTGATCTGCGACATGTTATAGCTTCTTGTCTCTTTGCTATGAACATCCATTCTTAGTTCCTATTCTGAATTCAATTATTCTGGCCTCTTTAAAAAACCGGACTCAAAGGCATTCGGGATCTGGAATTCTTTTTCCGTTCCACCGAAAGAAACGACAATATATGTATCATTTACTTGCTTGACAATACCAGTTCCATATATCTTATGAACCACCCGTTCACCAGAAGCGGGTACTTGTAACACAGAATGTGATGCGGGGTTGTTTGACAGAGTTGACTCATCATCAATTTCATTGTCAACATCAACTTGTTCCTGAGAGAATTCGCTGTTTTGTTCAGCAATTAACTTAACTGGTTCTGTAACAACAACTGGCGGATAATTTCTGCCGGAGCCTGAATCAAGCGCATTTCGAGGCGAGAAATCAAAGAAATAAATGCCTTCACCTTGAAGTGAGATAGAAATCGAGTCTCTTCCGTACATGATTAAATCGTCATAAGTAATTGCTTTACCCTCGGGAATGTTTAATCTTGAACGAATATACTTACCAAGTTCAGCTTTACTCGGACTGGATGCGATTTGCTTTGGGTACCATACTTTATTTCCATATTCATCAAGTCTTCCTCGGCTTCCTTCGAGCAAAACCGTCATTTCTTTTCCATCATCCCATATCACTTCGACTGTATCATTATGTCTATGACCTTCACGATATACAGCCTCCATGTTAACCGGTGCTGTTTGCTTTGCAGGGAACATCAATGGATAATGATCAGCTCTGTCTGCCGGAATAGGAATATACGCGTCATTAATGTTTACATGACTTCCGCCCAGTCTAGCCATGCCCCAATTGATACCACTTGCAGGCGGGATGTATCGCTCGTTATTTTCCTCCAAATACAACGGTAATTCGCAAACGTTTGGATCATAACCAACCCAGGAGGCTTCGCGTTCTTGTTGGCTCGTTGTTTGCCTTACAGTGGCATTGATGCAGGGAATACTACGTCCAAAAACAAGATCTCTGTAAATCTCCAAAGGTCTGAATGTATCGGCAGTGGTCTCTGCTAGTGTTTCTTTGTTTGGGGTTGTCAATCCATTCATTGAGAAATTTGCCGATCCAATCAATGAATGAACCACTTTTCCGTTTCGCAGCCACATGTAGGCCTTAGTATGCACAGGCATCGTGGAATACAAAACCGTTAGATTATCAAGCGCTGCTTCTTCTCTCAACAAAGAGGCATGCAGGCTTTTATGAATCCCGTCGCTTGCATACATACCATATACTACCGTTGATTTTATCGGCAGTTCCTTTATTCTGCGCACCGGTTGTGGCCCAACATAACCGGAAATAACAATGAATTCATCGCATGCGAAGTGTTCGTGTCTGTGAAAAACAATCTCATATAAATTGTCATAATACAGCACGTCGATCACCTCTTTCGCTTTGCTTTATTCTTCCAGCAGTTTGCTCAATGCTAATGCGGCTTTCTTTGCAAACAAAGGGGGAACAGCATTGCCAATCATTTTAAATGTTACAACATTACTGCCGTAAAAGACGTAATCATCAGGGAAAGTTTGTAAACGAGCTGCTTCTCTCACCGTTATGCTACGAGCTTGTTTAGGGTCAGGATGGATATGCCTGAGACCATCTTTATACAAGTGAGCCGGAATCAGGTTGCTTGGTTCATCCCATCTGATAACATGATATTTATGTACGTTTGATGTCTTTCCGGTCATTTCTGTATAAAGCCTTTTCAGCGCTTCAATGGATACATACTTATTCTGGCCAGACTGAACATCTTCCTCCAACATTCTGAAAATCTTAATATCTCTATCGGATTGCCACCTGGCAACATGGTTATCTACCCATGGATCGGGAAGACTATGTGAGATGCTTTTTCCGTTGTACTTTTCTGTCTTCCCCAGGGGATAAAGCCCTGGCAGATCTCCAATTGCTTGCCGGACAGTTGCTTTCTTTTCCACTTTATAAGATGCTAAATGCTTCTTATAATAGCATTCAAGCATTTCTTCACATCTATCACCATATTCATCACGAGAAAGGCCAACAATGATGATCCTGCTCCTGTTTTGAGGAACACCATATTCCGTCATATCAACTACCGCTTTTGACAAATCTGACAGAACACAATATCCTGCTTTCTCAAACTCTTCATGAATAATATCAATTATTAATCGTTCTCCGTTGCCCGGCTTCGCGGTCAGAATACCCGGCACATTCTCAAACAGAAAAGCTTTGGGTCGATAATGGTTCACAACTTTCAGGTAACTCTCAAACAAATAGTTGCGATAATCGTCTCTCATGCCATTTTCGTCACGGACACGTCCGGCTATAGAATAGGCCTGACAGGGTGGCCCGCCTGCAATAACATCAACACGCTTCCCTTGAATGAGATTATCAAGCCCAAGCCCAGATCCGTATTCCGGGTCATCTTTCCAACCCTGAATTAGTTCTTCTGTACGTTGAATGTCAAAACGAAGCACACGATTATCTGCATCTTCCATGTTCCACTTGTCTTTCAAACGATGACGCAGATTCTCGCACGGTGCTTCTTCCCACTCGACAGCCGCGAGCAAATTGTAATGCCCGGATTGCTCGAAGCCATCAAGCAACCCGCCACAACCTGCAAACAGCTCTATCGAATTAAGCATATATGTTTCACCCTTCTATGATCGAAATCATTTTTTCCGCCAGCGCCTTACCTAACAAAGGGGGGACTGCATTTCCAACTTGCCGGTTCTGCTGTGTTCTTGTTCCAAGAAACACAAAATCATCTGGGAAACTTTGAAGCCTGGCATTTTCGCGTATTGTAGGCACTCGATTGTATTGATAATGGAAATGGTTTCTGTGCCCGGTATCGATAGTTCTGGAGGGCTTATCACCGTGATATCGAGTCCAAGCCTCATGAAATGTCCTGCTTTCTCCAACGCCCTTCGGAAGATCTTTCCAGTTTCCGCCTTCAGGCACAAGAGCAATAGTATCTTTAACAAATTGCTTATGGTCAGTAGCAACATGATTCCATAGAATGGTACAGTCCTTGCGCATCATCTTTTGATAATCGGATCGAGGTTCCATTATGTACTCATCTTGCTCCTGCCCAAGTTCCTCTGTTCTGGGTGGCAAATCATCGATAGCCTCACGACATGTGACATAATGCTCTTCGTCAACTTTCGCCTTTGGAAATGCAGGGAAACCTATATCCTCGCGAATTCCCATAAAGACAAGGCGCTTTCTCATTTGTGGCACACCGTAATCTGCTGCTGTTAGAATTTTGCATTCGACATTATATCCCATAGAACGAAATCTCTTTAGTATTTCTTCTTTTATTTGACCTTCATATAATGTCGCCATGCCTGGGACGTTTTCAATAAGAAAACCTTTAGGCTTGTATTGTTTTACCATCGCAAAAACGGCGAGGTACAGTTTATTTCTTGGGTCATCAAAATTACGCGGACCAGTCAGACTGAATCCCTGGCAAGGTGGTCCGCCTATAACAAGATCAATACTTCTTCCGGAAGATTCTGCGATTTCCTGAATCTTGTCAAATGTTTCCTGTTTACTGAGATCAGCGTTCATGCCTATGGCATTCCCGTGGTTTTTTTCAAAAGTTTTTAAAGCAGCCTTGTCATTATCAACGCCAAGGATAATATCGACACCAGCATCCATAAATCCTCTGGAAAGACCACCGGCACCACAGAACAAGTCTATCGCGTGTAGCATTCGTGCATCTCTCTCCCCTGATAAAGCAGATTAACAACAAACTTTATTTTATCAAAAAGCAAAGACTCTGACAACGAGATATTGTTCTCTACACCTTATGTGACGGGAGAAAAAGCAAACATAAGACACCACGGAAAAGCAACAAAGAGCATACGGCCCGGAACAGAAACAACATATTTCAAAATCGTTACGGATTTAACGGATTTGTAACGAACGGGCCGTTTTTCCGAAAAATGCCAGTGAGAAAACGCACCTTCGTTGTTTTTGCTCTATTTTTGCTCACAAATTGCGATTTCTGGCTTTTTCAAAAACAAAAGAGAACCCGTTGAAACGTAGTGTTTTCAACGGGTTCTGGGTGTGGAGCATAGGGGAGTCGAACCCCTGACCTCGACAATGCGAATGTCGCGCGCTACCAACTGTGCTAATGCCCCATTTGGTAATATTTCCGACCATTTTTTCCATCATCCACATTGGTCGGGGATGTGAATGTTCCGTGGTCATCAGCAGTGAGTTAGTTCATATTCGTTCTACCAACTGTGCTAATGCCCCATGTATGGGTCCCGGAAGGATTTCCGTGGGAGTATCCTGCGTTTTACGTCTGCAGGTCTGGTGACGTGTCCATTTTGGTTCAACTCCGTGATCTTCGTGGGCGGAAGCCGGAGGACTTCTCCCTACCGACTGAGTTGTGTCACCATGTATGTTTACCAGGGAATTTTTGTCCTTCGGGACGAGGGAGATGCGTTGAATCCTAAGGATTTGGCTCTTGTTTTGGTGGCAAAGTACGCTTGCTTCGCCCTAACGACTGAGCCAAGCCATCACGCGTTTGATGCTCCGACCACAAGGGACTATCAACGAACAAAGCTGACTGACATGATAAGCCTGGCTTACCCCATCTTTTCCACGCCGAGATATCTTTCCGCGTTCCTGCGGACGATGTCGTCGGCGTATTCCTTTTCCACGTTCTCATACAGCCATTGGATGCCTTCCTTCATCCGGGGCGTGCGCTTGGGCGGGAGGCCGTGCATGTCGCTCCCGATAAAGGAGATCAGGTGCTCCTTTGCCATCCACTGCGCGAGGTTCCGGGTCGTTTCCTTTTTGTTCAGGAAAAGGTCATACGCGTTTACCTGCAGAAGCACGCCCAGGTCGCAGATCCTTTTCGCCAGGTCCGGGTCTTCCTGGATGGCCTTATAGCGCTCCGGGTGGGCGAGGACGGTGTTGATTTTACTGTCCTTCAGCTTTCTGAGCCTTCCGAGCATGACCTCTGCCGGCTCGCTCACCTCCCCGTATTCGAGGAACTCGACCAGGTACCAGTCGGAGGATCCCAGAGGGAAAGCCTCCCGGCGCCGGATCCTTTCCGGGATATCCTCCGCGCAGTACCATTCCGTGCCCGGGAAAAGCAGCATGTCCGGCAGCTTTTCCCTGACGGTTTCGGACAGCTGAAGGAATCTTTCCCGGACGGTGTCCCGGTCCGGCGCGTATCCGTTTTCAATGCCGTAATGCGGCGTGGAGAACACGACCCGGATCCCTTCCTCCCGGTCCAGTCGGATCAGCTCCAGGGCTTCCTCCGGACTGCCCGCGCCGTCATCCGCGCCCCAGACGGTATGGCTGTGGATATCCACCGGACAGTCGCGGTAAGAGCGTTTTTCGGTTTCCTGTATGCTGACGGGTCTGTCCATGCTTCGGCTCTCCTTTATCGTGATTTCTTTTTCGTTCTATTTCTTTGATGCGTTCAGGGAGGCGGAAGGGGAGGCCCCTTCCGCCTTTGATATGGGCTTGGCCGGCGCCGGATCCCGGCGTAAATGGTATTATACGGAATTCTTTTTTTGTTCAATACGGATCATTGGAATATCGCGTCGATCAGCTTTCCGTTCACCGCGTTGAACACCGCCCAGCTGTCAAAGCCTTTTTTCTCGCCGGATCCGTCCACATAGGTCACCTTCCAGACCGGCGCGAACACCATGCCGTCCCGTTTGTTTTCCGCGCGGACCGGCATATGGGTCAATTCGACCGTTTTGACGCGGACGACCTTTTCACCGTTTCTGGACCTGGCTGTTTCTTCATACAGGCGTTCGACCGCCTTCCCGGAGGAGATCAGCGAATCAGGCGTTTCCGTTTTTTCTCCCATCATGTAATAGCACCGGACGTCCGCATGGACGATCCCCCTCGATGTGATGAAGAAAGACGCGCTGCCCTGCGTTTCATCCAAGCCTGCCGCGCTCGTCTGCGTATAGATCAGATAATAGCCTTCGTCTTCTGCCGTGGCAAGATCATAATCATATCTGGGCGAATTTGTAAACCCGGATCCGCTTTCATACCAGTATTCGTTGTATTCCTTTCCCAGGGCTCTGATCCGGTCCAGATCCATATCCAGAGCCCAGGTCAGCTCATATCCGGACAGGCGCAGAAGCTCCATCATCTGTTTTGCCTTTTCGTCCGCGTCCTCAAAGGACAGACAGGTCAGCTTTTTTTTCTCAAACGCTGTATCCTTTGCGAAATCCTCTCCCCAGTGTACAAAAGCCGCAACTGCAGCGATCCTGCAGGAGAAAGCCTGCTTGTCGCCCCAGGCCGGTTCCAGATCCGGATCATCGACCTCACGCGCATGCCAGTTGTAGTCAAACGGTTCGTCCGTATATTCACTGTAGCCGACATACTCCGGAGCGACATCCAGCACCGCGTGGTCGTTGAAGACATAATACGCATAACCCGTATCGGATTCTTCCTTCAGGATTTCACTCCGGTTAAACCATTCCGGGCGGGCAATGACCGAAAAATCATTCGCCACAGCCTGATAATACGGGATCGTTCCGGTTTCCCGGTATTCATCCGGCACGATGATCTCACAGTCCTCCCGCGGAATGCTTTCCGCCGTGATTGCCGCGCTCTCCGGTCCATCCGCCTTTTCGGCCGTCATGACAGGCATGAAGGAGACGGTGCCGGACTGCAGCTTCAGGCTTCCTTCCACCTGCTTTCCGTCAGCTCCGAGCTCGGCGGTTTCATAACCGAGCGTCACCTGATAGGTCTCCCCGTCCTCCAGCGCGTATCCGCCGGCCTCAAAGGAGAAGGTGACCGATCCGTCCTCATTCCGGACATTATATGCGCCGGCGTTCACAGGGAGCATGGTTCCCTCATCCACGCCGATCGCCTCCGGAATACAGTTGATCGTAATCAGTTTTCCGCCGGATGCCGCAGCCAGAGCGATCAGGGCTTTCCCTTCCTCCGTCCGGGAACAGACGGCCCAGTCATCCGCCAGATCCATCGGCACCAGCACGTTTTTCGGGTCCGCGGGTCTGGCGGTGCCTACTCCGTAGATCCCGCGATCCCGGTAAACCACTTCATCCAGCGTGAAGACGACGTCTCCGGCCGTCACCGATTCTCCGACCTGGGCGATCTTTCCTTCCTGCAGCCAGTCGCCCATATCCTTTCCCCAATACTGACGGAAGAAATCCGCCACCTGGGAAGAAGCGAGAAGGGCACATGCCGTTCCGATGACGGCGATCCCTGATACGATACATAATACCAGGGCAAGAGATATTTTTCTTTTCACGGGTTTTTCTCCTTTCGCCTGCGCTATCACGCGCTGAGCCAGGAACGGATCTTCCTGCAATCCGGCAAGAGAATGGTTCAGTATGTCCTGCATGTTTCGTTTGTCATCCATTCCGCTCACTCCTTTCATGACCGCTCAGCGCTCCGCGGAGCTTCTTCCTTGCCCGGATCAGCCGGCCTGAAACCGCCTGCTGGGATATCCGGAGCGTCTCCGCGATCTCATTGGTATTCATATCCTCGAAATAATAAAGTAAAACGACTTCCCTCAGGCGGATCGGCAGATTCATCACTTCAACGGAAACCGAATCTTTTTCCGGGTCTGATTCCTCCGCGCGCAGCGGCAGCGTATCGATCGAGACCGAACGGTCTATATGCCGGAACCAGCTTCCGCGGCTCATATCCCGGCAGCAATTGATCGCAATGGCCGAAAGCCATGTCTTTACATTTGCGTTTCCCTGAAACTGGTCCAGTTTCCGATATGCTTTCAGAAAAGTCTCCTGAACGGCATCCTCCGCCAGTGCCTGATCATGTAAATAGGCAAAACACAGACGCAGCAGTGCAAGCTGATGTGTTTCGACCAGATCCGTTATCTCTTCCTCAGCCGAACGGCAAGGGCCCTTTACCGTTTCCATGGCACCGCATACCCCCTTTCACTATTTAGACGCAGGCGTAAGACGATTATACAACACTCCCGAAAATATTCCTCAATTTGCAAATCAAATTCCGGTTTCGGGGCGGAAGCCGCCGCTTTTGCGTGCGGCGGCTTCCGCCGCCGGGCATTCCTCCGTGGTCCTCCGGACCGTTTCCCGGAGGAGAGACAGCTTTTCGGGAATGCTTTTCCCGCTTTCGTCGCAGTAGGCGCGTTTATGGATCTCCAGCATGATCCCGATGAGGTCGCAGTCCGTCCTTCCGGACAGAATGGCGCCCGGGATCAGGCAGCCCGGATAGGGCGTGTTCTCCGCCACGGAGAAGCCGGCCCGCAGGAAATGCTTCCGGACAAGGTCCTTCAGCCAGGCGGGCGTAAACCTTTCCTCCGTCCCGATACACAGGTCGGGCGTGCTTTCTCCCCGGCGCTCCGGGGGAAGGATCTCATCCGAATAGCTGTGCAGGTCGAAGAACAGGATCCGGGAATGTCTTTCGCAGATCCCGTCCAGCCGGGCGTGGTGCGCCCGGTAATACCGGAGGGTCTTTTCCCGCAGCTCCTCCGTCACCGACTTGATCACCCGCCCGTCATATGCCTTTTCATAGCAGAAGCCCATGCCGTATCTTTCCATGGGCTCCTCCGGCCCAGGGAAGCGCTCCGGGTCGCAGAGCAGCCTGCTGACCGGGAAGATGCAGGACGAGCCGTTATGGGAATAAGAATCCGGGATCACCAAGCGCATGTCCGTATCGCGCATTTTTTCATGGTACGCCAGGAACTCCTCCCATGGAATACGAACAGAGGAGACCAGCTCCGCCGGGAACTCCCGCCCGTCATGCGGGACGTGGAAGACCGGGAAACGGGGAGAGGAAACAAAGCGGCCGTCGGGGATATTCTCTTTCATACAGCACCCTTCCTTTCATGCCGGAAGAGCGCACAGAACAGAAAAAAATCAGTCCCATCGTTCCGACGGGACTGATTTTTCCTGTTTTACTTCATCCCATCGGTCAAGCTTTGGCACCTTACCGTTCCCGGCAGGTTGTCGTGCGGTCACAGGGCTTGTCCCTCGCGCACTCTTCATAGGCGTTATTCAGTTGACGGAAATATTATACAGGGAATGGGGGAGGATGTAAAGGAAGGGGGAGAACTCAGGGCTTCAGTGCGGTAAGCGGAACGACAAAGACGCTGTCCGGACGCTGATAGGCGGCGCCGGACAGGCCGCAGAGAACGACCAGGGCCGACGGGGCTTTCCCGCCGTCTTTTATGATCTTGTCACGGATACGGATCAGATTCGCGGCGGCTTCTTCGATCCTGTTCGCACCGAGCTTGATTTCGACGGCGCACCAGGTGCCGTCCTGCAGTTCGATGACTGCATCGATCTCATTGCCCGAGTAATCCTGGTAATGCCGGAGCATTGCGCCGAAGGATTCAGCGTATATTTTCAGATCGCGCTCACACAGAGCCTCAAAAAGAAAACCGAAGGTCTCCAGGTCACCGATCAGCATCTCCGGCGTCGCGTTCAGCAGTGCACAGGCCAGGGACGGATCACAGAAATGACGCTTCTCAGCCTGCTTGACCCGCACAGAGGAGCGCAGCTTTGTGGAGAAGGGCGGCGTGTTTTCCGTAAGGAACAGGCGGTTAAAGATATCGAGATAGTTTGCGACTGTCTCCACATCGATATCCTCGTCATCGGTCTCCCGGATATCGTTTTTCAGAGTGCGATTGGTGACGGTCGTGCTCTCATTGCGGGCGAGGGACCGCAACAGCAGGCGGACCTTCCTGCCGTCCCGCCTGATGCCGTCGACACGGTTTATGTCATCGTCGATCACGGCCTTCAGGTATTCATTGGGCAGCAGGGAGATATCTGCCTCATCGGTGTTCAGGTTTCCCGGCCATCCGCCCCGTACCGTCAGGCGGGCAAGCGTATGGAGATCGACGTCACCTGTGACCGCCGGGACGAGCTGTCCGGCACAGAGCTCCTGCAGGCTGACCTTGCCGGAGGAATCCCCGGACTCGAAGAGGGACATGGGGTGCATACGCAGCTTGCCGATCCGGCCGGCTCCGCTGTGAAGCACGCCCCTGCGCTTCGGCGTGGCTGAGCCTGTCAGGATAAACTGCCCCTTTTCGCCTCTCTTGTCCACGGTGTATCGGACCGCATCCCAGAGCGAAGGGACCTCCTGCCACTCGTCGATCAGGCGCGGGGTCTCTCCCTCCAGCACCAGGTCGGGAGACATCTCGGCCAGCCTGCGGTTCTGGAAGTTGTTGGCCGGATCGCCGATCAGGACCTCGCTGTTGCTGTGATAGGATGAGGTCCAGGTCTTGCCGCACCACTTCGGGCCTTCTATACACACGGAGCCCATAGCCGCCAGATAGCGTTCCACCGCCGGGTCTATCAGGCGGGGAATGTACTTCTCCCTGTCCATGATTTTCTTCATGAATATCACCTCACACAACGCAAGGATAACACAACCCGACAGATTTTGCAATTCCAATCCGACGGATTTGGAGTTTTCAATCCGACGGATTTGGAGTTTTCAATCCGACAGATTTTTGGCTTTCAACCCGATAGATTTGAAAAATGACTGTGAAGGCTTGTTTCTTCCATGATTTTTGCAGGGTGCTGCAGTGTGCACGGATCATGGGGAAAGGGCAACAAAAACCGGGGAAATGCAAAGAAATCGTTGTGAAAGGGAAGGACGTATGATATAAATGATGTTGTTATACTTTGTAACAAAACAGCATCTGGAAGCATCCCGGAACAGTCTCAGGGAAACGGTCTGAAAGCTTTGCCTGTATGCAGTGATCATGAAGGATTCATGGATATGTTTGCATATCAGATGACCTGACCGTTTTTATAAAATCCGGGATCCGCCTTATGATCATCCTCATTTGTTCAGAGTGATACAAAAACAAAGGAAGAGCAGGGGAAAAGAAATGGAGAATTGTCTGCTGATCGGGAATGGATTGAATCGTTGCCTGAAAACAAGTTCTGCATGGGGAGAACTGCTGAAAAAAACAGCTGACCGGCTGAAGGTACATTATGAAGAAGATATTTCCATGCCTTTGGAATTCGAAAGAATCGTGAATGAATATATGTCAAAAGTAAAGGATGCTGCAGTTTTGCAGGAGCTTTACAATGAGATCTGCAAAGATTATCAAAAACAACTGGACAGCCTGGGGACGGGGAACAAAGTCCGTAAAATCGGCTATCTGGACGGCAAAAAAACGATCCGGGCCCTGGATACGGTTTATTCGATCATCAAGGCGGATATTGCTGCAAGGATAGCCCATATTGAGCTTCCGCCGGACGCGATCCACAGAAAGATTCCGGAACTTAATCCGGATGCGGTTATGACGACCAATTATGAATTTCTGCTGGAAACGGCTTTTGATGACAATTACAGCTATAACGGGAAGATCATGGGACCGCCGAAAAGCATCAGCAGGTCCACCGGTGTTTCGGGCGGTGTCCCGTTCTATCATCTGCATGGGATAACAGCATTGCCGAGTACGATATGCCTGGGCTTTGAACACTATATGTATAATGTCACAAAACTCAGTAAAGAGCTGAACGATGAAGGACAGTATCCCAGTTTGGGAAAGAAGATCGTGAAGATCCTTGCGGGGACTGAAAAGCCTCAGGGGATATGGGGGGAAAAATTCTTTACCTCCAATATTGCAATCATTGGGCTTGGACTGACAGAATGTGAATCGGATATATGGTGGCTGCTCACGCAGAGGGCATATCTGTATTACACGAACCGCTTCGGGATGAAAGACTATCTGAAGAATCAGATCGTTTTCTATGATGTTTTGGACGACATCGAGAAGAACGATCCTCAGAAAGAAGAATGGCGGAAACGGGCGAATGATGGGAAACGGAAACTGCATAAAATGATGGCTCAGGAGCTCATAACGGTAAAGAGTTATACGATCGGAAAAAACTGTGATTCATATGAGGATGCTTATGATAAAATCATCCTGGAGATAAAGAATAACGGTATTCTGTGATCCCTGTCCGGAACAGAAGAAACGGGCTGAAAACATGTTTTCTTCACGGAAAAACCACATGCAGAAAAATTCTGCGGAAAGGGAGAAAGATGGTCAATACTCAGTTGCTGGAGGAATTTAAACAGCACTTGTGGCTGGGAATGATGCTGGAGCAATATGAGGTGAACATAGATGACATTTTTAAAAGTCTTGATAAAAAAGAAGAAAAGTATATTTCGTTTGTAAGGACTCTGGCCAATTACGGTGTTTATGATCTTTTATCTCTTATTCTTTTCGTTGTGGACTTCCTGTGTTCTGAAGGGACTTCCGACTGGCTGAAGGAAGAATTATCCGATGTGCCGGGACATGATTTTCTGTTTTCTACAGCGGAAGCTTTCCATAATTACAGAATGGATGATTTCAGACGTCGGGGAAATGTATACACCGGCTCTGTTGCTCATGTTGAAGAACAAACATGGAAGAGCTACGATAAAGACAAAATGGAATTTGCATCCTATAACCTTAGAATGTGCGCAGGCTTAATGCTTCCTGCTTTGTATTTACAGGATGATGAACGCCCCTCCAACTATCTGAAGACATTGACCACCCTGGTTCTTCCGGGATTGATCGTTTTGTTAAGGGATTACCAGAATGAAAGAAATGATCCGTGGAAAGAGAAAGTATTAAAGAGGCTGTATTGCAAATATCTGAAGGAAATTGAATTTAAGTATACCGTTATGGATTTAAATTATTGCGTGGGGAGGATGAAATATGAAGAGCTCCACACAATGGCAGGACAGGAAATAAAGGAGACCTATTTCAGTCATCAAGGAAAAATCTACCCTTTTATGGATTATTCCGAGGAATGGCTGGTGAATCTGAACAGTTTTATGGATTGCGCGGACAGATATCTGCATGAGGAAACAAAGAAATATACGGAGAAACTATCGGAATACATGCCGTTCCTGTATATTATCCTGGACAAGGACAGGGAAGCAGAAGCAGCTTTTTACAAATGCATTGATCGCCATCATATCTGGCATTCAAAATACTTTTCATTTATTGCTGTCAATGTCCTGTTGAAACCGGTGGATATGGCAAAACATGATGTGATCGTCAGTCAAATGAAAAGAATATTTGGGAATGAAGAATACAATCAAAGATATATTGATCTGCTGGAAGATACGATCAATTATTTTAAAACGATTTTCCGGGAAGTCAGTAAGGAGGATATCCTGCCGGATAAAGAATGGTACGATAATTATGTGAATCCTTTTGATGCCTTTGCTGTCAAATACTTGATGAAAGATAACAGGCTGATATCAACCTTTGAACATTATAAGGGAGAAATACAAAGAGCAACTAGTGTTGATGAAAACATTGATCCGATTTACAGTCAATGTATTAATCTGTTCTATTCATTATCGCATCATATTGATGATTTACCGAGAATCAATGCAAACAATTGTCTGTCACTGCTGGGATATACAAACGATAGTGTTCCGCATGATAAAAATGAAGTTCTCTATCACTGGAAATATGGTCAGTATTCTGAAACAATAAAAAATCTGTACAGAAGATATGCTGAGCTGGAGAGCGACACGATTCCTTATCCGGTGAAGGAGAACATTAGGAAACTGATTCGCGATTCAGAGGAAAAAGCGCATCCATCGGGCCTGATAGAAGACATGCAAAGAGCTTTCCTTACCATGATGAACTATGCATATTCAGATGATGAAAACTATGAAGACTTTTTTAACGACCGTCTGGCAGATCTGCTGCGTCAGAACAGATTACTGGATATCCATCGCGAGGAACGTAAGGGTGTGTCACTCTCCATGAAAAGGGCTGGAGAAGCGGATATCACTGCTTACAGGGACCAAAAACCTTATGCGATTATTGAAGGCGAAATGCAAAAGGAGAATAGTATAAACAAGCGTGATCTTATAGATCATTTGTATAAAATATGGAATTGCTATAATTTGGATGGCGCGGCGTTCCTTTCTCTGGTCCAATATGTGACCAATGCTGCGGCTTCAGAGAAATACTCACAAATCATTGATACTGTAAATGATAATATCGGAAAAGTTACACAATCCAATAAGATCGTTCTGGATGAAGTGCCCATTCCTGATAATACAAAATTATTTATGTATAAAGGAACGCTTGAAAAAAATTCCAAAGAGACCGAATTTGTTTTATTCGTTGTTAATCTGGCAATGAAAGAACAATTGAAAGAGGAAAAGCTGATAAGGTTAGGCAAGTAACATTCATATAAGAGCAAAGGGAAATATCCGTGACACAGGTCAATTCTTTCTCTTGGGCTATATCTGAAGGCCGATCCTGGGATATAATATTGTAAAATGATATATTATTTGGGATCTGTGCGCATCATTGGAGGAGTGTCATGAATAATGCATTACCAACAATTCTGGTGACGGCCTTTGAGCCCTTCGGAGGGGAGAAGACCAATGCTTCCTTTGAGGCGGTGCGTCTGCTGCCGGAGGAGCTTTGCGGCTTTGTAGTGCGGAAGGAGCTTTTGCCTGTGGTGTTCGGGATGGCCGGGGAAAAGGTCGTTTCCCTGGTGGAGGAACTGAAGCCTTCCCTGGTGCTGTGCACCGGGGTGGCGGGCGGCAGGACGGCTGTGACGCCGGAGAAGATTGCGGTGAACTGGAGGCAGGCAAGGATCCCGGACAATGAAGGGAACCAGCCTGAGGCTGAGAGGATCGATCCTGCCGGACCGGACGGGATCTTTTCCGGCCTGCCGGTGGAAAGGATCGTGGAGGAGCTGCGGGAGAAAGGTTATCCTGCGGAGGTGTCGTATACCGCGGGGACTTATGTGTGCAATGATGTGTTTTATCTGCTGATGGATCACCTGCGGAAAACAGGGTTGGAGATCCCTGCGGGCTTCATCCATGTGCCGCCGGAGAGTGTGCTGGACAGCGTGCGGTGTGTAGAGGCGCTGGAGACGGCTTTGAGGGTGTGCATGGCAGAGTGCTGATCTTTAAATGGGCAGAAAGAACCAACAGAGTTAAACGGATTAAAATGAAATGCCGAATCAGCATGACGGCATTTACACTCATGAAAAGGGCTGCCTCATTAAGAAAAATGAGGCAGCTTTTACTATGAAATTGCAAATAAAAGAACCGGAAAAGTGCAGAAATCATTGTTGTACAAAGTATATCAGTATGATATAAATAAATCATTGTTATATATTGTAATGACATATTATTATTCAGATCCCAGCGAACGGCCTGCCGGCTTTTTGGATAAAGCCATAGAAACGAACCGATAACAAGGTGAGATTTTTTATGCTTTGAGAGACGGTCGATTTTATGTCTGATATTTATATTCATTTGTTCCAAGGCAGCAGCCGAGGAAGATGAAAAAAGTAATTTAGCAGGGATCGCCGGATCAACCTCATAATGGAATTTTGATTTGAAAAAAACAGCGAAAAGGGGTTTATAACATGCAGACGATATTACAGCTTTCCGATTTTCATATTACTTCTGAAATGCCGGCACCGAAGAAACAAAAGGCATTTTCCAAACTGGTTGAAAAGCTGAAGGATATGCACTTCAATCCTGAAGATCTTATACTTGTTTATAACGGCGATGTGATAGATTGGACAACAATAAACAGTACAATAGATCCGGAACTGCCGGATGATGAAAAAGCAAAAAAATGGGATGAAGAAGCGGAGAAAGCTTACAGAAAGGCAAAGGAATATTTTGATTACCTGACTAATGAACTGGGAATCAGCAGTAATCATATTATTATTTGCTGTGGGAATCATGATGTAAATACTTATTATACCGGGGCAGAGATCATACCCTGTACATTGCCGGATGGGAAAGCGGGATATAAGTTTTACAATGAAAACAGATTTAAAAAGTATTTGGAGTTTTGCGAAAGCATTCAAGGAAGCTATGCAGACGCAAAAACACATTTCAGACAGATTGGTGATCTGAACTTTTTAGTGATCAACAGCAACTGGGTGAATAAATGGGTAGACGGAGAAAAACAGCTGCTTTGTATAGGCTGCAGGGAAGTTGATGAGAAAATAAGGGAAAACAAAGCGAAGCTGATAAAAACAAAAGAAAAAAACAGGCTGCTAAATGTTCTTGTAGCTCATGCACCGCGGACAGATTACTGTGAGAATGCTTTGTATTGGTACCTGGAAAAAGATAAAAAAGAAATAGAAAAAACGGATGCAACTATTAGCCGGTACTTCGGATTAAGGCTTTATGGAGATAAACATACGGATAATGAACATAATTTTGATTATATTGTTGGAGCTCCCTTGACAGAAGAAGCAATTTCTTACGGAATCCATGAATATGATGCGGAAAAGCATCATCATCATAAAAGCCTGATCTACAGAAATAATCAATGGGGGATACGCGGCTCTGAGAATGAAGTATCATCCATTCTGGCAATAAGCAAGAAATTTATTAAGGAACAAGCATTGAAATATCTGTTTGGGGTACAGAATACTGATAAGCTGGAACTGGAGAAAGAAATAATCAAATTTGAAGAAGTCCGGGAAGAGGATAAATGGAAGAATCTGGATATTCTTTTCAAAGCATCTTCGGATTTAAAACAAGAAACAGAAAAAGATAAAAGTATGGTTCCGGTAGATGTGAAGGACGGTTTTATTAATACTCTGACGAGAATCATCTCTGAAGCACAAACAAAGGACCAGACATGTCTGACTGTCCGTGGAGATTTACGGGTCGGTAAAAGTGTATGCATGACCGTTTTATATCTGAACATGCTGTATAGGTATGCGAACGGGACAAATGAATATATTCCGGTCTATATTGATGTCGGACAACTCAGAGAGTATCTTGACAGCCAGAAGAGCAAAGGAGAAGAAAACCTTAACACAGCTGCCTTTGGGAAAAAATTCATGAAGGAGTTTAAATCTATTCTTCAGGAAGGACTGAAAAAGGCGTCAGACCTTCAAAGGCCTGCATGCTGTATTATTGACGGTATAGATCAGTATGTTTTGTATAAGAAGGCAAATATAGAAAACTCAATTGATTTGGAAATGAAAAGCGGGATAGGGAAGGATTACAGTAAAATCATATATTGTATAGACACGGGACATAATGGGATTGAAAGATCGAAACAGGATGAGGAACACAATTCTTTATATATTATGTATATGAACAAAATGCTGACAAAAAAAGTCAGTGCAAAGGATAAATACACAGCCTTTATTGAGGCATTTTGCAAACTTCGCGGGGTCGGCACGGACGAGGTAATCCAGAGAGTAAAAGAACGAATCGACAAAATGCACATATTGGAGATCGATACCAATCTGCTTCTGAAAATCTGGAATGAATTAATTAACAAAAGCAGTAGCCCTAAAGAGGATGAATATTTTGAGCTCGTTGAAAGACAAACAAATAGCAGTATACCGGCGGATCAAATGGATAATGCGGCTAAAGCCTGCTATCTGTACAATTACAGACCGGACAGGAGTTATGATGAAATCAAGAGAGCCCGATTTGAAAATGTTTCGTCCAACAAACTGATCAGCAACAAAACCTTTGAAGTTTTCCGCACACAAAAAGAAGTTGCCAGATACCTGATTGCACGGAATTATGCAAACTACATCAAGAAAGAGGGACTGTCAGCAGAAGATTATGATTTGGTTAATGAACTATTTGATCATAGAATATGTTCTTTTATAAGAGCTTACATAAAAAGATACAACATGGATAAGCATGTGCTTGGATTTGCTGAAAGGCACTTTGATAAACTGAGTTATGAAGGAAAGGCAACTATTGTCTATTTATTAGGGAGACTGGATAAAGAACTTTATGGGAGACAGGTAAAAAGACTGCTGGACAGTGAAAAGAAATTACTGGAGGAATACAAAGATCCGGACTCATCTGAGAACTATCCTGAGAAGGAAATAGCATGGAGATCCATTGTTATCAGCAATATCTATATGAGTCCGGAGGGAAGCATAAAAGAACTGGCAAAGTACTTAAATGAGCTGATTCGCAATGAAGAAAGCCGAAAAGTGAACAGGGAATTCTATCTGCAGTTTTATGGTGATAGAAGTATGAAGAGTAAAAGGGAAGTGATATATAACAGCCTGGATTTTTATAATACTTATCATCTGATAGCCAGCAGGCTGGAAGAGTTTGAAAAAACCGGAAAAGAGTATACTCTTCTTGCGTTAGAGTTATTCACATTATGTGATTTGTTTCAAATCAGATTAGGGACGCCAATGGCAGAAACAAGATACCCGAAAAACGGTGAAATAGTCAGGGTTCCTTCTTTCTTTTACGATAAAAAATTCAATAAACCCAAAGATGATATGGCATATGAAGCATTGGCATTTATTATCCCTGCGATCAAAAAGTTTATAAACATTTATACAACCAGAAAAGAGATGGAATTATTTATATCATATCTGAGGACCCAGGTCAGCTACTTTGAACAATGTCTGAAAAAGCTGGAGAAAGCTCCCTTAATCAGTTCAGAAGATGCTTTTAATCCGGTGAGTATCTTTGAAGAATTGTCCAAAATAAAGAGTGTGAAGCGAATGGGCTGGCTTTACCATGATACATTGCCTTCCCACATATCTGCCGATGAGTATATGAAAATGCAAGACGAGGGGGAAACTATCGAAACAACTCTCGAACATACATATATGTGTTATCTTATAGGACTTTTGTATTTGCCTGCAGTATGCGATGATGTGCAAGGATATGATAAACAGAAGATATTAAATATGCTTTTGATCCATGATTTGGGAGAAACACATGTGGGGGATATTATACCTCACTGTGAAAAAGAAAATGAATTACGGGATGAGGAAACAGCTTTTTCTGAAAAACTCTATATGATGGGAATAAAGCCGGAAATATCGGATTTATCAGATTATTTGCTCCTGTGGAACGAATGGTCGCAAACAGGAGACGAAAATGGGAAAATAGCCAAGGAGATCGATAAAATACAAATGTTGTATGAGCTGCTGTGCCTGCTGAAAAAAGCAAAGAAAGGAGAAGTATCATATACCAGAAGCCGAATAAGAGATTTTTGGAAAGACAGAGAAAAAATTACAACGAATATTGGGAAAAAAATATTTAATATTCTCATTGCCAACAATGCAAGTTTTAAAGAAATGAAAGTTGGAGAAGAACCAATAGAAGAGATCATCTCACTTGCCGGACTGAAATAAACGCGAATTCAATCCTACTGAACATACTCTGCGATTAATAAATATATTAAACGCAGAGTTTTTCTTTTGCATATCAAAATGCATTGCAATTACAAATTTTTTTGGAATCGACCTGCTCCGTTTCCCGAACCCGTTGATTTATAAGGCTCTTCCCGCTTGGGGAGAGCCTTTTGTTTACATGGGCTTATGTAATTGTGTTGCTATCGGATGCGTTTCTGTCTCTTTTTTCCTCTCTTTTCCCGTTTTTCTTTCTGTGAGTGAGTGCGGTGCTGCTGCCGGTGAGCCTTTTCCTTTCTTTTGTTTCCTTGTCCTTTGAAAAATCTGTCCCTTGTGAAACGGCGGGGGGTATGGTATAAAGAAGGCAGAGGATGAAAGTGGATAGTGTTTGCTGCGGCGCTTTGCGCCCGGGAAGGATAACGGGAGGCCGGGTATGAGAAACCTGTATCGGTTTTGCTTGTTGCTTCTGGTGATCGCTGTGTTTGCGGTGCCGGCTGTTTCCGGCGGGGAGGGGGCGCTGCAGCTCGAGCTGCACGGGCTGGTGGTTTCCTCCGTGCCGGCCGGGGACTATGCCACGGTCACCTTTACGGTCGGCGTGACGTCGCGGTACGTGATCACCGTCAACTGCGGTACGCGCTATACGTACGGGTACGTTGAGGAGGACGGGACGGTGTACAGGGACCTTACGGGCGGCGGCTGCCCCGTCAGCTTTACGGGACTGTACCGCGCGGGCCGCACATATGACCTGTATCTCATGTTCCCTTCCGCCGTCAGCTTCAGCGTCCGGCTGGAAACAGAGACGGTCGAATTCACCAAGACCGGGTACTGCACGGGGAAGTCGTCGACTTATATGGATATCAGCGAGCCCGGGAAGAAGGTGTATCTGAAGGTCCTGCCGGAGGTCACCTGCGATTACCTGTTCCGCTCCGTGGACGATCGGCAGGATGCGGCCGCCGTGCTGTACGACGGGGAATGGAACAAGATCGCCGAGTCGGCGTATAAGAGCCCTGACGATCCGGACAGGCGGTTTTTCCTGGAAGCGGGGCTGGTGAGCGGGAGTGTCTATTATCTGGAAACAGGGTGCGCCACCGCTGCCGGCACGGGGAGGTTCAACGTGACCTACGGGCCGGACGCCGTGGGCATGGACACGTCCTGGGCGCCGGTGAGCACGGCCTACGTCAACATCGATCCCGGGGAATGTGAGCATTTTATCCTGGATACGAATTCGGAATATAACCAGCTGTACTCCTTCAGCGCGCAGGCCGGGGCGGACCCGGTGATCGAGCGGATCAACACGGAGAACGGGAACATCCTCGAATCGGATGACGACAGCGGGCCCGGGTACCATTTCTCCCTGAGCACGCAGGCGGAAAGCGGCGCGCTCTTCCGGGTCAGGCTCATCGGATCGGGGGACAGTGCGCGGATCGCGGTCCGGGCGGTCAGCATATCCGCTGTGCCGGTGATGAACAACCCCGAATTCGTGACGCCCGCGGACACGAAGACTATTGCTTCGGAGGCCTTTGCGGGGATCGACGCGGAGAACGTCAGGATCGCGGACGGGGTGAAGACTCTCGGGGCTAAGGCGTTTGCCAACTGCCAGTCCCTGCGCAGGATCTATATCCCGAAGAGCGTGACCTCCATCGCCCCGGATCTTCTGTCGGGCTGCGCGGTGCTGGAGGATGAGGACGTCATCGAGATCTACGGCAAGGCGGGCAGCGCCGCCGAGACCTTTGCACAGGGCAGTGATTCCCTGGTATTCTGCCGGGTGCCGTGAGTTTGGTTTGGGATGAAAGAACGGAAGCCGGGCGTTTGCCCGGCTTCCGTTCGTCGGAGGGGGAGCTCTGTGCCGGGGAGGCTTATGCCTGCCGGCCGGGGCTCCTTATTTCTTTTTCATTTCGGTGAGCCACGCCGCGTTGACCGTGAAGACCTTATAGCCGTTTTCCTTTGCCCAGGCGGCGGCGGGGGAGCCGGCGAAGCACCAGAGGGCGGGCTTTGCTGCCGGGAAGGCGGTTCCGGAGATGGAGGTGACGGAGCCCGGGATCACGATATTCGTTACGGCTGTGCCGGGGAAGGCCTCCTCGCTGACCGTCTTCAGGGCGGAGGGAAGGATCACGCAGGCGGACGGGTACAGGCCCGCGAGCACGTCGTCCTCGTCCAGGCCGAGCTTGCAGTCGGTCTGGTCGCCGTAGTCGTCCAGGTCGTCGGGGCCGCGGTCCTGCTCAAAGAATTCGTCTTCCCTGTCCCGGCTGTTTCGGGTGTTGTCCGGTTCGTCGATCAGGAAGAGCTTCCAGCCGTCCTTCCATTCCATGTCCCCGTCCAGGGCGGTCCTTTTCAGGTCTGCGTTTTTCGTGATGCTGACTTCCGTCAGCGGGTTGGAATAGCAGTACAGCTGAAAAAGCTCCGGACAGGAGGACAGGTCCAGCGCGGTGAGCTGATTGCTCTGGCAGCGCAGGGCGGACAGGCTTCCGCAGTCCGTGAGGTTCAGGTTTGCAAGCCGGTTGCCGCGGCAGTTGAGCCGGTACAGGGATGCGCAGCCGGAGAGGGTCAATGATTCCAGCCGGTTGGCGTGGCAGTAGAGCGTGCCCAGGGCGGCGTTTCCTGTCAGGTCCAGCGCCGTCAGCCTGCCGCCGTGGCAGTCCAGGTATTTCAGCTTTGCCAGGCCCTGCGCGGTCAGGGAGGCCAGCGGGTTGGAGTGGCAGTAGAGGGTCATCAGGTCGGTGCAGGGGGTCACGTCCAGCGCCTGGAGCAGGTTGCTCTGGCAGTTCAGGCGGTACAGGTCGCTGCAGTCCGTCAGGTCCAGCTCCGTCAGCTGGTTGCCGCGGCAATCCAGATAGCCCAGGGCGCCGCAGCCGGTGAGGGTCAGATCAGTCAGCTTACAGCCGTAGCAGTCCAGCGCCTCCAGGGAGAAGCAGTCGGTCAGGTCCAGCGAGGTGAGCAGGTTGCCCTGGCATTCCAGGCTGACCAGCTCGGAGCGCCCGCTCACGTCCAGCGTTTTCAGCTTGTTGCCGGAGCAGTAGAGGGATTCCAGATAATAGCAGCCGGAGATGTTCAGCGCGGTGAGGGCATTGCTGCTGCAGTCCAGGTATTCCAGTCCCCAGAGCTCGCTCACGTCCAGGGAGGTGAGGCTGTTGTTCTGGCATTCCAGCTGCGTGAGGCCGGTCAGGTGTTCGACGCCCCGGAGGGAGGAGATGCCCAGGCCGTCGGCGTTCAGGAGCGCCAGGTCCCAGATCTCTTCGTCCTGCAGGGTGCCGTCTTCGTTCCGGTCGTATTTTTTCTGTGAGAGCAGCTGCCGGAAGGCATCGTCCGGGAAATGCGCCTTGTCCAGGGCGACGTCCGCCGACGCGGCGGAGGCGAAGCAGAGCAGGAAGAGGAGCAGGATGGTCAGCAGTGCGGTACGGAAGGGATGCGTCATTTTTATCTCCTTGAATAGGAAGGTCCTTTATATTCTTCTGACGGTGTTACCAGAGAAATTATATTCGACGGAAAAGGCCCTGTGTCCTGTAAGCCAATTGTAACAATACGGACGGGCGGCGGGCCGGACGGCGGAAAAAACAGGCCGCGGAAGGGCGGCCTGCAAGGGATATGCGGGAGGGAAAAGGGGATCATTCAATGCTCAGGCGGACGGTACGGGTCTGGACCTGGTTGCCGTAGGCGTCGGTGATGACGCAGTAGAGCATCCGGCCGTCCTTGGCCGCGGTCAGCGAGGTGGAGTAGACCGCCTTCTGGACGGAGGAGGCCTTGTAGTCCGTCTTACCCGGGTCCTTGAGGTACCACTGATAGGTCAGGCCGTCGCCGGTCGCGGTGACGCTGACCTCCGCGGTATCCCCGGCCTTTTTCACCCTCGCGTTGGAGGGCTGCACGGTGATGGCCAGGGGCTTCATGATGCGCAGGGTGACGGTCTTGCTCTTGACGCTGTTGCCGTACTGGTCGGAGACGACGCAGTACAGCTGCCGGCCGTCGGAGGATTCCTTTAGGGCGACGGAGTATTTCGCGGCGGTGACGGAGGACTTGGAGAACTTCTCCTGCCCCGGGTCCTTGACGTACCACTGATAGGTCAGTCCGTCGCCGGTCGCCTTGACTTCGGCGGCCGCGGTCTCCCCGGCCGCGCTCACGGCGGCGTCCTCCGGCTGGGCCGTGATCTTCGCCGTGTTATGCCCGTAGCCGTAATGCCAGGAGGATTTGGCCAGGATGCCCTTTTCCTCCTCCGGGCCGGTGATCTGCTGCGCCTGCGTCTTTGTGCCGGCATAGTAAACGGACTTGACGCCGTCTGCCGGGAAGGCGCCGCGGCCGGCGCGGAGCAGGCTTTCCGGAAGGATCAGCCTCTCCAGGGCGCTGCAGCCGCTGAAGGCGTAGTCGGGGATCTCCTCCATGCCCTCCGGGAGCGCGGCGCTCTTCAGGGCCGGGCATTCGGAGAAGGCGGCGATGCCGAGATAGACGACGCCCTCAGGGAGGGCGATCTGCTCCAGGGCGGCGCAGCCCTGGAAGGCCATATTGCCGAGATACATCACGCTCGCGGGGAGGGTGACGCTCTTCAGGGCGGCGCAATCGCGGAAGGCCTCCGCGCCGATGCGCGCCGTGCCCTCCGGCACGGTCACCTGTTTCAGGGCGGCGCAGCCGGAGAAGGCGCAGTCCCCGATACCGTACACGCCCGGCTGGATGACGGCGGCGGTGATCTTTTGCTTTTCACCCGCCCAGGGCGCATCCGGCAGGGCCAGGGCGTTCACGGGGTCCAGGTCGGAGCGGTAGTCCTGCATGACGCCGGTGCCGGATACGGTCAGGGTGCCGCTGTCATCCAGGTACCAGGTCAGACTGTCCCCGCAGGTCCCGGAGGATGCCGCGCAGGCGCAGCCCGCGGCCAGGAGCGCGGTCAGGAGAATACAGAGCAGAGTCCACTTTTTCATCTTTACGCCTCCTTTGGTTTATGGGTCGGCCGGGCTGCCGCGGGGCGGCCCGGGGGAGAAACAGGATGGATCGGGTAGGGCGCTTATTGGACCGTCAGCGTAACGGTCTTTGTCTGTACCGTGTTTCCGTACTGATCGGTCACGACGCAGTAGACCTTCCGGCCGCTCTTGGCCGCGGTCATCTGGACGGTGTAGACGGATGCCGTGACGGAGGACTTGGCGAAGGCGCTTCTGTCAGGATCCTTGAGGTACCACTGATAGGTCAGCCCGTCGCCCGCGGCCTTGACGGTGACCTTTGCCGTTTCCCCGGCCTTCACTGTCACGGACTTGGGCTGCGTGGTGATCCGGGCATAATGCTCCTGGGTCAGGGTCACGGTCCTGGTCTGAACGGTGTTCCCGTACTGGTCGGTGACGGCGCAGTAGAGCTGCCGGCCGTCCCTTGCGTCGGTGAGCTGGACGGAATAGGTGGACGCGGTGATGGAGGATTTGGCGAAAGCGCTCTTGCCGGGATCCTTGAGATACCACTGGTATTTCAGGCCGTCGCCTGTCGCTTTGACGGTGACCTTCGCCGTTCCGCCGGGCTTTACCCTGACGGACTTGGGCTGCGTGGTGATCCGGGCGTAATGCTCCTGGGTCAGCGTGACGGTTTTGCTGTGCAGCTGATTCCCGTATTCATCTGAAACGACGCAGTACAGCTGCCGGCCGTCCTTTGCGTCGGTGAGCTGGACGGAATAGGAGGACGTCGTGACGGAGGATTTGGAGAAAGCGCTCTTGTCAGGATCCTTGAGATACCACTGGTATCTGACCCCGTCTCCTGTTGCCTTGACGGTGACCTTTGCCGTTTCCCCGGGTTTCACCCTGACGGATTTCGGCTGGGTGGTGATGGTCAGTTCCTTTTTGATGCTCAGGACAACGGTCGCGGACTGTACGGTCTCGCCGTAATAGTCCGTGACCACGCAGTAGATCTGCCGGCCGCTGTTTTTCTCCGTGATCTTCACCGAGTAGGTGCTCTGGGTCACAGAGGACTTCTGGAAGGAAGCGCCGCCGGGGTTTTTCACATACCATTGATAGGTCAGCCCCCGCCCGGTGGCGGTCACAGAGGTCCGGGCGGTGATCCCGGCGGCGCTGACGCGCACGGTCTTTGGCTGGACGGTAATGGCGAGCGGATCGGAAATACTCAGGGTGACGGTATTGCTCTGAACACTGTTGCCGTATTTGTCGGAGACCACACAGTAGACCTGCCGGCCGTCGCTGGCTTCCGTCATGCTGACCGAGTATTCGGCGGCGGTGACGGAGGATTTGGAGAAAAGGGTTTTGCCCCTGTTCCGGAGATACCACTGGTATTCCAGCCCGTCGCCGGCTGCCGAGACGGTGACTGTGGCGGTTTTTCCGGCGGCCTGCACTTCAGTATCCTGAGGCTGGGTCACGATCGTGACCGGCTGGTATCCGCTGCCGTCATAATGCCAGACGGCGCCGGTGAGCCTCGTGTTTCCGTCCGCGATGCTGATCCCTCTTGCCTGGGGCTCCGCCCCGGCATAGAAAACGTTCTTCAGGCTGCTGCATTTGACGAAGGCATTCGTGCCGACGCTGGTGACGCTGACCGGGATCGTGATGCTCCTCAGGGCGGTACAGCTGCGGAAGGTCCTCTCTTCAATGGCGGTGACGCCGTCCGGGATCGTGATGCTTGTCAGGGCGGTGCATTCGTCAAAAGCATAGCTGTTGATGCGGGTCACGCTGTCCGGGATCGTGACAGATGTCAGAGCGGTACAAAGATAGAAGGCTCTGTAGCCGATGCTCGGAATGCTGTTGGACAGTTTGACGCTCTTCAGGCCGGTGCACTGGGAAAAAACGTTGCTGCTGAGGCTCGTGACGCTGTCCGGGACCGTGATGCCTGTCAGGCTGATGCATCTGACAAAGGCGCTGTCTCCGATGCGGGTGACGGAGTTCGGGATCGTGATGCCTGTCAGTTTTTCACAGGAGGCAAAAGCGCTGTTTTCGATGCGGGTGACGGTGTTCGGGATCGTGATGTCAGTCAGATTTTTACATAACTCAAAAGCACATTTTGCGATGCAGGTGACACCGCTCGGAATGACGGCGGAGGTGATCGTTTTATCTGAACCGACGACCTCCAGTCCGGTTATTTCACCGTTGGCGTAAGCGTATTTCAGTTTGATCCCGGGGCAGCTTTCACAGCGGAAACTGTAGCCCGCTCTGCTGAGGGCTTTGGCTCCGTCGCTGCCGACACTGGCATACAGCTCGGGATCGCAGTCATAAAAGGCGAGGTCTCCTATGCTTGTCAGGCTGTCCGGGATCCTGACGGTCTGCAGGGCGGAACTGGCCCGGAAAGCTTCTTTGGCGATCGTCGTGACACTGTCCGGGATCGTGACGCTCGTCAGCCGGCTCATGTAGGCGAGGGCTCTGTAACCGATGCCGGTAAAGATATCCGGGATAGTAACGGAGGTCATGGTCCAGTCGGAAAGACCGGCCAATATCAGTCCGTCCGTTTCCGATATCCGGAATCCGGGGTACTCTTCACTGCAGTAGCTGCCGCCTGCCGCGCTGACCGCTCTGGCTGTATTGCTGCCGATGCGGACGAAGACGTTGGAAACCCCGCTGAACGCGTCGGCGTTGACGCTTGTGACGTCATCCGGGATGATGACGCGGATCAGGCCGGTGCAGCCGGAGAATACTCCTTTGCCGATGCTTGTGATGCTGTCCGGGATCGTGATGCCTGTCAGGGCGGTGCAATTTTGGAAAGCATAATCGCCGATACCCGTTACGATGTCCGGGATCACGACGGAGGCAACGGACTTGTCCGCAACGCCCGTCAGGGTCAGCCTGTCCGTTTCCTGAAAGCGGAGTCCCGGGTAGTCCTCACAGAAGAAGCTGTAACCCGCGCTGCCGAGCGCCCTGGCTCCGTCGCTGCCGAGCCGGGCCGTGATGCGGACGGGACAGTTGGAGAAGGCTCCTTCGCCGATCTCCGTCACACTGTCCGGCAGCGTGATGCTTCCTGTCAGCCCGGTACAGCCGGCGAAAGCGGAGCTGCCGATGCGGGTGACGCCGTCCGGGATGACAGCGGACGTGATGTTATCATCCGCGTCGATGATCTCCAGCCCAATCAGCTCCCCGTTGTCGTACAGGTATTGAAACAGGAGGCCCGGATGATCGCCGCACCGGAAACGGTAATTTGCTTTTCCGAGCGCCTTGGCTCCGCTGCTGCCGACATGGGCTGTCAGCTGTACGGAGCTGTCGGGGAAAGCGCCTTCCCCGATGTCGGTGGTGCCGTCCGGGACCGCGATGCTGCCGGTCAGTCCGGTGCAGCCGGAGAAGGCCCGGTTCCCGATCTTGACGACCCCGCCGGGGAGGGTCACGGAGCTCAGTCCGGAGCATCCGGAAAAGGCGCTGTTTCCGATCCTGACCAGGTCTGCCGGGAGAGTGATGCCGGTCAGCCCCGTACATCCGCTGAAGGCGTTTTCGTCAATGAGACGGACACCGTCGGGAAATGTAACGCCGGTCAGCCGCCAGCAGTTTCTGAAGGCGCTGCTGTTGATGAGCGTAACGCCGTCCGGAATGGCAATGCTGCCCGTCAGGCCGGTGCAGCCGTCAAAGGCGGAGCTGCCGATGACGGTGACGGAGCCCGGGAGGGAGATGCTTTTCAGGCCGGTGCAGCCGGAGAAGGCAGAGCTGCCGATGCTTGTGACACTGTCCGGAACGGTGATGCCGGTCAGGCCGGTGCAGCCGGAGAAAGCGGAACTGCCGATGGCGGTCATGCTGCCCGGGATCGAGACGCTCGTCAGAGCCGTACACCCGCTGAACGCGCTGCTTCCTATGCCGGTGATGCCCGTCTCAATGACAGCGGAACGGATGCTTTTTCTTTCGGCGCCCCACGGCGCGGTGGTGTAATACTCATCGTACACCAGGTCATACTGGATCTCAAAACCGGGCATGGCGCCGGAGCCGGAGAGAGTCAGGGTGCCGCTGTCGTTCAGATCCCATGCTATGTTATCCCCCAAGTTCCCGGAGGATGCCGCGCAGGCGCAGCCCGCGGCCAGGAGCGCGGTCAGGAGAATACAGAGCAGAGTCCATTTTTTCATCTTTACGCCTCCTTTTCGGTATGGGGTATTTGTCAGTATTCCTCGGGCTTCACCCGGTCCAGCAGGAAGGTGGCGGCCTCATCCGCCACGTGGATCAGCCAGGCCAGGGGAGAATAGTGGAAGGACTCCCCGAGGGAGACCGTGCTGTCCACCGCGCGGGAGAAGCCCATGTGGCAGTTGATGGCGATGGCTTCCTCGTCCCGGATGTCTTTGAGGTATTTGGACAGGATATACACGCTCTTGGAGCCGTGCCCGCCGAAGGGCAGCTGCTCCTCCACCGTGAAGATGCTGCTGCGGCCGCGGATTTTGACGGTGTAGAAATTGACCTTGCACAGGTCGTGGAAGAGGGCGGCCACCGCCATGGATTCCTGGAACCGCGCCCGGTCGTAGGGGCGGTTCAGCACCAGGTACTGCTTCCGGATATCCTCCGCGTAGAGGTTTTCCAGACGCACGGCCATGTCGTATACGTCCAGCGAGTGCTCGCACAGCCCGCCCTCGTAATTGCCGTGGTATTTGGTGCTCGCCGGCGCCGTGAAGAAGTCGCATTCGCTGCCGGTGAGCCAGGCGCGCAGGGCGTCCTTGCCCTCGCGGTCGGAGATCTTTTCGTCAAAGATCTTCAGGAAACGGTCCCGCTGGAGATCCAGGTCAAACTGTTCCATAGGAAGCTCCTTTTCATTCTTCTGATGGCGTTACCGAAATAAATATATTCGACAGAAGGGGCCCCGTGTCCTGTAAAGCAAATGAAACAAAGCGCGGAGCGGGGTGGGGAAAAACGGCCGGGGTTGAAAAAACACCGGGCGGGGAGTATAATCAGGGCACGGTTACAATCACAGAGGAAACAGCGGAATCACGGGTCATCCCATTCTTTATGTCCGGAGGGAAAGAAATGAAACGGATCTGGCGCGTTATCCCGGTATTCTTTATTTTGGCAGTCCTGGTGTTCGGCCTGGCCGGCGCGGCGGAGGCCGCTGAAAAAACCGATCCGTACCGGCAGCAGATGCTGCAGGGGATCCGGGAAAAGCAGAAGGTGATGGAGGAAGTCCGCGCGCGGCGGAGAACGGGGCCGGCAGCCAACGGCGACAGCGATTATATGTATGTCGACGGGCCGATCGATTTTGCCTGCACCGGGACCAAAGCGCCGACGAAGACCCTGAAATTCACGGCCACCCTGACGGACGGATCCGATCCGGCCGACTATGATTTTCTCTGGTATATCACTGACGAGGAGAGAGACCAGGGCGGCGTCCTCTTTGTTACCCATGAAAACACGGGGAGAACGCAGATCTCCTACAAGTTTTACAGCGCGGGGTCCTATTCGGCCTATGTTTCGATAAAGCACAAGGACAGTGGGGGCTCCCAGCTGGGCTTCGCGATGATCGATTTCGATATCGCGGATGACGGCGTGAATCCGACCCTGGAGGAGGCGGCAGAGGAGATCGTGTACAATTGCAGGGGAGCCACGAAATGGGATACGGCGCTGAACCTGTATGACTGGCTGACCGAGAACGCGTATTACGATGACTCGCGGGAATATCACGGGCCGGACATCCTTTTCATGCACTACGGCGTGTGCGACAGCTTTTCCAAGGCGTATGCGCTGCTGCTGAACACCGCGGGGATCCCCGCGGACCGCGCCTTCGGGCCGAACCACGCCTGGAACACGCTGCAGCTGGGCGGGGACTGGTATCAGGCCGATCCGACCTGGGACTGCGGAGGCTCCTATATGCCCGGGGAGGGCACGGAGAAGGACGGCTGGGAGGGCCATGACTTCTTCTGCGTGAACGCGGCGGCCATGAAGCAGGTCTCTTCCCACGCCTATGAGGACGGGACGCAGGGCGGGGAGCATGCCGCGGAGTGCGTTTCCATGGAGGAAAATTACTATATCCATACCGGGGAATGGATGGATTTCGGAGACTATTACTATGATGAGACCACCTATGAATACGGCTGGAAGACTGTTCCGGAACAGATCCAGGCGGCGCTGAACGCCGGCACGGCGAGCGGGGCGCTGGAGGTCTGGGTCCGGTCGGAGGACGGAGGAGCGAGCGGCTTTTCGGGCTATCAGTCCATTCTGGAGGAGATCATGAAATGCGGCCTGGGGAAGACGGAGTTCCTGATCGGGGCGGACAGGGTCCGGATCAAAGCGGAAATGACGTCAACGGTCGATATGAATTTCCGCCTGGCGGGCTGGGACATTCAGGAGACCGGCACGCTGACGCTGCCGAAGAGCATGACGGCGGTCCCGGCGGAGGGCTTCGCCGGCAGCCGCGCGACCACGCTGGTGATCCAGCCCGGCTGCAAGACCGTCGGCGCGGGAGCGTTCAGGAACAGCGGCGTGCGGACGGTCACGCTGCCCGCTTCCGTGACGAAGATCGCGGCGGACGCCTTTGACGGCTGCGGAAAGCTGATCTTCATCACCGACAGCCCGGCGGCCGCGGAGTACGCGGAGGGAAAGGGCATCCTGGTGACGGAGCCGTAAGGCGGAAGAGAAAACGGAATAAAGCGGGAAGAACGGGCTGTCGGGAGGGAACTCTTGACAGCCTGTTGTATGCTTAAGGAAAGAGACAGACGAAAAGGTCGCGAATGAAAGGATACGGATATGAAGGATCTGGACGTGACGCCGTATACGGATTCGGGAGAGGATCTGTACGCGTTTTTCTGCCAGCTGTTTCCGGAGATGGTGCCGGAGGCGGAGGAGTGGCAGGTGACCCGCTGGGACGATGAGCAGCGGGATATCGCCGTTGCCTTCCGGAACGGGCTGCGCCTGATGCTGGAGACCATGCTGCCGCCGAACGGCGCGGCGCCGCCCATCTGGGTCACCTATCTGGTGCCCTCGGACGTGCTGCTGCTGCCGGACCGGCCGGCCGTCGACTCCCCGATGACGGGCGTGGACCTGTTCCGCACGCGGCAGGAGCTTTTTGAGCTCTTCGGGCGGCTGCTGCCGGAGTACCGGGACAAGGCCTTCGGCTGGGAGAACTGGCGGTGCTTTTCGGACGATTTCCGCGGGATCCGGGTGCATCTGGAGGACGGGAAGGACGTGCTTTTCGGTGTCTTCTGGGACGGGCTGCAGTGGGACGCGCGGTACCCGCTGCTGGTGCCCGCCCGGGAAGGCCTGAAGGGGCGGGGAATAACGGATCTGTAATGGCGAAGGAGGATAATGGAAAAGGAGGGCCGGGGCGGCCGATTTGATTAATAACCCTTTTGAGCATATAATGGGGTGGAAGTCAGAGGCGGAAAAAACTGAACGAAGGGGACCGGTTTCCGGTCCCGGAGAATAAACGGAGGCTGAAAAGATGATGAGAAAAGGAATCCTGCTGATACTGGTGCTGGTCCTTGCGCTGGCGGCCGCCCTTTCCGCCTGCGCGGAGGCGGCGGAGATCCCGGCGGAGCCGGAGACCGTGCATATGACCCAGCCCGCGGGCGGGGAAAGCAGCAGCTCGCTGTTCCTGACCTATCTGAAGCGGATCAACCGGCCCGCGCCCGTGCCGAACTATCTGGCGTGCCAGGACCTGGGCACCACGGACCGCCGGACGTATGACCGGATGAAGAGCTTCTGCTATTCCCTGGCTGCCGGCACGAACAGCTCCGCGAAGCTGGAGCTGGAGACCGGCCTGATCTATGACGGAAAGACGACCTGGACCGCCGCGGAGCTGGGCGTATCGCAGGTCGTTACGGACGGCACGGTCGCGGAAGCAGCAAAGACGGCATTCAAACAGAAGTTCGCGCCGGACTGGGAAAAGGTCATGCACGCGCTGCTGGCGGACTGCCCGTATGAAATGTACTGGTACGAAAAGACCCAGGGCTGGTCGTACACCTACTGGTTCGGCGCCCGGTATATCGACGGGGCGTATCAGCTGTATGTTTCCAAATTCGGTCTCACCTTTACCGTTTCCCCGGACTTCTGCAGCAGCACGTCCGACTATGAAACGGATTCCGCCAAGATCCAGACCGCCGTCGCGGCCATCCAAAAGGCGCAGGCCATCGTGGATGAGCACGCCGGCGAGCCCGATATTGAGAAGCTGTATTCCTACAAGGAGGAGATCTGCGACCTGGTCTCCTACAATGAGGAGGCCGCGGCCGGCCAGGCGCAGTACGGCAACCCGTGGCAGATGATCTGGGTGTTTGACGGGGATCCGTTCCACGAGGTGGTGTGCGAGGGCTATTCCAAGGCCTTTGCCTACCTGTGCGAGCTGAGCGATTTCAGCAATGCCTCCTGCACGACCGTCACCGGCCAGATGAGCGTGGACAGCGACGCGGGCGAAGGGCATATGTGGAACATCGTGACGGTGAACGGCCGGCGCTATATCGCGGACGTGACCAACTGCGACGCAGGCACGATCGGGGCTCCGGACCTGCTGTTCATGAAGCTGCATGACAGCGGCAGCTACGGCACGGGCTACTGCTACGAATGCTACGGCAGCTATGTGCTGTACGTCTACGATGAGGACGCGGTGGACCTTTTCCCGAAGGCGGAGCTGACCCTGAGCGATTACCCGCTGGTGGATCCCTCCGGCCGGCTCGTGATCCTGCCGAAGGACCTGACCCGGGTGGATGAGGAAGCCTTTGCCTATACCGGCGCGGTGGAGATCGTCGTGGGCAGCAAGTGCACCGAGATCGGCAGCCGGGCCTTCGCCAACAGCTCAAGCCTGAAATACCTGGTGCTGCCGGCGGGCATCAAAAAGATCGCGGACAACGCGGTCGTGAACTGCCCGGAGCTGGTGGTGCAGATCCCGAAGGGGCACAGCGTGCTGCTGAAGTGGGCGCAGGACAATTACATCAATTACGTGGAGCACTGAGCCGCTCCGCATGCGGACCGGGGGCGCATACGCGTCCCCGGTCTTTTGCGCTCTGTTGCAAAAGCGCGCGGATTCCCCTATAATAAGCCTATCTGATCAACGCGCATAAAACCTGATCCGGAAACGGAAGGAAGGACTCCGGCATGAAGAAGAATCCGAAGGGCTTATCCCGCCTTTGGCTCCTGCTGCCGTTCGTCGCGGGGCTGGCGGGCTATTATATCTACTATTTCTGCAGACCCGACCCGCTGCGGATGCCGGAGCTCCTGCTTCAGACCCTGTACAGCGCCGTGCGCCAGTACGCCTTTTCCTTTGACGCGGACCCAAAGGTGCTGCAAGGCATGGCCGAGCGGGAGCCGTGGCACTGGGGCACGCTGGCGCTGCTGGAGATCGGCCGCTGGAGCGGCATGATCGTGTCCGCCAACCTGATCCTCCGCGTGCTGAAGAACATCTTTGCCTCCCTGCGCGCGGGGAGGACGGCCTCCCGGCGGGACGCTGTGGCGCTGCACGGCTCGGAGGGGCTGAAGAAGCAGCTGTCCGGCGCGCTGGCTGTGCCGACGGTGGCCGAGGAGCTGCCGGAGGCCTTCGGCACAAGCCGCCAGGTGATCGCCTTTGACACGGATGAGGAGGCCGCTGCCTACGCCCGGGCACATTATGAGGAGCTGAACGGCGCGGAGGGCGCCGGGAGGCAGGTCTTTCTCTGCCTGCGCGGCGCGCCGGAGTCCACCGCCCTGTCCCGGGGCTTTACCGTGGTGAACATGACGGACCTGTGCGCCCGGGAGTACTGGGAAAAGCACCCGCTGCGCCGGGACGGGGAGAACCCGGAGGACCGCGTGGCCGTCATCGGCTTCGGGGAGTACGGAAAGCGGATCCTGATCCGGGGCCTGCTGAAGAATATCTATCTGCGGGGCTGCGGGGGCGTGGCCTACGACGTTTACGGGGCGGACGAATGCGATCCGGAGGCGAAGCTCCTGCGGGAGCGCCTGCGGCGGTCGGTCGCGGCGGAAGAGGGGCAGGACAGCCTCACCTTCCACGCGGAATATATGGGCCTGACGCTGGCGGACCTGGAGGACGCGGACCGGGTGATCCTCTGCCTGGACAGCGAGGAGGAGAACCTGCGCGCGCTGCGTTCGCTCAGTGAGTGCGGCAGCCGGAAGGGCCTGTACGTCCGGGCCTCGGGCCTGCAGACGGCGCAGATGCTGTATCCGGACCTGGCGGACCGGCTGGACGCGCCGGGCTCGGGCGTCACGCTGTTCGGCACGGACGAGGAGCTGTACACCGAGAACGCGGTGCTGAAGCAGTCCTTCATGGACCGCGCCTGCATGATCGCGGCGCGGTACCGCTGGCGGGAGCTGGACAGGAAGGGGCAGGCACCTTCCACGTCGGAGCCCGTGGGCGCCGCTCTGCGGGACTATGCCCTGAAGGATCCGGGCTTCCGGGATTACTGGCGAGCGCTGCCCTCCGTGTACCGGGAGAGCAATGTGGCCGCCGCGGACCATATTTCCGTCAAGGTGCGCGCCCTGCTCGGGCGGGACGTGCCGCTGAACGCGAAGACCCTGAAAAAGGCGGCGGACCGGATCCGGCAGCTGGAAATGGATCCGGAGGAGCAGGATCTCTTCCTGGAGCTGGAGCACTGCCGCTGGATGCGCTTCTTCTTCCTGCGCGGCTGGGAGTACGCGCCGGTACGGGACAACGCGGCGAAGCGGCATGACTGCCTGAAGCCCTTTGAGCAGCTCACGCGGGAAGTGAAGGAATACGACTGGGACAGCTATGAGGCGATCCGCAGCCTGGTCGGCGCGGAGGAATGACGGAGGAAAAAGCATGGCATACACGGCACTGGAAAGGATGCGGGAGAGGAACCTGGCCCGCTTCGGCCGGGACCTGGGCCCGGAGCAGCCGGCGCTGCACGCGGCGGTGAACGCGAATGACCTGAAGGGCGCCGCGCTGCGCTTTCTGCACGACGGCTGCGAGGGGCTGCTCTTCGATCCGGCGGTCACCGCGGAGGAGGAGAGGACCGGCGTCCTGCAGGGCACCAGCCTGAAGCCGGGGCAGATCCCCCGCGACATGCAGGCGGACATCGACCGCCTGTGCCTGGAGCGGGAGCTGGAGCGGTTCATCGACTCCGGCACGGCGGAGGATGCCTACAACATCTATTACTGCTTCCTGGAGATGTTCATGGGGCGCTACGGCCGCGGCGGCAAGGCGGCGGAGCTGCTGAGCGAGTATGAGACCAACGGCAGCAGCCTGCTGCTCAAGCACCGTGACCACTATTCCCACTCGGTATACGTGTTCACGCTGGGGCTGGCGGTGTATCAGACCAACGCGGCCTACCGGGAATGCTTCGCGCGGGACCTGGGGCTGGAGCCGGGCTCGCGGGAGGCGGCCTGCGATTTTCTGGAATACTGGGGGCTGACCTCGCTCTTCCACGACATCGGATACCCCTTTGAGCTGCCCTTTGAGCAGGTGATGAGCTACTTTGAGGTCAGCCGGCAGGACCGGGGAAAGGAATGCCCCTATCCGGCTTACCGCAACCTGGAGCCCCTGACCCGGATGACCCCGGAGGCGGCGCGGCGCTTCGAAAGCCTGCTGGGAGGCAGCATTTCCGGCGCGGACGAGCTGACGGCCCGGCGCGTCACCCAGCGGCTGGGCAAGGCCTACGGCTTCACGGAGGAATACCTGCTGGACGTGATCCGCCGCAAGCCCGCGGAGCCGGAGCGCTTCAGCTATTTCATGGACCACGCGTACTTCAGCGCCATGCGCCTGTACCGGGAGCTGGAAGGGGCGTACCTGCCGGAGGAGCTGACGGCCGCCCACGCGGACGTGCTGGGCGCGATCCTTCTGCACAACAGCCTGTTCAAGTTCAGCGTCTGCTTTTACAAGGATCCGGAAAAGCGCCGGCCGCCCCTGAAAATGGAGCAGTACCCGCTGGCCTGGCTGCTGATGCTCTGCGACGAGCTGCAGTGCTGGGACCGCACCGCCTACGGCCGCAACTCCCGCACGGAGCTGCACCCGATGGGCGCGGAATTCCGCTTCGGGCCGGACCGGCTGGACGCCGTGTACTACTATGACCGGGAGGAGCTGGACAAGATCCGCGGCTGGGAGGCGGACTACGCCGCCTGGGAAAGCGCCGGGGGCGAGGGCAGGCCGCCGCGGCTCAAGGATTACAGCGACATGGCGGAGAAGGGGCAGCGGTTCACCGCCGATATCGAGAGGATCGTGGACACCTCCGGGCTGCGGCTGGCTGTCCGCGCCGACACCCGGGTGGCGGACTACGTCAGCAAGCATACCTACCTGTCCCGCAGCAGCTTCCTGCACATGTACGACTTTGCCGTGGCCCTGAACGCCCGCTACAATTTCCAGGGCAGGGAGGACGAGGTCCGGCCGGAGGAGCTGGAAAGGGACTTTGACGCCCTGAGCCTGGAATACAAGCTGTTGAACATCAACCAGGTCAAGAGCTTCGGCCGGTATCTGAACGCCATCGACTGCTTCTATACCGACCGCCCGGTGGCCTTTGAGATGCTGCACGCCTTTACGCAGGAGGAGATCGACACCTTCGCCCCGATGGAGCACGGCAGGTGGGTGCTGGACCATGCCCGGATGGGCTGGCGGGAGGGCAGCGAATACGAAACGCTGCCGGTCACGCCCGCGGAGGGGCAGAGCGAAAAGGCGGCCCGGAGCGCCCTGCGGGAGCAGCTGCGGCGGCATAAGCAGATGAAGGACGGGGAACGGTCCCCCGAAGCCCTGCGGCAGCATTACCTGAGCCTGCCGAAGGACGTGCAGGGCCGGGACTGGATGCCCTTCAACAGCATGCTCCGCCTGATCCGGAAGTTTGACGGGCTGCGGATCTACAGACTGAAATAAAACCGAATACACGGGAGGGGAGAACGATGAAGAAAGCCTTATTGCTGACGCTGGTCCTGACCCTTCTGACCGCCCTGATCCCCGCTGCGCAGGCGGATTCCGGGCTGCCGACCGTCGACAAGGCGCTGAAGGGAAAACAGAAGGGCCGGATCGAGGTCGTGAACGAGCTGGACAAATACCTGTATACCAACCCCGGCGAGTTTGAAATGAAGGGGCTCAAATGCATCATCCTGGAGCGCGTCTGGCCGGAGCCGGCGTTTGAGATGTCCGACGTCTCCTTCGCCAACGGGACCTTTGTGCCGAAGGATACCGGCCCGGCGAAGGTCTATCTGCGCAAGGACTGGATGGAGGCGCTGCCGAAGCAGATGCGCGCAACGTCCATGAAGGAGGCCAGTTTCCTGGTCGTGGCGGAAAATATCTACCGCCTGGAGCAGCAGATCATCCACACCGAGTATAAGGACGCCGGCGCGGAGAGCATCCCGGGATCCATCACCACCGTGGAGGAGATGGCGGAGTACCTGGCGGAGCATCCGAAGGAGCCGGACAAGATCACCTACAAGACGCTGTATACCGCGTATGCAATGGTGGGCCTGTACGACCGGGAGGACGGCACCTGGGTCAGCTATGACTCCGACCGTAAGCAGAGTCCGATCCAGTGCAAAAACCGGGAGGCCGGGGACAAGTGGGCCTCCATGCAGGACGCGCTGATCCTGAGCAAAATACTGCGGACCAAGGAGGGCAGACCCTCCGTCAAGGAGCTGAGCGCGATGCTGGAGACGCTGATCTGGCTGGATGAGACGAACGCGAAAAAGATCGGGGACCAGATCACCGCCAAGAAGTACACCAAGGCCGCGGACGCGCTGGACAAGGTGTTCTGGTCCATGGCCAGGGAGCTGCAGAAGCTGGATAAGGACAAGGAAGCCCAGAGCTGGTACAAGAAGCTGCTCAAGGAAAAGGATCCGGACGCGCTGGCGCTGTATGCCAATCTGCGGGACTATTACGCGATCACCACGCCGGACGAGGAGATCATCCGGGACAAGCTGTACTTCGGCCCCTACGATCCGGCCCGCCTGGAGGAGCTCACCCTCGAACTCATCGAGGAGTTTAAGGGCGTGGTGTGAGCAGAGACGGGCCCGAAAAAAAGGAACGAAACGGAACGGAATGCGGCAAAGAAGTACGGTTTGCTGTCTTGCGCGGGCAAAACCGGCTGTGTTATGATAGGCTCACCAAAGGTGGAAAGAGAAACCGCGATCGATTCGCGGTTTTTTTGTTTGCCGCGCCGGCAGGACGGGCGCTGTCCGGGAGGGAGGGATAAAACTGCTCAGTTATTGCTCTTTCCTGTGGATAAATGTGCAGGATAAGCATGGAAACACGGAAAACAAAGGAAAATCATGCGGATAATAAGGGGAATTTCTCAATTATTGCGGGACATTTTCAGCCCTTTCGGGCTGTTTTTTTCTTTGCTACGCTTTTGCCGGATCAGGGGCCGGCCCTGAACGGGCGTCCGACGGGATGCCGGAAAAACGGAGGAAAAACGGATGGAAAACGGGCAGGAAAACGAACTGAGCCGGGAGGAGACGGAGGGCGGCGTCTTTCTGGACGTGCCGGAGCTGCTGCCGCTGAAGCTGGCGATCGTCGCGCAGGCCCTGGGCGACCTGAAGCGGGCCGAGGCCAGGGCGCGGCGGGAGCCGGACAGCCGGGAGGCGGACAAAACGCTCAGGGAGCTGCGGAGCTTTTTTGATTCCGAATGGTTTTACGCCCTCACGGGCACGGACGGAAAAAGCTTTCTGCGGCGCTGGAGGCAGAAGGGGGAGGTGCTCCTGTGCAGGATGAAATGACGGTGGCTGCCTGGCTGCGGCAGCCGGAAAAGCTGAAAAGGCGGATCCGGCTGGAAACGGATCAGATCACCCGGCTGAAGGATACCCTGGGCAGCCTGGGCATCACGGATTATTCCCTGGACCGGGTCACCTCCTCGCCGGACCCGGACCCGCCCTATGTGCGGGCGCTGCTCCTGATCAACACCTATCAGGGAAAGCTGCTGGAGGACCTGGAGCTGCTGGACCGGCTGAACTGCCAGATCGGGGACGCGCTGTGCGGCCTGCGGAAGGGGGAGGCGGAAGCGCTGTGGCTGCGGGTCACGGAGAACAGGAGCCTGCGCGGCGTGGCGCGGGACCTGGCCGTGAGCCTGACCACCGCGCACCGATGGTATCTTTCCGCGCTGGAGAACATCACGCTGCCGGAGGACGCCATATGGATCTGAGGACGGCAAAAAAAACAGGCAGAGCGAAAAAGCTCTGCCTGTCTGCGCAGGATGTGATCATTCTTCCTCATCCGGCCAGAAAAGCTCATCCAGCGTTTTGCCCAGCGCCTTGCAGATGGCCAGGCACAGCTTCACGGTGGGATTGTAGTCGCCCTTTTCGATGGCGTTGACCGTCTGGCGGGAGACGCCGACCATGTCGGCCAGCTCCTGCTGGGACAGGTCCCTGCCGGCGCGGGCGGCCTTCAGCTTCAGATTCTTCATTCGTCCTTCGCCTCAGCTTCCGCTTTTTTGTTCATATGGCGTTTGATGAGCACGCAGATGACCAGCAAAAGGATGCAGGCCCCGGCGATCAGGGAAAGATCGGAGGGGGATTCGCCCGTGCCCGGGACGGCGTCGCCCTGCCTGCCGCGGATGCCGCTGATGACGCAGGTCAGGCCCATCAGCAGGAAAATGACGGGGAAGCCGCTGTTCCTGGTCAGGGAGGAGTAATACGCGTCATGGAAGACGGCGTAGATCGCGAAGACGGTGGCGGAAAGCATCATGCCGATGAAGATGGACGCCGGTGTGCGGAAGAAGGGAATCTCCAGCGCGTTGAGCACCATCCAGGCGGCCAGGTAGACCATCAGCACGGTATAGGCAAGCGTAATGGCGGTTTTGCGGGCGATCTGCTGGCGCTCGTCATATTCGGACTTTTCCCTGTTCTTTCTCCCTGTGATCAGGTACAGGATGCCGCCGACAGCCAGCGCGCCGACAAAGCCGATGACCCAGTAAAAATGATCCATAGTGGTACCTCCGTTTGAATGAAAACCGATTGGTCAAAAAGTTCCTTCCCGGAGGGCCGTTCCGCGGTCACGTCCCTCCCGACAGTCAGCATCTTACCACCTGGCTTACATCTTGTCAAGTATATTTTACAAAATAAATGAAATATTTTTCAAAATGACAGAAAAAGCCTTCTCCCTGGTGGAGAAGGTGGCCCGAAGGGCCGGATGAGGGGGAAAGCGCACAGCTACTTCTTATTCATGACCCTTTCCCAGATATCTCCGCAAACTCCGTTGAAATTCCGGTTAATATCAAGATTCGTATACCGTACGACCGTTATACCGGCTTCTTTGAAAAACGCGTCTCTTTCCTGATCTGCATGGATCCCATCATCGGAGTAGTGCTGAGATCCGTCCAGTTCGATCACAAGCTTGGCTTCGGCACAGAAGAAATCTGCAATATACGGACCGAGCACCTTCTGCCTATGAACAGTAACAGGTAAGGTTTTCAGAAAATCATACCAGAGATGACGCTCTTCTTTGGTCATCTCTTTTCGGAGCTTTTTTGAGTATTCGGTCAGATTTGCGTTCTTGAGTGACTTCATAGAGGATCCTTTCGAGCTGGTTGAGCGATAGCCCCCCTCATCAGTCAGCCTTCGGCTGACAGCTTCCCCACCAGGGGGAAGCCTTTTGGTACCGCTTCGTTCCTGCAGTATGAACGAGTCATCAGACCAACAAGGGGGAAGCCTTTTGGCAATTGACCCACCGGGTCACCGCTTACCTTCGGTCCCCCACCAGGGGGAAGCCCTTTCTCAGAACCCCAGAACGTCATTCACCAGGATCACATGGATCCGGCCGGCATGCCGGGAGAACCGGGTGATCAGGAACTGGCAGCAGATGGTGTCCGGGCTCTTGCAGTTCATGCAGGTGCCGGTTTTGGTACAGGGCGTGGAGAGCCCGAAGCGCTGCGCGTTGATCGGCGCGGCCACGTTGCGGGCGCGCTTCATGGCGCCGTCCACGTCGTCGCACACCTTGTTCATCCCCACGATGAAGATCACCTTTTTCGGCCCCTGGGCGATGGCGGAGACCCGGTTGGAGTTTCCGTCGATGTTCACCATCACGCCGTCCTGGGTGATGGCGTTGGCGCTGGCCAGATACACGTCCGCGTCATAGGCCATGAGCATGGCGGCGCGCTTGTCCGCTTCCTTATCCCGGTCGATAAAGTGATAGTCGCCCTGCTTCAGGGCGTCCGTCAGGCCGATCTCGTGCACGCTCATGCCGCCGCCCATGGTGACGGTGGCGCCCTTCGGGATCAGCTCCAGCGCTTTGGCCAGGGCCTCCTCCTTATTCGCGGCGTAATAGCCGGACATGTTGCGGGACTGCAGTCCCCTGATCACGGTCTGAGCGAGCAGTTCATTCCGTTTGACGATATTCTCATTCACGGTACGGTTCCTCCTTTAATTTTTCACTCCATCACAGCCATTATACCATAAAACACGGGAGGGTCTATGAAAGAATTGCAGCCGCTGCGCGGCATGCGCAGGGAACTGACGAAGGAGCTTTTTGAGGAGCTGTGCGCCCTGCAGTGCGGGGTGCCGGAGATCCTGGGCTATATCGGCGTCACGGAGGACAGGCTGGCGCGCTGGGTGCGGCGCGGCTACCGCCTGGAGCTGGCGGACGCGGTGGAGATGCTGCGGCAGGACGGCCTGATCGAGATCCGCCGGGCGGGCTTTGACCAGCTGAGAAGGAGCGCCACGCTGATCAATCAGCAGCACGTGCGCTTCCTGTCCGCCCCGGCGGACGCGAAGGAGGCGGCGTCGGAGAAGGCGCTGGAGGAGTTCATCGCCATGACCTCCCCGGGAGAAAAGGAAGTGGAGGAGCTTTTCCGATGAGCTTTCAGTTCCGTCCCTTCTCCCGGAAGCAGCAGATGGCCCTGCACTGGTGGGAAAAGGGCTCCGGGCACGAGCGCTGCCGCATGATGCTGGCGGACGGGGCCATCCGCTCCGGCAAGACCGTGGCGATGATCCTGTCCTTTCTGCGCTGGAGCCTGAAGACCTACCGTGGGCAGTGCTTCATCCTGGCGGGCGTCACCAGCGGCGCGCTCCGGCGCAACGTGCTGGAGCCGATGCTCTCCATGCTGGAGACGCTGGGCATCCCGTATGTATGGAAGCGCGCGGAGGCCGCCGTGCTCATCGGCGGGAACACCTATTATCTCTTCGGCGCGGACAAGGACAACGCGCAGGACCGTCTGCAGGGCCTGACCGCCGCCGGCGCCTTTGCCGATGAGGCGGCGCTTTTCCCGCGCAGCTTTGTGGACCAGATGATCGGGCGCTGCTCCGTGGAGGGCAGCCGCATCTTTCTCAACTGCAACCCGAACGGGGCCTACCACTACATCAAAACGGACTTCATCGACCGGGCGGAGGAGATCGGGCTGTACCGCCTGCACTTTACCATGGAGGACAACCTGACGCTGAGCCCGGCGATCCGGGAAAGCTACGCCCGGTCCTTCACCGGCGTGTTCTACCGGCAGTACATCCTGGGGGAATGGGTCAGCGCCGAGGGAGCGGTCTATCCCATGTGGGATGACACGGAGAACACCTATGACGAAACGGGCCCGGAAATGTATGAGGGCATGCGCCGGTTCTGCGCCGTGGACTACGGCACGGTGAACCCCTGCGTGTTCCTGGACGCGCGGGACGACGGGCATACCTACCGGATCGCGAAGGAGTATTACTGGGATTCCCGCGCCGCGCGCCGCCAGAAGACGGACGCGCAGTACGCGGAGGACCTGGACGCCTTTCTCGGCGGGGACCGGGACACCCAGATCATCATCGACCCCAGCGCGGCCAGCCTGCGCGTGGAGATGAAGAACCGGGGCTACCGGGTGCTGAACGCGGTGAACGAGGTGCGGGAGGGCATCGCCGTCACCGGCGTGCTGATCGGCAGCCGGCAGGTGCTGGCCGAAAGGAGCCGCTGCCCGCAGCTGCTGCGGGAGATGCATTCCTACGTCTGGGACGACCGGGCGCGCCTGCGGGGTGAGGAAAAGCCCCTGAAGGAGCGCGACCACGCCATGGACGCGCTGCGGTACCTGTGTCACACGAAAACCGACAGGTTCAGGCTGCCGTAGGGACGTTCAGCCTCCCGCGAATACGAAACAGGGAAAGGAGCTTTCTATGAGCCGACACCGCCGCAAAGGAACACACCGTGTGGAAACGGAAAGAAGAAGGCCTTCGGCTGACGGCATGCCGGCTTTTCTGACGCGCCCGGGAGAGCGCGCCGGTCTCCCGCCGGGCGGGGTCCGCGTCCCGCTGACGTCGGATCCCGCCCGGTTGACCGAACTGTACCGGACCAGCTGGCTCGCGAAAAGGATCATCGATATGCCGGGCGAGGACATGACGCGGTCCTGGTACGACCTGCCCGGCATCCCCGCCGGGCAGCTGGAGCAGCTCCGCCGCCTGGAGGCGCGCCATGAGATCCGCAGGGAGATAACGAACGCGATCCGATGGGCGCGCCTCTACGGCGGCGCCTGTGCCCTGATGGTGCTGGAGCATCAGGAGGACATGCTCTCCGAGCCCCTGGACCCGGACCTGATCCTGCCCGGGGACTTCCGCGGCCTGCTGGTGCGCGACCGGACCGACGGGGTGACCCCGTCCCCGGAGACCGAGACCGACCTGGACGATCCGGACTTCGGCTGCCCGATGTACTACGACTTTGACACGGAGGAGCTGGGCACCCTGCGGGTGCACCACAGCCGGGTGCTGCGCTTTGTGGGGCGGGAGCTTCCACGCCGGGAGGAGATCGCCGCGGGATACTGGGGCGCCAGCGAGCTGGAGCATATCGGGGAGGAGCTGGAAAAACGCTCCGTGACCTCCGCGAACATTGCCCGGCTGGTTTTCCAGGCGAACGTGACCACGCTCAAGATGAGCGACTTCGGCGAGCTGCTGGCCCTCGGCACGGACGCGCAGCGCCAGCGGGTGCTGGCGTCCATAGAGGAGCAGAACCGCATGCGCGACTCCTTCGGATTGCAGATCCTTTCCGCCGGGGACGAATACGAGAACCACCCCTACACCTTTTCCGGTCTGGCGGAGATCTATGAGGCCTTCATGATGGACATGGCCGGCGCGTCCGGCATTCCCGCCACGCGGCTTTTCGGCCGCAGTCCGCAGGGCATGAACGCCACCGGAGAATCCGACCTGAAGAACTACTATGAGCTGATCGGCCAGATGCAGGAGCGGCATCTCCGCCCCGCGCTGGAAAAGCTGCTGCCCGTGATGGCGCTCTCCTGCTGGGGCCGTCCGCTCCGGGATCCGGAGCTGGTGTTTGAGCCCGTGCTGATCACTCCGCCGCGGGAGCGCGCGGACATCCTGGAGCAGTCTGCCCGCACGGTCATCGCCCTGCACCGCGCCGGACTGATCACCCGGCGGGAGGCCCTCGCCGAGCTGCGGGGCCGGGGGCGGGACCTGGGCGCGTTCACGCGGCTGGGACTGCCGGAGGAGGATCCGCATCGGAAAGTGCTTGAAGAAACCGGAGCTTCCCCGTATAATGATGCATAACACAGGGATCATAATACGGGTTCAAGGGGTTTCAGGGGATGCAGGTGCCGGTTTTGCCCAGGGGCTGGGAAGAATGGAATATCGCGGAGGTCATCGGGGAGGGCTCCTACGGGACCGTGTACCGCGCGGAGCGTGTTTCCGCCGGGGAGACGGAGGAGTGCGCCATCAAGGTGATCCGCCTGCCCGACGGCGAGACCGGGGAAAAGGAGATCCTGCGGGAGCTGGGCTCCCCGGACCGGGCGCGCGCGTATTACCTGGACATGCTGCAGGGCTATGTTCAGGAGATCCGCACGATGAACGAGCTGAAGGGCGTGTCCGCCCACATCGTGAACGTGGAGGACTGCGCCATTGAGGAAAATGAGGACGGCATCGGGTGGACGCTGTTCATCCGGATGGAGCTGCTGACCTGCTTTCAGGACTACGCACAAACGCATATCATGACGGAGGAGGACGTGATCCGGCTGGGCACGGAGCTTTGCGGCGCGCTGGAGAGCTGC
>JAFWQA010000014.1 GCA_017509255.1 Clostridia bacterium | reverse complement strand
TGGGGCCAGGTCCGCAGGGAATGGCACGACGACGGCGGCTATCATTGGGAAGACGTGCTGGGCTTCAGCTTTGACGCGGACAGTCACTTCTCCATCCCCACAGCGCTTCTGCCGGCCGGCGACTATTACCTGGCCATCGGCGTGGACAGCGTCGGCTGGGACGGCAATGAGTCCCACGTCCCCTTCATCCTCTCGGACGACGGCTTTGAGCCGCAGACAAAGCTCTACTTTACCGGCAGTGAGATCCTGACCGGGCAGGACGTCACCTTCTTCGCCTACGCGCCCGGCGCGGACTGGTTCGAGGTGAACATGACCCGCGCGGACGACCCGGGCTGGTGGAACCACCGCGACAGCGACGGGGAATACCGGGACTTTGACTGGTCCTTCTCCGATGCCGGCGTATATACCTTCACTCTCACCGCCTGGAGGGATGGCGAGGTCATCGGCGAGGATTCCTTTGACCTCACCGTTGCCGCCCCGTACGGAGACCTCTTCCTGGCCGGCACACAGAATATCCCCGGCGTGATCGGAACGAATACAGCCGTCCACGGCTCCTTCACCGCGGACGAAAACGCCACGGACTATGAGATCCGGCTGACCTGGTGTCCCGAGGACAGCGAATGGTTCACGGTCTATGTGAAGTTCCGCAATCCGGCCTGGGGCGATGAGACTTATCTGACAGATCTGGACTTCCCGGCGGAATTCTTCAGCCGTCCGGGCTTCTATGAGCTGGAGATCCACGCCTACACGACCGGTTGGAATACCGCTCACCTGAAGCAGCGGATCCTGGTCACGGAAAACATGGAACAGAACCTGACCCTGACGGTCAACGGCGGCTCGGATGAACCCGTTTACCTGCATCAGGTCCTGCCCTTGACGATCACAGTACCGGAAAACGTGACCGCCGTGCGCGTCTACAGCAGCCTGCGCGGCGATTGGGAATACAGTGACCGCGACCGGACGCGGAATACCATGGAATGGGATTGGGGCTTCCACCACGGCGGCGACGATATGCTGATCGCGCAGGCTTCCACCGATACCTCCGTCACAGAATGGCTGGAAGATCCGTCTCACGACGGCATGCGGGACTTTGACTGGAGTCAGGTCTCCTGGACGATGGCCAGCGAGCCTGTCACGGTGCCCGTGATCCAATACGGCGTCCTGGAATCTCCGCTGGTGGAATTCCCGGGCGGGCAGACCGTGCAGCGGGGCGATATGCTGGAGCTGATCATCCACCCCGTGGAAAACGCCTACGGCTACGGCATACAGATCCGCCGGACGGACGATTGGTACTGGTTTGTGGATATGGAATGCCCGCTGTCTGAAACGACTGCGGTACGGGTGCCCACGGACGCCCTGGAGCCCGGGGACTACGTCCTTCAGATCGATCCCAGGCGCTACGGCTGGGACGGACGCTCCGACGGGTATTCCCTGACCGTGACGGAGCCGGATTCCTGGACGGATGATCCCGTCTTCCGCGTCAGCGCCACGGAAATGCTGACCCGCGAATACCTGACCTACTCGATCTATGCTCCCGGCGCGGCGCAGGTCAAGCTCTGCAATGAGAGCGTGGACAACGAGATAAACTCCAGCTGGGGCGAAAGCCTGACGTCCTGTGTTTCCCTCAACTGGCGCAGGGTCTATCGCCTGCAGGCCTACGCGTATTACCCCGGAGAAGAGGGTGCCGAAGACGAATGGCTGCTGATCGGTGAAGCGGACATCGACGTCACCGCGCCGTACGGATCCATGGAGATCACCGCTCAGGTGCCCGAAACCGTCCGCGCCTCCGATCCCGTCACCTTCACCCTGCTCTGCGATTTCAAGGGCACGGACGGATACGCGGAATATCACTTCCTTTCCCTCGACAGCGGAGAATACGACCTGCAGATCACAGAGACGCCCCTGGAGAACGGCATCCTGCAGGTCACCGGCCGCGTGGACGCGGATACCCTGGAGATCGGACCGTATTTCCTCACTGCCTACCTCTTCCCCGGCGCGCCCGGTTATGAGACCCTGATCTACCGCGCGAAGATCGACGTGACCGCCGGCACGCTGAACGCCACGCTGACGGCCGTTCCGAACCCGATGCAAATTTTTGAGGACCTGAGCCTGCAGCTCAACGCGCCCGGCGCGACCGCGGTCGCCCTTTACGGCACGATGAACGGAATGGACTGGATCTATGCGGAAGGCGACTCCCTGCAGGAGGCGCAGACGGCCTGGATGGACGGCGAGGAGCTGTTCTACGGCCTCTATACCACCCAGGCCATCGATCCGGAGCGGGAAGGCTTCAGCTGGGAGGACGTCCGCTGGGAGGGCATGTCCAATTCCGTCCTCCTCACGATCGAGCCGCCCACCGGAGAACTGGAAGAGCTGAATATCAGCCTGGAGCAGTCCTCGGTGAAACGCGGTGACCTGCTGAAGGTCAGCATCCTGAACGAAAACCCGGGCCTTGACGTATCCTACGGCGCGGCCGTACAGCCCTCGGGCGAAGAAGAGGACGGCTCAGAGTATCCCTGGTTCAGTCCGGATCCGGACGATCCCAAAACCATCTGGATCGATACGCTGGAGCTGGAGCCCGGTGACTACCGGCTGCTCGTCAGCGCCAATGCGCTCGGCTGCTATCCCGTGGATACCCGGATCCCGTTCACCGTCACAGAGGCGGACGCAGGTCCGCACATGAGGGTCAGCGCGGAAAGCGCGGCGACCGGGGACATGATCCGGGTCACCGGCTTCGTGAACGACGCGGTCCGTTTGCGGCTCAACGTATCCTTTGAAAACGAGACCTGGGATCCCGAACCCGCTTTCTTCGAAGCGGAAGGATCCTTCCTGACGGCCGAGGTCTTCACCGGCGAGCATCCGGACGTCCTGATCCTGGACCTGACGGCCTTCTATGAAGACGGCACGTCGGAAACCGCGCGGGAAACGGTGGAAGTCACCGCCCCGAACGGCCTCCTGCCGGCGCCGGCCATCCGCCTGAACAGCGCCTGGGCGGCAGGCGGCGATCTGGACTTCACCGTCAACGCGGCAGTGGATTCCGCTCAGTATCTGGTTCTGGTCGGGCAGCACGGCGCGGAGGAAGCCGATTTCGCCGAATTCGTCCCGCGGGGAACACCCGAAAAGCGGTTCTGCCTGTCCTCGGCCGACTACGGCTTTACCGCCGGAAAACTCTATGAGATCTCAGTGATCTCATTCGCTCCCGGATATGATGGAAATGAAGCTTCCCGCTTCGTTACGCCGCGCAAGGCATCCCTCAAAACGATGACCCTGCCGGCCAAGGTGAAGGTCATTCCGACGGAATCCTTCGCCTACGTCGCGGCGGAAAAATTCGTTCTCCCCGCCGGCGTAACGACGATTGAATCCAATGCCTTCACCGGCTGCAGCAAGCTGGTCGAGCTCGATCTGCCCGCGGGCATCACATCCTTTGCGGCCGATGCTCTCGGCACCTCGGGACCGGTCTTCGTCTTCGGCGAGCCCGGCTCGTACCTGGAGGCCTACGCGGCAGCCGTGAACAACCTGTACTTTATCCCGATCGACTGATCCGCGCGTTTGCGTACGGATCCATACAAAAAGGCAGGGGGAGCTTCCCCCTGCCTTTCGTATCTCCGATAAGCAGGCCTTCCGCGTCATATCATCCGAAAACGAGAAATAAAACCCCGTAATTTTCCCTCTTTGCCCTGTTTTTCCGGAGTGATGAATGCTATACTTCAGTCACGGTCAGAGGAAAAGAGCCTGACCGGAGAGTTTGAAAGGAGGACTCGAAAATGTTCTGGATGATGAATCACATGGGTCCTCATGGCTGCCGCAGAATGCACCATGGAGGATTCCGCCCGATGGGAGGGCTGTTCCTGTTCCCCGGTATTCTGTTCGGCGGGCTCTTCGGCCTTTACGCGATCCTCGCCGTTCTGAATATAGCCGGCGTCGTGATCGGCACCGTGTTCACGGGAATCGGCGCGGCTCTTGCCTGGGCCGTGAGAGGGTTCGGCTCCCTCTTCACCGGCCTTGCTTCCGGCGGCGCCTTCGCGGCCAGCGTGGCCGTGGGTGCGGCCCTGTACTTTATCATTCGCCGCCTGAAGAACGGTCAGGCGCATACGGAGGAGGATTAAAGAAATGACAACACTTATGTCTGTCGCGATCGGGCTTGCCCTCGGTTATTTCGTTTACCAGTATGTGACCGGCAATGCCAAGGGCACCGCCAGGGGCCGCCTGCACAAGAGCGCGGGTGATAAAAAGATCTCCGGTGTCTGCGCCGGCCTGGCCGAGTATCTGGGCTGCGATCCCACCGTTGTCCGGATCGCCTGGGCGGTCCTGGCCTTCGGCTGGGGAACCGGCATCCTGCTGTACTTCATTCTTGCTTTTGTCCTGCCCGAGGAATGATCCCGGGCAAGCCTCCCGCGGTCCCGTTTCCGACGCGGGGCCGCACTCTCCCCTCTTCAGGGCTTCCGGATATCCGGAAGCCCGTTTTTTCATGCTTTCCGGGCAAAAACGCCGCCCGGCACTTTGTAACAATTCGGCCTCTTCCCTTGACAGGCCCGTGAACAGGCCTATAATCTGACCGTGGCTTTGAGCCGGTCCGGACCCCGGGGCGGCCGGGCCCCCGCAGAACGCTGCGGCATGAATCACAGGAGCAGAACAGATGATGAAAAAAGTACTTGTATGGATCCTTTGCGCTGGCTTGCTCTTCGGCAGCATCGCCTGCGCTGACGATATGACCACGACCCTTCCCGCGGACGCCGTGTCCGCGCCGGAAACCGAAAATGCCGGCGCTGCTGACAGCGGCGCCGGGGAAAGATGGTTCGTTTTCAACCCGAAGGTCCGGTGTGATTACATGGATGAGATGTTCCCCGGCGCCATGGCCGAAACCTGGTATAACCTGGTGGACGCCGTGATGGCAGGCGAGGACACCTTTGCCTGCGAAACAAAGCTTCTTTACGACTGGGTCACCGGCCAGTTCCCGGATCGGTACTTTCCCGTGCTGGTGGATATCATCGACCCGGCAGCAGGCGGAATGGTCGGGGACGGCGTCGCGAAGATCGGCTATAAGGTCTCCAGGGAGGAAAGCGCCAAAGCCATTTCCGGGTTTATCGCGCTGGTGGAGGATATCGTGAACACTGCCGTACAGCCGTATTACACCGATCTGGAAAAAGCCCTGTCGCTGTATCTGTACTTCAGCAAAAAATATGTTTATGACTACGATACGTATTATCAGATGAACAGTCAATACCTGGAGTACATCTCCGCCTACCGCCTTCTGACCGGGGGAACAGGCATCTGCCAGGAGATTTCCGCGGCTTACTCCTATCTGCTGATGCAGGTGGGCGTCAGCGCCACGATCATGATGGGCGACTCCGACCTGACCGGCGAGGGCCACCAGTGGTCCTATGTCCGCCTGAACGGAAAGAACTATCACATCGACCCCACCTACGCGCTTTCCGATCCCGGTACGCTGGAGTTCTTCATGATGAGCGACAAAAAGCGCGCGGAAGAATACCCGCCGGAGGAATACGTGGTCGGCAGCAACTTCACCACGGTGTATCCCCACCCGGACTACAGGGCGGACGACGATTCCCTGACGCCGCTTTGGCACACCCGCCTGATCAGCTTCGATCACGATGCGGGCATCATGCACTGCCTCTACTGCGATCTGGAAGGGAATTCCCATTATGTGGACTTCTCCTACAGCGACACGGAGGGCGTTCACCTGATCCCCGGGTCCGTTCAGTGACCTTCGGCGGATACCCGTTTACGGCAGGATCCTGGCCGCTGCCTCGGCAGCGGTCAGGCCGTCTGTGTCAATCACATTCTCCAGTGAGGAAAAATACGGCAGCGACTTCAGGCTCGCCTGCAGCCATTCGTCCGTTCTCCATTCGCACACGCGGTCGTTTTTCCACCGGCGGATCAGCTCGTCCCTGCCGCAGGTCAACGTCACGCTCCTGATTTCCATACCCAGAGCCGCGATGCCGTCCCCGATCCTCCGGCAGACCTCAGGGTCGTCCATCAGCCAGACCACCACGATCATGCCGCACACGGAGCATCTGCCGTAGTTCCCGATCATGTGCAGGATATTGTCCACCGCCATCGCCTTCGTTTCCCGGCTGCCGACAAACGGGTGCAGGTCCATGCACCAGTCCCCGTCGATAAAGGCCGTTCCCGGACGGCTGTCCGCCAGATACCTGCCCACCGTTGTTTTTCCGACGCCCATGGGACCGTTGATCACGATCACCTTCATTTTCAGCCCTCCGATCCGGCTTCTTTTTTTTACCCTTTTTACTCCGGGGACAAGCATATCACGGAATCCGCGGCGCGGCAAGCGCGCCGCTTTTTCTCATTTCCCGGGTAACTCATCTGATTTTAATCTGAATAACTCCCTTTTCTCATGAAACGTTCCGGAAATTCACCTTTAACGGGTCGGCGAGGTGAAGTAAGATAAACCCGTCGAGAGGAAGGAGCGCGGACAGCGCCCGGAGAGACGGAAAAGGAGTTGTTTAAAATGTTTCATATGATGAACGGTTCAGGACCCTTCGGAGGCCGCGGATTATTCCGCAGGGGCATCTCCCCTGTCGGTTGGCTGCTGTTGATCCCCGGGATCCTTTTCGGAGGCGGCATCGCCCTGACAGTGATCCTCACCCTGGTGAAGGTCGCGTTCACGGTCGTCGGAGCGGTCTTTTCCGGCCTGGGAGCGGCCTTCACCGGCGTCCTGCGCGGGGTCGGCTCCGTGTTTGCCGGCGCGGGCTTCCCCGGCGGCTTCCTGACCAGCGTGCTGACCGGCGCGGCCCTGTATCTGGCCTTCCGCTGGCTGCGGAGCGTTTACCTGCGTAAGAAAGGAAATTAAAGCCATGACACTCCTTCTGATCATTGCGGCCGTACTGGCTCTCAGCTGTTTCATTCACCGGTTTATGTCCGGCAGCCGCCGGGAAGCGCTCATCAGCCGCCTGCAGAGGAGCGGTCTGATCAGGCGGATCCGCGGCGTCTGCGGCGGCCCGGCGGAATTCCTGGGCCGCGGTCCCTTCTGAACCGTACCGCGCGGATCACCCCCGGCATACCTCCTCCGGGGGGGATCCGCGCGTCCGGGAACCGGAAAGCCTTTCCGCGGGAGCTGTCCGGCAGGAAAAGCAAACGCCGAAAAAACAAAGAATACTCTTCTCCTTTCCATATAAAAATGATAGTATAGAAAAAGAATGACGGATGTTCTATAATCTGCCGGTTTTTCTCCGGGAATCTGAAGAAAAGCCCGGTCCGGATCGGAGCGGCCCGTTTTTCATTATATTTATTCAGGAATGGAGATCAGGAAGAATGAGACGCCGTGTGTCCATACTGCTGGTGATGATGACCGTTTTTTCGCTTATGTTCTTCTCCGCCTGCGCTGAAACAAGCCACAGCGACAGTTTCAGTCCATTCACAAGGACCGGCGATCCGGCGACGGATATCGTCAACGTCGCTGCCGCGCAGCTGGGACGCTCAAAAAGCAGTCTCGGCTATGTTGATGCATGGTGTTCTTACTTTGTCGGCGACTGCGCAAAGCTGATCGGTCAGAGCAGCGTCATTCCCTTTTACGGCAGGTGCAGCGACCTTTACGCGTTTTTGATGAACTCCGGCGCAGCGATCATATCGGAAAGCAACCGGCAGAAAGGCGATCTCATCTTTTACTGGGAGACAAAAGTCGGCGTCCATGCTTATTATAATCACGTCGGCATCATGTCAGACCGGACTAATTGTATCAGCGGCAACATGGACAACTCATATGTAAGATCATATCCATATGATCAGATTAACCAAAAACACCGTATCGGCTATACTTTTGTACGTCCCAATTACAGGCCCTCCCAGCCCACCGGTTATCTGGATGTCAACTTTTATGTCAACGGACAGGAAACCATTGATATAGCAGGCATCGGCACCTTTGACGTCTCCTACGGAAACACCGTGCTCACCGGACAGACAGATTTTTGCAGGGAGATCGTCGAGGGAACAAGCTATCAGGTCAGCAACATTCAGGCTGCGGAAGGATATGTCTACGCCGGGCTGGCCTCCGGTTCCGATACGCTTTCCGGCACGGTCGCGGCAAACATAACACGTTCTGTCTGGCTGACATTCAACTCCAAAACCTATCGCGTAAGCTATAACGGGAATGCCGCCGACGCTGAAGGGATTCCCGCGGCGCAGACCAAAACCCACGGGCAGGGCCTGGCGCTGTCCGAAACCCGGCCTGTCCGTCCGAATTATCAGTTTCTCGGCTGGGCGCTTTCAGCTTCCGCATCCGCGCCGGCTTATCAGCCCGGAGACATATACACATCAAATGCCAATGCGACCCTGTACGCTGTGTGGAAAAAAGAGACTGTTACCGTGTCCCTGGACGCGAACGGCGGGAGCTGCGATACGGCAGCGATAGAAGTGACTGTCGGATCTGCTTACGGCACCCTGCCGGTTCCCACGCGGCCGGGATATTCCTTCGCCGGATGGTATACCGACGCGGCGGGCGGTTCAAAGGTCGTCAGTTCAACCGTTGTATCCGCGAAAACGAACCATACGCTGTATGCCCGCTGGTCTCCCCTTGGTTCGGTGATCCTGCCGGCAAAACTGCAGATCATTCCTGAAGAAGCCTTCTCCGGCAGCAGTGTTCTCAGCCACGTGACCGTCCCCGCCGACTGCGCCCGGATCGAAAGCAAAGCATTCGCCAACTGCAAAAATCTCGTCAGCGTCTATATCCCGTCCATGTATACCTATGTCGCGTCGGATGCTTTCGACGGCAGCCCAAACATCGTCCTGTACTGCCTGCGCGGCAGCTCCGCCTATAATCTGGCTGTCAGCAGCGGAGGGAAAATCCCGTACCGCCTGATCAACGAGGTTTCAGACTGGGTGCCTGCCTCCGATGTGCCTGAAGGCGCTATCCTGACCGGTGACGAGAAGTGGACCTATAAGGAAACGGTCACCGAAATCAAAACCTCCTATAAGACCTCAATGAGCGGCTATACCCAAACCGGGTTTACCTGGAAAAAGACCGGCTCCGGTACGAACGATTACGCGGACTATCCCGGCGGTTTTGACAGCAGCCACGCGCTTTATTCCAAATACAGCCATTCCGCGCTGACCGCTTCCGAAGATACTGTCCGGCGGGATATCTCCACCTCAAGGCTGACTTATATCTATTATCACTGGTCCTACTCCACCGGCTATCTCTCCGGAGGCAGCTACAATGTCTATGTCAATCCCACCAGAGGCATCTGCGCTGAAGGCTATGACTGCCAGTATTTTGCGGCTCTTGAACTGGCCGACGATCTTTCTCCCTCCGGAAATGTCTATAAGTACTGGAGAGACGATCCCGCGGACGGAAGCTGGTGGTGGTACAGATTCCCGGTTTACAGGCAGACCTATACCGAGTATAAGAAGCTTTTCACCTATGAAAAGAAAACCGTCACGGAAAAGGAATCCACATCCGAAGTAACCGCATCCGATACCGTTTCCGACATTGTCCACTGGGTCAAATACTACTACTGATATGCTCACGCAAAAGCTCCGAAAGTCCGTCTGCGCGGTTTTCGGAGCTTTTGTTTCATATCCCTTATGGTTATTGCAGTCCCCCCGCGCCCCATGGTATAATGCATGTAAAGAGAGGCTTCGTTTCACAACCGGACAGACAAAAGGGGAAAGAGAAAATGAACAGAAAACAGATCTGTGCCATCGGGCTTATTCTGACCATGCTTCTGCTGATTTTCAGTGCCGGCGCCGCCGACGCGGTCTGGACCTGCGCCGTCTGCGGTCAGGAGGGCTGCACCGGTAACTTCTGCAATATCTGCGGCGCTGCCCGACCCGCAGACACCTCCGCCGTGTGGACCTGTCCCGTCTGCGGCCAGGAGGGCTGCACCGGCAACTTCTGCAATATCTGCGGCGCGGCGCGCCCCGCCGGCAGCAGCGCGCCCCAGGTGAACCTGAACCTGGAGCAGATCCCCGGGCAAACCGACCGGGTCAAGGTCCGGCTGGGAGAGGTAACGGCCTTTGACTACATCAAAAACTCCAAGGATCCCCTCCGCTGGGTGCCCTCAAACGCCGCCGACGGAAATGAAACCACCTGCTGGCAGTATAATCCTCCCAAAAAGGGTAAGGAAGCCTGGCTGGAGCTGAGCACCCAGGCCCCGGAGGCCGTGGACGAGATCTGGTTCAAGAACGGCTTCTGGGCCTACAATGACAAGGGCAACGACCAGTACGGCATCAACGCCCGGCTGAAAAAGGTCCGTGTCTCCCTGCTGTACGCCGGGGAAACCAACTACCGGGACGCAAAGGAATTCACCCTGAAGGATGAAAGCCGGAACGGCTGGCAGGCCTTTTCCCTGGATCATCACGAGGGAGTCGCTGCCGTCCGCGTGACCGTGCTCTCCCACTATGCCGGCAGCCATTACAAAAACGACATCTGCCTGTCCGAGGTCATGCTGGTGCAGCACGCGCCGGCCGCCCTTGCGGCCGCGCCGCAGCAGGAGCAGAAGGCCGTGGTGTATGAAAGCAGGCCGGAGGTCAGCGGCGCGAACCTGCTGATGAAGCTGGCGACCCGCTCCGGCCCCGGAACGCAGTATGACGAGCCGGGCACCTTCTTCGGGAATACCTGGAAAAAGGAAACCGTGAAAGTGCTTGGCAAGGAGTATGACGGCAGCGTCTGGTGGGTGCTTGTGGACTTCAGCAACGGCGGCAAGGCCAGCTACCGGGTATGGACCGGCCTGAAACGCGTGGACGTGGACCTGAATAAGGTCAAGGAGTATTACGCCACCGGGCAGGGCACAGTCAGCGCGACCAGCGAGACCTACCGCGGTCCCGGCGGGAAATACGCCAAGGCAAAGGTGAACATTTCCTCCTGGAAGGACGTGGTCGCCTACGGCCGGGAAAACGGTTTTGTGGAGATCGAATACGAAACCGACTCCGGCAAATGGTACCGGCTCTGGGTGCCGGAAAAATACACCAGCATCGACTGGAACTGACAGTGCTCCCCCGGCCGGGATCGGCAAAAGCAAAAAATCACGGCGGTCAGCTGACCGCCGTTTTTCACTGCCCGGAAACCAGCACCCGGACGACCTTGCCGTAATACTGGGTATGCACGCCGTCCCGCTGATACCAGGCCCGGACGCCCTCGTCCACGCTGCCGGCGTCAAAATCGCTCTTTCCCATGATCTCGCAGAGGATCACCGCACGGCTGTCCGCAAAGTACGGCGCCGGAGCGTCCGTCACGATCTCCCTCCCGCAGCCCGCCATCTTGTCCTCGTCGCGGCCGGAAACACTGCCGAAATATTCCAGCATCTTCCGGTCCTCCGCCTTCAGGAAGCAGACGGAAAAATACTTCGCTCCGTCAAAGATGTGCTTTGAATACCGGGTCTTATGCACATAGACCGTCACCGTGGGCTTGTTCCACAGGATGCCGAACCCGCCCCAGGCAATGGTCAGGCCGTTGGTCTCCCTGCCGTCCGAGGCGCAGGCGATGGCCCATTCCTTTTCCAGGCTCCAGGGATCGACGTATTTGTTCAGTTCTCCGACCGGGATCTCATGCATTGACATTCCGATCACCTCCCGCGATTTTTGATTCCTTTTGCCTTATTATACACTGCGGGGCAGCTTTCCTTCAAACCGGAAGATCCGCAATTTGCCATTCCTCCGGTTTCCTGTATAATAAAGGAAACGGATCTAAGGGATAAAAGCATCGGGAGGCGTTTTGCATGAAGATCGCGGTCCTCTGGTCCAGCCCCAATACCGACGGGCTGACCGCGGCGGCAAGGTACCACATTTCCTCCGGTATTCAGAAGACCGGAGCGGAGGTCGTCGATATCCACCTGAACCGGAAAAAGCTCGAACACTGCCGGGCCTGCGGCAACGGCTGGGGCACCTGCAATAAAACGGGCAGCTGCGTGATCCGGGACGATTTTGAGGACATCTACCGTACGCTCATTGAGGCGGACGGCATCGTCCTGATCTCCGCCGTCTACTGGTCCGGCATGACGGAGTGCATGAAGGCCTTCGTCGACCGGCTCCGCCGCTGCGAAGCCACACAGCGCCATGCTCTGAAGGACAGGCGCTGCGTGCTCGTCGCCTGCGCCGGCGGCACCGGCCGCGGAACGCTGGAATGCCTGCAGGATATGGAAATGGCGCTGACGCACATGAGCATGCGGGCCTATGACCGGATCCCCGTGGTGCGCTACAATTCCGTATATATGCTGCCCGCGCTGGAGGAGGCCGGCGCCGCCTACGTCGACAGACTGAAGAACGGCTTCAACATGTACTACTGACGGTTGTCCTCCGCCTGCTCAGCGCCCGGGCAGAGGTGATCGGCGTCACTGACCGGATGCAGACCCGCCTGCCCTCCGGCAAAAAATGGCTTTTCTTTCCCTTCTGTGGTATATTTTAATTGAATCTGGTTCCTGATAGTGGCAGAGGACGTCTCTGCATATCCCTGCGCCGATCGCTTTCCGCTGCGGCCGCAGGAAAAAAGGAGCGCAAAAAAATGGCGGCAAAACCGAAAAAACTGGGGATCATCCGGCAGGTGGCTCTGTTCTTTGCGGTCGGCGTGCTGATGACCGGCGCGATCACCTATTTCACGCAGCACAGCACCTCCTATGACAACGTCAAGGTTTCTGTGGAAAACATCGCCGCGGAGATCACGGAGGACGTGCGGCTCAGCTTCCGGGAATACCCGGCGTATGAGTGGCTGCTGGAATACTGGCGGGAGCATGCCGGGGATATGGACGTCAGCTATGAGGACAATAACGTCCGGGGAGAGAACACCGCGGAAAAATACCGGAAGCTGACCGAAAGCCTTCCGGGGATATCCCTGCGGGACGTGTCCGCGGAGATGGCGAAATCTCTTTCGCCGGAGGATCAGAAGCTGTTTGCCGAGGTGCTGTATTCCAGACTGATCGCCCGGATGGACCAGATCAAGCTCGCGTACCGCGTGGACTACCTTTTCTGCGTGGTCGCGGAGGACGATTACAGAACGCAGTTCTTCCTCCTCAGCGCGGCGGAGGACGAATCCATGCGCGGAACGGAATACGGGCAGGTGTACCCGCTGGGCCATGTCGTCTCCCTGGAGGGACCGCATGAGAGCCAGCAGCAGGCCATGCGCTTCGCCAAGGAAAACGAAGGTCACCTGGCGGAGGCCGGCAATTATGTGGACTATTATTCCCCGCTCTCCATGATCGGGGACCGGCCGGTGCTGATCGGCATGACCTATGACCTGCAGGGCATCTGGGGCATGATCGATCAGCAGACTCTGCGGGGAACGCTGTACGCGGTCGGGCACCATGTGTTCCTTTCCCTGATCTGTCTGGCGCTGATCCTCTTCTTTGTCCTGCGCCCGCTGCGTAAAGTGCAGCAGAACATCCGCCTTTACAAGGAGACCAAGGACAGCGCCGCCGTCAACGACAGCCTGTCCCGGATCCGTTCCCGGAACGAGATCGGGCAGCTGAGCGACGACGTCATGGGCATGACGAAGGAGATCGACGATTATCTGGAGCGGATCGAAAAGATCACCGGGGAGCGGGAGCGCATCGGCACGGAGCTGGCGCTGGCGTCCCGCATCCAGGCCAGCATGCTGCCGAACAAGTTCCCGGAGCGGGCGGACTTCGACCTGTACGCCACGATGGACCCCGCCAAGGAGGTTGGCGGCGACTTCTACGATTTCTTCCTGCTGGATGACAGCCATCTGGCGATGGTCATTGCCGACGTCAGCGGCAAGGGCATCCCGGCCGCGCTGTTCATGATGGTCAGCATGATCCTGATCCACGAGGCAGCGTCCCGGGAAAGCAGCCCCTCCGCGATCCTGCGGGAGGTCAACGACAAGATCTGCGCCCACAATCCGGAGGAAATGTTCGTCACCGTCTGGCTGGGCATCCTGGATCTGAAGACCGGCGAGCTCACCGCTTCCAACGCGGGCCATGAGTACCCGGTGCTCAAGCAGCCGGACGGGCACTTTGAGATCATCCGGAACAAGCATTCCCTGGTGATCGGCGCCATGGGCGGCATCCCCTTCAATGAGCTCCGGGCCACGCTCTCCCCCGGCGCGAAGCTCTTTGTGTACACGGACGGCCTGCCGGAGGCAACGGACGCGCAGACGCAGCTCTTCGGGCTGGAGCGCATGCAGGCCTCCCTGCGGAAGGCGGAAAACGGAACGCCGCAGGAGATCCTGAAGTCCGTGGACGCGGACGTAGCGGCCTTTGTCGGCGGCGCCGAGCAATTTGACGACCTGACCATGCTCTGTCTCGAGTACCGCGGTCCCGGAGAAAGCGCCGCTCCCTGATCTGTCCTGTTTTGTCCGTTCCCTTCCGGGCCGGAATGAGGTATAATTGTTCCGTAAGATCTCACAGAAAGGGATATGCGTATGAAGGAAGCTTTCATGAAGAACAGGGTCGTCTTCAGCCTGCTCGGCGCGGCGGTGCTGTTCTCCCTTTATTATTTTCTCCATCACTGGGGTCTCGTTCATTCCCTGATCGAGGGCATTCTTTACGGCGGCACGGCCTATTTCGGCGCCGGGCTGTTGAAAAAACAGAGCGCCCCGCAGGTGTCCTGAGGCACTGATCTTCCCGGTCAAAGCAGGCAGCCCCGTTCATCCGAACGGGGCGCTTTTCATATGAGGACAGCAAAAAAGGGCCGCCCTGCCACCCTAAGGAGAAAAGCGGCGGGGCAGCCCCCGGATGGCCCGGATCACCGGGACACCTGTAAAAAGGAGGTCTCAGGAGTAAAAGCTCCTGTCAGGCCTTTACTCAATAGTGAACTGATATCCGACCGGGCCGGCGATGCCGTTCTGCCCGATCATGTTGTTTTCCGCGTCACGCAGGCGGAAGACGTAGGCGCTGCATGCCTGGCCGGCGGACAGCTCCGCGTCGAAGGTCAGGGTCACGCTCTGCCCGTCCTCTGCCCACACGGTATCCCATTTCTCCGCGAAGTCCACGGCGATGCCAAATTCATTGCTGTTCACGGGCTCGCTGAAGGTAACGGTGAGCGCTTTGGCCGCGGTATCAAAGCTGAAGGCCAGTGCGGTATCAAAGGCAGTGGGAGTCGGCGGCAGCGGCTTGCGCTCGCCGTCATCCGCCAGGTTGTTGGGATACACGGGCCAGAGCGTGTTGGCGCTGACTGTGGAGTCGGTGGGCGCCCAGGAGGGACGCTCGCGGGCGTCGTCGGATCCGGAGCCTTCCGGCTGCAGGGTCTGGTACAGCGCCTTGTCAAAGGAGATCTCCGCGGTGTAGCCGGGCAGCGCGGCCAGCTTCAGGTTCTTCAGGGTCAGCACGTCATAGGTCACGGTGGGCCGGGCCATCGCGCCGTAGTCCAGCACATAGCCGTCGGCGGTGCCCTCGTTCACGGAGGTCTCCAGCTTTCTGCCGTCGGCGTAGATCTCCAGGGCATCCGCGTCCACGCGGCTGGTGAAGCCGTAGATGGGGCTCTCGTTTCCGCCGGTGTTGTTGCTGGTCATGCCGTGGCGCAGTGCGTCGGACATGCTCATGGCCTGGAAGTAAACGGTCTTGCCTTCCTTTTCGCCGGACACGGACACGGCATAGCGGCCGAAGATCACACTGTCCAGTTCAAACTTCGCCACGCCGTCCTCCGCCTTCGCGGTCAGCGCGGTTCCGTCGGGCAGCTTCAGCTCGGCTTCCGCAGCGTCGGTATGGGCGATCACGGTGCCGGGCCTGCCGGCGGTCAGCAGCTCCTGCTCGACCCACAGCACATACTTATTGGGATTGGACCAGCGGATATAGGAGCTGTCCACCTCATAGGGATAGGCGCTGAAGTCTGCAATGCTCTTGTAGGTCCCGGCGCCGTTGGACGGCGGGTCTGTCTCGGGATACACGTCCTCCACGGTCAGGACGCCCTCGCCGCCGTTGCGGAACTCGCGGTCCATGATCGCCAGGATGTAGGGTACGTCGCGGTCCTGCAGGGCATGCGCTCCGTCATGCACCCGCACGCCGATGTTCCCGCCCGCGCCCAGGAAGTCATACACCTCGGCCGCGGCGGTCTCGCACAGGATGTTCGCGGGGGAGCCCAGCCAGTCGAACTCCTCACCGGTGAAGATCATCAGGGGCCGGGGCGCGACCAGCGCTTCCACGCTGTGGGCGTCAAACGGCAGGGAGGTCGTATTGTTGCGGAAGTCCTCCGCCTTGCTGTTCACCCAGTGCGCCTCGGAGTCCGTCAGTACGTTGGTGGGCTTTTCATTCCGGGCGTACACGCGGTTCATTCCATTCGGCATCTGATAATTGAACAGCTGGGCCTGGTCCGTATACCGGTAGCTGGAGGTGCCCGTCTGTCCGGGGTCGGCCGGGGCCACGATGCTGATGCGCTCATCGAACGCGCCGGCGATCAGGGCGGCCTTGCCGTTTCTGGAAACGCCGGTGATCACGGTGTGCTCCGCGTCCAGCATGCCGTCATAGGCGCCGTTGGAAATGGCGTCGATGATGCGGGAAATGCCCCATGCCCAGCCCATCAGCGCGCCGCTGTTGTATTCGTACACATTGGGATCAAAGGGATACAGCGTGGTATACGCGCCGGTGCGGTAGGCCGCGTTGGCCTCATCGCTGCCCGGGTTCCATGCGGTATCGGTGTACACGGACGCGGTGTTCAGGTTCACCAGCGCGTAGCCGCGCTTCAGCACCTCATTGCGCGCTGTGCCGCTCACGCCGCCGCCCACGCCCAGGATCACGGGATACGGGCCCTTCACGTTGGTCTCGCCGGGCTGCAGCTCGGCGTTCTCCGTGTACTGAGGCACATAGATGCCGCTGGCATACACGTCCGCGGAAACGCCGGTGTCGGGCCGGGTCACGGTGATATACATGCCGCCGCACTGGGTGTCATTGCCCAGGAACGGCGCTTCCTCTTCATAGATCTCCTCGGGGATGATCTTGAAGCCGTCCGGGCCGAAGCTCCATCCGCCGGGTGTCACGCGCAGGTACTGCCGCACCTTCACGTTTTCCTGCGCCACGGGCTGCTTGTAGCCCAGATAGTAATACTGGACCAGGTCGGCGATCTCGGCGCGGCGCGCGGCCCAGTCTTCCTTCGTCACGACACGGCCGTTTGTGCCCAGCTCCGGATTCAGGAACTGAAACAGGTCATTCAGCTCCGCGGAAACGGGCAGTTCGGAGATATCGCTCGGGAAATATTCACGTCCTGCAGGCTTTGTCACGTCATAGCTCTTCCCTTCGTTCGGATATGCCATTGCTGTTGAGCCTATCATAACACAGCACAGCAAACACAGAAAGGTAACCAGGGTTTTTTTCATTTTCTTTTTCCTCCTTCGGTTTTCGGTTTTAACGGTCTCCCTTACCTGTAACAATACCATAACAATCCGGAGCGGGATATTCAATGAACAGACTACAGAAATATTGGACAAACTAAAGATTCCGCATTCTTTCCCTCTTTTTGCCCCCGTCTGGGCATAAATGACGGAACATTGCAGGATTCGCCTTTTTACATACTGAATTTGCATATTTCCGCGACCGGATTTCTGTTATTCTGAAGGGGAAAGGATGAAAAAGCATGAACACGGATGGAAAAATTCAAGATATTATGGATGGCAATATCCTGATCAGCGTCAAAAAAATCGTCTTTCGCCGCTGCACGCCGGAGTGGGTCATGCCGCCCCACATTCACCGCTATGAAAACCTGACCCTGCTCATGGCCGGGGAGGCGGATTATACGCTGGGCAGCGAGCACGTCCACGTCTCGCAGGGGGACCTGCTCTGCGTCGGCCGCGGCGTCTTCCGTCAGGCGGAGCAGGATCTGGCCAACCCCATGCGCTGCTACAGCATCGATTACCTGATGACGGACGCCGCCGGCAATCCTGTTTCCCTGCCGATGCCCCTGGTCAGCCGGCCCGGGCGTATGGCGGTGATCACGGACCTTTTCCACCGCCTCAGCGTCTGCTGGCTGCAGCAGAACAGCTGCACCCCCCTGCGCGTCAAGGGCCTGCTGCAGCTGCTGCTGTACAACCTGCTGACCGGGATGACCGGCGCGGACACCGCGCGCAGCGCCTCGGACGAACGCATCCGCTCCATGATGGACCATATCTCCCGGCACTATTCGGAAAGCCTGCAGCTGGAGGAATACGCGCGGCGCTACGGCCTGAACAAGGTGTACCTCGGCACGCTCTTCCGCAAGACCGCGGGCACCACCTTCCACCAGTACCTGCTCAGCGCCCGCCTCAATGCCGCGGACGACCTGCTGTACACGGGGAAGTATACGGTGAGCGAGGTCGCCTACATGACCGGCTTCCAGGACCCGGCCTATTTCAACCGCGTGTACAGCCGCCGCTTCCGGCAGAGCCCCGGCAGGCAGCGGCTTGCCGCCAAGCCGCCGGAGCCGCGGCCGTAGAACCCTCCCCCGCCCGGCAGGAAACGGATTTTTCACGGAGAAATGTATAGGGTAACGGATCATAAAGAAAAAAAGGAGGCGACAGCGATGAAGAAAAAGGTCCTGCTGTGGATCCAGGCGGCGCTGTGCGTCCTCCTTTTCGCGCGGCTCGCGTCCGTCTTTCTCGGCATATACCTGGAGGGCTCCGCGGCGCGGGCCGCGGGGGACGTGACCGCGCGGATCTTCACGCGGGAAAAGCTGGGGCAGGGCCTGCTGCGGGCGCTCCCGCTCCTCGCTTCCAATATCGCCTTCCTGCTCTGCTGCCTGGCGGCCGGACTTTCCGGGGAAAAGGCCGGCAGGCCCGTCCTCACCCGTTCCCTCGCCCGGGATCCGTCCTTCTTTCTCATGCGCCCGTCCGCGGTCGGGGACTCAAGCCGTTCCTCCGCTGTCCTCCGCGCGGCCCTGCTGGTCCTCGCCGCTCTCCTGATCATCCACGGCGTGTTCAACGGCAGCCTGCTGGACGCGCTCTATAAAGCGATCAATATCTGTACGGAGTGTATTGGCCTTGGCTGAAAAGAAATCATGGTGGCAGGCCCACCGTCCGACGACCCGCCGCCTCGCCCAGCTCTACTGCGCGCTTTTGTACAACGCGAACCTGAAGGGCTTTGTGACCGGCAGGATCTTCACCGGCAATTCAAAAGCCGTGTGCGTCCCGGGGCTCAACTGCTATTCCTGCCCCGGGGCGGTCGGCGCATGCCCGCTGGGCGCGCTTCAGAACGCCGTCGCCTCCTCCGGTGCCCGGGCCGGCACCTATGTGCTGGGCATCCTGCTGCTCTTCGGCGTGCTGCTGGGGCGCACGGTCTGCGGCTGGCTCTGCCCGGCCGGCATGCTGCAGGAGCTGCTCTATAAGATCCCGACGCCCAAGCTGAGCAAAAGCCGCGTCACCCGTATCCTCTCGTATCTCAAATACGTCATCCTGGCGGTCTTCGCGGTGATCCTGCCCCTGTGGTACGCCCTCAGGGAGCAGGCAGCCGTGCCCGCTTTCTGCAAATACATCTGCCCGGCGGGCACGCTGGAGGGCGCCGGCGGGCTGCTCCTGAGCCCGGAGAACAGCGACTTGTTTTCCATGCTGGGCGCCCTGTTCACGAACAAAGCCGTGATCCTGCTCTTCACCGGTCTCGCCTGCATCTTCTGCTTCCGCGCGTTCTGCCGTTTTCTCTGCCCGCTGGGCGCGGTCTACGGTCTCTTCAACCGCTTCTCCCTGATCGGCGTGCGCGTGGATGCGTCTAGGTGCACCGGCTGCGGCGCGTGCGTGAAAAACTGCAAAATGGACGTGCGCCGCGTGGGCGACCGGGAATGCATCCACTGCGGGGAGTGCGTCGCGCGCTGCTCCGCCTGCGCGCTGTCCCTGAAGTGCGGAAAAGCCGCGCTCCTCACCCCGGAAAGGGCAAAGAACGCGGCGGAAGGAAAGCCCCGGAAGACTGCCGGGCGCATTGCGTGGGGCATTGCCCTGGCCGTCCTGGCCTTCGTCCTGGTTTGGGTCAATTTCGTTTCTCCCTCCCCGGAGAGCGCGCCCCTGCCCGCTGTCACGGAGGAGAGCGGCCTGCCCGTCGGCTGGGAGCCCGGGTATAAGCTGGAGGATTTCACAACAGACTTGATCGGCGGCGGCTCCTTTGACCTGAAGGAATGCCGCGGCCATGTGACCTTTATCAACCTGTGGGCCACCTGGTGCGGCCCCTGCGTCCGGGAGATGCCGTACTTTGTCCGACTGCAGCAGGAGCATCCGGAGGTGCGCGTCCTGGCTGTCCACTCCTCCCTTGTGACGGAACCTGTGGAGCCGTATCTTCAGCAGCAGGGCTGGCCGCTCGCCTTCGCGCTGGATACGGATGACGGACAGCTGTACAAGATCGTGAACGGCACGGAGCTGCTACCCCGGACCGTCGTCCTGAACGCGAAAGGTGAAGTGGTCTACAACCGGCCCGGCTCCGTCACCTATGCGGTGCTGGAGGCGCTGCTGAAGCAGGCGGAGGAAAGCCTCTGACTCCTCAGCCCTTTTTCCGCAGCAGCCACACCAGGCCGGAAAGCTCATTCCCGGCTTCCTGCCCGTGATAGCCGCTGCAGACCTTCAGCACCTCGAAGCCGCACAGCTCCGCCAGGTACCTCATCTCCTGCCGGTATGTCTGCCGCATCGTCAGCGGGCGGATCCGCTCGCCGATCTTCTTTCCCTCCGCGTCAAACGTCTCAAACTTCCAGTTCCCGTGCATGATCTGGGGCACCGGGTCATAGGCGACGGCGTTCCAGATTTTTTCCCGGTATCCTTCGCTGTTCACATATTCCAGCTGGAATACATAATCCTTCTCCGGATCCGTTGCCATCTGCTTTTCCTGGAACAGCGGCGACGGATCGAACGTATTCAGCGTCAGGATCCCGCCGTCCTCCAGCTGCTCCCGGATGTTCATCAGCGCGGCCCGCTGCAGCTCCGGCGACGGCAGATGCATGAATCCGCTCCTCGCGATGATCGCCAGCGAATACTTCCGTCCGGAGCAGAACTTCGTCATGTCCGCCGGATAAATGTTCAGCTTCAGCCCCATCTTCTCCGCTTTCGATGCCGCCACGCGGCACATCTCCTCGGACAGGTCCGTCCCGTCCGTCATGATCCCGTGCTCCGCCAGGTACAGCAGCACGGCGCCCGTCCCGCAGGCAATGTCCACCACGCCGCCGGAGCCGTACTGCTTCGCCAGCTCCAGATAGAACTCCCTGAACCCGGCATAGTTGTCCCTCACGGAGTACATCACTTCCAGATACCTGTCATAGTTTTCCGCCACGTCCCTGTAGTCATGCAGATCCATTTTTCCATCCTCCTCTGATAAATATAGTATAATATAAAAAGACCGCTTATCCGAAAAAGATAAGCGGTCATTCTATCCTCAGGATATCCTGGATCCCCTACTCTTTTCCGCCGCCCTTCCGGACGGAAACGCCAAAGCAGCCGTGCGCAGTTTCAGTCAGCACGGCGGTGGTAGTGGCGGTCCGGAAAGCAAAGCGGTCCATTTCAGGAGTTCCTTTCAAAAAATATTGTGCACAGTATAGCCGTTCATCCCTCCCGTGTCAAGGCAGAAATAAAAAAATCCACGTTCTCCTCTCACACTGTCCGAACGGTTCCCAGACCAAAAGCCTTCCCCCTGGTGGGGAAGGTGTCAGCGAAGCTGACGGATGAGGGGGAAATATAGCCCCCGGGCGAATCATCAAAATCCCAAAATGCAGAAAGCCGGGAAACGGCTCAGCACCGCTTCCCGGCTTCCTCAAATATCCGCTTGTATTTCCTCCGCCCCGGTCTTTCTCCGGAGCGCTTCCCTCTTCAGCATCCGCGTCCATACGGCAAACCCCGCCGCCGCGCCCACCGTGTTGTGCATCAGGTCATCCGGCTCCACCCATCCCAGGTTCAGGACTCCCTGCAGCGCCTCGATCAGGGCGGAGACGCCCAGGGCGATCAGCGCAGCACGCCACCAGCGGCAAATCTTCTGAAACACCGCCGGCAGCATATAGCCCATCGGCACAAACAGCAATATGTTCAGGATCACGTCCCTCAGTTCCATCAGCGCCAGCACATGCCTGCGGCTCAGCCTCCAGTCCGGTCCGAGCAGGATCTTCACCGTCTCCCAGACGCCGTAGTGTATGTTGAATATCCACTGCGCCGCCCGGAAAAAGACGATCCCATGCTGCTTTCCCGGGTTCGCCGTCCGGGACAGCAGCGTCAGATACAGCACCGCGGCCCCGTAAACACAGAACATCAGGACAAGGAGCGGCCTTCTGTCCCTGAATCTCTTTGCCGCCGCCGCTCCCATAGCGGCCAGGAGAGTGGAAATAAGTATCATTTTTCTGCAGATATTAACCCTTCTGAAAAAATAAACAGCTCAGAACCTGTACGTGATCCGCTTCTTCAGGAAGACCGCCCAGATCGTATACCCGATGACCGCGCCCAGAGTATTGTTCATCAAATCATCCGGCTCCACCCAGCCCAGGTGGAAGTATCCCTGCGCCGCCTCGATCAGCCCGGAAACGGCCAGCCCGAGCAGCAGCATCTTCCACCAGCGGTTCACGCCCCGGAACATTGCCGGGAGCAGATAGCCCAGCGGGATAAACAGCAGCACATTGAGGATCACGCCGTCCAGATGCACCAGGCTCTCCAGATGGATCCGGTCCAGCCCGCTCTCAATGCCCTCTTTGATCACCGTCTTCAGCAGCGCGATCAGGCCGCCGTCGATATCGATCGCGGCACGCGCCGCCCGGAACCATACAATGTCCAAGTTATAGTTGATCTCCGGCACCCTGGACAACAGCGTCAGATACAGCACCGCAGCCCCGTAGATCAAAAACATCAGCACCAGCAGCGGCTTTTTACTCCTGCATATCCTCACCGCTATTGCCCCGATGATCATCAGCAGAGCTGAAACAGCAATTGTAAAATAATCCAAATACTCATCCTTTCAAAATAACATCAGACTAATAAAGCCTCGATAGTATCGCATCAATACTATGAAAAAGCAACTGTATTCCCTTTTCTTACGGACAAATTTGGGAATTTTTTATTCTATACCAGATTTGTTATAAAAGCTTCTTTTTTTCCCCAACCGTAAGAATAGATAAGCTTTTATTCATTTGATTTTTATATGCAATATTCCTGTTGTATAAATTCTGACATTACACCCCTACTCGATTATTGATATACCCTTCCGTTGCGCTATCTCTATGGATGATCCTTGCAGGGTTTCCTATGACGATACTATGATCGGGCACATCAAAATTAACAAAGGCATTTGGTGCAATCAAAACATCGTTTCCAATGTGAACATTTCCCAAGATTGTCGCATTTACTCCAATCCAAACATTGTCCCCGAGAGTAGGACAACCTTGTCTTTTTCCCCTGTTCTCTCTGCCAATAGTAACCCCCTTGTAAATATTACAATTGTGGCCGATGACTACATGAGGGTTTATTGTTATACCTGTTGAATGACCGAAATAAACTCCGCCTCCAATCTTATTTTCTACTGACATATCAATACATTTCTTTTCGCGTGCTCGAATAAAGAGATACTTATATAACAGTTTTAGGGCACCTCCCATTTGAGCTTTTCTATAATAATATTGGAAACGGGGCATCTTATCCTTTCCATAGCGAATCTGAGCCATTTCAAGATAGATCATTTGTATGTCTCCAATCGACTTATTGTTTACTATTTCCAATGCTTAAACAACAGAATCACATCTTCAATTCTCTTTTCACTAGATGCCAGAACTCATATTTGAATGGCCCCATATCCTGCTTGTTATAAATAGAATGAGATTGAGCTTGTTTGAATTGCTTAAACCACTTATATAGTCCAATTTGTTTAAAAGCTATTTTCAGATCTTTGAAGTCAGGAATAAAATAAATAGGGTCTTTGAAAGTAATCGGGATATCAGGCAATTCATTAAACGTTTGATAGTATGCCCAAATATATGGAAGGTTTATACCAGCACTCTCAACGCAATATGCATTTCCGTCATTTCGCATATTAATTTCAAGAAAATAATCCTTTCCATCTTTTCCACGAATGAATTCAACACTAAAAAGGCCACTATAACCAATTGTTCTAATGTATTTTTCAACAGCATCTTTATTATAATCAAGATGTTCAATTGGTGAGTATAGAAGATAGCCTGTATTCGTGTTCTTAGGCTGCCTGATCATTTTAGTAAAACCTGGGATAATGATCTTCTCTCCACCATCAAGTGAGCAACCAATCAGCTGAAATTCAATATCTTTTTCGATGTATTGTTGTATCTGAATAATGTTTGTACCTAAAGAATGTAAAGATTTAACCATCTCATCTTTCGATGTAAATATTCTTACATCATCTTTTCCAGCACCTGTTGCGCTTTTATGAGGTTTAATAATGCAGGGAAAAACATCCCAGTTCAAAGGTTGATCTACTTGATAAACAATACTTAATGGCACATATAATCCACACTTCTCTGCAATTAATCCCTGCTGACTTTTCTCACTAAGTCTTTCTATAGGAATGATAGTTCGTGGTGTTGCATATTTATCCTTCAATTCATCTGCACATCCAACAACCGCTTCTGCGCCACCATCAGAACAACAAATAACTACTTTTCGCTTTTCACCATCGTAATGTTTCTGAAGCCATGGAACAATCTCTGCATATTCACTAACGAAGAAAACATTGTTTACGTCCACATACTTACTTTCAGAGACTAGATTCTTTTTAACATGCTGCTTGTCAACCAACAAAACACATATTCTTGAATTCTGAATCCCTGCTTCACCTAACGATCTCACAACACCCAAAGTGTTATGATGTAAAGAGCCAACAACAACCACATTGATGTCTACCATAATGCTTCAAGCAGAGATGACAATCCCTGTCTGCCTCCTTACCCGAGTAATACTTTTACACAATTCAATGCTTTATGATTCTCTTTTTGATAAAAACAATAATGTCAGAAAGAAAGTCTTTGTTGATGAGGAGTGCTAAAACCAGAAGAATAATAAGGAATAATAACTGTAATGCTTTATGAAATAGGTAGTAGCTTACAAGTGAAATACAAAGCATCAGCAATAAGATCATAACTTTCTTGACCGGCATTGCTACATGACAATGACGTTTATTTACATCATAAAGTCGCCAAAAACTGATCGTTGCATAACCGCAGATTGATGAAATCGGTGCCGCATAAGCACCTATTATTCTGACCAATAGCAGATCCACTAACAGATTTATGGCTGCCGCCACAGCTGTTGAAATTGCAACCTGCTTTGTTTCATTTTCAATCAAATATATTGCACTAATCATCCCTATAATTGCATTAAAAAATACTGCAATCATATAAAAGGGTATTATCGGATAAGCATTGTTGAATTTCGCATTTACAAATACATTAAACAAGAATGGCATACTAGAGATAATACCTATTGCAACCGTTCCAAAGAACGTGACCATCTTATCAAACATATCGCAAATATACTCCGGCCCTCCCTCATCTTTGTAATGAAGCACAACTTGCTCGGTCCATGATGTATTAAATATTGAAAATACCGTTGTGTAAATGGAAGAGAATTTTGCTGCAACAGCAATAAGTCCATTAACCGCGACACTTAAAAAATGCGATATAACCATTCTATCAGAAGCATGGATGACTGACCACGACAACTCATTTGGAACGAGCGGAAGCGCGTATTTGATTATAGTGTTGAACTCTTCTTTCGACGCTTTCTTTATCTTAATATAACGCCACTCTTTACTCCGAAATAATAAAAAAGTTCCACCTACGACAGGGCCAATGATATATGCTGCTAGCATTGCTGGAACACCAAGGCGCAACACTGCTATCGCTATGACATTTAGAATTAATGATGTCGCTGCAGATATAAAATTACCTGCTGCATAGTCTGCGTTCCTGCCAAGGCCTCTAGCTATACAGGAAGTGGTTTGAAGGTATAAAGCTACGATTACATGAACAAGAAGGTACCACTTACACTCAAGATGAATAAATGAAGAGACTAATCCAAACAAAAGTGCATATATTATAGAGACTACCATTGTTGCCATAGCTATAGTAGAAATCACGTTGGTAGTCTTTTCCTCGTCATCTCTACATGTGACAAGAAAACGAAATGCTGCCTGGCTAAGCTGCATTCCGACAATAACCGCTATAAAACCAGAATAAGTCGACAGCAAATCAACAAGTCCATATTCTTCCTGTGATAGGATTGCTGTATAAAGCGGTAGCAAAAAGAAATTAATGAGTCTTGTGCTGATTTGTCCGATTGCTATAATCCCTGTGTTCTTGAATAAAGCTTTGCTGGTTGATCCGCTATTTATTCTAGCCATTGTATTCTTCCTTAATGAAGCAATTTATGCTTAATAGATGAAACTAAATGTCGCACTTCCTTAACATGCAATACCATTTTTATCCAGTTGAGCTTTAGTTCTGACTGTAAAGCGCTTCGAGCCGCAGTCTCAAAATTCTCTGTTCTTATGTAAGTCTCTTTGAATTTCTGTCTACCCTTATGCGGAATAGTTGGTTCCTGGAACATCTTGTCGTATTTGAAAGCTTCTTCAGTAGGCCGTTGATCCGTCTTTATGTGGCCTTGCTTATTTAACTCTTCGAGGATTTTTTTACCTTTTTCCGTAGACACAATAACGCATGAAACTGATCGCTTTGATCCATTATACGGTGCAAGCTTTCCAAGCCCGGAAAAATCTGAAATAGTCAGATCTCCAGTTCGTTCTTTTCGTGTATATTTGCAGTGATAGCAGTTCTCCTTATATATTAATCCTTTGTGATAACCTATTTGATAGGCATCCAGCTGCTCAGGAGTCATATGATAGAAGACTTTATTCTGGTTCTTAATGGTAAATGTATAGGTGTGCGTAAAGTATTGGGGGTCTCTAAAGCTAATTTCATCTGCATGCTTACCTTTTTTCCGCTCGATGCTATCAATATGAGAGTTTAAATAACTAACGGGACAGGTACCGTGGCAGAGCAGATCAACAATAATTAAATTATCTTTACGTTCGCCAATAAAGCAAATTAATGCCGCAACTTGGCAGGGTATTCCGATAAAGAGTACTGTTTCTCCTTTTGATAACTGCTCCGATATCTGCTTGTACACATCTTTAGCATCACAGAAAACATATTTGGAATTTTTTGCTTTTAAATAATCTTCATCTGTAATAAGTTCTCTGTAACAAGCGTTTGAATTATGATTGAATTCCACGCCGTAGGAATGCCATCCATTTCTTCTGGCGTACTTATATAATTCAGCAGCAATACCTCCGGAAGCACTAGACTCTCTCTCTTCCTTACTATTGCTAAAAGCAGCGTATATCTTATTCGACTTAGCGAGTACTATTTCTTTGTTAAGATGGCAAACCCTTTGACAATTTCCACAACCAATACAAATATCATAATCAATTTCAGGGTAAAAGACTCCCATTTCATCTGGTTTCATCGAAATGGCAGACTTCAGACATGATATCTCACAAACACCACAACCTGTACAGCTATTATGGTCTGGTAGAGTTATCTTACTCATAAACCGCGCTCCATTACGAAACCAACATTTCTTTCAAAATGTTAATTGATGCATTTCGAAATTCATCGATTCTCTCGTTAATCGCCTTGTATGACATGCATTGAAAATTCTCAATAGTGCTTGAATCTCCACATTGTCCCTGAATACCTAAGCGTTCAGCAAGCGATATCATTCGGCTTGCATGATCTCGAGTATAAAATGTCATTTCTTTATTAAAATATAGAGAAAATAGCATCCCATGGTAAGATGCTGTGAATATGTGATCAGCATAACAAATTAAGCTCAAGAATTCATTTAAAGATTTTGGCTTTATATTTACTACCCCTTTTTCCGGCAATCCATGATTTACGTATAGCACTTTTTTATGATACTTATTTGCAAACTCAATAGCATCTCGAAGGGCCTTTTTACCAGGGTTATTGAAGTAAATAAGGACATAGTCTTTTTCAATTTGTTCAAAAGGAATGGCGCTCCTCCATTCATTAACTGTAAGAAGCATTGTCGGATCGCAAACCCAGTCAGCATTACAATTGGATACTTTTTTTACCCATTCCACAGCGCTATATTCCCGAACAGCAATTCTATCGAAACGCCTTAGTAGCGGTTTTACTTCATCTTTATGTTCCATTGTCTCCGTGCCAACAGATGAAGAAAAAGCAAACTTCTTTTTTTCATCAGCAGCAAATTTCAAAAAAAAGTTGTAGTCACAGTCTGTAATATCAAGTCCCCAAACAATATCACTTCCGACAATAAACCGATCATAAAGATCGTTTGCATCTTCTATGTTGTCTGGTACAAATGGTTTGCTAAATGTCATATTATGAGTAGAAAAATCTTCAAGTGCTGCTGCTTTTTTGTTATACGCAGGTTGAAGCAATAAAGCTTTTAGAATGGACTTTACATTATGTCCAACCATTTTCTGTAGATTTTCTCGTTCTTCAATTGAAGGACATCTATAGTCAATAATCTCGCAATCAAATCCCAGGTTGCGTATTTCCCTAAACAGCCCATATGTTTGCAAATATGACCCAAAATTTGTTGTCCGATGAAATGTCAACAAGCCAATTCTATCCATACTTATCACCACATCATATTGTTCCGATTATTTCACTGTAATAATCTTGCAGAGAGATGCCTACATAATCCCTAGATACATACCTAAACAACTGTGTTATTCTATCGTATATTCTCTCAACGCTATCTTGATCTTTTCCATAAGGGCTGCCACCAGGCATAAGTTCAGATGAATGAATCATAAATTCAAGATAAGGAGTTTGATCAGTTTCAATTTGTCTTATTAGGAATGTCATATCTTCAAATTCATGAACGGCAGGCCGTAACCAGAATTGTTTGCCTTTTATCATATTTCCTATCTTGTTCTTTAAAGAGGTTCCACTAAAACGATGAATAAGCTTTGTTGTCATAGGGACTTCTATTAGTTTTTCAGTCAGCTTATATGGCTTTGATGGAAAGCCCACATAAGAATTACCACTATTCACCGTCATCCCTGGGCATTTCTCCATAGTTATTCCTGGTGTAATGGAACAATCCACTTTAATTCCTATTTCATCTAAAACAGAAAACAAAACACTATTTGTTGCCCACCTACCGGATCGGTATGAAACAGGTATTACACCTGTTCTTCGAGTAATAAACTCCTTTAGCCATATATGTTTTTCAAACATTTGTTCACGAGTAAACTCTGTAATGTATGGTTGTCCTCCATAAATATTATTAATTTCAAATAAAGGTGGTGAATTCCATGCGTGAAGATGCATACCTATCTCACATAGTTGATTATTAGCCTTTTGGGAAATATATGAACAAAAATGATCATCCATAATCATCTCGTAGCTACATAAATATACCGGGATAAAGCCGAATGATTCACACAAAGTTTGGAATCTATCTATGAATCTAGAATTATTTGTGGATATTATATCTCCAGGCTTCCATGCCCAAAGGTTGTCTCCTTCGGTATCAACCGTTATAATAAAGCGTTTCATTTTCTTCTTCCTTTGCAGAATTAGCAGACAATAGATAAAAAGCAATAACGAAGGGCAGCATTAAAGATTCTGGATTAATAAACTGGATCGTTTGCGTAAACAATAAAACAACTATCAAAGGGATCCAATCCAAGAGTGTAGTGGTGTGCTTCTTTATCTTTCTCAATGGTGCCAAAAGTCCTATGAAGAATATTAATCCACCAAAAACTCCATAACTAACAAATATCTGTTGAATCATATTGTGAAATGAATTAATCAAATTCGTTACTTGTCTATACTGAGTAACGCCAGTCCCTAAAAATATAAAACGTGGATTATTGATAAACACACGATGATATCCAAGCATAAGTTCAGTTCTATTATTTCCAGTACGTAAATCAGCATTTGCCAAACGATCTGTAAATGCCGATAAAAGCTCAGGCCTATTTGAAATCGCTATTCTAAAAACAAGAAGCAATACTATCATTCCTAAGGCAGAAAACAATACTGCTTTAACATTTTTTGTTTGCGAAAAGACAAACAAAAGTGTGCACACAGCAAAAACAATCATCCATGATATTGAAACTGTAAATACGCCAGATATTAGAAATAAGCCTAAAGCAAAAATATGGAGCCATCTTTGTTTGCCTTTTGTTCCTGGGATAAAATAATAAGCGATTGCTATTCCAACAATACTATAATATGCAAGAGTATTTGAATTAACAGAAAGCATCATACCTTCTGCGTCTTCTGCTTGTTTGCTACCAAATCTGAACCAACCTTTTGAGAATAAATAGAGCCAGTTTGATGGGGCGTTTCTAAATGTCGTAACCAGAATAATTAGGCACAAAACTATCGAACCATAATAATATGCTTTTATACAACTAATTTTATCAATTTCCGAATCATAAAGAAATGTGAAGAATATAGCTATTACCGAAACATATTTTATTATGCTTATGTAATCGGTTGTTTGGTAAAAGAACGATGCAACTATTTCTAGCAAAAAGAAGATGATAATCAAAATGAATGACGGACCCGGTATTTTTTTTCTCTTAAACCAGCATATTATTATACATCCAAGAAAAATATATGTATAAGGAAGCCCCCACGTTAACGGGAACATAAAACACAGCATTGAAGATAAATCTTTATAGTTGGATACAATGGCAAAAAGAAGTATAAACCCAACAAGAATGAATTTGTTATAGCTTATACCAATAACATCTCTGGCCACGAGTAAACTACACAATCCAAATATAAAAATGGGGAAATATTGAATTTCCTTCTTTTCTAACATTGTCCTATCCTCATTTGCTGATACATTGTCGATATAACTGACAGTATTTCTGGGCCATTTTTTTTGAAGAATAACAGTCAGCTATCTCACTAGACCTTGCTTCCATTTGTTTTAATTCGACTGATGAACATTCCAGCACATTTTTCATAGCATTATAAAGGGCATCTTCATCATTGTCATTAACCAAATAACCATTAGTATCTACTACATCTTTAATTCCGCCAACATCTGTCGATATTATAGGCAATCCAGCAGAAATGGCTTCTAATATAGATAACGGCATAGCCTCCCGATGAGAGGTTTGGACATAAACATCCGCTTTCGCATAATATACTTCCGGATTCCCAATTGAACCTGGTATATCCACAACATCATCCAGTTTTAATTCATGTCTTAATTCAATCAACTGACTATGGCAAGGACCATCTCCGATAAGATATAGTTTTGTATTGGGATGCAACATATGTATTTTCTTAAATGCTTTCAACAATATTGATTGATTTTTGTTTTCATCTTGCGTTGCAACATTGATGAAAGCAAAACCATCATGCTTCTCTCTATAAAATCTGTTAACATCAACACCGTTATTTATATACAGGCATTGATTGTCATCGATAATATTAAAATATTCTCTTACTTTTTTATAGTTTTCTTCGGAGACAGCGACAAGCACAACAGCGCCTTTTTTAATACCGTATCTAACTAATTTCTCATTCTTTTGACTAAACGCATTTTCTGGCTTTGTATGAACTGTCACTATAACAGGCTTATGATGAATCAATCCCCACGGAATTGCAAAAGCCACACCACCCATATGAACATGAATTATGTCAGGATGGAAAGAAGTCATACATTTCATGACCTTAATTATTTTCTGTAAACCTATATGGCCTGCATATTCTAGATACTTTACAGAACACACCTGTTCCATTCTGCTTTCGAGCGCATTATTACTTTTCCCACCATAGCTCAGGACCGTCATATCGAACTCTTTATTGTCGATATTCTTAATCAGTTCATATACCATCTGCTGTGCTCCGCCTATACCAAGAGCACTAATTAGTGTTAATATTTTCACGTTGTTCCCTCTGCATCACAAAATGTTAAGCAAATGCGATTTTTTATCTGTGTCATATTCTAATTTGTTAAATCCGTCTGGCATACCAGCAAGACTTCTTTCTGCGTATTCCTGCGTTGTGCAGATAACTTTTGCTGGAACTCCTGCTACAACTGTATAGTCCGGTACATCCTTTGTCACGACACTTCCTGCCCCCACTACAGAGTGATTACCGATTCTAACACCGGGCATTATTATACTTCGTGTGCCAATGAAAGCTTCTTCTCCCACTTCAATTTTTCCATATTTAATTACATCCTTATATTTTTCCCAATGATTGCGAAATGCCCAAGTTCCTCCATCATGTGTCACAAATACAACATCTGATGTGATTCTACATTTTTTTCTTAGCGTTATAAGGTATGGTTCACTACCGAAATTAACTCCTCCAAGAACAGAAACTCCTTCTTCTACAATCATTCCGTCTTCTTTAGCTATTTTTAAGCTGCCCTTTAGACGTCTCTTTATTTGTTTTATAATTGTTATAAATTTCATCGATTAATTACCTCTTCGACATAAGATTTCCATTCCATGAAGATCTTATTTGGATGGAACCTAAGCGCAGATTCTTTTGCTGTCTTACCAATTGCTTCAGCATATTCTATATCAGAAAGAAGTTTATCCAACGCTTGGCACATAGCATCAGGATCTTGTATTGGAACCAAAATCCCATTGTTTCCATTATCAATAATTTCCTTGGGCCCACCACATGGGCAGTCTGTTGAGATACATGGCACTCCAGCTGCTAGCGCCTCCATTAAGCAATTGGGCATTCCTTCATAGTCGGAGGAAAGGACAAATATTTTTGCTTCTTTTAATACATCTGCAACATTGTTCGTCTGGCCTATTAGCATAACTTGTTCCTGCAATCCCAAAGACTTAATCTTCTGTTTCAAATCATTTTCGAGTATGCCTTCCCCAAACAAAAGCAACTTTTCATCAGGATATTTCTTGGCGATCAAAGAAAACGCATCAATTAGAAGAGAATGATTTTTTTGCTTGCTCAACCGTCCAATAGAAACGACATTATTGGTTTTTTCTCGATGTACTTCAAAGAATTCTTCTTTCACATCATTCAAAATAACTTTGGATTTTCTTTGTAATCTTTTAGGAAACCATGCTTTTGCTTCTTCGGTCTGAAAAACGCATCCATCTGCTAACGGCAATATATATTTACCTATAAACTTTCCGAGTTTACCTGAATACTCGTGCTTAGGGTCATTCCTCACAGAGATAATTCGTTTTGTCCTTAATCCAAGTGTAGCAATCAACGCCCGAAAATTAGGTTCTGCCATAAATGAAACAACCGCAACCGGAGTTTCTTGCTTTATAAATCTACGAAGTTTTGTTATTCGGGAAAAGTTTCTTTTTATCCTAGACTGCTTTATCTCTTCCTGTTCGATGGAAAGACGAATTACATTTTGGGGAATATCATATTCTTTTCCTTCGTCGACAAACGACGTTACTAAAACGGAACGATACCCTATATCGGCAAAATGATGTGCTAATTGTAGGATAACTCTCTCCGCCCCGCCCCCATTAATTGCATTAATGTAAAATAGGAGTGTTTTCATCACCGATTCCTCGCAAAAGTATAATTGTTCAATGCATTAAAAAATAAGTTTTCTGTAGTAATTTGTCGAATAGTGTTTTCTGTCTATCGATGTATTTTAAACTCTGGGAAGAACAAAAATGTTCCTTATTGCTTCTCAAAAAGTTCTCTAGTTTTATGAAAGAATCACTACTCATCGTATTTGGATGATAACAAAAGGTGACCGTTTTGAAAGGCAGCTTTCTTACCCTTCCACTTTGTTGAGGAATGAACCAAAACTCCCCAGTTTTATAAATATCCCACGCAATCGTATCACTTATTATTCTTATAGTTGTATGATTTTTTAATGCCTTCAATGTATTCTCATCAAATGTATGCGAAGGAGCGAAGAAAATAGTTGGATGAATACCATTCTTTTCAAGGATCGTATAGCCTTTTCTTATCTTCTCCGCCTGGATTTCATATGACAGCCCTGCAAATTCAGACCTTTTGTTAACAGGATTAATTCCTCCCTCTTCAGTTACATATCGATGCTCATAGCCATGCATAGCGGGAGTCCATCCTTTATCGATCCAACTATGCATAAGGCTCCAAAAATCTTCGTTACGTGCATATTTGGAAACCAAAGTCTCATCTGCGTTTTGAGGGATAATTCCAAATATCGGCTTTATCCCATATTGATCGAGTATGCTCTCTATTCTATTCCACTTCTCTATATCCATATAGTCTGAAGCGTCATCCAAGCGAAACAAATAATTACTCAAAGTCTTCCTCCATAGTTCATATCAATTACTGTGATTTGTAACCATTTTTTTATACAGTTCCATAAGTAAACTGATGCTTTTGTTTACATTATAAACAGAGTCCGCAATAATATCATTTGCAACTGTACGATCTCTCTTTTCAATCACTTCACCCTTTTTTGCCCAATAATCAGCCCCTGCGCTTAAAGATGTAGGCATAACATTTTCTGTTATATTTACCTCTGAAGTAATTGTATCAGATGAAATGCAAGGAAGCCCAGCAGCTTGTGCTTCAAGTAATGTAACAGGAAAGCCCTCAAAAAGTGACGGGAAAACGAGTACATCCATAGCCATAAGAAACTCATTTACGTTGTCAACATTTCCAGTAAAAATGACTCGATCTGATAGTCCATTTTGCATGACCATTTTTCGAATATTATCTTTTAGCAATCCATCTCCCACTAATATAAAGCATGCTTTTTCTCTTTGATCGCTATAGATTTTCTTAAAAACCTCTATTAAAAACCTATGATTTTTAGGAGCAGAGAATGAACCTACATGCCCATAGACTATCGCATCATTCGAGATGCCATACTGTTCTCTAATTCTCGCTCTAATCTCCTCATTATATCTGTATCTATCTACTATAATAGCATTCGGAATATCATGATACTTAGGATTAGACTTGTAATTGCGACCAAACATTCGCTCTGCAGCAAGACGGGAACACCCAAACCAATAATCAGCCTGTTTTTTTGCTCCAAAAGTAAATACTCTTTTTATCTGCTGCTCTATCCCATTCCCTCTATATCCTGCGCTATGACTGTGAGCAATTGTTATGCAATGATGCTCTTTAGCGATTCTTAAATATATAGAGGCTGAACTACTGACGTGACCGTGAATGATATCATAATTTCCTGCATCAAGAACTTTATTAAAAGCTCGTACATATGCAAAATAATTCGTCCCTTTAAACTTTGGAATGACATGTATCGTACTTCCGTTTTCACGTATCTCATCAGTATATCCATTTTCATAGATATAGTTTACAACAAAATCAATATGAAATCGTGATCTGTCAATACTCCGTAGAACATTCATTGCATATGCCTGCGCACCGCCACGTCCTGTATTTCCTAGCACCATAAGAATCCTTATCATCCTGGCTCTAGATTCCATCAATAATACTCCTTTTGTTTGAACGAAGACAAAATAATCATCACGACTCCAAGGTTATCTATACAGAAAAAAGGCATCCTTTAGTATAAACATGAAGGGCAGTATATCATAGAAACAGTATATGAAATTCCTTATAAATACTGCTATATGCTATTGCCGATAAGTACGAAAAGATTTTTTATTGCAGTGTTACTTTTCTCGTGATAGGGTCTTCAAATACTCCATAAAATATTGTTTGTTTTCAAGAGCAGTTGTGGTTGGCCTCCCAAGATCCTCACGCGCGCCGATAGAGCACTTCACTTCGATCAAGCTCAGTTCTCCGCGCTCTTTTGCTGCTTCAAGTTCCTTATCCAGCTTCTCAAAGCAGTCAACAGATACTGCATATGGATATCCGCACGCTTTTGCTACACCAACGAGGTCAATATCCGCTGCAACCGTAGGCATACCACCAACGGTCTCATGTGCGCCATTGTTGATAACAACGTGGACTAAATTCTTTGGCTTATTGCTTCCCAATACCGCCATAGAACCCATATGCATAAGAACGGCACCGTCACCGTCCACGCACCAAATGCGCTGTTCCGGCTTGTTGATAGCGATGCCTAAAGCGATAGAACTGCTATGGCCCATGGACCCGACGGTCAGGAAATCGTACTTGTGGCTCTGACCGTTGGCCGCACGAGTCTCAAACAACTCACGGCTAGCTTTCCCCGTAGTGCTGACAATCGGATCTTCGCCACTGGCCTTGACAATATGTTTGATAATCTCTTCACGGATCATGTGATTGTCGTTCTTATATTCCACCTTTGGAGCATCGGTCAGAGCGCCCTTGCGGATTACAAACGCGACATCTTTACCAGTAGCGAGAACATTTCTGAACTCTTTCATCACTGTCATCACTTCATCATCAGTCGTATCTTTGCCAATGACAAAAGGCTTAATATCCATATCCTCTAGCAGTTTTACGGTTACTTCGCCTTGGTAAATATGCTGAGGTTCATCATGGATTCCGGGTTCGCCACGCCAACCGACGACGAAAATGATGGGGATTGCATAAACCTTATCGTTGAGCAGGCTTGCCACTGGGTTGATGATATTACCCTCGCCGCTGTTCTGCATGTAAACCACGGGAATCTTGCCAGTTGCCAGGTGATATCCGGCCGCCAAGGCTGTGCAGTTGCCTTCGTTTGCAGCAATCACATGATGATGAGGATCAATACCGTAGGTAGCCATCAGATAGTTGCAAAGAGCTTTCAGCTGGCTGTCAGGCACTCCGGTATAAAAATCAGAGCCAATGATCTCTACTAACTTTTCAACCTTCATTATGATTCTCCGTTCAGAATAGTATGGTAGAGAGAGTCTATCGTATCGACGTCCAAGGCTATAGGATGATTCTTCAATCTGACCGGGTTGACAGAGTTTTTCAAGATCTCAAATTGCTCTGCTGAGGCGGTCGGGACTTCGAGACCGAGTTCATCAAAGATACTTTTCAGCTTGTCAGCTCCTGCCTTCGCATCCTCACAACCCATAGCATGTCCGATCTCATCAAGCGTAGCCCTTAGATACTCCTCACCCCTTGGATCAATACACTTATCAGTGTTCTCAACCATCCAGGGGAAGAGCACACGGTCACAAAGGATAGCAGCATGCCCATGGGCTGATCTAAAAAGGCTTGTGATCTTATAGCACATGGCATGGCCAGCTGTTGTTTGGGTGATGTTAATGGCCTGCCCGGCAGTGTGTGCAGCTTTGAGCATTCCAGCGTTACCATCCTCGGTGTTTGCAAGATAACCATTCATATGCTTCAACACAGCTTGAATTGCCGCTCTGCTATACTCCTTGCTTTGATCTGTACTGTTCACCGACCAGAAAGACTCGATGGCATGGCACAAGGCGTCCATCATAGTTGCTTTCTTCTGATATAACGGGAGCGTTTTAAGTGCATTAGGGTCCATCAAAACAATACCAGGTATAATGCTCTCGCTAGTGATGCTCTGCTTAGCATCATTATGGTAAATGACTGCATAGCGGGTAGCCTCGCTTCCAGTTCCTGCCGTTGTGGGCATCGCTATGAACGGGATACTGTTCGGGACGATTTCTGCGTTCAGCCAAGAGCCTTCTGCGCCATCTCCAGAGCAACCCGAATACAACTTTATGCATTTCGCAACATCCATCGCAGAGCCGCCGCCGACGGCCATGATACTATCGCATTTTTCCTCTCTGAAAAGCTCAACACCTTTTACGACTGATTCATATAACGGATTCGACTGGAAGTCACGGAAACCGATCATCTCGACCTCCGTTTTCTCAACTTCTTCCAGATGCTTATTAAATCCGTCCATGTGCCAAATGGAGCCATCACAAACCATCAGGATTTTCTTGCATCCATTCTCTTGAATCCACTGATCAAACCCTATGTAATTATCACTTGCTGTTATTATCCTCTGTTCCATTTTTTAGCCCTCTGCCGGGATCAAACGGATGATGTCTTTGAACGGCATCAGCATCGCATCGCACTCTTCAGCTCTGTGGTTTTCCAGAATCATCTCAGCTGCCTTCTGCATTGCGGGAACTTCCGCTCTCATGAGCTGATTTGCGTAGATAATGATGTTAGCACCGCGTTCTTTCCACTCCTCCTCAGTTACAGAATTGAAAGACGTGGGAACGAGAACAATGGGTGTGGCCTTATCCTTCACCCGGAACTTCTCAATGAACTCCTGAATCTCGGAGGGGTCTTTCTTCCGGCTGTGGATCATGATAGCATCGGCACCGGCTTCCACAAAAGCAAAAGCACGTGTCAGCGCATCTTCCATACCCTGTTCGAGGATGAGGCTCTCGATTCTCGCGCAGATCATGAACTCCTTGGTACGCTGCGCCTTCTTACCAGCACGAATCTTCGCGCTGAAGTTCTCAATGTTATCCTGAGTCTGGACAACTTCGGTTCCGAACAGACTGTTCTTCTTGAGACCAGTCTTGTCCTCGATGATGACCATGCTGACTCCCAACCGCTCCAAGCTCCGGACGGTATATACAAAGTGCTCAGTCTTTCCTCCGGTATCACCGTCAAAGATGATAGGCTTTGTCGTGACTTCAGTAATGTCCTCTATCGTACGAAAACGGCTGGTCATATCCACAAGCTCGATGTCCGGCTTGCCCTTGGCAGTGGAATCACACAAAGAGCTGATCCACATAGCATCAAACTGGTGAGCGCCGCCATCCTGGTGAACTACAGTATTCTCAACGATCAAACCAGTGAGGCCATCATGTGCTTCCATGACCGTCACAAGGCCCTTTGCATCCAGCATTCTTTTAAGGCGTCCACGACGGATATCAGGCATGGCAAGATCAGAGCGAGTCCTGGCATCAATTTCAGCATACTTCGGATCAGTTGAATATGGATACTCTACGAGTTTTCCGCCGTAAGAGGCAAGAATCGCCGTCACTTCATCGCGGATTAGACGCTGGAATCCGGACACCCAGTCGTCACCGTGAACAACGATGGAAGGTTTATACTTCTCCAGGTTTTCCTTGTAGCTCAATGTGTTCTGGTCAACAACTTTATACACACCGGCAATGTTCTCAAACATAACCTTCCGCTCAGATGCCGGGACCAAGGGCATACGCTTATAGGAGGCAACAGCTTCATCAGACAACACGCCAATGATCAGCTTTCCAAGCTTCTGTGCCTTTTTGATGATGGCAATATGACCGCCATGAATAATATCGGAAGCGAAGCACATGTAAACTGTACGAGACTGGATCTCCTTCAACTTCGATATTACAACAGCCAGATCCTCAGGGTTGTCGATCTCTGAGCAGAGAAGATTTTCAACATCTAGAGCATGAATATTGGCCGTACCGTTCAGCTCGTTCAGAGCATTCTCAGCGTAGACCTTCGTCTTTTCAGTCTCACAGAACTCGATGATCTTATTCAGCCATACCATCCAGTCTTCTTTGTTCAGTTTATAGAGAGCCTGTGCTTCCATCGCGTCGTTGAAGAACTCGACACCGACTTTCATGACCATGCCGTCGTGAACAACCGCTTTGAAATCCTTCTCAGGAAGCGACAGCGTGGAGGAAACGGTCATGCAGGAAACAGAAGAAGCAATTACACGATCAAAGACCTCATTCTCGAAGACCAAGTCCCCATGCATGAGAATAATGTCATCTTCCAAGTATTCTCTTGCACAGTAGATGGAATAAATGTAGTTGGTTTTGTCGTAGATAGGATTCTTCACAAAGGTATAATGCAGCGGCAAGTCGAGCGAATTGCAGTAATTTACCAGAACGCCGTCATAGTATCCAGTAGTGATTACAACTTCCTCAATCCCTGCCTCGGCAATCTGCTTCAGCTGACGAGAAAAGATCGTTTCATTCGAGCTGATCTCCGTCATGCATTTAGGGTGCTCTGAGGTGAGGACTCCCATCCGGGAGCCGAGGCCAGAATTAAGAATTAGTGCTTTCATTTGTTATTCCTTTCTTACCAAGCCAGGTTAAATCAACTATACTTTTGCTTTTATACTATATCTAGCGATTACAACTAGTAAGCTCACCATACAGAAAAGAAAATAAAACACTGTGACATAATCATATATTTTGAATATTTGGCACAAAACCACCAGTATCATGAACATCCCTGACAGTCCTATTTCCTTACCTATCCGTCGTCTAAGGCTTTGAAAACTAGAACTGTCTTTTTCTTCTATTTGCACCTCATTCTTACCGCCATTAGAATTTATCTGTGCAACTGTATACTTTTGATGAATTAGTCTCGAGAGAATATTTGCGATAGACGCTATACTCCCTAACGTAAGTAGCAATGTCGAGTACTGTGAAAACCTTGTTGTATAGAAAGCAGCAACCCCTAATCCAAAGTAGCAGAAAGCACTTATTATATATCCGCTTTGCGCATCGATGAATTCACCCATTGGTCCAGTTGTCTTCTTGACCCTTGCAATATTACCGTCAACACAATCGCAAATCATCCAGAAATGAATCAGAATAACACCTACCCATCTGACAACATCATTATTAATGCAGAAAGCAAAGCACGCCATAAATGCCACCAAAATAGATAAGACTGACACTTGCCATGCTGATAGTCCAATATTTATAAAGAGGAAAGTGAATGGGTAAGAAATATTTCTTGCCACATACTGAACCCATAAAGAATCGCCCTTATTTTTTTCCTTTGGTAAGGATTCTCTGATTTGTTGCATCGAATATTTAATCATGCTTTATACACCTCGCTATTTCTTCCATATATGCATTTACAACTAATTGTCGATCAAATTCATGTTCAACCTTTGCTCTTCCAGCCAATCCCATATTGCGTCGTTGTTCCCAAGTCATTGCCAGGAATCTTTCCAATGCATCATATAATGCATCCTGATTTTTTATGGGGATGATGTATCCGCTCTTACCTTCATCAACCGTTTCGCGGCACCCAGCACGATCTGTGGCTATGATGGGTCTGCAATGCGCTGCTGCTTCCAACAGCACATTGCTCATGCCTTCCGGGTAGTAACTAGGATGCACAATGCAGTGTGCCATCTCGAAGAACGGGACCATATCTTTCTGCTCACCGTGATAATTGATATATCCGCTCTTCTCGGCTTCTTTTAGAAGACCGATATACTTCTCATCATCACACTGGCCACAAATATGGAACATGACATTCTTGTGTTTCTCATATATCCTCTTCGCGGCTCCAAGGAGCAGATCAATACCCTTTTCAGCCATTACACGGGCAATGAAGAGGAAGTTGATCACGCCTGTGTCCACTGGATACTCCATCGCCTTATGGACCTTGAGGCTCACTCCAGAACCGGGAAGAAGCCGAGTTCTTGCCTTCTTAGGCATCATGTGGTGATCGATAAAGAACTGTTTGTTTTCATCGTTCTGGAACATAATACAGTCCGCTCCAGCCACACCAGCCTTATATAGCTTCGTAGAAATCTTCTGCATTAAACCTGGATACTCAACTGCAGTACCTAGACCGGTGATATTGGGGATATAATGCGTCTTTGTCATCCGGCAAGCGATCCCGCCATAAGCATTCGGCTTGATGTTATATGTCAGAGCCACATCTGGTCTCTCTTCCGACAACACCATCCTGAACTTCATAAGTAATCCGAGGTCTGAAAGTGGGTTTGTTCCATGACGATTTGTTTCTATATTTACAAGTCTACATCCCAGACTCTTCAACTCTTCCTGAAGGAGTAGGGGCTGGGATGCGACAACAACTTCATGTCCATCTGATGCAAGGCGCTCGATAATCTCATTACGGAGGTTGTATGTATATGTCGTATCATTGGCTAAAATCATCACTTTAAGTTTCTTCACAGCTACAGCTCCCTGTTTTATTCTTCAGAATTGAACGGGAGCAAAACTCCCCAAAACATAGCGAAATGCTCTGAGGTCAAAACAAACCCCGGAGCCTCTCAGCATTTCTACCTTTTCTACTGGCCAACATATGAACCAGCTCCAGCCTATCTCAATCACCTGGTCTTTCGACCTGTGCTTATAGCTCCGCCCTCCGGTGACACCGGCTTAACCTCGAAACTCTGTTCCTCACCATCCCGACCGGTCAGTCCGAACCGAATCAAAGTGAAATGAGTTCCTGTGGCTGCCGCCTTAATGTGTCTGTTCTATTCTGAAACTATCGGCGGCATTTTTTACCCGCCTCTTCTATAAGGAAACTATCGAAGGCACATAGCATATATCGTCGACCCGGAATGTATTTGATACATAGTCCTGCCCTCTTCTATAAGCAGAGTACCGAGGGCAGACATTCCAACCACTTCGCTCAAAGAGTCAGATTTTTGTTCAATTTGTCCTATTTAGAAACCGTTTCAGCGTATTTTCCCGTTCTATCTGCTGCATTTTGGTAGTCCAACGCCGTCGTCTGCCCTTCGGCTACACCTTCTGTACTGTCCTTCATGAAGATGATCTTGACGGTAGCGAAGAGGATCTTCAGGTCCTGCAGAAGGCTGGGATGGGCGATGTACATCAGGTCCAGCTGGAGCTTGTGATAGGGGGTTGTGTTGTACTGGCCGTAGACCTGGGCGTAGCCGGTGATGCCGGCCTTGGCCTGCAGGCGGAGCCGGAACTCGGGCATTTCTGCTTCATACTGCGCGGCGATCTCAGGGCGTTCCGGGCGTGGACCGACGAGGCTCATGTCGCCCCGGAATACGTTGATCAGCTGGGGCAGCTCGTCCAGGCGGAGCATGCGGATGATCCGGCCGACCTTGGTGACGCGGTCGTCGTTGTCACCGGTGGAAAGCCTGGCTACGCCGTCCTTTTCCGCGTCCGTCCGCATGGAACGGAATTTCATGATCTGGAATTCCTTTCCGTCCTTGGTCAGGCGGGTCTGCCGGTAGATGGCCGGACCGCCGTCCGAGCGGACGGCCAGGGCGATGACCGCCATGAACGGGGAAGCGAGGATGAGGCCGACGGCGGAAGCGAAGATGTCAAAGGCCCGCTTGATGATGACGTATTCCGGATTCGGCGTATAGCGGCTGACGTACAGCATCGGCAGATGCATGATGTTCATGGTCAGGGCGCTGCTCATCAGCAGATCGCCGACCCGCGGAATAATGAAGCAGGAGATATGATTTTCGATGCAGTACTTCAGGATGATGTTCCGGTCATGGCTGTGGACCCCGCTGAAGAAGACGGTGTGCACATTCCCGGTCAGCATGGACATGTTCTTTTCCAGGCATTCCTGCGCGGTGCAGGTGCCGACGACCTTATAGCGCTTGTCCAGGCCGTGCTCGTTCAGGGTGTTTTCCATGCCTTCCTGCATATCGTAGATGATATAGGTATCGCCGGATTTGGTATACTTGAAGTACAGAGCGTGCGTCCCGCAGCACCAGATGACGGCGAATGCCGTCTGGCAGCAGAGCGTGATAAAGAACGGCAGGATGTGATCCAGCGTGCCGAAGATCACGGCGGTCACCAGGAAGATGATCGAGTTGGCGAAAAGGGCTGTCAGAAACTGGCTCAGGATCAGTTCCCGGACACTGCAGTAGACGACCGAGAATGCGTTGTATATCCGCGAAAAAGCGAAATACAGGAGCACGAAAGCCGCCAGGAAGGCGATGTTCCGGAAGCTGATGAATTCCCCCTCATACAGCCGGCTCGCGCCGCAGCGCGTCCAGAGCAGCCAGAAAATCGCCGACATGACGACGAGATTCAGCAGCTTGAGATTCCTGAGCGAAATCGGATTCTTGGTTCTGACGTTAGACACTGGCGGTCCCCTCCGTGATGATGGATCGTTCTGGTTTGGAAACGTGAAAAACAGATCCCCCGGTGCGGGGGATCTGAATACTGCGGGTATGCGGTTATTTGAGAAGCTTTATTTCCCGGCCGATGCTCCCTTGCGGGGAGCGGCGGGCTTACCGGGATCGGCGCTGCCCTTTTCATCCTTGCCGTAGTAGTTGTCGTAGTGGCTGTAATAATAGGACTTGTAGTAATACTTGCGGTTCAGATAGCTGTCGAAGCGCGCTTCGTTGATCACGGTGCCGAGGATGGGGCAGCCGGTCTGGTCCAGCTGGTTCCTGGCGTCGATCAGTTCCTTCTTGCGCACCTCGTTGTAGTTGACGACCAGCAGCGTCCCGTCGCAGTAGCGGGCGATCTGCGCCGCGTCGATCAGGGCGCCAACCGGGGATACGTCGATGATGACGTAGTCAAAAGCCTCGCCCAGGTTGCGGATCAGCTCCTCCGTCTTCTCCGAGTTGAGAAGGGACAGGGAGTTGGATACCGTTTTGGTGACCGGAAGGATGCACGCGTTGGCGATCGGCGTGCTGTAGATGATATCCTCCAGCGCGGCCTGGCCGGACAGGTAATGGGTGATGCCCTGGGGCTTGGAGTCGCTGAAGGCCATGCCGTAGTCAGCCCGGAGGCGGCTGCGGCGCAGGTCCATGTCCAGCAGGGCTACCCTCTTTCCCAGCCCTGCCATAGTGCGCAAGATGTTCATGGAGATCATGCTCTTGCCCTCCGAGGCATGGCAGGAGGTCACCATGATGCGCTTGACGTTGCTGCCCGTGAAGGTCAGGTTGGTGCACAGGGTATTGATGGCTTCCGCGCAGGCGTAGCCGAGAGGAGCGAATCTCATCAGGTCGACTTTCTTCATGACTTCAGCCTCCCCTTTCCGGCATGCTGCGGCTTGATGCTGTGGCCGGCCAGCGTTTCCTCCACCGGGATGATCGCCAGATTGCTCAGGCCGGTATAGCGCATGATATCCTCCGCGGTCTTGATCTTGTCGTCCGTCATCATCTGGACCGTGACGATCGCCGCGCCGATCAGCAGGCCGACGACGGCCGCCATGATCAGGTCCCGGGTGTTGTGGATGTTATAGGGATTGGTCGGCACCAGCGCCACGGACATGATGCTGGGCTTGTCCGTCTTCATCGTATCGGCAATGTAATTGCTGACGACGACGGCGTATTCGTTCGCCATGTCCGCCGCCTCCTCCGGACTCTCGGAGGACACGGTGATATCCAGCATGCGCGTGCTCGCGGGATTCACCACGGTCACGCTCTCCCGCAGCTGCTTGTAATTGTATTTGAGATCCAGGTTTCGGCGCACCATGTCGTGCACCTCCCAGATGTCGAAGACCTTCAGATAGTCGTTCATCATGCTGCTGGAGATCTGCAGGTCCGCCAGGCTCAGCGTCGTGTCCGTCCCGATCACATAGATCGTGGAGCTGGCCTGGTACATCGGCTTGTCGCGCTTGACTGCCTTGAAGCCGAGCAGAGCGAGGATGCAGACGGCCATTGCGATCAGGAGCAGCTTCCAGCTGTCCAGCAGGCGGTAGAAAAGCTCTACCAGGTCGATCGTATCCTGCTGGGCAGCCTTTGACTGTCCGGGATTTTCCGGGTTTCTCTGGAGCAGCCCGGCATCCTGCCGGCTGCGCCTGTTTTTATTATCCGCCATATTACTCTCCGTGCCTTTTTTTTCTTGGAATTATGAGGCCGAGGGGTTACGCGATCACGGCGATCATGCCGCCGCCTTCCTGAATTTTCAGCAGGGTTGCAGGATCAAAGGTTACAGTCACACTTCCGGCAGCACTTCCGCCTGCTTCGAAAACGGTCCATTCATCGCCCGCCTTGATGACCACGGCGACCCGGGCACCTTCCTCAAAGGGCTTCGGGAAGGTCATTCCGATGGTCATGGGACCCATAGATTCTTCGTAGTTCTCGCAGATGCAGCCGGCAAATTCCTTGATGGCGCCGTTGGGGCCGGTGATGGCCACGATGGCGTCCCGGGCAGGGCCGAAGAAGGCCAGCCTGTCGGTCTCGGCTTCCAGCTTTTCCAGCTCAGCCATGGCGTCCGGATCTCCGGGAATGATGATGAACCGGAAATCGTTCATGGGATTGAGGATCTCGGTGTGGATCAGATCCTCGCCGGTCCTGCTGGGCTCGTCCTCGCCGTCGGCGGCAAAGGCGCAGCAGCTCAGGGTCAGAAGGAACAGGGCCAGAAACAGAGATAAGGCCTTTTTCATGGTTGGGGTCCCCTTTCGTTTCGGTTTTTTTCCGTGTTGATTTTCTGTGATATGGTAAAGCCTTTCGGCGTTACTCCATGGGAGTGAAAAGCAGCTCCAGCGCCATCTGCCTGACCGCGTCTTTGTCATAATAGAAGGCGGTGAAGCCGTCGGCGTCCCTGCCGTGCTCGCCGGGGATCTCCCGGAGGGTGCGGTCAAAGTCCCTGGAAAGGAGGGCCAGATTGACGAGGTTGGCCCGTCCGATATTGCTGGACAGATAGGGCGTCAGGCTGTCAAACAGCCGGCCCACGAAGTCCGCGTCATCCTGGGCCTTGATCTGCAGGAGCTTCGCGGCTTCGGAGATGTAGGCCTGCTGGCGGCGCATGCGGGACGCGTTGCTCCCGTCGCCGACGGACATACGGCTGTGGAGGTAGTTGAAAGCCTGCTCGCCGCTCAGGATGACGGTCGTGCCGGGCTGCCACGCCGGGTCAAACTGCGTCAGGTCATCCTCCAGGGTGACCGCGACGCCGCCCAGCGTGTCGTTGAAGGCGGCAATGCCGTCCATGCTCATGGCGACCCAGAAGTCGATCCTCGCGCCGAGGAAAAGCTCCGAAACGGCTCTGCGCGTCAGCTCGCCGCTCTGCTCCTTCCCGTCGCCGAAGCTGTGGGAAATGGAGATATGCTCTTCCCTTGTGCCGTCCTCTTCCCCGAGCACCGTCAGGATCCGGATCGGGGTGATCGTATCGCGGTCGATCGGGATCTGGACCACGGTTTTCTCGGTGCGGTCAATGACCAGCAGCCGGAGGAAGTCCGCCTGCCCGCCGCTGCGGTAGGGCGTTTTGCGTTCCTCATCGGAGACCTGGTCGATGCCCATCAGGAGCAGGGTGGTCACGCTGCCCTTCTGCCGGTAGCTTTGGCCGTCCAGCTTCAGCATCGCGCTGTAGCGGAACCGGTCGTTGTAGTCCCCCAGGCTGTCCGCCTCGCGGCCGCTGTTCTCCAGCCAGCTGCCCAGCAGATACCCTCCGGCCAGCAGGACAAGGATACCGACAGCGGTCAGAAGCAGCACCGTTTTACCCGGACGCTTCCGCCGCCGCAGCTGCTCTTGCTCCACGGTGCCCACCTCCATGCTTTCTTTATTCATCCGGCTTCTCGATCATGTCGATGCCGACCCAGAGCGTATAGACCGTCTCGTCGAAGGTGACCTCCACCTTCGCCCGCTGCTTTCTGCGGTCGAACCAGAGGATCCGGCCGGTGAGGCCGGCAAAGACGCCGTCCGCCAGGCGGATGCCGTCTCCCTCCCGGTAGGCCTTCTGGATGCCGACCGTTCCGCCCATTCCGTATACGGCCCGGGCAAACTTCAGGTCATCCCCGGCCAGCTCGTAGTGCTCGTTTTCCTGCCCCAGCGGGCGGATCACGCCCAGATGCCGGCGCAGGGGGCTGAAATCCGCGATCGGCTCATCGCTGTAAATAAATACGTAACCGGGCAGGCAGGGATGCGGGACCTCCGTCGCCGTACCGCGGACCCACTTGCGCTGGATGATCTGCGGATAGATCGCCCGGTAGTCTCCGGACGCCTGGATCGCCGCGGTGATATCCCCGGCATACTCCGTCCTGCAAAAAAGACAGTACGCGTTCATGACCGATCCCCTCCCTTCTTCCGTTCGTTTTTTGGCATAGCTTCGCCATCCGATGCCGTCAGCTTCATCGGCATCGGGATCCTTCCGGCGGCTTTCAGCCCGTCACTCCAACAGGAACAGCGCCTCTCCGGAGGAAACGCAAACCGCAAGAGTTTATCTTAAACGGTCAATCAGGTCAACCATTTCATGCAGATCCTGCGTAAACGACCCGAAAAATGCATGAATGTCAAAAAGAAAGAGAGAAAGTCTGGCAGCACCCGGTTACCGCTGGTTTCCCGAAGTCCGCTCCAAACTTTCTCAGATATAATATACATGCCGGGTGCATACTGCATGAGTTTTGGAACACGAACTTTTTTCGTGTTACAATTCATTACAGTACGTTACTATTTATAACACTAAATGTATGTACTTGTCCATATATTTTTTGGCAAAAAATTGTGTTAATTTTGCTTTTCTCCCTCAACCGCTTGACGCTGACGGCTCCGAGTCTGTGAACGGTAGAAAAAACCTATCGTGATCCTCATGTGGACCCTGACCCTTTTTCTCCGTTTTTCCGCGGGCAGCATCTTTTAGAACACTGTTTTCCTTTTTTCCGCATCATGCCCCGCTCCTGAGGACGGCGGATCGGAAGCCTGCTGACAAAATGTAATTTCAGAGGGACAAAATTTGCTTATTGGAACGTGTTTTTTGAGAAATAAAAAGGATCCCCCGAAGGGGATCCGATTTCAACGCTTCTTTTGTTCAGGTCACAGCCTGCGCCTGCACGGCGGTGATGGCAACGGTGTTCACGATGTCCTCCGCGCTGCAGCCGCGGGACAGGTCGTTGCAGGGCTTAGCCAGGCCCTGGAGTACGGCGAAGCATTCCGCCCCGCCGATGCGCTGGGTGATCTTGTAGCCGATATTGCCGGCCTGCAGGTCGGGAAAGATCAGGACGTTGGCATGCCCGGCCACCGGGCTGCCCGGCGCCTTGGACGCGCCGATCTCCGGGATCAGGGCGGCGTCCATCTGCATCTCGCCGTCCAGCAGCAGCTCCGGCGCCAGCTGATGCGCGATCTGCGTGGCCTGCTGCACCTTGTCCACCAGCTCATGCTTCGCGCTGCCCTTGGTGGAGAAGGAAAGCAGCGCCACCTTCGGCTCTTCGATCCCGCAGAGGGTGCGGGCCGTATCGGCGGCCGCCACCGCGATGTGCGCCAGCTCCTCCGCCGTCGGGCAGGGCATGACCACGCAGTCCGCGTAGACCAGCAGGCCGTTCTCGCCCAGGCTCTTGTTGGGGCAGTCCATCAGGAAGCTGGAGGACACCACCTTCATGCCCGGCCGTGTTTTGATGATCTGCAGCGCCGGGCGCAGCATATCGCCCGTGGTGTGCACCGCGCCGGACACCAGCCCGTCCGCGTCCCCGAGCTTGACCATCATGATGCCGTAATACATCGGATCGCTGACCAGCCGCCCGGCAGCCTCCTCCGTCAGGCCCTTCGCCTTCCGCAGCTCATACAGCGCCGCGGTGTATCGCGCGGCCTGCTCGCTGTTCTCCGGGTCGATCACCTCGATGCCGGTGATGTCCGCGCCCCTTGCCGCCGCGGCCGCGGCGACCTTTTGCGGGTCTCCCAGCAGGATGGGCCTTGCCAGCCCCTCCCGGGCCACCTCCGCCGCCGCCTCCACCGTACGGGGCTCATCTCCCTCCGGCAGCACCACGCGCATCAGTCTTTCCTTCGCCTTCCGCCGGATCTGATCGATCACGCTCATGGTTTTTCTCCTCTCTTTTTTACAGATCAATGCCCTCAAAGCCGTCCCACACCGGCCTGCCGGAATAGGTCAGCGCCTTCTTTTCCCCGCGCAGCACCTTCAGCACGGCGCCAGCCAGCGCCTCCTGCTCCATCTCTCCGGGATAGATACTGATGGGCGCGATCCAGCCGCAGCGCTCGCGGATGCCCTCCGCGATATCGTCAAAGCGCATCAGGCCGCCGGTCAGCACGATGCCGTTCACCCGGCCGCTGAGCACGGTGCTCATCTCGCCGATGCTCTTGCAGATCTGATAGATCATGGTGTTCCACACCAGCGTGGCCTTGCGGTCGCCCTTTTCCACCAGCGCGTGCACGGTGTCGGAATTGGAGGTGCCGAACAGGCTCACAAAGCCGCCGGCCCGGGAGCACATGAGGCGCACCTCGTCCGTGGAATGGGCCTCGATATAGTCCAGCAGGCCCAGCACCGGCACGCTGCCGATGCGCGTGGGAGCAAAGGGCCCCTCGCCGTCCGCGCCCATGCTGCCGTCGATCATGCGGCCGTGGTCGTGCGCGCTGACGGTGACGCCGCCGTCGATATGGGCGACGATCAGATTGCATTCATCATAACGGCAGCCCAGCGCGTGCTCCGCGTGGTATTCGGCCACCGCCTTCTGGTTCAGCACGTGGGAATGGGAATAGCGGTACAGGCCCTTGATGCCCGTCAGTCGGGCCAGCTCGCCGTACTCCTCCACATTGGTGGGGTTCAGCGTATAGGCGGGCTTGTGATAGTTCTTTACGAATTCCCAGGCGAGCATGACACCCAGCTTGGCGGCGTGCTCGCTGCCGCCCACCGCCGCCTCGGTATCGTCATACAGGCGCTGATCGATCACGGTCACGCCGGCAGGCTGGCTATACGCGCTGCCGCCGCGGCCCACGAACACGTCGATGGAGGCCGGATCCACGCCCTCCGCCTTCAGCATGTCCAGGATCACCTGATAGCGGAAGGGCACCTGCCCGTTCACATGCGGGTACTGCAGCAGAACAGGCGCATCATGGAAAATGCTGCGCTCAAAGACGTGCTTCTCGTCTATGAAAAGGCTCACCTTGGTGGAGGTGGAGCCGGGATTGATCACCAGGATGCGGTAGCTCTTCGGGGATTCGCTCATCGTTCATTCTCCTCACTTTGGCGGACGCCATGCCCGTATTATAAAAACAAAGCTCCCCGCCGTCTATATTTTACAGAGAAACAGACGCAAAAAAAACATCCCGCGGGCAGCGCCGCCCGCGGACCGGAAAGGGCAGAAGGAAAGCCCCGGGAAAATGCTCCCGGGGCGATGACGATCTGTTTTTTCTGCCGGCTCAGCCGCCGTAGCTTTCCTTGCTGAAGGTCAGCAGCTCCTTGTGCTCCGCGCAGAATTCCTTCCACTTCTGTACGGGGATATGGTCCCGGCACCGCAGCAGGCAGCGGTAGGTGATGGTCCCGTTCTCATTGAAGGACACGTCCTGCTCCTCATGCATGGCATGGCAGCTGTCGCAGAACGCCGTCACGCACTCCTCCGGGTCGGCATCCGCCGTGAAGACCATCTCCAGCGTATAGGTGTACAGCGCGTCCCCGCCAACCGTAAAGCGGTGCAGCAGGTACTGGAACACGATCAGCACGATGGCGGCCGCGGCGCCGATCAGGTACATGCCCGCGCCAAAGGCCATGCCGATGGCCGTGGTAAACCACAGCGTCGCCGCCGTGGTCAGGCCGGTCACCCGGCTGCCGTCCTTGAAGATCGCTCCGGCGCCCAGGAAGCCGATGCCCGCCAGGATGCTGGAGGCGATACGGGAGGCGTCCACGCTGTTGTTCCCGTTCGGGCCGATATCCTGGAAAGCGTATTTGGAAAGGATCATAAAGAGGGCCGCCGCGCCGCAGACCAGAACATGCGTGCGGATCCCGGCAGGCTTCATCCGCTTGCTCCGCTCCGATCCCACAAAACCGCCGCAGACACACGCGAGGAAAAGCCTGAAAAGCATTTCGACCGTCTGGTTCACCGGATATCCCAAACTCAGATCCACAGTAAAATCTCCACCCATCGTCTTTTATCGTTTTCAGTCAGAACTTGCGTCCGCTTCTGTATAGGAAATTATACAGGAGAGCGGGGCTCCTGTCAATTTTCCGGGGCTGCGGACCCGTGTCAACTTGTTACGGACGCGTGTTTTTCTTTGCTTGACAGGCCGGCTTTCTCCGCTGTATACTGCAGAAAACGTTGAAAGGAAGCTTTTTGCCATGTGTACGCCCACCTGATGCATACAGCGGAATAATACTTCTCTGTACCGACATTCAGAAGGGGCTTGTTTTCGTATGCGCAAAAAGAAGAATATTTATCTGCTCTGCGCCATCGCCTTCCTGCAGGGAATGGTCTTCTATTCCGCTGTTGCCACCCTGTACAGGCAACAGGCGGGCCTGAGCGTTTTTGAGATCACCGCCGTCGAGGGCGCCAGCTTCGCCCTCTCCATGGCCATGGAGATCCCCTGGGGCTGGGCGGCCGACCGCATCGGCTACCGCCGCACCATGATCCTGTGCAATCTGCTTTTTCTCGGAACCAAAATCATATTCTGGCAGGCGGAAAGCTTCGGCGCTTTCCTGCTGGAGCGTCTGCTGCTCGCGGTCACCGTGAGCGGCCTTTCCGGTGTGGACGCGAGCCTGCTGTACCTGTCCGCTCCGGAAAAGGACGCCCAGCGCAATGAGGGCTGGTGGAGGTCCGCCGGGGAGGCGGGCCTGCTGCTCTCCGGCCTGCTCTATACCGTTTTCCTCAGCGGACGTTACCGGGACGCGGCGCTGTGGACCGTTTTCACCTACGGGCTGGCCGCCGTGCTGACCTTCTTCCTGCAGGAGGTGAAGCCGGAGGAAAAGCAGGCGCACCAGCGCCTGCTCCCGCTGGCAAGGGCGCACTTCCGCATCCCCGGCATGCTGCCTCTGGTGCTGTGCGCCGCGGTCTTCGGCGAGGTCGTTCACTGCGTGACCGTCTATTTCGGCCAGCTGCAGTATGTGCGATGCGGCATGGGCGAGCAGGCCATCGGCGCCGCCTTCCTGCTGGTGTCGGCGGCGGGGCTCTGCGGCCCGCTCTCCCACCGGCTGAGCAAACGCTTCGGCGACCGGAGAACCGGCCGGGGGCTGCTGCTGGGCGCCGCGCTCTGCATGGGCAGCCTGGTCTTTTTGCGGATCGGGATCCTGTCCGTGGCGCTGATCGCGCTGCTGTCCCTGCTGTCCGCCCTGTTCAGCCCGCTCTCCGGCGCGATGGAGAACCGGCTGGTCGCCACGCCGGACCGGGCCACCGCCCTGAGCCTGAACGCCATGCTGGCGGACAGCCTGGCCGTGGTGCTGGACCTGGGTCTCGGCCGCGCCGCGGACGCTTCCCTGCCCCTTGCGCTGGGACTTTGCGGCGCGGGCTGCCTGGCGGCCCTCCTCCTCTTCGGGACCGCCGCGCGGAGAAGCTCCCGATAATACAAATCAAAAGGGCCGTCCGGCGGACGGCCCTTTCGCTTTGGCTTATTTTATTTACAGCAGCATATCTTTGAAGGATTCGGCATTCCAGCGCTCCGGCAGGCCGAGCCAGTCGGCGCAGGTGGCGGCGATATCCGCGTAGGTGGACCGGGTGCCGAGGTCCACCGCCCTGGTCATTTTTTTGTGCCAGCACAGCAGCGGGATGTACTCCCTTGTGTGGTCCGTGCCGCGGTAGGTGGGGTCGCAGCCGTGGTCGGCGGTGAAGATCAGCAGATCGTCTTCGCCCATCAGGGCCTGGATCTCCGGCAGCTTCCGGTCCACATACTCCAGCGCTTCGGCAAAGCCCTTCGGGTCGCGGCGGTGGCCCCACAGCGAATCCGTATCCACCAGGTTCGTGAAGCACAGGCCGTCGAAATCCTTACGCATATACTCCATCCAGGCGTCGATGCACGCCGGGTTCCCGGCCGCGTGGTTGGAGCCGGTCAGCCCGGTATCCGCGAAGATATCCTCGATCTTGCCCACGCCCAGGCTTTCCATGCCGGCTTCCTTCACGGCATCCAGCAGCGTGCGCCCGATGGGCGGCATGCTGAAGTCCCGCCGGCCGGAGGTGCGCACAAAGCTGCCCTCCTCCCCTTCATACGGCCGCGCGATGACCCGGCCCACGCCCAGGTCGCCCTGCAGCATTTCCCGGGCGATGCGGCAGAAGCGGTACAGCTCCTCCCGCGGGAAAACAGCCTCGTGGCAGGCGATCTGGAACACGGAGTCCGCCGAGGTGTAAACGATGGGGGTGGCGTTCCGCCGGCTCTCCTCGCCGATCTCGTCCAGGATGGCCGTGCCGCTGGCCGGCTTGTTGCCGATCACCTTATGCCCGATCGCCTTCTCAAAGGCGGCGATGAAGTCCGCCGGGAAGCCTTCCGGGAAGGTCGGGAAGGGCTTCGTCAGCCTCAGGCCGGCGATCTCCCAGTGTCCGGTGGTGGTATCCTTGCCCGCGCTGACCTCCGCGCACTTTCCGTAGCCGCCCACGGCAGCCGGATCCGGCGGATAATGCGTGGAAGGAATATGCCCCAGGCCGATGCCCGCCAGGTTCGGCAGGGAGGGATGGGCCGCGTCCACCATATGCCCCAGCGTGTTTGCGCCTGCATCTCCGTACAGCGCGGCATCCGGCAGCTCGCCGCAGCCGACCGCGTCCAGAACCGTCAGGAATACTCTTTTCATCTGCGCACGCTCCTGTCCTTTTGCTTTTATCACCGGCCGGAAAAGGAATTCCCTTCCCTCCGCCGGTCCTGTCCTTTTTCACTGCTGTCATTATACCTTTTTCTTCCCGTCTTGTCACGCGTTTCGGTGGTTCCATATCGCGCGGGATTATGATAAAATGGATCCGCCGAAAAAAACTGAACAGATCGGAGATAAGCCTATGTACAGTATCCCGGAATACAAAAAGATCAATGTGCTGATCGATACGGACGCCGCCTGCGAGGCGGACGATCCTTTTGCCATCGTGCACGCCCTGCTCAGCCCAAAGCTGCGGGTCAGGGGCATCCTGGCGGAGCACTTCAGCGCCCCCGGGTCCGTGCGGAAAAGCTATGACGAGATCCGCACGATCCTGGACGCCATGGGGCTGGATGTCCCCGTGCTGATGGGGCAGGACGGCCCTCTCGCGCGGGACGCCTCGGTTTCCGAGGCGGCGGATTTCATCATTGAAAAGGCGCTGGAGCAGAAAAAGCTCGAGCCGGGAGCGGGCAAGCTGTACCTGCTGTGCCAGGGCGCCATCACCAACGTGGCCATGGCCTTCCGGAAAAACCCGGACATCGTGGATTCCGTCATCGTGGTCTGGATCGGCACGCACGGCACCAAAGTCCGGCCCGCGCCCTTCCGGGAGTTCAACGCCGGCAACGACGTGCCCGCCGCCAACGCGGTGCTCTCCTCCGGCGCGGAGCTGTGGCTGATCCCCTCCGACGTTTACCGCACCGTGCGCGTCGGCCTGTCCGAGCTGGAATGCAAGGTGGCCCCCTGCGGGCAGATCGGGCTGCACCTGTTTGAGAACATGGTCAACTACAACCTGTCCGAAAACGCCGGCTGGACGCAGGGCGAAAGCTGGTCCCTGGGCGACTCCCCCGCCATCGCCGCGGCCATCAACCCGGACTGCGGGCATTACCGCTATGAGAAGGCGCCCTTCATCAACGAGGATACCTCCTCCGCCGAGGAGGCCGGGAACCCGGTGATCCGCGTCTACCGGGACGTGGATACCCGCTACATTCTGGAGGACTTCTTTGCCAAGCTGCAGCTGTTTGCCCGGCAGAAGGGCTGAACCGGCCGTACAGCAAAGCGCCGTTCGCGGGAACGGCGCTTTTGCTTTGTCCTTACGGCTCTTTTCTTTTGCGGATCCCCTGCAGGAGCAGCAGCGCCAGAACCAGCACCGCCGGGAAAATGACCCCCGACAGCACACCGGCCTTCAGGTCACCGCCGGCGTTCTGGGAGATCAGGCCCACCAGCCCGGGGCCTATGGATCCGCCCAGGTCCCCGGCCAGCGCCAGCAGGGCGAACATCGCCGTGCCGCCGGTCGCCAGGCTCCGGGAGGCGATGCTGATGCTGCCCGGCCACATGACCGCCACGGAGAAGCCGCACAGCGCGCAGCCCGCCAGACCGAGCACGGGGCTGGAGGCCAGGCCCGCCGTCAGATAGCAGACCACGCAGAGGATGCCGGAGCCGATCATGAATTTCGTCAGGTCGATCTTATGCCCGAATCTGCCGTGGAACACACGGCTGATGCCCATCAGCACGGCAAACAGGCAGGGCCCCGCCAGGTCGCCCACCGTTTTGGAGACCTTCAGCGCAGACTCCGTGAAGGCGGAAGCCCACTGCGCCATGGCCAGCTCGGAGGCACCGGCGCAGACCATCAGCAGCACCAGCAGCCAGAACTGCCCGTTTCCCAGCAGCTGGCGGATCGTCATGCTTTTCCCGTCCTCCACCAGATGCTCGATGGGGCAGGAGGAGAAATTGAAGATATTCACCAGCGGGATCACCGCCCACAGGCAGGCCAGCAGCGGCCAGCGCCCGATGCCGACCGTGCGGAAGAACAGCGTGGAAAGCAGGATCACCGCCACGGCTCCCCAGCAGTAGAAGGAATGCGTCAGGCTCATCACCGCTTCCTTGTGCTCAAACGGGCAGGCCTCGATGATGGGACTGACCAGCACCTCGATCAGACCGCTTCCCACAGCGTAGACCGCCACGCAGGCCAGGATGCCCGCGAAGGGGTTCTCAAGCAGGTCCGGCAGGAAGGCCAGGCCGATGAGACCGGCCGCCGACAGCGCCTCGGACGCGACCACGCACCGCCGGTAACCGATCCTGTCCACAAACTTCGCGGCGAGCAGGTCGGTGATCAGCTGGGTAAAAAAGAAAACGGTCGAGATCAGCGCGATCTGCCCCAGTGGGATCCCGTAGCTTTTCTGAAACGTCAGGAAGAGCAGCGGCGCGAAGTTCGCCGAGATCGCCTGGGTAATGAACCCCATATAGCAGGCGACAGCCGTCCTGCCGTAGTTCTTTTTCATATCGCTTCACAGCCTCCGGTCTTAATTCCTTTCCATTATAACCGGGATCCCGGAAAGAATCATCCCTGATGTTTTTTTCGGGTCCGAAAAAATGATATTGTTGTTCTTGACCAACAAAAGGGACACTATTTAAAATTAGATTGATTCTAAGAAGAGAGGATTCCCACCATGAGCTACGGACCCGCGATTCTTGAGATCGTCGAGGTGTCCCGGGAACACCTGACCGCGGAGCAGATCTTCCTGAAAATGAAGGAAAAGGGCTCCGGCGTCGTACTCGCCACCGTCTACAACAATCTGGCGCGCCTGCATCAGCAGGGACGCATCCGGCGGATCTGTGTGGACGGCTTTCCGGAACGCTACGACAGGACCGCCCGGCATGACCACCTGGTCTGCAGGCGGTGCGGCAGCCTGGCGGACGTCTGCTTCCCGGACCTGACGGAGCTGCTGCAGTCCCGGACGGAGGAAAAGCTGCTGAACTACGACCTGCAGGTCAGCTACCTGTGCCCCGCCTGCCGGAAGGCGCTCACGGAGGACTGACCCCTTCCCTTACGCCCGCGCGCGTAACCCCTAAAAACCAAAAATCAATATTCAGGAGGAAAACAAAATGGAAAAATGGAAGTGCACAGTCTGCGGTTACATTCATGAAGGACCCCTGCCCGAGGATTTCAAGTGCCCGAAGTGCAAACAGCCCGCCTCCAAATTCGTGAAGATCGAGGAGGCGCCCACCAATCCCTACGCCGGCACCCAGACCGAAAAGAACCTGCTGGCCGCTTTCGCCGGCGAGAGCCAGGCCCGGAACAAGTACACCTATTTCGCCTCCAAGGCCAAGAAGGAAGGCTTTGAGCAGATCGCCGCGCTGTTCCTGAAGACCGCGGACAACGAGAAGGAGCACGCCAAGCTGTGGTTCAAGGAACTGAACGGCATCGGCTCCACCGCCGAGAATCTGGCCGCCGCCGCCGAGGGCGAGAACTACGAGTGGACCGATATGTACGAGGGCTTCGCGAAGACCGCCGAAGAGGAAGGCTTCACCGAGCTGGCGAAGAAGTTCCGCGGCGTGGCTGCCATCGAGAAGCACCATGAGGAGCGCTACCGCGCGCTGCTGCGCAACGTGGAGCTGCAGGAGGTCTTCAAAAAGAGCGAGGTCAAGATCTGGGAATGCCGCAATTGCGGCCACATCGTAGTCGGCACGCAGGCTCCCGACGTCTGCCCCGTCTGCAATCATCCGCAGAGCTACTTCGAAGTCAACGCCGAAAACTACTGATCCTGACGCAACAGCGCCCGCGGGGCATTGCCCCGCGGGCGCATTCTTTTTATCCGGAAAAGCCTTACTTCTTCTGCACGTACTTGAGGCAGTCGATGGTCACGGCGGAGATGATGATGATGCCGCTGAACACGAACTGCAGGTTGGTATCCACGCCCAGCACGGTCAGGCAGTAGGTCAGGGCGGTGAAGATCAGGACGCCGACCACGATGCCCTGGATCTTGCCGATGCCGCCGCTGAAGGAGATGCCGCCGACCACGCAGGCCGCGATGGCATCCGTTTCCCAGCCCTGCCCGTAGGAGGCGGAGCCGGAGCCCACCATGCGGATGCATTCCAGCCAGGCGCCGAAGCCGTACAGGATGCCGGCGATGATGAAGGCCGTCAGCGTGACCTTGAACACGGAGATGCCGGAGACCGCCGCCGCTTCACGGTTGCCGCCCACAGCGTACATGTTTTTGCCCAGCGTGGTCTTGTTCCACACAAAGTACATGATCGCCACCGCCGCGACCGCCCACAGGATGATGGACGGGAACTGGCCGCCGAAGAGCTTGGGAATGATCGTCTTCGGGATGCTCAGCTCGATCGCGCCGAAGGATACGCCCTTGGTGGCGAAGGTCATCAGGCCGAACATGATCAGCATGTTCGCCATGGTGGAGATAAAGGGATGGATCCGGAACTTGGCAGTAAAGAAGCCGGCGATGGAGGCGAAGACCGTCGTCACGCAGCAGCAGACCAGCAACGCCATCACGATGCGCAGCCCCACCGGGATCGCGGTAAAGTCAAAGATCTGGCCGAACAGCGCGCCGGTATTGATGCCCTTGTGCATGATCATGGTGGAAAGCACCATGCTGGTGCCGACCATGCGCCCGATGGACAGGTCCGTGCCGCCCAGCAGGATCAGGCCGCCGACGCCCAGCGCCAGGAACATGCGCGGGGAGGCCATCTGCAGGATGTTCAGGATATTGTTCACCGTCAGCAGCTGCGTGTTCTTGATGATGGGCGCCAGCAGGCACAGCACGATGAACACGATCATGATCACGATGTACAGTCCGTTTGCCAGCAGGAAGTTGCGGGTGTTGAAGGTGTATTTGTAGTTCTCCCACTTCTGCTTCTGCTTCTCGGCAAAGGTGAACTTGGACAGGCGCAGCAGGTCCGTCAGGTGATACCGGTAGGAGAAAGCTTCATGCTTCCGGTCCTTGATGCCCTGCAGGGTCGCGTCATGCTTCAGCCTGGCGTCGAACATCCTGTTCTTGTAGACGTATTTTTCATCCTTGATCTCGTGCTTGTCGGTCAGTTTTGCCAGCTCAGCGGTATGCTCCTTTTCCAGCTGCACGAGCTCCGCGGCGTAACGGCTGTTTTCCTCCGCTTTTTCCAGCTCGCAGGACGCGGCCACCGGCGCGTAGTAATCCGAGTCGTAATGCGCGTCCAGATGTCCGACCGCTTCGCCGATCAGCTTTTTGATCTCCGCGCTGTGCTGCTTCTCGACCTGCTTCGCCTTCTGCAGCTCCGCCTTGTCCTTCGCGATGATCGCCGCCTTTTCCGCCTTGGTATAGTTGGCGTTCTCGCGGATGATCGCGATATGGTTGGTCAGGGAGGTGACCCGGTCGGTGCCGTCCGCGCGCAGCGCGTTGATCTCCTCCTGGATGCCGCCCACAAACTCATCGATCGGCTTCAGGAGACCCTGTTCCTCCTCTGCCGTCAGAATCTTTCCTTTAATATCGGCCATTTTCGTTCTCCTCCCCTTACAGGTATTTTGCGCTGAGCCTCAGGAGTTCCTCCTGATTGGTTTCCCCGGTATTTACGATGCCGGCGAGCCTGCCGCCGGACATGACGCCGATCCGATTCGTGATGCCGAGGATCTCAGGCATCTCGGAGGATACAACGATGATGGTCTTGCCCATCTTGGCCATTTTGATGATCAGCTCGTAGATCTCGTACTTGGCGCCCACGTCAATGCCGCGCGTCGGTTCGTCCATCAGGAAAACCTCGGGATCGCGCTCGAGCCATTTTCCGAAGATGACCTTCTGCTGATTGCCGCCGGACAGCGCCGTGATGGCGTCCGACGGGCCCATGCATTTGGTGTGCATGATGTTGATCTCGTTCGCGGTGGCCCGCACCATCCTGTCCCTGGACAGGGCAATGCCGGCCATGTAGTGCCGGAGGTTCGTGATCGTCGTGTTGAAGGTCAGGTCCCCCTCCAGGAAGAGGCCGGTGGCCTTGCGCTCCTCCGTGATCATCGCGAAGCCGTGGTCCATGGCCTCGCGGGAATCGGAGAAGTTGACCAGCTTTCCGCGGTAGTATACACGCCCGGCAGCCCTCGTCCGCACGCCGAACATCGTCTCCAGCAGCTCCGTCCGCCCGGCGCCGACCAGCCCGTACAGCCCGAAGATCTCACCTTCCCGCACCTCGAAGGTGATGTCCTTCAGGTTCGGAGCGAACTTGGTGCTCAGGTGCTGTACGTTCAGGACCGGCTCGCCGGGAACATTGTCCACCGGCGGGAAACGGTTGTCCAGCGAGCGCCCGACCATCGCGGCGATCAGCTCGTTCATGTCCGTATCGCGGATCGCCTTGGTCATGACCAGCTTGCCGTCCCGGAGAACGGATACCTCGTCGCAGATCTCGAAGATCTCGTCCATCTTATGGGAAATGTAGACCAGCGAGATCCCCTGGTCGCGCAGGTTGCGCATCATCTCAAAAAGCTTTTCCACCTCGCGCACGGTCAGGGAGGAGGTGGGCTCGTCCAGCACGATCAGTTTCGCGTTGTAGGAGATGGCCTTGGCGATCTCCACCATCTGGCGGGAGGAAACAGACATCGTCTTCATCGGAGCGCTCAGGTTCACCGTCATGTTCAGCCGCCGGAAAAGATCGGAAGCTTCTTTCTTCATCCGGGTCTCATCCACGGTCCCCGCGGGGGTTTTGGGATACCGGCCCAGATAGAGGTTGTCCAGCACGTTCCGCTCCAGGCACTGGTTCAGCTCCTGATGGACCATGGCCACACCGTTTTCCAGCGCGTCCTTCGGCCCGGAGAAGTTGACCTCCTTCCCGTCCAGAAGGATCGTGCCCTCGTCCTTCTCATAGGTGCCGAAAAGGCATTTCATCATGGTGGACTTGCCGGCGCCGTTCTCGCCCATCAGGCCCATGATGCTTCCGGCCTTCACATCCATGTCGATGTGGTCCAGAACGCGGTTGCGTCCGAAGGACTTGCACATGCCCCGGATGGATAGGATATACGATTGTTCTGCCATCGTCTCACTCCTGCCTGTTAACTTTTGCTTTCCCGCTATGGTTTATTATACACTGAAAACGGGCCATCGGGAAGAGGGACTTCCCGATGGCCCGTCCCTGGTTTTTTATCTCAGGCTGTTCTGAATCAGATTACTGCATCAGCTTCGCGAGATAAGCGTTGGCGTTGTCGGTCTTGACCATGTTGAAGGCGAATCCGGCATAGGCGCTGGGATCGGCCAGACGGTCGGTGATGTTGCTCTCGGTCTGTCCGTCGCCCGCGATGTATTCCACTTCGAGGTTCAGGATGCCGTCGTAGTTCTCCAGCTGCGGCTTGTAGGTCGCGTTCAGGAAGTTGTCGGTGCTGTTGTAGATGTCCAGCCAGACCTTCGCCTTGGGAGCGACGTCCTCACCCAGCTGATTGTTGAACAGGGGGTTGGGGGCGGTGGCATCCAGGAAGCTCTGATAGTTGTCCGCGGTCACTGCGCCGTTCAGGGCGTAGAAGCAGCGGGTCGCTTCGTCATAGTAGTACAGGCTGTCATTCAGGCAGTTGCCCGCAGCGTCGGGGGTGGCGATACCGGTCATGATATCCACGCCGTCCAGCGCGTTGCGCAGGGTGCGCAGGGTCAGGTAAGCCTGAACGTCAGCATTCTGGGAGATGGTGCCGCCGAAGCCGTCTCCGATGGCTTCCACGGCGTCGCTGTTGGCATCGTAGCCGAAGGTGGGAACCTTGGCTTCCTTGGACCAGGCGTTGAAGATGGCCATGCCCATGCCGTCGTTGTTGGAAACGACCACGTCGATCTGATCGCCGAAGTCAGCGGCCCAGATGCCGATGGCGTTGCCGGCGGTGGGAGCATCCCAGGTGGCGCCGGAGCTGTTCTTCATTTCCTGGGAAGCCAGCTCACGCACGATGTATTCTTTGCCGTCGATGGTGATGGCGCCGTCCTTCACGATGGAGGAGGAGCCGTCGGTGTTGGTGCCGATGGGGGCGGGGTTGACGTCGTCGATCGTGGCGATCTCAGTCTTACCCTGCGCGGTGTCGGGGGTAGCTGTGCCCAGAGCCTTGCGGGCGCCGCGGGTACGGGCGATGGAGTCGTTGTGGCCGATGTCGCCGATGGACAGGACATAGCCGATGATGCCGTCGCCGTTGCGGTCGAAGGCAGCGCCGCCGGCCTGCAGATAATCAACGATCATCTGGCCCTGCAGCTCAGCGCCCTGCTTGGCGTCGAAGCCGACGTAGTAGGTCTTCTCATTGAAGGTCAGCGCGTCCATGTCCAGAGCACCGGTGGTGCTGTTGGAGGGCTGACGGTTGAACCAGATGACCGGCTTCTGATCGTTCGCTTCCGCGAAGGACACAGCCAGCAGGCCGAGGGACATTACCAGGGTAAGTACCAGAGCAATGATTTTCTTCATGGGTCTTTCTCTCCTTATGAAATTATCTATCTCAGCGGTCTCCCGCTCAGATGCACCGTCAGGGCAACAAATAATAAAACAATGCGAAATTTGATAAAAGTATAAACCAAACCAAACATATTTGCAAGGGCTTTCATCAAGGCCGCAAATATTGAGTACAGTGCTGCAAATTGTGACGATCCGGCCATGGGACATTTTTGATAAATCTATGTTTTTCGCACCTTCCCGGCATTTTCCCGAAACCTTGAAAGCGCTCTGTTTTTGGCCTGAGACCCATGGACAAAAGGGCTCTGTGAAAATTGTTGTTTGCTATTGTGCGTACCAATTTTGTCCGTACAAACTGAGTCCCTTCAGAGCGACTTTCCGACGGTTCCGGTTGAAAAAAAGCATCTGTTTTTCTGTGAAATTTTCTTTCGGATGAGGGACAAAAATATCTCTCGCGTGGGAGCGGTTTCCGGCCCCCGCAAAGAATGATCCGGGCGTGGCGGCCGGATGCTATGAAAAAAACGGATCCCGTGTTACAATGACTTATCCGCGTACCGACTGAAAGCAAAGAGAGGATCGATCTATGAAATTTGTCTCCTGGAACGTCAACGGCCTGCGTGCCTGCATGGGCAAGGGCTTCTCCGATTACTTCAAAGCCTCCGGCGCCGACTTCTTCTGCCTTCAGGAGACCAAGATGCAGCCGGACCAGGCGGAGATCCCCACCGAGGGCTACCGCCTGTACATGAACTCCGCCGAAAAGAAGGGCTACAGCGGCACAGCGGTCTTCGCGAAGCAGGAGCCCCTGTCCGTTTCCTACGGCATCGGGCAGGAGGAGCACGATCATGAGGGCCGGGTGATCACGCTGGAGTATCCGGACTTCTTCCTGGTCACGGTGTATACGCCCAACAGCCAGCGCGGGCTGACCCGGCTGGACTACCGCATGACCTGGGAGGACGCCTTCCGGGATTATCTGAAGGCGCTGGACCGGAAAAAGCCGGTCATCGTCTGCGGGGACATGAACGTGGCCCACAAACCCATTGACCTGAAAAACCCGAAAAGCAACGAGCAGAACGCCGGCTTCACCCCGCAGGAACGGGAGAAAATGACCGAGCTTCTCGCCTCCGGCTTCACGGACACCTTCCGCTTCCTCTATCCGGACAGAAAGGATATCTATTCCTGGTGGAGCTACATGTTCCATGCCCGGGAGAACAATTCCGGATGGCGCATCGACTACTTCCTCTGCTCCGACCGGCTGCAGGGAAAGATCAAAGACGCCGGTATCGAGACGCAGGTCATGGGCTCCGACCACTGCCCCGTCACGCTGGAGCTGGAGCTGTAAAACAGCTTTCCCGCCACGCAAAAAAGCCTTCTCTTCCGTGAGAAGGCTTTTTTGGCCTTCCGTTTATTCCTCGGCGTTTTCGCCGGCGGCGTCCACGCGCAGCATCCGGTAGCCGATCCCGATATGCGTCTGGATGAACGGCGGGCATTCCGGGTCCTTTTCCAGCTTTTTCCGCAGGGTCGCCATCACTACGCGCAGGCTGGCGACGTTGTTCTCCCAGGCGGCGCCCCAGATCTTCTGGGTGATGTACTTGTGCGTCAGCACCTTGCCGCAGTTCCGCGTCAGCAGGCACAGCAGCTTGTATTCGTTGGGCGTCAGGTGCAGCTCCTCCCCGGCCAGGAAGGCGCAGCCGGCCGCGTAATCGTTGGTCAGCGGCCCGTTCACAAACACCGGGTCCTCCGGCGCCCCGCTCTGACTGATCGCCAGACGGCGCAGCGCCACGCGCAGGCGCGCCAGCAGCTCCTCCACGGAGAAGGGCTTGGTCATGTAGTCGTCAGCACCGGCGTCCAGCGCCTCGATCTTGTCCGAATCCTCGTTCCTGGCGCTGATCACAATGACGGGATTGTTGGACCAGGTGCGGTATTTCCGTATGACCTCCACCCCGTCCAGGTCCGGCAGGCCCAGGTCCAGCAGCACCACCTCCGGATTGTGGGAGGTAGCCATCATGATGGCGGTGGCCGCGTTGTCGGCGGTCACATAGCGGTAGCCGTGCGCCTCCAGCGTGACGGAGATCAGGCTGCGGATGGGCGCGTCATCCTCCACCACCAGGATCAGCGGTTTATTCATTGGTTTCCACCTCGCTCACGGGAAGGCTCATCTCAAAGACGGTCCCCTTCGGTTCGTTGTCCCTCACGGTCAGGTTGCCGTTATGCGCCAGCACGATCGAGCGGCACAGGGCAAGCCCCAGGCCCAGCCCCCTGCGGCTGTCGGAGGAATGGCCCAAGCCCGTGTAAAACATTTCGAAAATGTGCTCCTTGTCCTCATCGGAAATGCCCGGCCCGTTGTCCGCGATGCGGATGCGCGCCATGCCGCCCTCCCGCTCCCGGGTCACCGTGATGCGGGAGCCCTCCGGCGTATACTTCAGGGCATTGTCCAGCAGGTTGACCAGCACCTGCACTATGAGCCTCGCGTCCGCGTCGATGAAGATCAGGTCGCCGGAGTCCGGCACGCAGATCTCATGCTCCGCGGCCCGGCGGCCCAGCCGGGACACCGCCTCCGCGATCAGCTCATCCACCAGCTCGCTGCCGCGGCGCACGGCCGCGCCCTTCTCCTCCAGCCGTCCGGCGGACAGCAGGTTCTCCACCATGGAATTGAGCCACTGGGCGTCCTCATAGATATCGGTATAGATCTGCCTCCGGGTCTCCCGGGAAAGGCTCTCGCCCACGGACAGCAGGTTGTCCGCGTTGCCGGAGATGGAGGTCAGCGGCGTGCGCAGGTCGTGGGAGACCGCGCGCAGGATATTGGCCTGCAGCCGTTCCCGCTCGGCCAGCATGGCGCTCTGTTCCTTTTCCCGGGCGTTCTGCTCATTTTCCAGCGCCAGCGAGCATTCGCCGATCACGGACAGCGCCACGCTCTGCTCCGATGCATCCAACGTGTTGCCGCCAATGCTGATGCCGACCACCCCGTACACCCGGTCCTGCACGCGCAGGCTGTAATACAGGCAGTCCGCCTTCGGCAGGATGCCGGTCGTCGCTCCGGTGCGCCGGTTTTCCTGAAAGGCCCTCTCCGCGGCCGGCCTTTCCGTCTCGGCGGAATAGGTGTCCTCCGGCCGGTACGCGGAAAACTCCGGTTCCCCGAGTCTTCCCCTCTCCGCCCGGTAGATCACGATGCTGCGGCGCAGCAGCCGGGAAAGCTGCTGTACCAGCACGGCCCAGATCTCTTCCCGGGACGCCGCTTTGGACAGTGCCCTGTCCGTTTCCACGACCACGCCCGTCCGCCGGGCCGTTTCCGCCGACAGGCGGGCGTTCTCCTTCAGGCGGATGGCCTGGGTGCTGATCAGGAAGGCCGCGATAAACATGACCAGGAAGGTCACGGGATAGCCCGTTCCGTATGCGCGGAAGCTGAACCGCGGCGTGGTGAAAAGCAGGTCGAACAGCAGCACGCTGGCCACAGCCCAGACCAGGCTGTATACCCGGTGGGAGGTGGTGATGGACACGAACAGCAGCCCCAGCAGGTAGACCATGATGATGTTCGCGTCCGTAAAGCCCAGATGGCTGAACAGGAAGCCGATCAGCGTGGCCAGCAGCAGCGCCAGCAGGCACAGCCCGATGTCCAGCAACGTCCGCCGGACAGGATAGCGGTGGGCCTTTTTGGCAATATAGACATTGGTGACAAGGTCCGGAATGATATGGTATTCCAGGTTCGGCGCATAGGCGACCAGCCGGTCCGTCAGCGTCTGCCGCCGGAACAGCAGGCTGCTCACGGTCCTCCCCTGGCCGATGATCACGCTGGTGATGTCGTGCTGCCGGGCGTACTCCGCGATCTGGTACGCGATATCGGTCCCCACCACCGTTTCCAGATGGGCGCCGAGCCTTTCCGCCAGCTGCATATTGCTTCTCAGCCGCTTCCTGTCCTCTTCGGATAGCTTCACATAATCCGGCGTCTCCACAAAAAGCGCCGTCCACCTGGCGCCGTAGGCCGCCGCCAGATGCTGTGCCGCGTGGATGACCCGCGAATTGGAGCCGGAAGAAGAAAGGCAGACCAGCAGATTCCGCGTCTTAGTCCCGCGGGATTCCGATCCGTTCTTCATGCCTGCCGTCCTCTCTCACTTTGACGTCCCTCCGGGCGTATTGCCGGAAAAACCGGTCGCATAAATTCATTATATAATACCCCAAAGCTCCGGCAGCCGCAATCGCGATCACTGTAAGAACCTCTTTCACTGCGGTTTCCCCCTTCACGGAAACTGCGTTAAAGCTAAATATGGAAGCATTTCTGAACGTCCTTCCACCGACCAAGCACGAACATCGTCTGTCCCTCATAAAACGCGGTGTCGCTGTCCACGGCCATCCGCCTGCCGTCGCTGCCGCGCAGCGTGAGGATGTTCAGATTGTACTTCCGGCGGATATCCATCCCGCCCACCGTTTTTCCGGCCCATTCCGCCGGGACCGCCAGCTCATAGATGGAGTATTCCTCGTCCAGGGCGATAAAGTCCAGCACGTGGTCCGTCGTATACCGCAGGCCCGCCCAGTCGGCCACCTGCTTGGCCGGGTAGACCACCTCGTCCGCGCCGTTGCGCAGAAGGAACTTGCGGTGCACCTCCCGGGACGCGCGGGCCACGACCTTGCGCGCGCCCAGCTCCTTGAGCAGCGAGGTCGTTTCCAGCGAGCTCTGGAAATCCTCGCCGATGGCCACAAAGCATACGTCGTAATTGTTCACGCCCAGCGTGCGCAGGAAGGTCTCGCTGGTGGAATCCCCGATCTGCGCGTCCGTCACGATCCCCAGGATATCGTTCACGCGCTCCTCGCGGATATCCACCGCCATCACCTGATGACCCAGCTCCTTCAGCTTCTCGGCCAGATTCCTTCCGAATCTTCCGAGCCCGATCAGCAATACGGATTTCATTCGTTTTCTCCTTTATCCCACGATCATCTTTTCGGCAGGCAGGCGCCCCGTCCCGGGCTTCTGCGCCGGCTGCGCGGCATAGAGCAGCGTCAGCCCGCCGACCCGGCCGAAAAACATCAGAAACATCAGCAGCACCCTGGATGCCGTGCCGAGCCCGGGCGTAATGCCCATGGAAAGCCCGACCGTGCCGATCGCGGACGCCGTTTCAAACAGGCAGTCCGACAGCGGCAGGCTCTCGATCCGACTGATCGCCATGCCGCAGAAAAGGAAAAGCAGCAGATACAGCATCAGCAGGGCGGAGGCGTGCAGCACGGTCCCGTCCTCGATCCTGCGCCCGTGGCTGGCCGCGTCCGGCCTTCTCCGGATCACAGCCCGGGCGGACAGCAGCAGCACGGCCAGCGTGGTCGTCTTCATGCCGCCGGCGGTGGATCCGGGCGACCCGCCGACCAGCATGCCCAGGATCATAACGCCCTTGCCGCTGTCGCTGAAGGCGTTCAGGTCCACGGTATTGAAGCCCGCCGTACGCAGCGTGACCGACTGGAACAGGGACGGCAGGATGCGCTTTTCCGGCGGCAGCTCAGGCATTTCCGTCAGGAAAAAGATCAGCGCGGGGATCAGCACCAGCAGCCCGGAGGTCACCAGCACCACCTTGGTCTGCAGGCGGTATTTCTTCCAGCTCAGTTTGTTTCTGCGGATATCGTCCCAGACCAGGAAGCCGATGCCGCCGACCGTGATCAGCAGCATCACCGTCAGGTTGACAGGCACGCTGAAGGCGTCCGCCGTCAGCGAGGAATACGCCTTTTCCGACCCCATCAGGTCAAAGCCCGCGTTGCAGAAGGCGGATACGGCATGGAACACCGCCAGCCAGATTCCCTTCCAAACCCCGAACCGGGGAATGAACGGGATCATCAGCAGCAGCGCACCCGCCAGCTCGATGGCCGCCGTCGCCGCGATAATGAACCGCGTCAGCTGGACGATGCCGCCCAGCTGCGGCGCGGAAATGGATTCCTGCAGGATGCCGCGCTGCGCGAGCCCCAGCTTCTTTCCGGAAAGAAAAGCAAACGACGCGGCCGTGGTCACGATGCCCATGCCGCCCGTCTGGATCAGCAGCAGGATGATCGCCTGCCCCAGCGGCGTCCAGGCCCTTGCCGTGTCCACCACCACCAGGCCCGTCACGCATACCGCCGACACGGCGGTGAAGGCGCAGTCCCTGAAGGGCGCGGAGCCGTCCGCCCGGCTGGCCGCCGGGATCATCAGCAGCAGCGTCCCGGCCAGGATCAGCAGAATAAACCCGGCGGCGATCACCTGGAATGCCGTCAGTCTGGTCCCCCTGATCCTCAAGCCGCTCACCGCCCTTTCCGTGATCCCATTGTAAAAAAGCGCTTTAAACGTGACGTTAGGATTATCCGGAACAGGATTAAAACCGTATAAAGACGCCGCTGCCGTTTTTTCTGTTTATTTCCGGTCCCGAAAGGTGTATATTCTGTTTGACAGGAGGAATGTTTTTCTATACAATGCATTCAACCTACTTTACAGGTAGGTTGCTTTGCTTTATCCGTACGACGGGAGGGCCGACAGATGAATTTTATATTTATTTCTCCTTCCTTTCCCCATACCTACTGGCAGTTCTGTGACCGGCTGAAGAAGAGCGGCGCCCGCGTGCTCGGCATCGGCGACGCGCCCTTTGACAGCCTGGAGATCCCACTGCGCAACGCGCTGACGGAATACTACCGGGTCGACACGCTGGAGGATTACGAGCAGGTCTACCGTGCGGTGGCCTTCTTCGCCTTCCGCTACGGCAGGATCGACTGGCTGGAGTCCAACAACGAATACTGGCTGGAACAGGACGCGCGCCTGCGTAAGGATTTCAACATCACCACCGGCGTCTGGCCGGCCGATCTGGAAAGCTGGAAGCATAAATCGGCCATGAAGCCGGTCTACCGCTCCGCCGGCGTGCCGACGGCGCGGAGCACCCGCGTGACCACGCGGGAGGCTGCCCGGGAGTTTCTGGAGCAGGTGGGCGGTTATCCCCTCATCGTGAAGCCGGACGTGGGCGTCGGCGCGGCCAACACCTGGAAGCTGAACTCGGATGCGGACACGGACGCCTTCTTCTCACAGCTGCCGGCTGTTCCCTATGTGATGGAGGAGTTCGTGGAGGGCGACATCTGTTCCTATGACGCCATCGTCAGCTCCGCCTCCGAGCCGCTGTTCGAATCCATGACCGTCTGGCCGCCGTCCATCGCGGACATCGTCAACCAGGGGCTGGACCTTTCCTATTACACGGCCGCCTCCATGCCGGACGCCCTGCGGGAGCTGGGCCGCAGAACGGTCAGAGCCTTCCGGGTCAGGAGCCGCTTCGTCCATCTGGAGTTCTTCCGCATGTCCAAAGCCCGTCCCGGCCTGGGCGGCGTGGGGGACTTCGTGGCCTTGGAGGTCAACATGCGCCCCGCCGGCGGCTACACACCGGACATGATGAACTTTGCCCACTCCACCGACGTCTATCAGATCTGGGCCGACATGGTCACAAAGGACCGGACGGACCGGCCCGACTCCGGGGATCACCATTTCTGCGTATACGCCAGCCGGAAGGATCAGCACCGCTATCTGCACAGCCATGAGGAGATCCTTTCCCGGTACGGGGACCGCATCGTCATGTGCGAGCGCATGCCGCAGCTGATGTGGGAGACCATGGGCTGCCAGATGTACACCGCTCACGCGTATTCCATGGACGAGGTCAGTGAATTTATTCATTTCGTTCATGAACGCGCGCCGGAGGAATAAGCATGCAGAGAGAATATCACCGGGATCACAGCAACTGCCTCGGCCGGGATATGGAGCATCTTTCCTTCGGTCATTCCGGCAGGCTCTGTGTCGCCTTCGCGCCGCAGAACGGCCGCTTCTTTGACTTTGAAAACTTCGGCATGACGGAGACGCTCCGCCCCTGGATCGACGCCGGAAAGCTCCGGCTCGTCTGCGCGGACAGCATCGACGGGGAAACCTGGTCCGATGAGCAGGGCGACCCCCGCGCGCGGATCGAACTGCAGGAGCGCTGGTTTCATTACGTCACGGACGAGCTGCTGCCGGCTTATACCCGGGAAAAGGCCATCGCCTGCGGCTGCAGCATGGGCGGCGTGCATGCCGGCAACTTCTTTTTCCGCCGGCCGGATCTTTTCGATACCGTGATCTCCCTCAGCGGCCTTTTCCACGCCGATTACTTTTTCCACGGCTATTCGGACGACCTGGTCTATGCCAACTCCCCGGCGGATTTCCTGCCCAACATGCCGGAGGATCACCCGTGGATGGACCTGTACCGGCAGAGCCGGATCATCCTCTGCGCCGGGCAGGGCGCCTGGGAGGACGACCTGCTGTGGGGCACACGGCAGCTGGACGGGATCCTGACTGCCAAAGGCATCCCCCACTGGGCGGATTACTGGGGCTCCGACGTCAGCCACGACTGGGTCTGGTGGCAGAAGCAGCTGCCCTATTTTATGCGGACGGTGCTGGGAGACCCGTAAAAGGAGAGAAATATATGCTGGATCAATTTGCCCGCACGCAGCTGCTGATCGGCCGTGACGGGATCGACAGGCTGAAGAGCGCCCGTGTAGCCGTGTTCGGCATCGGCGGCGTGGGCGGCTATGTGTGCGAAGCGCTCGTGCGCAGCGGCGTGCGCGCCTTTGACCTGATCGACGACGACAAGGTCTGCCTGACCAATCTGAACCGGCAGATCATCGCGACCCGCAAAACGGTCGGCCGATATAAGGCGGACGTCATGCGGGAAAGAATGCTGGAGATCAATCCGGACGCGGATATCCGCGTCCGCAAATGCTTTGTGCTGCCGGAAAACATTTCCGAATTCCCCTTTGAAGAATACGACTATGTGGTCGACGCGGTGGATACGGTGACCGCCAAGCTGGAGCTGGTGATGAAGGCGCAGGAAAAGCACGTGCCCGTCATCAGCTGCATGGGCGCCGGAAACAAGCTGGACGGAAGCCGGTTCCGTGTCGCGGATATCTACAAAACGCGGGTCTGCCCGCTGGCGAGGGTCATGCGCCGTGAGCTGAAAAAGCGCGGGGTGAAGCGGCTGAAGGTCGTTTATTCCGAGGAGCAGCCGACCCGGCCGCTGGAGGATATGTCCATCAGCTGCCGCACGCACTGCATCTGCCCGCCGGGCACGAAGCACAAGTGTACGGAGCGCCGGGACATCCCCGGCAGCGTGGCGTTCGTGCCCTCCGTCGCAGGGCTGCTGATCGCCGGAGAGGTCGTGAAGGACCTGACAGCGGGGGTCACAGCATGATCCGCGAAATGACGCTGGAGGAGCTGGCCGACCAGCCGGCCGGCACCTGCGCGCTTTACGATATCCGGGATGATATCTCCTTTTCCTACGGCACCGTGCCGGGAGCGGAAAGCATGCCGGATATCCTGGCCGCCGCGGAAAGCGGCGCCCTGCCGAAGGAGAAAAAGCTGGTCCTTTTCTGCATGCACGGGACGCAGAGCGTCTATTTCAGCGAGGAGCTCTGCGCCCTCGGCTACGATGCTTACAGCCTTTCCGGCGGATATGCCGCGTGGCTCCGGCGGCAGCTGGGCGGAGCCGACCGCTCCGCGGAGATCGAAGAAGCGCTCCGCACCCGCAAGAAATACCGGGAAGCCCTGTGGCTTCCCTTTACGAAGGCTGTCCGGAAGTATGAGCTGGTGCAGCCCGGCGACCGCATTGCCGTTTGCATTTCCGGCGGCAAGGATTCCATGCTGATGGCCAAGCTCTTTCAGGAGCTGAAGCGGCACAACAAGTTTGAATTCAGCCTGAAATTCATCGTCATGGATCCCGGCTACAATGAGCTGAACCGCCTGCTGATCGAAAACAACGCGCGGCTGCTGGGCGTCCCCGTCGAGATTTTTGAAACCTCCATTTTCGACACCGTGGAGCGAGTGGAAAAGTCCCCCTGCTACCTGTGCGCGCGCATGCGCCGCGGCCATCTGTACAGCAGGGCGCGGGAACTGGGCTGCAACAAGATCGCGCTCGGCCATCACTTTGACGACGTGATCGAAACCACCCTGATGGGCATGCTCTGGAGCGGCCAGTTCCAGGGAATGATGCCCAAGCTGCACAGCACCAATTTTCCGGGGATGGAACTGATCCGCCCGATGTACCTGATCCGTGAGGACGACATCAAAAGCTGGCGGGATGACAGCCGGCTCCATTTTATCCAGTGTGCCTGCCATTTCACGGATACCTGCAGCTCCTGCCGCGATGACGGCGTCCCGGTCTCCAAGCGCATGGAGACCAAGCTGCTGATCCGGAAGCTGAAGGAAACGAACCCGAGCGTGGACGCCAATATCCTGCAGAGCATCCACAACGTGATGCTGGATACCGTGATCGGCTATAAGCAGCACGGGGAAACGCACAGCTTCCTGGACAGCTATTCCGGCCGGCCTTCGGAGGAATGACGCGCCGGACGCTTGACAGCCTTTCCGGTCCTGAACAACCTGTCCCTGGTCGGCTCCATCCTGATCCTCTGCATCGGGGTGAACCTGCTGGCGGACGGCAAATTCCGCATCAAGGTGGCCAACCTGCTGCCCGCCGTCATCTTCGCGGTGATCGCGTCCTTTATTTTCTGAAGATAAGCATAACAATACGGCTCCCCCGCCCTCCGGCGAAGGAGCCGTTTTTTTCTGTCACAGCTTTTTCCGTCAGCTCCGGCTGCCCGGCCTTTTGCCGTGATATTCAAAAAACTGCCCGTCGAATTCCTCAAAGCCGTGTTTGCGGCAGAACACCCGGTTTCCGATGCCCCGGCCGCGCCGTTTTGTTTGCTTACTTACCAGTCCTGAACGATCTGCCGGACCCAGGCGCACAGCTTTTCGCTGCTCTCGCCGGCGGTCCTCAGCACCTCTTCGTGGGTGTGTTTTTCCGTGGCGATGCCCGTGGCCATGTTCGTGATGCAGGAGATGCCCAGCACCTTCATGCCCAGGTAGTTCGCCGCGATCACCTCCGGTACCGTGGACATACCCACGGCGTCCGCGCCCAGGGCCGCGAAGGCCCGGATCTCCGCCGCCGTCTCATAGCAGGGGCCGGGGAACAGCAGATAAACGCCTTCTTTATAAGCGATGCCCTGCTTGCCTGCCGCGGCCTTTGCCTTGCCGATCAGCTCTCCGGAATAGGCCTCGGACATGTCCGGGAAGCGCGGGCCGAAACGCTCGTCGTTCTCGCCGATCAGGGAGTTCCGCCCCGTCAGGTTGATGTGGTCGGTAATGATCATCAGATCGCCCGGCCGGAAGGAGCGGTTGATACCCCCGCACGCGTTGGTCACAAGCAGGTTCCGGATACCCAGCTGCCGCAGCACATAAAGCGGATAGGTCACTTCCTTCATGGTGAAGCCCTCATAGAAATGGAAGCGCCCCTGCATGGCCGCCACCCGGGTCTTCCCGATGCGCCCGAAGACCAGCTTCGCGGCATGGCCCCTGACGTTGGACCGCGGAAAATGCGGGATCTCCCCGTAGGGGATCTCCGATTTATCCTCCATGATATCCACCAGGCCGCCCAGCCCGCTGCCGAGGATGATCGCGAGCTCCGGCACAGCGTCGATCCTTTCCCGGATATAGGCGGCAGTTTCACAAACGTCTTCATAGAACATAAGGCTTTTCCCCCTTCGGCAATGTCCCTTTTGCTCTATTATAGCCCGTCCCGCGGCAGGATACAAGCCGGGTCCCCGTCAGTCGTCGGTCTCCCCGGGTCCGTCAAAATCTCCCAGCTCCACATCATCAAAGCCCAGGACCGAAACGCTGCCCTGCAGGTCCTCATAGAGATATACCAGCACCCAGTACGGTTCGGCGCCGGGATAGACCACCGTGGCCCGGCACAGGAAGCAGTGATTGGTGCCGGCGACGAGCTGGCTGCCCAGATAGGCCACAGGCTCATAGTCAACGCCCATCAGCGTTTCCGCCGCCTTGTCAAAGAGCGCCTTCAGCTCCTCCGTCACGGCCGTGTCCTCCGCCGCTTTCCAGCCGCCGACCATTCCCTCCGCGGACGCGCACGCGCACAGGACAAGCATCAGGGCAGCCATCAGTACCGCTGTAATTTTCTTCATCGTTCATCGACCTTCTTTCTCATCGTTTCACCCTTCCCGGGTGTCATTCTGTCAGACGCCGGTTTTTCGGTTTTGTTCCGCGTTTTTTTCTTTTTCCGGATCTTTTCCCCTTTCCGTCGGAAAAGGCTCAGCCACGGTCACCCGCGGAAGAGCCTTCCCAGTCCTTATTCGTGATGGTGGCAGCCGCTGTGCACGGCGTCCTCATTGACGGCCAGCGTGCCGGCGATCAGGGAAGCCACTGCCCGGTCCGCGTCGCCGGTGACGCCGGGATACGCCTTGATCCCCGCGGCGGCAAGGCGGTCGATCATCGGGGAGCCGATGCCGCCGCAGATCACGGCCTCCACGTTCTGGTCCGCCAGGAAGCCGGCCAGCGCGCCGTGCCCCAGCCCGCCGGTGGAAACCACCCGTGTGCCGGTCAGGCGGCCCTCATCCACGGTATAAATTTTGAAAAACTCCGTTTTGCCGAAATGCTGCCAGATCTGTCCGTGATCGTAGGTAACCGCTATTTTCGTCATGCTGTTTCTCCTTTGACACATGCGCTTATATAGGTATGACAGCATATGTGAAAGGACAGCTCCCCGCGGAAAGCAGAGCGCTGCTGCTTATGTATGCTGTCTCAGGCAACCATTCCCCTCTGACTTTACTATAGCACCAAAGCATTTTTCCGTCAACCGCTCCAGGAGCCTTGAATTGTAACAGTTTTCGGGATCTGTACTGCCGGAAGCGCAAAGAAAACGCGGCGCGATCGTCTCGCGCCGCGTTCGTTTTTCCGGTCGGTTCCCCGTTACAGGGAAGCGTACATGGAAGCCATCAGCTTCGGAATGAAGCGGTAATGGCTGCCGGGCAGATTGGTGGTCAGATACACGCAGGTCAGCTCCTCCTTCGGGTCCACGCAGAACCAGTTGCCAAAGGCGCCGTCCCAGCCCCACTCGCCAACGGAGCCGTTGATGTCCGCGACCTCCGGGTGCGTCATCACGCGCACGCCGAGCCCGTAGCCGTAGCCGCGCTGGGTGTCCCAGCTGTGGGTGGCCTGCTGCTCCGGCGTCAGGTGGTCTGTGGAGATCAGGTCGACCGTCTTGCGGCCCAGGATGCGCGCGCCGTCCAGCGTGCCGCCGTGCAGCAGCATCTGGGCAAAGCGGGAGTAATCCTTCACGGTGGAGAAAAGCCCGCCGCCGCCGCTTTCAAAGGTCGGCTTCTGCTGCTCCCGGCTGTAGTCCCGCCCGCTGGGCTTCATGCCCTCGTTGATCTGATAGAGCACGGCGATGCGGTCCTGCTTTTCCGCCGGGACAAAGAAGCCCGTATCAGGCATGCCCAGCGGATCGAAAATGTTCTCCTTCAGGTACTCGCCCAGCGTTTTGCCGGAAAGCACCTCGATCACGGCGCCCAGCACGTCGATGGAGAAGCCGTACATCCATTTTTCTCCGGGCTCAAAGGCAAGGGGCAGCTGCCCGACCAGATTGCAGTATTCCACCGTCTCCGGCACGGGCTTCCCGCTCCGCATATATTCCCCTTCCTTTTCCCAGCGGATCCGCGCCGCGGCGGTGTCCTTCCCCGCATAGGGGACGCCGCTGGTCATGGTAAAGAGCTGGCGCATGGTCACCTCGCCCTTCGCGGGTACCAGCTCATAGCTGCCGTCGGGCTTTTCCTTCGCCACGGTGGGATTTTTGAAGCCGGGCAGGTATTCGCTCACGGGATCCCACAGCTTGAAAAGGCCCTGCTCATACAGCTGCATGATGCCGGCCACCGTGATCACCTTGCTCATGGACGCGATCGGGAAGACCGTATCGTCCGCCATCGGCTTTTTCTTTTCGATATCGGCATAACCGAAGCTTCCCTCAAACAGCACCTCATCCTTCCGCATGATGCGGGCGGAGCAGCCGGCGATCTCGCCGGAGTCGACAAAACGGCTCAGCGTATTTCCGATCAGATCCTTCATGTCGGTCCTCCTTCTCTTTTCCCGCTTTTGTCCGCGCGGGACAGTCCTTTCCCTCTCTTTCGCCCCGGCCGCCGGTTATTCCTGTTTCGCTCCCCCCGCGCCGAAAAATTCGTTCCAGCGCATCATCAGGGTGAAATCCCCGGCAATGCGGTACAGGCCCTTCATGATGGCCTCGTCCCCGCGGATGGCGCCGGACGACACCTGCTGCCATACGTCCCACGGCGTCTCGATCACGGTGTCCGGCGTCCGCGCGCAGTCCTCCGTCACGGGGCAGCCGTCCTTTCCCAGCAGCAGCTGATAAGCCCTGTCCCTATCCGTATAGCGGATCTCCAGCACCCGGTCCTTTCCGTCCCAGGACTCCTTCCGGTACATGGCGGCCATCTGCCGCGTGAAGGTCAGCGTCTCATCCGCTTTGGCCTGCCCGTCCGGGCTGACGCCCCAGCTCGCGTTCGCCTGAGTCTCAAAAACCTCCTTCGGCAGCAGAAGCTCCGACAGCTTCGCCCGCGTTTCCGGACCGATCCGGCCGTCCCGGGCATATTCCTCCCCGCCCCGGCGCACGTTTTCCAGATACATATCCGTCAGGGGCTTCGCCGCCGGCACGCGGAACAGCTCGCCCTCGCCGCAGAAGACCGTCTCATAGTTTCCGGCGCCGCACATATGGTCAAACAGGGAGCATACGCCGTCATAGTTTCCCTCCGCGGTATAGAAGCCGCAGGTGGAAATAACGACGTGCTTCTTCCCGCCCATGTCATACCGGGACGGATGCCCGCCGTTTCCGCAGCCGTCCGTGCGCTCGGTCATGAAGGGCAGGCTCATCGGCAGCTGACGGTCGATCAGGTTCTTGAGGGCGCCCGGCACGCTGTAGAAATACAGCGGGAAGCTCCACACGATGACGTCCGCCCACAGCTGATCCCGGAGCGCCTCCGCCGCGTCATCCGCGATCACGCATTTCCCGGGCGTTTTGCTCCAGCAGGCAAAGCACCCGCGGCAGGCCGCGATCTGCTTTTGCGCCACGTGGAAATAACGCGTTTCGGTCTCTCCCAGGCCTTTCAGAAAGGCCACCGCCAGCCGCAGGCTGTTGCTCTTTTCCCCTCTGGGGCTTCCGTTGATCACCAGTACCTTCATGCTTTTTCTTCCTCCAGCATCCGGGCGCATTCCGCGCTCCATTCTTCCATCATCTTTGCGTATTTTTTCCCGAAGGAGGCGGTCATTTTCCAGTACAGCGCCCTCTCCGGATCGTTCAGGCCCTTCTCGTACCGGTCCGTCACGGCGTCCAGCTGCTCCATGGCCTCCCGGCGGGCTTTCGCGTGCTGCTCCATCCCGCGGAACACGGCGATGTTTTCCTCCCTCGGCAGCTCCCCGCTGAAGAAGACCTTCATCAGCAGGCCGTTGTTCATCCGGCCGTAATCCCCGTCGCGCAGCCAGCGCTTCAGTTCCTCCCGGCCCTCCGGCGTGATGCGGAACACGTTTTTGTCCGGCCTGCCCGCCTGCTCCACCCTCGTGTCGGTCACGAAGCCCTTGGCCTTCAGACCCTGCAGCTCCCGGTAGATCTGGCTGGTGTTCGCCGTCCAGAAATACTGCAGGGAGTCCCGGAAGACCTCCATGATCTCATACCCTGTCTGATCGCTGTAATTCAGCAGCCCCAGGATCCCGTGCTTCAGCATTCCGTTCACCTCCATGTTCCACTTGTGGAATAATCATATACCACAAGTGGAATATTGTCAAGCGCAAAAATCATATTTTTTTCCGGTACAGCGTCCGGTCTTTTTCCGAAAACGCAACTGAAAAGAACAATAATGTCAGCTTCAGTTGGTTGAAGCTTTTTCCGAAAATGTTATACTTGGTATGAAAAATCCGCCCGGGTATCCGGCGCGGAGCCCGGAGGAACCTATGGCTATTTCATTCAATCAGCTGAAGTTTTACCGCAAGCAGGCCGGCTACACGCAGGAACAGATCGCCGAAAAGATCGGCGTCTCCCGCCAGGCCGTCGCCAAATGGGAAAGCGGCGAAAGCATGCCCGATATCGAAAGCTGCATCCGCCTGGCCGATTTCTACGGCACCACGGTGGATCTGCTGGTACGGGATCTGAACCTGCCGGAGGATGTGACGGCAGGCAAGCATGTTTTCGGCATGTGCCGCATGAACGACAAGGGCCAGATCACCCTGCCCCCGGAATGCCGCAAGGTGTTCCATCTGGACACGGGGGACATGATCCTGGTACTGGGCGACGAGGCCAGGGGCATCGCGCTGATCAAGATGGGCCGGCTGCCCTTCGGCGGAAAGGAGAAGGAATGATCGCGCTTGAAGCAAAAAAACTGACCAAACGATTCGGTCAGAAGACCGCTGTGGATTCCCTGGATCTGCAGGCGGAAAAGGGCGAGCTGCTGGCCCTGCTCGGCGTCAACGGCGCCGGCAAGACCACCACCGTCCGCATGTTTACCTGCCTGTCCCGGCCCACGGAAGGCGAAGCCTTCGTGAACGGCATGAGCGTGCTGACGGAGCAAACGAAGATCAAGGAGATCGTCGGCATTTCCCCGCAGGACACCGCCGTTTCCCCCCTGCTGACCGTGCGGGAAAACCTGGAGATGATGGCCCGCGTCTGCGGGGAGGACGCCGCGGGGGCGAAGGCCGCCGCCGGAAAGATGATCGCCCTTTTCCGCATGGAAAAGGAGGAGAACACCCGCGCCAAAACGCTCTCGGGCGGCTGGCAGCGCCGGCTGTCCATCGCCATGGCGCTCATCGGGGACCCGGAGGTCCTTTTCCTGGATGAGCCCACGCTGGGGCTGGACGTGCTGGCCCGGCGCGAGCTGTGGCAGGTGATCCGCGCCCTGAAGGGCACGGTGACGGTGGTGCTCACCACCCACTATATGGAGGAGGCGGAAGCCCTGGCAGACCGCATCGCCGTGATGGCGGACGGGCATCTGCTGACCTCCGGCACCCTGGAGGAGCTGGAAAAGGAGACCGGCGAGACCGGGCTGGAAAACGCCTTTATCGCGCTGGTGGAAAGGAGGGGCGGAAATGAGTAACAGAGTTCGTGCCTTTGCGTCCCGGAACCTGAAGGAGCTTCTCCGGGATCCCCTCAGCTATATCTTCTGCCTGGCCTTCCCGCTGGGCATGCTTATCGTCATGACGCTGGTGGATACCTCCGTTCCGGCCGAGGCCGGCGTAACGTCCTTCCGGATCTGGAACCTGACGCCCGGCGTGGCCGTGTTCGGCCAGACCTTCGTGATGCTCTTTACGGCGCTCACCGTGTCCAAGGACCGGGGCAGCTCCTTCCTGGTACGCATGTATGCCTCGCCGATGCGCTCCGCCGATTTCGTGTTCGGCTATATCCTGCCGATGCTGGGCATCGCCCTCGCGCAGGCAGTGATCACCGCCGCGGCCGGCTTCGTGATCGGGCTGATCCGGGGCGTCAGCCTTTCCTTTCCCGGCATCCTGCTCTGCATCCTGACGCTGCTGCCCTCCGCCGTGCTGATGATCTCCCTGGGGCTCCTGTTCGGCACGCTCTTCAGCGAGAAGGCCGCGCCCGGCCTCTGCTCCGTGCTGATCTCGCTGGGTTCCTTCCTGGGCGGCATCTGGTTCGATATCGAAAGCACCGGCGGCGTCCTGCTCACCGTGGCGCGCTGCTTCCCCTTCGTGTACTGCACCCGCTCCGCCCGCTCGGCGCTGAACCTGCAGCTCTCCTTTTCGGATTACGGGCTGCCGCTGCTGATCACGGTGCTGTTCTGCGCGGCCTTCACGGCGCTCGCCTGCTTCGTGTTCCGGAGCCGCATGCGCGCGGATCTGGCGTAAACGCCGGAATAAAATACGGCCCTGCTTCCTTTGTGAAGCAGGGCCTCTCTTTTTGCTTTTTTACTCCTCAAAACGGATATCCGCGATCCGGTACCGGCCGTCCGTTTCCTCCACGGTGAAGACCGCCTTCGCTTCGGCGCCGTCATCCGTCACGACCCCGGCGGTATATACGCCGTCCTCGCAGACGGCCTCCCCGGCGCAGCGCCGGACCGGCTGACTTTCCGGACGCGCGCGGAAGGCGATCCCGCCGTCCGCGCTTGGCGGAAACTCGGAGGCGTAATGCTCCTCAAAGCATTCCTCCGTCATATAGGTCAGCGCCCAGGCCCTGAAATCCTCAAACGGATGCGGAATGACAGGCAGCCCGTCGGGACCCGGCGCGGCTTTCATCAATTCCTCCTCCGTGACACCGGAGGCGACCGCCAGGAACACCGGTTGATGCTCCGCGTAGGCGGCAAACCAGAGCCAGCTGCGCAGCGCGCCGGCGGGCGTCCCGTTCCAGGCCGCGGCGGGATCATAATTCACCGGGCACTCCGGGATCAGCGGGTTGTTGGCATAATCCCCGGTCATGGAATAGGTGCCGAAAAACGCCATCGTTTTCGCGGACAGGGCAAACATGCCCGGTTCCCCTTCCGGGGTCATGGCATTCGCGGTTTCGTCAAACAGGTAGAACCCGCCGCCGATCTCCGCGATATTCCAGGCATGCGGGCTCAGCCCCAGCAGCCCTTCGGGATCGTCGGCCATTCCTTCCACCCGGATGCACTCCACTCCGCAGAGACCGCACAGGAAATACATAGCCTCGGCATAGCCGGTGCAGACGCACACTTCCTTCACCAGCGCGTCATACAGGAAGCTCCAGTCCCGCAGATAATACCGGTCCCTGTCCCCGTAAACCGTATGCTGCCTCAGATACCGGTCGATGCGGCGCAGCTTTTCATAGTCATCCAGCTCCGGCGGAACGGAAGCGGCGATCTCCCGGGCCTTCGCCAGGGCCGCGGAGAACTTTTCCATCGTATCCTTCAGCGGACAGGAGAGCAGGACCGTCACGTACTCCTGTTCCCCGCCGTCCGTCAGGATGCGCAGGTCACCCGTGTCGATCCGGTAAACCAGCATATTGGCCCGCTTCAGCTTCTGGCTCATGCGGAGGTCCGGCAGGTTCTCCTTCAGCACGGAGTAACCGGCATAGCCCATGCCGAGGCAGTAGTCCGTCAGCTGCGGAAAGATCCCGGTCCCTTCATATTCCGCGTCGTACAGATGCGTCCGCGGAAACAGCTGCTCCGGCCCCGCGGAAAGCACCTCCGAAAGGGGAACGAGCGTCCCTGTCCGGGCCGCGACATCGGCCTGCCTGTAAAACAGCACGGTGTCCGCCGTCAGGCCGGCAAGTCCGTAAGCTGCTTCCGTTTTCTCCGCTCCGGCTCCGAAAGCCGTCATGCACAGGATCAGCGCGGCGGTCAGGCAGATCATCTGCCGCAGGATTGTTTTCATACTGGTTCCCCCTTTGGTCCGGTCCCTCACAGTTTTTTCCCTCTCGTCACTGCAGCAGCAGATAAATACACATGGCCAGCAGTCCCAGCACCAGCAGCAGCAGGCCGAAGGACACGCTGTGGATCACGCGGTCGGCGGTATCGCCGAGAGCTTTCCCCGCCGCGTCCAGCACATATTCAAAATCGTCCCTCACCGGCCGCCTGCGCAGGACGGTCGCGTTCAGCGCGCGGGCGACGCGGTTCATGCCCCGGCCGAGTGCATAGGTCAGCCGGCTGCCGACGGGCACCTCCTTCCGGAGATGCGCGAAGCCGAGCACGGTGCGCTTCAGCAGCAGCGCGATTCCCTCCGGGAATCCGGAGAGAAAGCGGCCCACCGCGGCGATCCCGTGCGGGATCCACTCCCTGATCAGGCGGCTGTCCGGTACAGAGGCGATAAACGCGGTCACCGCCGCGATGCCCTTCGGGATCCACTCTTTGATGAGGCGGCACTCCGGAACCGAGGCGATGAACCCGACGATCGCTGAAAACACCTTCGTCAGGAACCCGAGCAGCGGGCGGTAGACCAGGTTTTCCAGGTCCAGCTTCGCCGGCCACAGGTCCACGTATTCCCTGACGCCGTCCTTGTTCGTCCGCATCAGCAGCTTCCGGACCACGACGAAATACAGGAAGGCGCCGATCGCCAGGGATTCCAGGGCGCCCTTGATATTCTCCCAGGAGAAATAACGGATGCCGTGCGTCAGGACCTCCTGCCCGAAGAAGGGCATGGACCGCTCCGCCAGCGGCGTCATGAACGCGCTGCCGAACAGCCCGAAAAGCGGCATCACCGCGGCGCTCAGCAGCAGCGCGGCGGCTGAGGCCTTCCGGATATAGGTTTTGTTTTTCGCGTCGTACTCCGCCTGCCGCGCCGCGTTCCGCTCATGGAACAGGCAGACATACAGCTTGGTCATATAGGCGATGGTCATGCCGCCGCTGATCAGGAAAAGGATCTCCAGAGCCTTGTAGATCCCCCAGGGCTCCCCGTGATGCCGCAGCTCGGCAATGTATTCCAGAATGCCCTCATGCAGCAGGCTTTTACTGTTGAAGCCGCTGCCGAAGGGCGGAATGCAGGCGATGGAGACCGCGCCGATCAGAAAGGCGATGTGCAGCACCGTCTTGCCCCGGCCGAAGCCCCGCACCTCGTTCAGGTTCAGCCGGTGCAGGTTCATGTAGACGACGCCGGCGCACATGAACAGGCACAGCTTGAACAGCGAATGGTTCACCATGTGCTCCAGCGCCCCGTACGCGGCCAGGCTCCCCTCCCCGTCCAGCAGCACCGTCATGGCAAGCCCCACGGTGATAAAGCCGATCTGGCTGACGGAGGAGCAGGCGAGCGTGCGCTTGAGGTCCACGGAAAAGAGGGCCAGCAGGGCGCCCAGGAACATGGTCACCGCGGCAAAGCAGAGCAGCAGGCGCCCGAAGGCCGCGTCCCCGTACATTAGGCGGGAGCAGACGACGATCAGCCCGAACACGCCGCTCTTGGTCAGGATGCCGGACAGCAGCGCCGAGGCGGGCGCCGGGGCGACCGGGTGCGCCTTCGGCAGCCAGATGTGCAGTGGGAACATGCCCGCCTTGGCCGCGAAGCCGAAAAGCGTCAGCCAGGACGCGGCCGTGATGACCGGCGTGCGGCCGTGTACGCGCACAGCCTCCCGCAGCCCGTCAAAGGAGAGCGTTCCCAGCTCGTGCCACAGCAGGAAGAGGCCCATCAGCGTCGTCAGGCCGCCGATGACCGCCACGGCAAGATAGGTGCCGGACGCGCGCATGGCGCCGGGCGTCTCTTCATGCGCGACCCAGGTATAGCTGGTCAGGGACATGATCTCAAAAAAGATCAGGGTCGTATACAGGTCATCCGAATAGAAAACGCCGAGGGTCGCGCCCAGGGTCAGCAGATTGAAGAAATAGTAGCGGTTGCGGTTGTGATAGTGCGCGAAATACTCCGGGGAAAGCAGTCCCGTCAGCATCCACATGAAGGACGCGACCGCGGCATACAGGCTGCGGAAGCCGTCCGCCCGCAGGTGGAGGCCGAGCCCGCAGAAGCCCTCCCAGTCAAAGGCCTGCCCGCCGCGCAGCGCCGTCAGGGACAGCGCGAAGGCCGCGGCGCCCGTCAGCACCACGAAAAGATCCCGGCCCGGCCTGGACCGGCGGCCGATCAGATAGGAGACGGCCGCGCAGAGCATGGGGCCGAATACAAGAACCGGCAGAAGCATGGAGCGTCTCCTTTCTTTACAGAGTGCCAGCGGCCACGGCGCGCAGGAAGGTGACCAGAGGCTCGGACCATACGCCCAGCGCGATCACCGCCGCGGTCAGGATCACGAGGGGCAGCTTCATCCGCAGCCCGGGATCGCGTTTCCCGCCCTCCGGCATTCCCTCCGGCTTTCCGGCCGGCTGGAACCAGAAGAACACGGCGGGCGACAGGGCGTAGATGGCGGTCAGCACCGTGGCCAGGATCAGGCAGGCCACCGCCGCGGTGCCCAGCGGCGTGCCGGTGTCGGCAGCGGCGATCAACAGGTGCCATTTGCTCACGAAGCCCGCCAGGGGCGGTATGCCCGTCAGGGCTACGGCGGCCACGGCATACACGGCGCAGGTGAAGGGCAGGTAACGGCGGTAACCGCGCATCTCCTGCACCCATTCGCTGCCCGTACCGATCAGGATCGCGCCGGCGCAGCTGAACAGCACGATCTTCATCAGGCCGTGGCACACCAGGTGCGCCAGGCTGCCCGCCAGGCCGTCCGGGGTCATCAGCGCCGCGCCCATCAGCATATAGGACAGGTTCGACACGGTAGAATACGCGAGGCGGCGCTTCAGATGCTGCTCCCGCACCGCCTTCACCGCGCCGAAAACGACCGTGAAGCAGGCCAGGGCAAGCACCGCCGTCTGGGCGTAGGTGCCGCGCAGCGCTGCCGGCCCGAAGACGTACCAGGTCACCCGGATCACCGCGTAAGCGCCGGCATTGACCACCGCCACGGCGTGCAGCAGGGCGGTGACCGGCGTCGGGGCGACCGAGGCCGCCGGCAGCCAGGCATGCAGCGGGAAGACCGCGGCCTTGACGCCGAAACCCAGGAAGGCCGCGATATAAAGGATGCGCAGCAGGTCCTCCCGGCCGGCGGGACAGGCGATCCCGCCGTACGCGAATTCCGTGGTACCGGTCAGGAAATAAACCAGCATCATGGCTGTGAAGCCCAGGGCCGCGCCGGTCATCGAATAGACGACATATTTCCGTCCGGCGCGGACGGACGCTTCGTCCTGCTTGTGCGTCACCAGCGGCAACGTGACCATCGTCAGACACTCGTAGAAGATATACATGGTGAAAAGATTCGCCGCCGCCGCGATGGCGAGGGTGATCGTGTAGGACAACGTGTACCAGCAGAAAAAGGCGTCCGGCCGCTCCTCATGCTCCATGTATTCCAGGCCGTACAGCGTCGCCAGCGGCCACAGGAAGGCCACCAGCCCGGTAAAGACGCAGGCCGGGCCGTCCAGCCGGAAGGCGATGGACAGGCCTTCCGCCATCGGCAGCACCCGGACGGTCTCCTCCGGCCGGCGGATCAGCTGCCACAGCATAAGGCAGGAGGCCGCCAGCACCACCGTCTCCACCCAGATCCCCCTGGAGCGGGCCGTGCGGAACCGCAGCAGCGGCAGCAGCAGGCCGCCGGCCAGCGGGATCAACAGCGTGATCAAGAACAGCATGCTTTTCCCCTTCCTTACAGAAGCGTACCGGCGATCCGGGTAAAGAAGCCGATCAGCGCCGTGGGGAACATGCCGGCCAGCACGGACAGCGCGGTGAGGGTCACCATCGGCACGAGCATCACGGCCGTGGGCTCGCGTTTCTCAAAAACCTTCAGCTGCCCGTCCGCGTTATGCCCCGGAAAGAAGCCGCGGATGGACACCGTGAGCAGGTAGCCCGCCGTCAGCAGGGCGGAGATCAGCAGCACCGCGGGCGCGAGATACGTAAAGAGCGGGGCGACGCCCGTCATGGAGAGCGCGCCCTGGGCCAGATACCACTTGCTCACAAAGCCCAGGCACGGCGGGATGCCGACCAGGCCGACGCTCACCAGGGTAAAGCACCACATCACCACCGGCATCTGCTTGCCGATGCCCTCCAGCTCACTGACCCGCGTCTTGCCCGTCTGGTGGATCACGGCGCCGGCGGACATGAACAGGGTATCCTTGATCAGCGAATGGGCGCAGACGTGCAGCAGCGCGCCCACCAGGCCCAGCGGGTGCAGGGTGGAAAGGCCGAAGAGCACATAGCTCACCTGGCTGACGGAAGACCAGGCCAGGCGTTTTTTGAACAGATCCTCCCGGTACGCGAGCATGGAGCCCGTGAACACCGTGAACAGCGTCAGGCTCATGTACGCGGTCTGCACCCAGGTCCCGCGCAGCGTCTCGGCGCCGATGAAGGAATACAGCAGCCGGATCACGCCCAGCACGCCGGCCTTGGTGATCACGCCGGAAAGCACCGCGCTGGCGGGGGCCGGGGCCACGGGATGGGCCGTGGGCAGCCAGCCGTGCAGCGGGAACATGCCGGCCTTGGTGCTGAAGCCGATGAGCATCAGCAGGCTCACCGTCAGCACAGTCGATTCATGCCCCTGCACCTTCGCCGGGTCCAGCACGCCCCCGAGCACAAAGGAGAAGGTCGTCACATAGGGCGAGAGCAGGAAAACGCCCAGCAGCACCAGCGACGCGCCGATGATGGAATAGATCAGGTACTTGATGCCGGCGGCGACCGCTTCCTTCGTCATCTCGTGCATCACCAGCGGCACGGTCAGCAGCGTCATCAGCTCATAGAACATGTAATAGGTGACGACGGAGCCGGCGAAGCACAGGGCCATCAGCACGCCGAGCGTGATCAGGTAAAAGCTGTAGTAGCGGCGCTTGTGCTCCGCGTGCGCCATGTATTCAAAGGAATAGATCCCGGCCGCGCACCACACAAAGGCCATCACCGCCGCGAACACGCGCCCCGTGTCATCCGTTTTCAGGAAGACGGGCAGGTTGTCCGACAGGCTGAAAAGATGCAGCGTCAGGTCGCCGGAAAACAGGATGGGCAGCAGCGCCGCGATATTGGCCGCCATCACCGCGGTAACGATGGGAGTGCGGGCCCTGCCCTCTCCCAGCGGCCTGACCAGCCCGATCAGCAGGCCGGAGATCGCCGGCAGCAGCACCGGCACCAGCAGATACCATGATCCGATCATGAGGAATTCCTCCGTTCCAGGTAATTTATCAGCCGAGCGTCGCAAGCCCCTGCCGCAGCCATTCCATCACCGGATGGAAGGCCAGGCCGAGGCCGATATTCAGAGCCATAAAGCAGCTGAGGGAAGCCGCCCGCGCGAAGCCGTTCTTTTCCGACACGGCCAGGCTGCCCCCTTCCGCCGGCTTTCCGTAGAGGGCGATGACCGTCCGCAAGAAGTACACCGCGTTCAGCGCCGTGGAAACAACGACGGCGGCGAGCACGATCCACAGATGGGTCCCGCCGTAGTCCAGGCCGGCCAGCACAAAGTTCATCTTGGACGGGAAGCCGCCCAGGAAGGGAAAGCCCGTCATGGACAGCGCGCCTACGGTGAACGCGGCGCCCGCCAGCGGGGCTCGTTTCCCGGCGCCCTTCAGGGCATCAAAGCGGCTGCTGCCGCCGGATACGTCCGCCAGGGTGCCCAGGGCAATGAACAGCATGCCCTTGCAGGCGGCGTGGGCAAGGATGTGAAACAGCGCGGCAGTGATGCCGGCTTCCGTGTTCAGGCCCATGCCCATGTAAATATAGCCGATCTGCGCGACGGAGGAATAAGCCGTCATCCGCCGCACGTCGGTCTGCCGGATGGCGAGCACGGAGCCCATCACCATGCCGGCGACGCCGAAGCCGAAGATCACATCGTCCGCCCCGGTGCCGCGGATCACGTCCGTACCCAGCACGCGCACCGCGATCTTGATCAGCAGCACGATATACCCCTTGCTGACCAGGGAGGACAGGATCGCCGCCGAGGCGGGCGTGCTGCAGCCGTAGGCGTCCGGCACCCAGGTGTGGAAGGGGAAGAGCGCGCTTTTGACGCCCAGGCCGACAAAGATCAGGGCCGGCACGACGGTCATCGGGATCCGGTACTCCCCGCCCGCGTACAGGGCCGACACCGCGTTGCGGAGCGGGCTCATCAGCAGATGCCCGGTCAGGTCGTAGAGCAGGATAACGCCCAGCAGGAAGAGCGCGGACCCGATCAGGTTCATGATCATGTAGCGCGTGGCGGCCAGCAGGTTCCGCCCCCGGTCGCTGACGGCGATGGACGCCGCCGCGGCGATGGTCATGATCTCCGCGAAGACGTACCCCGTAAAGATATCGTTGGTGTAGATCTGCGCCTGCAGCGAAGCCTGCAGCAGCAGGATCATCACGTAATACAGACTGTGCCGGCCGGAGGAGACGTCCTCCTCCAGATCACGCAGGCCGCCCGCCAGGGACAGCAGCATCACCAGGGAGAAGCCGCAGCCGAGCAAGGCCTCCGTCAGGCCCACGCGGAGCTCGTTTCCCCAGGGGGCGGGAAAATGCCCCATCATGTAGGTATAATACGTCCCGCTCCGCGCCACGAGCGCTGCCAGCACGGCGGACGCCGCGGTCTCCACGCCCAGCACCGCCAGCGTCCAGCACCGGGCGGCCCGGCCCCTGAGCACCCCGGTCACCGCGGCGGAGCCCAGCGCCAGGAGGATACAGGCAAACGGAACGGACTGCCAAAGCATCATCTGTTACTGATTCTCCTTCCGGACCCGGGCGGTGATCTCGTCAATGTCCAGGGTATGGTAGCGCCTGTACAGGCGCACGGTCAGCGCCAGCATGACCGCTGAGCAGGCCACGGAGACCACGATACCGGTCAGGATCAGGCCGGCCGGGATCGGGTTGATATACGCCTCCGCCGCGGTCACGCCGTCGGTCACGATGGGCGCCTTACGGCCCGCGATATAGCCCTTGGCCCCCAGAAAAAGGAAGACGGCGCTGTCCGTGAGGGAAAAGCCGATGATCTTTTTGATCATATTCTTGTTCAGCAGAAGCAGCGTGAACCCGATGCCGAAGAGCACCATGGCCGCGATCTCCTCATAATTCCGGAGCATCATACGTCCCCCTTTCTGAACAGTGTATAGAAGGCATAGACCGTGCAGGCCACCACCAGGCCGACCGCGATGTTCAGATACGGGATCAGCCCGGCTGAAAAGAGCATTCCCGGCGTGCCCGGCGTGATCACGGAGGACAGGTGATTGGCCCCGGTGAAGAAGGAATAGGATTTGCTGACAGCATAGAAGGTCAGCGCGGTCACGGAGATCACCCGGAAGGTCCGGTAGGTGAAAAAGCGCTCCGTTTTCGCGAACCCGAACGCGTTCAGGTAGAGGATCAGCCCGGCGCCAAGCACCGTCCCGCCGGAGAAGCCCCCGCCGGGCGACAGGTGCCCGTTGAGGATGATATACAGTCCCAGCATCCACACCAGCGGCACCAGCACCGCCGCGATCCGCTGCAGGATCAGGTCGTCCTTCGGCTCATACATGCGGTCGTCGGTCTCCAGCTCCAGCCGGCGCGCGGCGTCATCGCGGTCCCCCGCGGCGACCCGCAGCAGGATAATGACCGTGCACGCGGCCACAAAAAGCACGTTGCTCTCGCCGAGGGTATCGAAGGCGCGGTAGTCCAGGATCATGCCGGCCACGATGTTCACGGCGCCGGTCTCCTCCATGCCCTGCTCGATATACCGCCGGGACACCTCGTTGTTGGCGGGGTTGGAGGCCTCGCCGAAGGGCGGGAGCAGGGCGGCGGTCCGCAGCAGCAGCAGGATGACCGCCAGCGCGGTCACCACGCACAGCGCGAGATAGAGTCTCCGCGTCAGCTTCGTTCCCTTCTCCCGGTTCCAGGCCTCCGCTTTCCGGTAAACCTTTTCCTCCTTGCGCGGCACACGGCGAACCTCCGCGCTCCTCCCCCTCTCCGCCTCCGACGGAGCCGGGGCGGAAACGGAGTCGATCAGCGCGCGGTCAAAGCATTCGTCCCCGCTGCGCAGCCAGAGGAGGAAGTTCCGCCGCGGGGAAGGCCCGTAGTCACTGCGGATCCTGGCCATGTTCCTTTTCCCCCTCCATCCGGTCGATCGCGTGGATCTTTTTCAGGGTCACAAACAGCAGCAGGCTGTCGATGCCGGCGCCGACGGCGGCCTCAGTGATAGCCAGGTCCGGGCTTTCCAGCAGGATCCAGATCAGGCTCATCGCCAGGCTCTGGCCCATAAAGACCACGATACAGGTCAGCAGGTTCTTCGCGAAGGCGACGGCCAGCGCGCACCCGATGATGAACACCAGCAGCAGGACGGACAGCACGTTCACGCGTCTCCCTCCTTTTCCCGGCGCACCGCCTCGGGATCGTCCACCTTCATGTACCGGTCCAGGTCGTCGTTCACGGTGACCTCCAGCCGGCCGATCAGATGGGAGGATACGGGGCTCGTCAGCCACAGGAAGGCGATCACGGCCAGCAGCTTCAGCACGGCCGTATCAGCCCCGAAGGCCAGCATCAGCCCGGCGAGCATCAGCAGGATGCCCAGCGTGTCCGCCAGGGAGGACGCGTGGATGCGGTTCAGGCTGTAGCGGAAGCGGAAAAGTCCCAGCACGGCCGTCACGAGCACGAAAAGGCCGGCGCAGGTGAGCACAGCGGCAAGGATAAAACGCAGCTGATCCATCATTGCGGTTCTCCTCCCTTCCCGTGCTCCTCCCGGTTCCTTTTGCGGCAGACGCCCATATAGATCTTTGTCAGCAGAACCACCGCCAGGAAGGACAGCATCGTGTAGATCATGGCGATGTCGACCAGATATCCTTCCTTTTTCAGAAAGGCGAGAATGCAGATCAGGATCACGACCAGCGTACCGGTCATGTTCACGGCGATCAGGCGGTCCGTGACGCGCGGCCCCCGTACGGCCCGCACCAGGCAGAGCAGCAGCAGGACGCCGATCACGATCAGGGAAGCGTTGTACAGGATCCCGTAGCCCTCCGGCACCGTCACGGAAGCAGCATCAGCCATGGCGCTTTCCCTCCTCCAGCAGGCGGATCCGGCGCTCCATGTCCGAGCCCTTCAGTCCGTCCGCAAAGCTGTTGTCCAGGCAGTGCACCATAAACCTGCCCTCCTGCACGTCCACCGTGATGGTTCCCGGCGTCATGGTGATGGAGTTGGCCAGCAGCATGCGCCCGGTATCCGTTCTCAGCCCGGGGTCCAGCTCTGCCAGCTCCGGCTCCACCTGCTTCCGGGGCGACCAGATCAGCCGCGCGGTCCGGATCCCGCTGCGGAAGATCTCGCCCAGCAGGAACGCCGCATAGGCAAGGAAGCCCGGCAGGCGGCGCAGAAACTGCCACTCCTTCCGGGGCGAATAACCGAAAAACTTGTACAGCAGAAGATATTCCAGCGCGCTGAGCACCGCTCCGACCGCCGCGACCTCCACGGTCCACCGGGCGTTGAGCAGCATCCAGAAGCCGAAAAGCACCAGAGCCATGAAATGACCTCCCCGCCGAACGGCAGCGCGGGCAAAAGCGCGCTTCCGTGATACTAACAGTGTATATTTTCCGGGGTGGTTCGTCAACTCCTTCCCCTGGAACGGAAACAGGTCCCGCCTCCTCCGGGAAGCGGGATCCGCGTCGCTTTTTCATCATTTCCTTTCACCGGTTCCTCCGGGGAACGGAGGTATCATCGTCCGTTTCTCCCCGTCAGCCGATCCCTGCCGTTCCGACCGGACAGGCGCCCTGTTTCAGGCGTTCTTTTTTTCCCCGCTGCCCTCAGCGCACGGAGAAGATCTCGGTATAGACCGTCCTGCCGTCCTTCTGCTCGGACTTCATCAGGGATATCTTTTCCACCATCAGCTCCGTCCGGGGCAGCTTCACCTCCGGCGGGCAGGACCGGGAAGCCTTCTTTACCAGCGTGATGTGCGGCACCAGGTCCTTTCTGTCATAGGGGATACCGGCCTCGTCCAGCTTTTTCCGCAAGCCCTGGTTGAATTCCTTCAGCTTCTGCCCGCTCTTGAGCCCGGCCCACAGGATATCCCCGAAGCTGCCCATCTCGGTCAGCGTCAGTCGGAAGGGCGAAAACGGCACAGCTTCCATCGCCCTTTTGACCGGCTCGGAGGACGGCACCTCCCCGATGAAGACCAGCGTCATGTGCAGGTTCTGCACCGCGGAATAGTTCCCGCTGACGCCCTTGCTCTTCAGCTCATGCATGGTGTTGATCAGAAGCTTCCTCACGCTCTCCGGAAAGGTCACCGCCACAAACAGCCTCACGCGTTCCGCCTCCCTGAAGTTTTTCTCTTTCCCTTTTCTTTCGACGCCTCCGTCCCCCACCCCTTCAAAGCTGTCAGCGGGACAGCTCTCTTTGATCGCTTCCGGCATGAAAAAAAGCGCCGGCGGGGCTGTCCCCGCCTGCGCCTGCTTCCGTCCGCCTCAGTCTTTCTTTTCCCTGTCCGTCGCCCACAGGATCGCCATGAGCGCGACAAAGAGCACACCCGCGATGGGCCAGACGATCCAGGTGTTCTTCCAGTCGTCCGTGAGGAAGCTCCAGGCCATGAAGCCCGCCGTCACCACCATCCAGTAGGCCGGCGCGACCTTTCCGTATCTCCGGGACTTTTCCTTATTCTCCGGGGTGTAATCCCCTTCCCGCAGCAGCCGCTGCATCCCGCCCCGCACCGTGCCGGTATAGGTCAGCAGGCCGGCGCCGACGCCGACCAGGAGCAGCATCAGGCACAGGCACAGCATCACCGTCGGTACGTCCTGAAACAGCACCGATCCGAGGACCAACACCAGCGGGCCCAGGATGCACAGGCAGACGCCCAGGATCGTGTACCGGTTATGGGTCTCGCGGTATTGGGCCTGCCGTTCCCGCACCATGCCGGAAACGCCGTAGGCCAGCGTGAAGTCGTTCCCGTCCAGATACTGATAGGGTTCGTTCTTCTGTCCGACCGCGATGAACAGCGCCACCGCCGCCATCACCAGAATGAAGAGCGCCGCCAGCCCGATCGCCACAGCGGCGGTCTGGGTCAGGGCTGAGCCCTCCAGAAAGGTCGCGCCGATCAGCCCCAGCAGCATCACCGGGGAAAGCACGCACAGCAGCACGCCCAGCCCCATGCGCCGGCCCGTCCGGTCCCGGTTTTCCAGATAGGTGTTGGCCTCCTCCATCGTCACGGTGTGCAGGGCTTCGCCCTCCTCGCCGTTCCCGGAGAACTCCTCCGCCTCCATATCATCCTTGAGCAGGTAATCCGTCGTAACGCCGAAGAGCTGGCTCATCTGCAGTATCCGGTCCAGATCCGGGGTCGACTGCGCGCCCTCCCATTTGGAGACCGCCTGCCGGGACACATTCATTTTATCCGCCAGTTCTTCCTGGGACCATCCGAGTTTTTTTCTCAGCCGGATGATCTTATCCGCCAAAATCATCTTTCCTTTTCCTCCGTGTTTTTTTCCGGCGGGCACTCCCCGTCCGGTGATCACAGCATAGCCCATGCCCCGGTTTCCTCCCACCAAACGGGCCTTGCAATCTGTCAACCGACGGTTGCAAATGCAGGTTTTTCGGGCAACCCGGGCATTTTTCCTTTCCGGTCTCTGTCTTTCGGCAAAGCTGCCGCCCGTCCCTTCCGGCCGTCACGGAGGCAGCATCCGGGGCAAAAAAGTTGTCAGTGAGGACCGTCCCCACTGACATCCCCACTGACAGCTTTTTTATCTCGCGTCCTTCAGGGAGTAGGCCACGTTCACCGCGTGGTCCGCGCAGCGCTCCAGATCCACGCAGAAGTCGGCGTACACGATGCCGGCCAGCGGGTGGCAGGCCTTTTCCATCAGGCGGGCCACATGGTTGTCGCTGATCTCCCGGTCGTAGTCGTCCACAGTCTGCTCCAGCTCATCCAGCTTCGGAAGCAGGCTGAAGTCCTGCTCCTTCAGGATCTGCAGCGACAGGTCGATCACCGCCAGCGATTTTTCACCCAGAGATCTGAGCTCCCGGCTGCCGATCTCGGAAATGCTCGTCTTCTGCTGCTCCATGCGCGGCACGTACTCGATCACGTTCACCGCGTGGTCGCCGATCCGCTCAAAGTCTGACAGTACCAGCAGCAGCTTGGAGGTGATGTAGGTTTCCTTCTCGGTCAGGTTCTTGGACCGCAGCTTCACGATCTCGCCGGAGATCGTATCCGTCAGGTAGTCGATGGTCTCCTCCCGGCTTTCCACCCGCTGGTACAGGCCCTCGTCCTTTTCCTTGCTGAAGAAATACTCCAGCGAGGCTGCCAGGTTGTCCCGGGCCATCTGCCCCAGCCGGATCGTTTCCAGCTCAGCCTGGCGCACCGCCATGGCCGGCAGGGACGCGCCGGTGTTCACCATATACTTGAGGCTCCGCTCCGCGGCGATCTCCTTCTCTTCCGGCAGGTCCGGCAGGATCTTCTTCACCAGCGCCACAAACAGGTTCATCAGCGGGAAGCCGACGATCACGGCGATGATGGCGAAAATGGTGTGCGTGTTCGCGATCTGGCGGCCGATATCCCCGGGGGACAGGGACTGCAGCCAGTTCGTGAAGGCGGGGATCAGCACGGTGATCAGGATCAGCAGGATCGCCCGGAACAGGTTGAACACCAGGTTCAGCAGCGCCGTGCGCTTGCCGTCCCGGTTCGTGGTCAGGCCGGCCAGCAGGTTCGGCGTCACCGCGCCGATGGCTGCGCCGATCACCAGGAACACCGCCGTATGATAATCCAGCATGCCCTCGATCGCAAAGGTCTGGAAGATGACGATGGAAGAGGAAGAGCTCTGCAGCAGCGCCGTAAACAGAATACCGAAGATCACCGCCGGCACCGGGTGAGAGATGGCGCCGAGCATCGCCTTGAAGGCGTCCGTTTCCGCCAGCGGTTTCACCGCCAGCTTGATCATCCAGATGCCGACGAACAGCATGCCGAAGCCCAGGATGATGCCGCCGATATGCCGCGCCTGGGACTTCTTGAAAAAGATATAGACGATCGCGCCGCCGAACAGGATCAGCGGGGTCCAGTCCGTCAGGTTGAAGGCGGTGATCTGCGCCGTGACCGTGGTACCGATGTTCGCGCCCATGATGACCGCGATGGCCTGGATCAGGCTCATCAGTCCGGAGTTCACGAAGCCGATGACCATCATGTCCGTCGCGGAGGAGCTCTGGATGAGCACCGTGACCAGGATGCCCATCAGCACGCCCAGCACGCGGTTGGAGGTCACCTTCTCCAGGATCTGCCGCATCTTGTCTCCGGCAGCCTTCCGCAGGCCCGTGGACATCACGTTCATGCCGTAGAGGAAAAGCCCCACGCCGCCCAGCAGCTGAAAGATATTGTATGCCATTTCCATGTCCCCGAATCCCCCTCAGAAAAAAAAGCGGGACCTTGTTGTAAAATACACCTCTACAACAAAGTCTCGCCGATTATTTGCATGCCGAATCCTCCGAAAGGATCGTACTGACGACAGTGCATACACCCGTATAGTGCCGACTACTCCCTTTTCAAAAAAAGTATATCAAAGGGGAAACGGAGCTGTCAAGGAAGGATTGCCCTTCTTCTGTTTTTCCGTCAGAAAGGAGCAGGGCATTCCGCCCTGCTCCCGTGAAAGCCTTTGCGCTTATGCTGCCGGTTCGATCTCCACAAAGTCCAGATCGCTCAGGAAATCGATCACCATCCGGATCTGCTCCTCGGTCAGGGGCGTCGGCTCTCCGCCTTCCTCATAGGCGCCGGTCAGCACCAGCTCGATCCCGTAGCCCCTGTAGACCGTGTAGAAGTCCACATAGTCGGTCCCGTCCTCCACTTCCCTGACGACCATCAGCTTCGTGCCGTGAGCCGTCTCGCGGTAGGTGATCTCCACCTCGTCCTCTTCCCGGAAGGAGGCCTCGATCTCCTTCAGCGCGGCCTCGTCCAGGTCGTTCAGTCTGTCCACGCCGCTCATCAGCTCATCGTATGCGATGGAGACGAACATGACCGGCTTTCCCTTTTCCTCGGAGGAAACCGTCGCCAGATAGTGCGTGACGTCCGCGTCCTCGGCGGTGATGGCGTAACCCTCGGGCATCCTGCAGCGCAGTTCAAAGTTGCCGCCCATGCGGACGAATCCCAGCAGTTTCTTCTCTTCCGTCTCTTCCGTGAAGCCCGCGACGCAGCCGAGCGCCAGGGCCAGGCAGAGGATCATGGCAATGCATTTCTTCATTTGATTCAGCTTCCTTTCCTTTTATTCGTTTCCCGCTCAGTGCCTGGAAACATACTGGCGGCTGATGAATCCGATCATGCCGGTGGCCGGATCCTGCACCTGGTACCAGTTGGTCATCTCGGTGAGCACGATCAGCTCCTTGCCCTGGCTGCAGGTGGCGATACGTTCCGCTTCCGTGGACGGCGCCCAGCGCAGGTTCACCCAGCCGGAGGCGCGGGTGGGACGGGCCACGACCATGTAGGGATTGGTGACCTGTTTGGCGGAGCGGAACTCCGCGTTGATGGCGTTCATGGCAGCGGCGGCCGTCTTCGTCTTGTCATCCGCGGGGGTGGGGGTCGGTTCAGCCTTCTTCCACGGGCCGGGATCCTGGGTAGTCAGGTAGCGGCTCATGACGTACACCGGGTCGGGGAACCTGTTCAGCTTCACGCTGGCCCAGCCGTTCCCGAGCAGCGTCACGTCCCGCAGGACATCACGGTAGTCCAGGGTCGCCACCTGGTTGTCGCCCACATAGGGCGCGCTGCGGACGTTCAGTCCCTTGCCGTTCTCCGTGTATACCCAATAGGTTTTTCCGTCGCCCGCCTGGGCCGCAGTCACGCAGACGCCCGTGAGCGCCATGATCACCAGTATCAGGGAAAGGATCTTTTTCATCATCGTTGTTTCCTCCTTCTTATTCCGGACCGCCCCGCGGCCCCTCCGATCCGGTCCCGGCTCTGCCGTTCCCGGTTTTTCTCCTTGGAACGGTGCCATCTTAACAGGGCATGTCCAACAGATGTCCAGCAGTTTCAGAATTCTTTCGGGAAATATTCTGAAAAGCCACAACGCCTTATAGATCAACGCTCCGGGGCTCCTCCGCCGAACCTGTTCCCGCCCTTGTTTCCCTTTTTCCCGATATTTTTTTGAAAAAAAGCCTTGACTCTGACGTAACGTCATGGTTTATCCTGTTCCTGTGCGAGGGAGGGATCAACCATGATGACGGTCCATGAGGTCAGCAGACTGACGGGGGTGAGTATACGCGCCCTCCACCACTACGACCGGATCGGGCTTCTGCGTCCCGCGGAGGTCACGGAGGCAGGCTACCGGCTGTATGACGATGCGGCCCTGGAACGCCTGCAGTGCATCCTGCTTTTCCGGGAGCTGGAATTCCCCCTTCGGGAGATCCGGGACATCGTCGGCAGTCCCGCCTTTGACCGGCAGAAGGCGCTGGACCAGCAGGTCCGCCTGCTCCGGCTGAAAAAGGAGCATCTGGAGGACCTGATCCGCCTCGCGGAGGACATCATAAAAACAGGAGTGAGAACATTGGATTTTACAGCATTTGACTCCTCCAGAATGGAGGAATACGCCAGGGAGGCAAAGCAGGCCTGGGGCCGGACGGATGCCTGGAAGGAATTTGAGCAAATGGACGCCGGGCGCACCCCGGCGGACCGGAAGCGGCTGTGGGCAGGCCTGATGGACGTCCTGTCGGAGTTCGGCCGGATGAAGGAGCTTGCCCCGGCAGACGCGCGGCCGCAGGCCCAGGTCCGAAAGCTGCAGTGCTATATCTCGGAGCATTTCTACACCTGCACGGATCAGATCCTTGCCGGTCTCGGGCAGATGTACGCCGCCGGCGGCACCATGACGGAGAACATCGACCGCGCCGGCGGGGAAGGCACCGCCGCCTTCGCGGCCCGCGCCATTGAAGCGTATTGTAAAAAATGATCCCGGTAAAAACCCGGCCGGAGTCCTGCTGACTCCGGCCGCTTCATTTTTCCCGCTTGATTTTGGCAGGAAACCGTTATAAGATGAAAGGTGATTATAACGTGTTGAAAACCGAACCCCAGCATTCGTTTCCCCTATTCTGATCCGGGAGGAAGACTGTATGAAACGCTTGTTTGCTTTTGTCCTGCTGCTGTCCCTGCTTTGCTCCGCCTCCGCCGTGGCCGGAACGCTGGACCTGCCCGAGGACCTGACGGCGATCGCCGACCAGGCCTTTATGGGGGATAAAAATCTGGACACCGTCGTCCTGCCGGACACGCTGAAGACCATCGGCTCCAAAGCCTTTGCCGACAGCAGCATCCGGAGCATCACCTTCCCCGCTTCCGTCACGTCCATCGCGGACGACGCCTTCGACCACTGCGCCATCGTCTACGCCCACGCCCCGGAAGGCGCCTATGCCAACGCCTGGTTCACGTCCCATCCCCACTACGGCTGGGTCCGCTTCAACTATAAATGGTATTACTACCACGATGACGGAACATTGCTG
>JAFWQA010000052.1 GCA_017509255.1 Clostridia bacterium | reverse complement strand
GCGCTCTCTCCGCCGTTCAGCTTGATCGTCAGCGTTCCGTCTCCGTTATCCGTGACGGTCACGCCGCTCGTCTGCTCCGGCTGTTCAGGCAGATCTGCGATCGCTGTGTCGCCATCCGTTACCGTCGCGACGATCTCAAACTCGGTCCCGTCGTCCGCGCCGCTCACGGTCTTGCTCACCGTCACCTGGATCGTATCACGTGTGTTCTTGACGGTGATGCTGTCGCCGTCCGCCACTGCATCGATCGTATCGGATGCTTCATACGTCGTCGTGTACAGTGCGTTCTCCGTCTCTTCGACCACCAGCTTCGCGCCTTCCGGCAGATTCAGCGTAGCGGTCTTTCCGCCCTTCAGCGTGATCGTCAGCGTTCCGTCTTCGTTGTCTGTTACGCTCACGCCTTCCGGCTGATCCGGCTGCTCCGGTAGCGTCGCGATCGGGGTCTCATTGTCCGTCACTGTCGCGGTAATTGTGAATTCGTCTCCGTTGTCCGCTCCGACGACCGTCTTGCTCACCGTCACGCTCACTTCGTTGAGTTCATATGCGTTGGTTACAGGAATGACTTCAGGATCACAAACGATCTTGTCCAGGAGCGTTGACCCGTTTACGGTCTTGTACTGCGGCTTGATTTCAAAGGTGCCTCCGGTCATGCTCCATGTCAAGCCGCTGATAGACTCATCTTTTTCTTCCAGAGCATATTCGCCGACTTCAAGCTGCGGCCAGTTGTTCAAATTCATATCGCCGGTCACATAATTTGAGCCTGACTGACTATAGTTTATATTGTTGACTGTCAGAATTGCAGCAGAATTCTTGTCAGTAGTCCACCTGAGCTTTGTCACGCGGCCGGTATCCGGGTCGAGCTCATAGGCATTAACGGATTGCTTATAATACTGCTTTACTCCGTCAATGGTACGGGTAATATAGAAGTCGATGGACTGCAGACGGTTTCTGTTTGCATTCCACTGAGCAGAATCCAGCCCTGTAACGGTCTTCTTCAGCTTTAACCCGTTCTGAGTAACTGCACCGAAACGGTACTGGTTATGGATATTGGTCAGGTCCCATTCCGGTTCCTGCGTGCTGATTTCAATATTAAAGGTATTTGTTGCAGAGCCGGTTGTGGGCGTTACGCTTTCGAGATAGTAATTGTACTTTTCCAGCAGATGTTCCTGATCATGTTCTGTGATCGTGTATGTGCCGGGCGCCATGTTATGGAGGAACAGTTTATACTGTGTGTTGTTGTTCCAAACCCAGCTATACTGCAGGCCATTGCCTGATACACTGGGATTACCGTCCGCATCAACATCCGCCAGCGTGAAAGTATCATGATAGCTATTCGGCCCGGTCAGTTCGAACCACAGAATACGTCTACAATCCTGATCCTGGCCGAAGGCTTGATAACCGACACTCAGGTCGCCGTCGTTGGGCTGGAAGTCGAAATGCTTCTGGATCACAACTGTTCCGGTCAGATCACGGTTCCAGATATGTCCGTTATTCTGCTTGTACTCGGTATCCGGCATCGGATTGCCGTTCTGAGTCTGCGTACTGTAGGGATAGAAACCTGCAGGTGTCGCTGCTGTCTCACGGAAGAGGTAGGTAATGGAGGCACCGGTCGTGGGATCAACAGTATCGAGCCCGTACCAGCCTGCCTTCCAGGGTTCGTATTCACCAAACCACTTGGCGGAGATACGTTCCGCTTCCGTGGCAGGCATATTGTTGTCTACAGTACCGTCCAGTACGATGTTCTTCCCTGCAACCAAGGTCGTCATACCGTTCATTACCTGATAAAGGCTGAATGTCGCCGTTGCACCGCTCGGCAAATTGCTGGCGGTGTATTCTTGTGCTGTCCGGTTCATCCAGTGCTTGTTTCCAAACATATTGACCGGCACGTCGGGCTTGGCATAAACGTTGGTCAGAGTTACATCCGCCGTGGATCCGTCTGCAACGATCGCGTCATTGTCTCCGTCCACTCTCAGAAGCTGGTATTTCGGGTTGCTGCTATCCGGCAGCAGGGTACCGGTCTGGATGTAATCGCCGTTTGCATTAAGGCACTCGGTTACATCGTAGGAGCCGTCCGGAACATCCGACCATCTGACGCTGGCGGGAGTCGGAACACCATCGTTGATAACAATGGTCCGTACAGCATATTGGCCGTTTTCTTTGTAATAATCGTTTGCGGCTCTGTCCCACAGCAACAGGTAGATGGTATGGTTGTCCACATCTGCCAGGTTCAGCTCTCCGGCACTGTCGACTTCCTTGTGGAAGACAACCATATTGGATTTCCATACTGCATACAGATCTTCGTATGGCTCGCTTTCGTCTGCTGCAACCTGGGTCCTTGTAGCACTGTTTTCTTTAAATTCTCCGGTCTCTTCATCGTACACCAGCCATGGTTCTGTCGCATCGGGGGATTTCGCCCAGCCGATGAATTTGTGGCCTTCGCGTACGAATGTATCGGCCGGAACGATCGGGATCGCTTCGTTGATCTGGAGCTTATCGTATTTGACAGCTTCTTCCGTTGAGTCGTTTGTTACGGTATATACGGTGTCCTCCGGAGAAGTGACCTCCTTGTCCAGCGTTCCGCCGTTGCCGTACCAATAGATATGCGTCGGGGTCGGCTCCTGAGCCGGACCGTATTTGGCGCGAAGCTGCACCGTATATTTGAAGATATCTTCCCCATGAGTGTCTACACCCTGGAACTCAGTCTTTGCATTCGATTTCAGTACAGTAAACGTTCCGCCAGGATACACTTCATCACCGGTCGGTTCATATTCCCCTGTGTCCTCATTCCACTTCATGACCTCCCAGCAGTCAAAGACAAGCGGAGGAGTAGCAGCGTGCGGTACAGACGCCTGCTGTACAACTGCACCTACATTGTCTTTATAAAGCGTATTATCCGTAATGACACTGTCGCTGTCACCAACATCATATTCCACATTGATGCCGAGCGCGCCAGGCAGCTTTGCGCTCCACTTCGCGTACAGATCCAGCTTCGTTTTGATCCAGAAGCGGTCCACGCCCGGTGTGTTGGGATTGTTGTCATGATCGTAGCCTGTTAAGTCAGAGTTGTACGGGTTTTCACCGATTTCACCCTGATCGTTCATTGGATCGGTATACTCGGTCTTATCGTACGGTGTTGTTACGGAATCATCAGTTAAAATGAATTTTTCATCATTAAAGACTCTTGTACAGTCTTCATCCAGGTACCATCCGATCAGGTCGTATTCATCCAGAAGTCCGGTCGGTGTATCAACTTTTTCACCGCTGGACTCACGGAAAGTCAGATTTATATCACTACCCCATCGGATATCGTCTTCCGCGTCTTCCGGTTTGTTGGGGTGCAGGAATACACGATACTGGTTCTTTATCCATTTCGCATATACCTGTACGCCGTCAGCAGGCATAGTCGTAAACTGATACTCCTGTGTACAGGCTTCATCCAGATACCATCCCGCAAAAGTATACTCAAGCCCTGTTTCAGGCGTATAATATTTTTCTCCGCCCTTGCCGTATTCGGAAATATCATCCTCGAAGGGAATCTCATCTTCATTAAATACAATTGTATTATTGGTTGTAATAAAGTCAGTTGCGGTCGGCTTTTCCAGTTTATTATTATTTCCGTCGTAGTAGGAACCGTCATTGTAAACGATCTGTTTTGTTAATCGTTTATAATAGTAATACCAGTGCCAGTCCGTATTTCCGTCAGCAGGAAGATTCTGAGGATTTCGAGTGGTTTTACTGGATATTATTTCGAATCCGGGGAATGCAGGCTGGCTTGCACTATCTACGTTGTTGTTTGAGGAATATGCCGTTATCTGACGAGTTTCGGTATATTTGGGATCACCGTTATCATCTTTCTCAATATCCTCAAGGTTGATATGATAAATATACCTGTAACGTGTTCCACTGTTATACCGATGAATCAGTATATTATCGTTGGCATTCGAACTGGTTGGATTACCCAGGATTTTCTCGTCCATCACAGATATAATGCCCTTGATGGTATCTCTGCCGCTGCCTGATCCTCTGTAGGATCCGGAAGAGTGCATTACCCACCAGCTTGTAAACTTGTAACTACCGGCATCGCCAAAGCTATCGTACTTTGGCCATTCATCTGTAATATTTTCACCAAATTCTCCATCGATGGTATAGAAATAATAATAATAATCTCCATTTCTTTCACGGTCTTTTGTTGAAATATCGCAAGTGGGTTCTGTATTTACATTATACCAGCTGCCCGTGGTAACATTCATATCGGTTCTCGTTCCGGAAGAAACCTGCCATTGTCCCGAATTTCTGTGTTGACGTGCGTAATAGAATTTGACCGTATAAAAGATCCTGTCATAGTATACATTCACTACCGAGGTACCTTCTGGATTGATCGTCACTCCCTGATCATATTCCTTCAGATAAAATCCCGTATAGGAATTAAAGTATGCATCATACTCTGCCTGATTCAGTGTTCCATTATGCATAAAGGTGTAGGCGCCTTTGTTAGGATCATACTTGAAGCGATAATTATCCACACCGTTTATTGTTACATATCCTGTGTTTGTACCCATTCCGTAGGCTGTTACGGGCACAAGTGAATTGACATTTCCGCTGCCGGTTACCATTTCAGCATATTCATATCCCTGTCCGCCGACTTTTTTCTTCCAGATAATGACGGTATAGGGCGCTGTATCCGCAACGTCCCACCTGGCATAGACAATAGTTTCCCGGGTCAGCGGCTGCCCGAAGATAAACTCTGTACCGTCTGCACACTCCGGATCTGTATACCAGCCTTTGAATTCATACCCCAGCCGCAGCATTTCGCTCCACGGACGCGGCTCTTTCGTTACGGACCCGGCAATAACAAACTGCGGTGAATTATATGTGGCATGCTCTCCGTTCTGATCGAAGATCAGCCATACGCCCAACGGCGCATAGGCCTTCAAAACGACATCGCCCTTGATTGTCAACTCAGTGCCATTCGTGTAGTAGGTAACATCCTGATTTTCTTCCTGATCGTATACGGTTTTTGATTCGGAAGCGCTGACAATATTCGATGCTGCCCCGTTCCCAAGCTTTTCTTTCCAGCCTTCAAAATTACGCGTGTTCGTTCCCGGGGTATAGCTCATGCTTAAAGTGGCGGTTGCCTGTGTTGTACCCATTGTTACCGGGACTGCCACGGTGCCGAGAGCAACGTCATTCTCTCCAACGTAAACGATTCTCCACGTTTTGAAAATGATTGCGTAAAGATTAACAGTACCGCCTTCGGAAATATTCAGACCCTGCAGATACGTGCGAACGTCCTTTATCGTATTCCGCGTACTCTCCAGCGTATAATCCGGATCGTCAATGGACCATCCATAGAACAGTTCATCCTCTTCGAGTGTGACTGTTCCAAGGCCCGGATCATACACGATCTGAGCCAGATCAGCGCCGGCGTCAGAATTCTTGACGTATACTGTGGAGATCGTCTGGTCTTTTACGATGAAGTTGACGGTAACGCGCGCTTCCGGTTCTGTGCTGCCGTCATCCACCACAGCATAGACGGAGAAGCCCGTGGCAGTAAATACCATGTCGTCTCCGGACAGGGTATAGGTCACGGGGGTGCGTGTGCCGTTGTCGTCGATATGATACAGCTTCAGGTTGTCCAGGGTGTCGTTTTCCCGGGCTGCCCGGACGGCCTTGGCGATCCCGGTGCTGCTCAGGGTCACGGTGACGCCGTCGCCAAAGTCTTTGGGCTGGATGTCGATGCCGTAGTTGGTCAGCTTGATGTCCGCCGCGGCGACCAGCTGCTCTTCCTCACCGACGGTGATTTTCCCTTCGGGAGCATCGGCTGTCATGCCGGCATGGGCGGGCAGCTCGCCGGAGATCTGAACATTCACGCCCTCAGCCTTTGCCGAGACCGTTTTCTCACTCAGGTCCTGTACGGTTTCCAGGGTGATGTCATCAAAAGAAGTGACCGTGAAAGAAACCTCATCGGCTCTCACGGTAATGTTTTCGATTGTTTCCGGTTCTCCGCCTTCCGGAGTTTTGGTGATTACGATGGACTGGCCCTTTTTCACGGCGTCGGCCAGCTTTTTGCCCTTCACGGTCACAGCCACAGACTGCTTTTTGGCATGATAAGCGCCCTTCCCCCTGGCTTTGCCGTTCAGGGAAATGCGGTAAGCGTTCTCATTTTTCTTTGAATCGCCTTCGGAACCGGTTTTCTTTTTCCCCTGTCCCCTTTTCGGCTCATTCTTTCCGGGCTGGACCTTCTTCAAGGTGACGCCGTCGTTCTCCGGCAGCTCACCGTTCAATATAACAGTCAGGCCGTCGATCCCCGCGGTGATCGTCTGATCTGACAGAACCAGCTCATACTTCGCCGTCAGCTTCACGTTGGACGAAGGAGTATAGGGTGCTGTGATCAGCGCGTCCCCGTCATACCAGCCGAGGAATCGCATGCCTTCGGCGCCCGCCGCCTTCGGCAGCGGATCGATGGCATTGCCCGCCTCGATCAGATATTCTTCATCCTTGCCGTATTCGTCGGCAAAGTATACGCTGTAGGTTTTGATACCCTGATATACAGCGCTTTCGTCCGAAAGGACGGTGGACGGGATCATCTGGAAAACAAGTAAAAAGCTCAGTACCAGCGCAAGGAATCTGCGGCCGCTTTTCACTAAGGCTCACCTCCAAAGGGGTTCAAGTAAAGTCACAACGGACTGGATCGTTCTTTATCGGAAATCGTCTGTCGCCGGCCGTCAGCCGGCCCGGCCAGTTTCTTTTATTCTGCCTTGGCTATGGTCACATTCAGGCGCCAGCTCCACCCCAGGCTCTCCGCCGTTGCCGTAAAGGCCAGCTCAAGTCCGGTCTCGCCCTTCACCGGCTCGAAGCCGGTTCCCTTGTCGCATTCCCACTGATATGCCAGCTTCAGGCTATCTCCGTTGATGATCTCACCGGTCAGCCTGACCGTTTCACCAGGACGGATCATACCGTTGAAGGAGGAGTGGATGGCTACGGCGAACTCCGGCAGTTCCTCTGCCCATTCTTCCGTTTCCGGTTCGTTTTCAGGCTCGGCGGTTTTCGCGGCCTCATTCGGGTTTTCTTCCGCTTCGGGCTCCTTTTCAACGATCTCGATCACAGGAGCTTCTTCGACGGGTTCAGGCTCAGCCGCGGGTTCTTCCGCCGCGGGAGCTTCTTCTATGGGTTCGGGCTCAGCTGCGGGTTCTTCCGCTGCCGGAGCTTCTTCTATGGGTTCGGGCTCTTCTGCGGGCTCCTCCGCTGCCGGAGCTTCTTCCGCGGGTTCAGGTTCCGCCGCGGGCTCTACTGCTACCGGAGCTTCTTCCGCGGGTTCAGGTTCCGCCGCGGGTTCTTCCGCTGCCGGAGCTTCTTCTGCGGGTTCGGGCTCAGCCGCAGGTTCTTCCGCTGCCGGAGCTTCTTCCACGGGTTCGGGCTCAGCCGCGGGTTCTTCCGCTGCCGGAGCTTCTTCTGCGGGTTCGGGCTCAGCCGCGGGTTCTTCCGCTGCCGGAGCTTCTTCCGCGGGTTCGGGCTCTTCTGCGGGTTCTTCCGCCGCGGGAGCTTCTTCTATGGGTTCGGGCTCAGCCGCGGGCTCTTCCGCCGCCGGAGCTTCTTCAACGGGTTTAGGCTCCGCCGCGGGTTCTTCCGCCGCCGGAGCTTCTTCCACGGGTTCGGGCTCAGCCGCGGGTTCTTCCGCTGCCGGAGCTTCTTCTATGGGTTCGGGCTCAGCTGCGGGTTCTTCCGCTGCCGGAGCTTCTTCCGCAGGTTCAGGTTCCGCCGCGGGTTCTTCCGCTGCCGGAGCTTCTTCGATGACTTCGGGTTCCGCCGCGGGTTCTTCCGCCGCCGGAGCTTCTTCCACGGGTTCGGGCTCAGCCGCGGGTTCTTCCGCCGCCGGAGTTTCTTCCGCGGGTTCGGGCTCAGCCGCGGGTTCTTCCGCTGCCGGAGCTTCTTCCGCGGGTTCGGGCTCAGCCGCGGGTTCTTCCGCTGCCGGAGCTTCTTCCGCGGGTTCAGGCTCAGCCGCGGGCTCTTCCGCCGCCGGAGCTTCTTCCGCGGGTTCGGGCTCAGCCGCGGGCTCTTCCGCTGCCGGAGCTTCTTCGACGGGTTCGGGCTCAGCCGCGGGTTCTTCCGCTGCCGGAGCTTCCGTGATCTGAGCCGTTTCTTCTGTCCCGGTTACTTCTTCAGTTTTTTCTTCTGCAGGCGCTTCAGGTTCCGCCGCCGGAGCGTCCCCGGTTTCCCCTTCGGTTTTTTCGTCGGGTTTCTCTTCAGGGATCTTTTCTTCTGTTGTCTCCGCCGGAGCTTCCTTAGCTTCATCCTTTATATTTTCGGTATTTCCCTCCGGGAGTCCTGCCGTCTGGGCGGTTTCCGCGGCTTTTTTCTTCTCAGCGTCCAGTCTGCTCTGATAGGCCTTCGCCGTCAGGGCTTCGACCTTCACGGTGCATTTCTTGTCTGCCTTCACGGTGATCAGGTAATCGCCCTCCTCCAGGGTAGCCTTGGCGATCAGGCTGATCACGTCATCCGCCTTGGTGGATTTGCCGCTGGATACGACCGCGTCGGTCTCTTCCTTTGCGATTTTGACAGAGAAGGCTTTGGCGGAAGTCATCACGAAAACGACCTTCTGCTTCTTGGCAGAATGGACGCGCAGATAGACCTCCTGCCCCCCGCTGACCTTCACGCTGGCGCTTGACCCGATACTCAGGCTCTTTGCTGAAACGCGGGCCGGCTCGGCAGCCGTCTCCGTTCCCTCTCCCTCAGCATATCCAGCAGCCGGTACGGCAATCGCGCTGCAGAGCAGCAGAACAGCCGCGCAAGCGATGGCCAGGAACCGCATCATCTTTTTCATAGCGTAACCTTCTCTCCTTCAAGTTTCACCGTTCCTCAGCCCGTCTGTCCGGGCCGGACGGTGTCAGGTCGTCTGAGTGTTCAGTAAAATACAAAAATCCAGGCCTTCTGCCCTGTCCCTCCGGATCTTTTGTCCGGAAATACCGTCGTTCATTTGTCCCGAGAACCTGCTCCCTGTCTCCGTGATTCCCAAGCCTTTGTCATCGGGCAAATCCCTTTCTCCGGTCCCTGGAGATGTTTTTTCCAGTTTGCCGCCGGGATGGAAGCTGCTCTTCCTCCGGCCTCCGGAGCCTCCCTGTAAGGCGGTTTATGCGCTGTTTTTTCACCGCCCTTTTGCTGTTTTTATTATAGAAAACATACAAATAATATGGAACTGGACAAAACCTGACAAAACCTGACAAAACCTGACAAATCTATCCTTTAACAATAAAATCCGGTTTTTTGAGAAATCGTGTAACGCTCCTGTAACGTTGTATAACAACGCTTTTGATGGCGTTATCCTCAACCGTTGTACATACCGATCGTTTATTGCTATTGTATTTTTCGATCGTACCGGAAGGGTGCCCTGACCCGTGTTGTATGTATGCTTTAATACATTTCAGTAAACGTTTCCAAAATTTTCCTTTATGTACTGAAATTGTTCTTTTCCTGTTTTTTTAACGGTTTCTGTGTTATAATGCATCATCGTCTGCATGTCGATTTTTGCAAAAAAGGAGCTGTTTGTGCCGTGGTGATCATTCCTTTTCACAGAAAGGTCCAGTATTACGAAACAGACATGATGGGGATCGCCCATCATGCCAACTACATCCACTGGATGGAAGAGGCCAGGATCGACTTTATGGACCAGATCGGCTTCCCCTATTCAAAAATGGAGGCAATGAATATTTTTTCACCCGTGAAGTCCCTGTCCTGTAATTACAGGAAGCCCTGCACCTTCGGGGATGAACTGGAAATCGCTCTGTCCGTCTCCGCTTTTAACGGGGTCGTGATGGTCATTTCCTATCAGATGAAAAACGCGCGGACCGGTGAGACAGTCTGCGCCACGCAGTCTGAACACTGCTTCCTGGACCGTGACGGTCATTTTGTCAGGCTGAAAAAAGCGCTTCCTCTTTTCTGTGATAAAGCGGAAGCGCTTCTGGCGGATCATCGGGAGCGGAACGCGGACGAATAATTCGTTCGGAGAGCATATGAAAAGCCCGATTCACTTTCAGTTCCGGTGAATCGGGCTTTTCATTTTCTTTTCAGATTCTTGTGAAGCCGAGACAGCCTGCTTCGGACAGCTCCGTGAAGCCCGCCGCCTGATAGAACGCCGCTGTTTCGGGCGTGTCGTCCGTGACCAGGTGCATCTGCCTCACGTGTCTGAAGCGTTCCTGTATTGCCTTCAGCAGCGCGATCCCTACGCCCTTCCGCCGGTGCTCCGGATCGACCAGCAGATCCTGGATGAACATCACGGTCTGCCCGTCCCCGACGGCCCTGAGCAGTCCGGTCAGTTTATCTCCCTCATAGGCGGCCAGGATGATTGCGGAGCTCTCAAAGGCCTTCCGCAGCGTCTCCGGGTGCGCCGTATAGGCCGTCCATCCGGCGGCCGCGTATAGCGGCAGGATCTCCCTTTCGTTATACTCTCTGTATTCCCTGATCTCCATTTCCTTCCTCTTTCCGTCTGCGGCGCCCCGGCCGCGTCTTTGCATTGCTTCACGCTTTTTCTTTTCTTATTGTTTCAGTGCTTCGCTCAGGCTCTGCGGGATGCCCCTCGGCCCCCGGACAGCGTAAATGGCAAACTCGTCGTTCAGCCGCCGGAAGGTGAACAGCTCCGGCGGATATCTTTTCTCCAGGCGGATTTTCATCAGGGCACGGATCGTCAGCTCTCCGTCCTCGTGCCGCCAGGGGATCCCGGTCTCAGTGACGGCGCATCTGAACAGTACTGCGGACACGGGCTCCGCCACATAGAGAAATACCGTGTCCCCCGCCTTGATCCCCTTCCCCTGCTTCCACAGGATCTCCTCAGCGCCGTCAAAGGCGTGCACGATGTCGTAATATTTCGGATTGGCGGGAACGATCCATTCCTTCGGCGGGCGCAGGTCCTGCTTTTTCCTTTGGGAGGCCGTCGCCCGGTAGCTCCGGTCGATCAGGGCGGCGATCTCCTCAAACCGCACCGTCCCGTCCAGCAGCACGGAGATCCAGTTCCCCCGGCTGATGTGGTAGCCCGGAAAGAAGCCGTCCTGACGGATCAGCAGATCCCGCAGCAGCAGATCGTCTACCTTCAGGTTCAGGATGTCCGCCTCTTCGTCGGAGCTCAGTCCCAGCCTGCTTTTCGGCAGGTTCATCACCAGGCAATACCATTTCCGGCTGTCCTCATGCCGGAATACGGCGTAATCCGGATAGCGGAACCAGGGGTATTCTGCCTCTGCTCCGTATTTCTCCTTCACATAGCGGAACACCCTGTCCCGCAGGGATCTCTTTTTCATTTTCTTTTCCTTCCGTCTGTTTCCGGCCTTCAGATCAGGATCCCGTCGCAGTGGTCGATCTCGTGCTGGATGATCTGCGCCGGGAAATCGCGGAAGGTGCCGGTCCTCTGCTTAAGCGCTGTATCCTGCCAGGTGACGGTGATTTCCCTGTACCGCACGGCCTTCCGCGTGCCCTGCAGGGAAAGGCATCCCTCCTCCGCCTCGTACCGGCCGCTCCGGACGGTGATCCGCGGATTGATCATGGTCAGCAGGACCGGTCCGTTGCATACGGCAATGATCCGCTTCCTTTTCCCGATCATGTTGGCCGCCATCCCGACGCAATGGTCCAGATGCGCCTTCAGGGTATCCGCCAGATCCTCCGCGATCGGCAGGTCCTCTGCCGCCGCTTCCTCCGATTTCTGTGCCAGGAACAGCGGATCCTTCATTATGGGCTGTATCATGCTTCTTCTCCCCGGGAACTGTTTTCCGTGCTTTCTTTCCGTGTACCGGAGCCTTTGTCCGGACTCTTCCCTGCCGCCTATTATATCACAGATCCTCCGGGCCGGGAACGCCCGGAGGATTGCGGGCGCGCCGGATCGCGGCTATAATATCCCTGTTCTGACCTGAACAGGAAAGAAAGGAGGTCCTGCTCCATGGCCGTGTATACCTATCCGGATACCGCTCCCGGCGTTTTTGTCCGGCGCAATAACCGCTTTACGGCGGAGGTGCTTGTTGGCGGCAGGCAGGAGACCGTGCACGTAAAAAACACCGGCCGGCTGGCGGAGCTGCTCCTTCCCGGCGCGGCGGTCACGCTGCAGCGTTCGGACAGGCCGGAGCGGAAAACGGCCTTCGACCTGATCTCTGTTTATAAGCCTCCCCTGGAATGGGTCAATGTGGACAGCGCGGTACCGAACGCGCTCATGCGCCGGTACTTTGAGGAACAGGGCTGTTTTGTCCGGCCCGAATATACATACGGTTCCTCCCGGCTTGACCTGTATATGGAAAAGGCAGGCCGGAAATACCTGGCTGAGATCAAGGGCTGCACGCTGGCCGGAGAAAACGGCACAGGCCTCTTCCCGGACGCGCCGACACAGCGTGGCGTCCGGCACCTGGCGGAGTTGACCTCCGCCGTCCGGGACGGATATATGTGCTCGATCGTCTTTGTCATCCAGATGAACGGCATTCACCGGGTCCTGCCAAACACGGCCACGCATCCCGAATTCGGCGCGGCCCTCGCCTCCGCCGCGGAGGCCGGCGTCCGGGTGCTCTGCGCTTCCTGCGCCGTGGACGCTTCCGCGATCCGGGTCACCTCCGTCCTGGATGACACCGCCTCTCACCTGATCTGACCGACGAAGGGAGATAACTGCCTTGGATACCGTCACGATCCTTCTCCGGCAGGTTCTGCAGATGTTCCTGCTGGTCGCTCTGGGCTACCTGCTTTTTCGGGGAAAAAAGATCACCCCGGAGGGCAGCAGGACCCTGGGCAATATCCTGATCTACCTTGTCCTGCCCTGCGTGATTATCAACGGTTTCCGGATCGAGCGGACACCGGAGCATCTCCGCGGCCTCCTGTTCAGCGCCGTCCTGGCCGCCGTGCTGCTCGCTGTCAGCATGCTCGTCGCGCGGGCGTTCTTCCGAAAGGACTCCATCGCGAATTTCGCCGCCTCTTTCAGCAATCCCGGCTTCTTCGGCGTGCCGCTGATCACAGCGGCCATCGGGCAGGGCGCCATTTTCTACGTCGCCTTTTTCATCGCCTTCCTGAATATCCTGCAGTGGACCTACGGCGTAAGCCTGATGAACGGGCAGAAGCTGTCCGCGGGCTTCTCTCCGCGAAAGCTGATCCGCGCCCCCTTCGTCATCGCGATGCTGATCGGCCTGGTCCTCTTTTTCAGTAGCCTTCAGCTTCCCCAGGTCGTCAGCGGCTGCATGACGGGCGTCGCCGCGCTGAACACGCCCCTGTCCATGTTCACCGTCGGCGTTTACCTGGCGCAGACGGATATCCCCGGCATATTCCGGCGCGGCTCCCTGTATCTCGTCTCCCTCGCCCGTCTGGCCGTGGCGCCGCTCATCGCCTGCCTCCTTCTGGCACTGCTTCCGCAGTCCTTTTATGATATGAAGCTTGCCCTGCTGCTGGCTGCTGCCTGCCCCGTCGGCTCCAATGTGGCCGTCTACGCCCAGCTGCACGGAAAAGACTACCCCTATGCTGTGGAAACGGTTGTCCTGTCCACGCTCTTCAGCATTCTGACCATTCCCGCCATAGTGTCCCTGGCCGGCGTCCTGTGGTGATCCGGCTTTGTTCTGTTCCTGCCTTTCTCCTTTTCATCCGGCCGGGAACGTGGTAATATGGTTCAGGTGATCATAAGTCAGTAAGGAATACCGGATCAAAATCGCTCGGGAGGCTGTGCTGTGGATCGGTCGTTTTGGCGCTGTTCGGACGTGACCCGCAAATACAGCGCCGTCTTTCGCCGCGGGGGATTCCGGGTCACGCCGCGGCATCCCGCGCGCCGTACCCGGCAGGGTGAAGAAGGCTCCCCGCGGCCTTCCGCGTCCCGGCGGCATTCCCGGCCCCGCAGCCGCGTCTTTCTGCTGTACCGGGTGCCGTCCGAAGCAGCGTACAGCCCGTCAGGCTCCCGTACGGACCGGCCGGGCATAGTTTCCGGCCGCCTGCCCCGTCTTCCCCTCCGGCAGCTGAACCGGCCGGACCTCCGGGATTTTCTGTGCCGCGGCGCCGCCGCCGGCTGGAACGGGCTTTTCTCCGTTCCGTCACACAACGTTTTTGTTTTCTTCTGTAAAAAGAAAGAATTTCATGCTATAATGATCATAGTACGAGGAGGTGGAACCATGTTTGGCAGAAGTAAGATCCAGGCTCTGGAGGAGCAGGTTCACGATCTCGAGCTGGACCTGGAACAGGCGACCAAGGAAAATGAAAAGCTGACTGAGCAGCTCAAAGCCGCGAGGAAAAAGGCTGCCGACCTGGAAAAGGAGTACGGAGGTGCCGACGTGAATACGCTCCGGGAGCAGCTCCGTTCATCCCAGGCGGAATATGAAGGCCTGAAGGAGCTTTACAACAACAAGATCCGCGAGTTCGATTCCTCCAGGGAAGAGAAGGAGCAGGAGTTCGCCAAGACCGCCGCTGTCCAGCGCTACAATCTTGAAAACGAGATCCGGGACAACCGCCAGGCGAACCGTGACTACGTCAGCAACACCGTCAAGACCTTCAGCGACAGCTACAACTATTACCTCAATCAGATCAAGCTGCTGATGGACGCCCTGGGGGACGTTGCCAGCCGTGCCGGTGAATCCCTGTTCCATGAGTCCAATGAGGACCTGAAGACCAAGCTCGGCCAGCAGATGGCGGAAAAGATCAAGGCAGAGACTGATCCCCTGCGCAGCAATAACGGTGACCTGATCCTGATCGGCACCACGGATGACGTGCAGATCGGCGCGGCCGAGGATGCCGGCGCGGGCGCCGCGCCTGAAGCCGGGGCCGAAAGTAAAGCAGAATAAGATCCCGTTCCGGCATGAACGAACCCCTTTCCTCACAGCGGGAAAGGGGTTCGTTTTTTACAGTTCTTTTCTCATGTGTCCGGGTTCCGTTTCCCGGTAGCCGTGCTTCGGATAAAAGCTCCGGGATTCCGCCCATTGCTCCGCAGGCGTTCCGAGGTGTATCTTCACGGCCTTCTTTCCCTGCCCCGCCGCATAGTCCTCCGCCGTCCGGAGCAGCAGGGTTCCGATACCCTTCCTTTTCCGGTCCGGTTTGACGAACAGGCGATGTACCTCTGCCTCCTCGGTGCCCGGCACTGCGCTGCAGCCGACGGATCCGACCACCCGGTCCTTCCCGTCCAGCGCCAGCCAGAACATGTCCCCCTTCTCCAGATAATTCTTTCCGACATCCAGCAGGTCGCTGTTCAGGCCCGGCACCCTGCCCAGCGCGTCCTTGGCCTGCAGCACCATAAAGATCAGGTCGTCCCGGTACTTCTCCTCATAGGGGATCACGCGGATATCCGGCCGCTGCCCGTCCTCTTCTCCCGGTAAGTACTGGGAGACCAGCGTATTCAGCATTTCCCGCATTTCCTTCACCACCGTTTCCGGGGAAACGATCCGGATCAGTCCGTTCATGGACATGACCCAGCCCAGGAACTGCGGGCTGACTGCCACGTCCACATGGACGCGGAAATGCTCCGCGTCGGACGGATAGATCACCGTGTCCTTTCCGAACCGGTCGATGATCACGCCCGCCATGCTGTTGACGGCCTCCAGCGTCACGGTGGCTTCCTCCCCGTGGAACATGCCGAAAAGGCTCTTGGCGTACCGGGGCATATTGAACAGGCGGAAGGATTCTTCGCCCTCGCGCGGCCGGTCCGTCACAGTGATGCGCAGCATCTTGTCCACGCGGTAATGCTTGATTTTTTTGTCCTGTGCGTCATATCCGACCAGGTAGTAGTTTTCCTCATCCCACATCAGCGCCCAGGGGCTCAGCTGATACCAGTCCCCGCCGCGGCGCAGTTCCATTTCCTTCCGGATATTCCACTGGAAATAATGAAAACGGATCTGCGCGCCGGTGTTGATGGCCTCGTGGATCTTATCCACATTATAATAGATGCTTTCATTCATCGTCTTCACGCGTCCGCTGATCGTCACCTGGCGGTGCAGCTTGCCTGCGTCGTACCTGCTCACCAGGGACTCCAGCTTTTTGATCAGGCTCTGGGACTTCCTGTCCGTCATGAATTTGGCCGCCTGTACCGAGTCCACCAGCAGTTTCAGCTCCGGCAGCTCAAACTCCCGGGAACCCAGGTAATAGTCCGTTCCCCTGCCGTTCTGCTCGGAAATGATGTCCATGCCGAAAAGCCGAAGCTCGTCCAGATCCTGATACAGCGTTTTCCGGTCCGCGTTCGCGCCGTACAGGGCCAGCTTCTCAATGATCTGCGGCATGGTCAGCCTGTGCTGGTCGTCCGTCTCCTCCGAAAAGATCTTTGCCAGGTACAGCATCTTCAGCTTCTGGTGGTCGCCCTTCCGTTCTCCGCCCGCCATTTTTTCCCCTCCGGCATGCTTTTTTCTGATGGAAAAAGTATATCACGGAACCTTTCCCGCGTAAATGCTTCAAGTCCGTTTTTTCGGACACCTGTTCCGGTACGATACAGTTGTCGGATGAAACCGGGGTTGGAGAAGAATGATGAAAACACGCAGGGAGGTTTGTGTTATGGGGTACATGGTCAGTATCATGCTGCCGGACGGCCGTCTGGAGCAGCCGAGGAACATCTTTTTTGACTGGAACAGCGCCGTCTGCTTTGCCCTTCAGTGGATGAAGGATTACGTCCGCCTGTCCGATGCCTTTCATATGCGGAAGTGGAACGGCGCCCGGATCACGCAGAACGATCTCAGCTTCAACGTCAATTCCTTCCGTGTCACCGGCATCTGACGGGCTGACCGCCCGTCTGCCCGTCAGCGCGCAAAAGAGGGGGCCTTTCCGGTCCCCTCTTTTGCGTGCCCGCCGCTCACGGCCGATAGCTCCAGCCGTTATCCCCGTGATAGATCATCAGGCGGGTCATCCCGCCGTCCACGCAGATATTCTCCCCGGTGATGAACCCGGCCCTGTCGCTGCACAGGCGCGGTTTTTCTTCCTTTTTCTGTCTTCCCGTATATGATACGACATTTCCCCCGTTTTCGTCCATAACTGTACCGAAATCGCCCTTGACAGGCCCGTACCGCTGTGAAATAATATTTTTGTGAGGTAACAAAACTATATCTCTGACTCGGTAAGAGGGGGCTTTTTCAATGTCTTCTTCCCGTTCCGCCGGCAAACTGGGCGGCAGGATCTGGTCGGCTCTGCTGCTGATCGGCCTGTTCGGCCAGCTGGCCTGGACCGTCGAAAATATGTATTTCAACGTCTTCCTGTACAATACCATCTCCACGGACCCGGGATATATCGCGTCCCTGGTTGGCTGGTCCGCCGCCGCGGCGACGGTCACCACCCTCCTGATGGGTGCGCTGTCCGACCGGCTGGGCAAACGGAAGGCGCTGATCTGCTCCGGCTATATCCTCTGGGGGCTGTCCACGGCCGTGTTCGGCTTCATCACGCCGGAGAACATGGCTTCCCTCTTCCCGCGCGCCAATGCTGTCGCGGCGGCGGCCACGGCGGTCATCGTGATGGACTGCGTCATGACCTTCTTCGGCTCCACCGCCAATGACGCGGCTTTCAACGCCTATGTGACGGACGTCACGGACAGCGGCAACCGCGGAAAGGTGGAGAGCGTCCTGGCCGTCCTGCCCATGCTCTCCATGCTCATCATCTTCGGAGCCCTGGACTCCCTGACGCAGCAGGGCAAATGGAAGGAATTCTTCGGGGCCGTCGGCCTGGCCGTTTCCCTGGCCGGGATCGTTTCCGTCTTCCTGATCCGGGACGTCCCGTCCCTCCGCCCGCGGAAGGACAGTTATTTCCGCAACCTGGTATACGGACTCCGGCCCTCGGTCATCCGTGAAAATCCGCGGCTGTATCTCTTCTATACGGCCTTCTGCGTTTTCTCCATCGCCTTCCAGATCTGCTTCCCCTATCTGATCGTCTATATCCAGCACTACCTGGGCATCACGGACTATGCGCTGATCCTCGGCGTTGTGCTGATCCTTGCCTCCGTCTTCAGCGTGCTCGGCGGCCGGCTGATAGACCGCTTCGGCAAGGCCCGCTTTTCCTTCCCCGCGGCCGGCGTCATGCTTCTCGGCCTGGCCGGCATGTTCCTGGTCCGCACCGGGACCGGGGTCATGATCGCCGGCACGGTCATGATGTCCGGCTACCTGCTGCTTGCCGCGGCGCTCGGCGCCGGGATCCGGGACTGGACCCCGCCGGATAAGGTCGGGCATTTCCAGGGGATCCGCATGATCTTTGCCGTGCTGATCCCGATGATCGTCGGCCCCGCTGTCGGCGCGGCGGTGATCCGCGGCAGTGACAGCACCTATATGGAGCTCGGCCAGGTCAGGACCGTCCCGACCCCGGAGATCTATCTCGCCGCGGGCATCTGCCTGCTGCTGGTGCTTCTTCCCCTGATCCTGCTGTATCGAAAGGAGCGGACCGCAGAATGATCCCGATCCCGCTGAGTCATCCGACTCCGCAGTTCCGCCGGGACTCCTTCCTGAGCCTCGACGGGGAATGGCTGCTGAACGGGAAGCCCGTCCGCGTCCCCTTCCCGCCGCAGGCGCCCCTCTCCGGCTGGGATGGCCCGGTGCCTGAGCAGCTGGTCTATGAAAAGGACTTTACCCTTCCGGAGGACTTTCTTCCGGCCGGCTTCCGCCTCCTGCTGCACTTCGGCGCGGTGGACCAGACGGCCCGGATCCTTGTCAACGGAAAAGCCGTTGCGGAACACCGGGGCGGATATCTGCCCTTTGAGGCGGATATCACCGCCGCGCTGCGTCCGGGTGCCAACTGTCTGAGAGTCGAGGCGTCAGATACGCTCTCGCATTTCTATCCTTACGGAAAGCAGAGCGCGAAGCCGCACGGTATGTGGTATACCCCGGTTTCCGGGATCTGGCAGTCCGTCTGGCTGGAAGCCGTTCCGGAGCGCCGGATCCTTTCCCTGAAGCTCCGGCCGGAGCTGGACAAAGTCCGCGTCCTGGTCCGCGCGGACCAGCCTCAGGTGTCGGCGGAGATCGTCGCCCCGTCCGGCAGCGTCCTGAGCATCACCTTTCCCTCCAACGCCGGTTACGATATCCCCGTTCCGGATCCGCGTCCCTGGTCGCCGGACTCCCCGGAGCTTTACGGCCTGACCCTTCGCTGTGGGGAAGACACGGTTTACAGCTATTTTGCCCTGAGGACGGTAAAGATCGCTCCCGATTCGAAGGGGATCCCGCGCCTGATGCTCAACGGCAGGCCGATCTTCCTTTCAGCGGTCCTGGATCAGGGCTACTTCCCGGACGGGCTGTTTCTGCCCGAAAGCCCGGAGCGCTGGCAGGATGAAGCCCGCCGTCTGAAGGACCTGGGCTTCAACTGCGACCGGAAGCATATCAAGCTGGAGCCGGAGGCGTTCTACTGCGCCTGTGACATGGCCGGCGTCCTGGTCATCCAGGATATGGTCAACGCGGGCCGCTACGGCTTCTTTTTCGATACGCTCCTGCCCACGCTGCGGCTGAAGCGGCAGCTCCGGCGCGGCTCGCTGGGCCGGGAGCAGATGGCCTTCTTTGAGGAGCACTGCCGGGCCTCCGTCAGCCGCCTGTACAATCATCCCTGCATCATCGGCTGGACCCTGTTCAACGAGGGCTGGGGCCAGTTTGACACCGCGCGGCTTTACCGCCGCATGAAGCAGTGGGATTCAACCCGCTTCACCGACAGCGCCTCCGGCTGGTACACGCCCGGCGAATCGGATCTGGACAGCGTCCACGTATATTTTAAGAACCGGGTCCTGAAGCCCGGAAAGAAGCCGCTCCTGCTCTCCGAGTGCGGCGGTTATACCCGCGCCGTGGAGGGGCACCTCTTCAAGCCGGACGGCGCCTACGGCTATGGAAAAACGGATTCCGAGGCCGCCCTGACGGACCGGATCGGGGCTCTGGCGGAAGAGATGATTCGTCCGGCCGTTGCCGGCGGGCTGTGCGGCTATGTCTATACCCAGATCACAGACGTGGAGGGCGAGATCAACGGCCTTTACACCTATGACCGGCAGGTCCTGAAGGCCGACGCCGAAAGGCTCCGCTCCCTCAACCGTTCCCTGGCGGAGACGCTGGAATCGTCAGTAAACGGCTGACAGAAAAACGGCCCTGAAGCGATGGCTTCAGGGCCGTTTCCTTTCCTTCTCTCAGCAGGCAGCCTGCGGGAGGCACATATAGGCCATTCTGGCCACCTCCGCCTCCACGATCCCGTCGCTGCCGACGCTGTCCCGGTAGACACGGGTATATCCGTCGGTAAAATGCACCAGGCTGTCCGCGGCCACCGCCAGCAGGCTGCTCTTCTGTTCTTTATTTCTTCTGCTCATTTCAATTGCTTTCATCTTCATCTTCTCCTTCCGTGAGCCGCGCTTCCGTCCGTGCGGCTCTTTCCTTCCGAAACAGCCCCTGTCTGTCTGTTTCCGGGGATATCATACCGCGGGATATCTTGCTTTTCTACCGGAAAACCGCTATAATTTGCCTGTTATACTGATTTTTCCGTACTCTGGAGGGGTAAAATGAAGGATTTTTCGGTTTCAGCTCCGGACAGGCAGATCGACCGGATCTATGTGGACGCGGAGCAGCGGGACGGCAGCTACAAAATGCCGTCCAATCACTGCCATCCCTATTTTGAGATCTATTATCTGGAAAGCGGCTCCTGCCGCTTCTTTATCCGGGACCGGATGCTGGATGTGCACAGCGGGGATCTGCTCCTGATCCCGCCGCAGACGCTGCATTATACCCGCTATCTTTTCGGCCCGTGCCGGCGCGTCGATCTTTTCTTCCGTAAAACCGATCTCGGTGCGGACGTCATCCCGGTCTTCCCGGAGCAGGACCGGTTTTTCCGCCACTGGCAGCTGATGCAGATCCCCGATTTCTTCCGGGACACGGTCTCCGCGCTCTTCAGCCGCATGCTGGGCGAGGTCACGCTCAATGATTCACGTACCCAGCCCCTGCTGCGCTGCCGCCTGCAGGAGCTTCTGCTGCTCTGCAGCCGTATCGGCCTGAGCTCCGAGATCCTGCCCCCGGATATCCACACCACCGACCGGAGCATCGTCCTGGCGGCCGAATACATGCGGGAAAACTTCCGCGAGCCTCTCCGCACGGAGGATATTGCCGCTTCCGCAGGCCTCAGCCCCGATTATCTGACAAAAAAATTCCGCCAGGCCACGGGCACCGGCGTACATGAATATCTTCGTTTCCTCCGCCTGCAGCAGGCGGCTCTGGAGCTGGTCGAGACCCGGGATTCCGTTACGGATATCGCGCTCCGCTGCGGCTTTTCCGGCGGCAATTACTTCAAGGACTGCTTTCGCGCTCAGTATGGCTGCAGCCCGCGGGAATACCGGGCGGGCCAGCGGTGAGCGCACGGCAGGTGCACGGCCGGCCTCTCAGTACACCTGGAAGCTTCGCTCCCCTTCCTCTGTCGGAACGGTTTCCTCCCTCATGTTTTCGATCCGCACATAGCGGCCCTGCTCAATGGTCAGGACGACCTTTTCGATCTGTTCCTCACTGCCCTGCAGCTCCATGCTGACAGATCCGTCATATTCGTTTTTCACCCAGCCCGTGACCCGGTAAAGCTCCGCGGCGTGCCGTGCCCTGTACCGGAACCCCACGCCCTGCACCCAGCCGTAAAAAACAAATCTTTTTCGTATCATGTCTCCGTCCGTCCCTGTTCCGCGTGCCCGCCGCGCGCCCTTCGGGGCGCGCGGCTTTTCTTTTTCCGTTCTTACGTGCGCGTTATCCCCGCTCCAGAGCGTTCAGCATATCCTGTGGGTTCTCCGCTGCTTTGACCTTGCCATACGCCCCGGCGATCATTCCCTTTTCATCGATCAGGTAGGTGGTGCGGACTACGCCCATCGTCACCTTGCCGTAGTTCTTCTTTTCCTGCCATACGTCGTAGGCCTTGATCGCCGTCAGCTCCGGGTCGGACAGGATCGTGAACGGCAGCCCGTAATTCTGCTCGAATTTCTTGTGGGACGCGACGCTGTCCCTGCTGATGCCGACGACGGCGGCGTCCTTCTCCCGGAACTGCGGATACAGCTCTGCAAAGCCGCAGGCCTGCTTTGTACATCCGGACGTGTTGTCCTTCGAATAAAAATACAGGATCAGCTTCTTTCCAGCGTAGTCGCTCAGGGAATGCAGCTCCCCGTTCTGATCCGGCAGCGTAAACTCCGGCGCCTTCATTCCTTCCGCAAGCATTCTGTTTTCCTCCGTTTCCGTCTTTTTTCTCTGAAATATATAATGTCACAGTCCCGCTTCCCGGTCAATATTTCCCCTTAGATCCACTTTTCCCCTGTCGGAAAAAAATGATAAAAAAGTATTTTTATTGCTGGACATCTGTTGGACGGACCTGTGTATGTTGTACCTGTAAACAGGATCACCGGTCCGGAGACCGGCTGTTTACGAAGAGATGCCGGGCTTTGCGGGGTATGTGAGCCCGGTAAGAAAGAAAGGAACTGATTATCATGAAACAGATCATTGCAGTCCTGTGTGCAGTCCTGTGCCTGGCTCTGGCTTGCTTTGCTTTCGCGGAAGACGTCATCCGGCCCGAGCTTCCGTCCGTTGTCATCCCGTCTGAAGTCCTTGCGAACCGCTCCTTCAGCATTGACCCCGTCGCGGGGGAAAACGAATCCTCCCTCAGGATGTTCATTTATGAGCCCGTAGCCTACGCCAAAGCCGCTCTGGCCGAACTGAAGGTCGGCGACTTCCTGGATCTGGCAGGAACTTACTGCGAGATCGCGACCCTGGAAATGGACGGCGAAGATTACGTCATCAATAAGGAAGCCGGCACCTCCATGTATCTGCATGCCGATGAGAATAATCCCGACCTCTTCATCGCCCACTCCACGGATGACGATTACATTTTCTGGAACCGTCTGGGCATGACGGAAGCTGCCTTCGCGGCGGACTTCGTGTTCACGGACCTCAGCGATCCTGACCGCGCGGAACCTGTCGTGGGCGATCTGGCCGCTTTCCGGGCCGCCTGGGAAACCTCTTACTTCAATCCCGACAACCTGTCTGTGCAGTTCAACGAAAAGGGCGAGATCGCTCAGATCATCTTCACCTTCTCCCCCAACAGCTGACGCTCCCGCCGCTGAGCCGGCAGGATGATCCGAAAAAGAAAGCTGAAAGCCCCTCTGTCTCAGGCCGCAAAACAGCGGTCATGCAGAGGGGCTTTTCCTATGTGCAGAGTCTGCTGCTCAGGCTTACAGCACTGTGCCCGTGCGGAATTCCCCGTTCAGCTCGCGCAGCTCCTTCTCCCCGTCGATATACGGCTGGTAGTAAGTCTCCGTTTTCCCACCGCCGCGGTTGTCACAGCCGCTGCAGAACTCGCATTCCGTACCGCATACCGCCAGCGCGCTGTTGACGATCCGGATCCGCTCCTCCCGGGTCGTGTCCTTGATCAGCAGGGAACGAAACTCTTCCATACCGGTTCCTCCTTTCCGGGCTTCCGCCGGTTTGCGCCGGCGGTTTTTCACCATTTGTTGTGCACGTGCTCCGCGAATACCGTCCTTTCCCGAATAACGACTTCCCTGCCGTCATCCAGGACAGCCTTCCCGCTCATCCTTCCGAACACCTGGTGCGGGATCATGCAGATCACGCCCAGATTGACGGGCGTTTGCCGGTCGATCACCGGCTGCATCGTCATCTCGAAGCGGCCGCTGCTTTCGGAGAAAGTCCACGGCTTCATGTAGTCATAGGTGCCGTCGTCCTTCCGCGGGATATCGAAGGTCACCTGCTCCAGCTTATGGGCTTTTCCGTTCCAGAAAAGCATATTTTCGCTTGCGGCCGAGGTATCGCCGAAACCGTACCCGATATTGAATCCGAAGCGGTCCCCGCTGTCCAGCAGCATCTGGCCGCTGCCCCAGTACCAGGTATTGTCATAGGTCCATACGCCGCGTCCCCAGTCCAGCGTGCCCATCGCGCCTTCGGAGGAATCGAACCGGTAAACCTTCCCGTCATATTCCACCGTGCCGTCCGCCGCCATGCAGTTGATCTTCTGATTGTAATAGAAGTGCGCGTCTTTGGAAAACGGCGTGGCGATCACCATGCTCTCCTCCGGGATCTGCGACAGGGTGATGTGGAAGGTCAGCGGGCCCGCGGAGCCGGCGAAACGGTCAAAAGTCCCCTTCAGCACGCGCTGCTTCCCGTCGTTCAGGAAGGTCATATCCGCCTTCCCGACCTTCACGGAAATGTCTCCCGCTGCACTTGTCGCGGGAAGCTTCAGTCTTCCCAGCGGAAGCATGCCCATCGCCCCGTCGTTCCACTGCTTCGGCTGATCGCCGTACTCCAGCAGGGAAACGGAAAGGCTGCTGACGTAGCCCGCGTCGGAGATCGTCAGGGCCAGGCCGTAGTCCTGACAGCCGATATAGTAATAGTCCCACTCCTTGATCCGCCATTTCGGCGCGCGAATGTCCTTCCGGTCATACTGCCAGTACAGCTTTCTGGCAAAGCCCGGCTCGGCGATATTGCCCTTTTCGTTCAGCAGGCGCTGCGGGGCAAGAATTTCATGCTGCATATTCTCTCCTCCGGGAACACAGGGAATGGTTCTCTGCGTCTCCCCTGCCGGCATTCCGGCTGTTCAGTCTGCCCCGTTCAGCGGGGCAGCTCGTGAATGTCATACGTCTCGTAACAGATCTCAAACGCCGTTTTCACGTCCCTTGCTCCTCCGCTGAGGCATACAGGCATGCGCAGGCCGGCAGCAGCGCAAGCCCAAAGCAGCTTACGCGTTTTATCGGATCCATTTTTACAACTCCCCTTTAATTGTCCGATGCTCTGAAAGAAAAAAAGATTCTTATTTTTTTATTTCTTCCTTTTGCTCTGATTGACCTCTTTTTTCAGTTCTTTTTTCACCGTGTCACTCCAACCCTGAAACCCCGGATCGAAGATCCGGCAGCATCCGTTGTCCGCCGTTCTCCCGGAGGCTGAATTCAGCTTGAAAAAAAAGGGAAACGTGATAGAATAAGGACAGCAAAGAGAAAACCGCTATCCTTTATGGCACAGATCGTCAGCTGTTCCTTTCCGGAACAGTCTGTTCTGCCGTATGAAAACTGAAAAAGAAAGGAAAGAGAGCCATGAAAAAGCTGTCTTCAGTCTTCCTGTCCCTTGTCCTGACGCTTGTGCTGTTCTATGCCGCGGCCTTTGCGGAGGGAGGCATTGACTACCTTGTTCTGGTGAACAAGCTCAATGCCCTGCCCGGGGGCTGGGAAGACGCGCTGGAGACGGTCACCGTCACCAATTCCGTGGGGGACGGGGTGGAGGTGGAAAAGAAAGCCTATGACGCCTACCTGCTGCTGAAGGATGACCTGGAGAAAAATGACGGGATCTTTCTGGAGCTGGATTCCGCGCGCCGCAGTGTCTCAGCCCAGCAGGATATCATGGACCGTTTTACCGAAAAATACGGCATAGATTACGCGCTGAAGACCGTGGCAGTCCCCGGTTATTCCGAGCATCACACCGGTCTGGCGCTGGACCTCTATTTCAGAACGAAAAATGATGACGGCGCCTTCACGGATGTCTATTATAACGAGGATATGACGAAGCCTGAATATTACGGGGTCTGGGACGCGGTCCACGCGAAGCTGGCGGATTACGGCTTTATCCTGCGCTATCTGAAGGACAAGGAATACATTACGGGTTACGGCTATGAGCCCTGGCATATCCGCTACATTGACGATGCGGAGAAGGCAAAGGAGATCATGGCGCAGCCCGGCCTGACCTTCGAGGTCTGGCTTGGTGCCGTGACAGACGGGGATCCGGTCATTGATTACGGCACATCAGAGCTCTTCACACAGGAAGCGCTGGAGGAAGCAGCCATCCGGATCAAGTGCGGCTTTGCGTCCTTTGAGGGCTGCGAGCTTCATTCTCTCCGCTATGCCGGAGACGAAAAGAGCGCCGACGCGCTGGAAAAACCGGATGTGAAGGATCAGTATACGGAAGCGGCCGTTTTCCTGGCCGATTTTCATTCCCCTGTCCTGCCCGCGGATGACTCTGCCTGGGAGCCGGATACTGAGTATACCGAATACGAATGGGTCCTGGCGCGGACCGCGGAGAGCGGCTGGCAGATCGTTTCCCGGGGACAGAAATGATCCTTTCCTCTGTCCGTCAGTTTCCCGATAAATCTCTCAGTCCCTTCCGGGGTCATTTCAAAAAGAAGGTACAAACTTCCTTGAGAGAATGCTTCCATTTGCGTTTTGTTTTTCATTCTGGAGTACACGTATCTTTGTCCCTACTGCATGAGGAAATCAACCGTCAGATCGTTAGTGTATCCGGCAGATTATGAGCAGCTGGAGACCAGTGGATTCTATGACGCCCTTGATTGCAGCGAATGTGGCAAAACTGCGGATGTCCGTTTCTGGCGTACCATGAAGATCGATTGAGAAGGAGGAGTCCCCATGAAGAAACTGTTTGCTGTCCTGCTCGCATGCTTGCTAGCCATTACCTGCTTTACGTCAGCATTGGCACTCGAAATTGATTACTCTTCTCTGACGGATGCCGAATTGGACGAGCTGATTCGGGTTGCAACCGCTGAACGCAGTAGTCGTCAGGCAACACATGTACCCGTGGCTGTCAACGCATCTCCGGACAAGTATACGTGGTACGTGCAGGATTACGTGGGCCGTAATGCTGCAGGATTCGGTTATACTTCTCTGGGCGGCGACCGTTTGGAACAATATGGTGCTGGTTATCTGGAATTCATCTTTGTGACGGAAGATGGCATGTTCATAGATATCGAGGATGAAGCACTGCTTCAGAAATACATTGTTACCGGGCAGAATCTGGCACCGAACACGGAAATAAAATACGTCTTCCGTAAAGACAGCAGCGGCAAGGAATACCGTAACCTGCTTGACTTCCAGAGCGTTCGTCTGATCGACCTGACCGTGAGAAGAATCGATGGAACAACTGCTGGGGATCCTGTTGCCTTTGAGCTGATCCCCATCAATCCGTCGCCCGACAAGTACACGACGTATATCAGAAACTATGTCGGAAAGAACGTCGCATCTTTCGGCTATACCTCACTCAGCGGTGACCGTCGGGATGAGTATGGTGCGGGAAATATCAAATTCAACTTTGTGGCCGACGACGGCGCATACCTTGATCCAGAGAACATGGACATTCTGAAACAGTATGTGGTCACAGCGCAAGATGTTGCCCCGAACTCAGAGATGAAGCTTGTTTTCCGGAAGGACAGCAAGGGAAATGAATACTCCAACCTGATTGACAGCCAAACCTTCCAAAGCATCACGCTTTATGTCCATAAACTCGATCTTGTTTATCCGGACACAACCGCTTCATCTGAGGAAACTGAAGAAACAGGCGCGACAACCGAAACAACTACTGCAGCGGAGCCTACCGCCGCTCCGGTTGTCGCGGACGGCACTGTGCTGAGCGACCGGGATGTCAAATACCGGCTGATGAGTGATGGAAATGTTGAAATCTGCGGATATACAAAAGCTCAGAACTCCATCACCATCCCTTCGGAGATTAATGGTCGAAAGGTGACGAGAATCGCTGATGGTGCGTTTGAGAACTGCACATCGCTGAAGAGCCTTCTAAACTGGGCCGACCTGACCTATATTGGAGCAAATGCGTTTAAGGGGTGTACCGGTCTCAAGGACATCAGCATTCCCGGAGAAACCACTTTTATCGGAGAATCTGCCTTTGAAGGCTGCACAAACCTGAAGACCGTCATCCTGTGGGGGGACCCGACCAGCATTGAGAAGAACACATTCAAGAACTGCACCAAGCTGACCGACATCAGCCTGCCGAGCAGCGTGAAGTATATTGCTGAGTCGGCCTTTGAAAACTGTACCAGTATGAGCACGGTTATCATCTGGGGCGATATCACCAGCATCGGAAAATGCGCCTTCAAGAACTGCAGCAGCCTGGATGATGTAAACATTCCCAGCAGCTGCAAAGTAATCGAGGAATCTGCCTTTGAGGGATGCTCCGATCTGGACACGGTTATCCTGTGGGGTGATACCAACATCGGGAACTCCGCCTTCAGGAAATGCACCAGTCTTGAAGAGATCAGCATTTCCAGCGGAACGGAGTATATTGGAGATTATGCATTTGAAGGATGCTCCAGTCTGGAAAATGTGCTCATGTGGGGCCGCTCAACCAAGATCGGG
>JAFWQA010000019.1 GCA_017509255.1 Clostridia bacterium | reverse complement strand
TATGTCTCCGCTCGACTTGCATGTGTTAGGCACGCCGCCAGCGTTCGTCCTGAGCCAAGATCAAACTCTTCCGTTTAATCCTTTAACACTTTCGTGTCAAACTCTTTGGAATCTTCGCTGTCTCTTTCCTATTGCGCGTTTCTCTCTTCTGTATCGTTTTCAAGGTTCGGCTTGCTCTCCCCCAGGTCCCCGTCTCCGGCTCCCCGCGAGCGAGCTTTGTTAGAATACCAACTTTCTTCCCCCTTGTCAAGCACTTTTTCAAAGAAATTTTTCAGGGAAAATCAGAGTATTTTCAACGTATCCGGGGCTGTTCAATATCTTGGTGAAGACCCTCTGCGCTACTCGCTACATTTTGTGGACAATTTTTCTCCAAACTGATACAATATCCGCGAAATAAAACGGTTCCGGGGTGCTTTGCATGAAGAAAAACGACGTCTTTTCCCTGAGAGCGGAAAATCTGGGTGCCGATATGGAGGGCGTCTGCCGCCAGGACGGCATGGCCGTCTTCGTCCCCGGCCTGCTTCCCGGTGAACAGGCGTCCGTCCGCATCGTCAAAGCGGAAAAACGCTTCGCCTTCGGGCGGATGGAGTCTCCGCCCGCCGCGCCGTCCTCCGACCGGAGAGAGCCGGACTGTCCCGCCTATCCGCGGTGCGGCGGCTGCAGCTGCCGGCATATGACCTACGAAGCGACTCTGGAAGCCAAGCGCCGGCAGGTGCAGGACTGCTTTGAGAGGATCGGAGGGATCCATGCGGAGATCCCGCTTCCCCTCGGAATGGAAGCCCCCTTCGCCTACCGGAACAAAACCGCCCTGCCCGTCGGGGGCACGGCAGAAGATCCGGTATTCGGCTTTTATGCCCCGCGCAGCCACAGCATCGTCCCGGCAGCTGCCTGCCCGAACGCCATGCCTCCCGCCGGGAAAATCGCGGCAGCCTTCTCCGACTGGATGAAGCGCTTCCGCATCGAGCCCTACCGGGAGGAGGAGCACCGGGGAACGGTGCGCCATCTGGTCGTCCGCGTCAACCGGAAAGGGGAGGCTATGGTCACGGCCGCCGTCAACGCCTCTTCCCTGCCGCATACGGCAGAGCTGAAGCAGGCGCTTCAGCCCCTGAACGTCGTCAGCCTTTATCTGAACGAAAACCGGGAAAGGACAAACGTGATCCTTTCCGGCCGCTTCCATCTTATATACGGAAAAGAGACCCTTCAGGACGAGCTCTGCGGCCTTCTCTTTGAGCTGTCCCCCGCGTCCTTCTTCCAGGTCAATCCGGTCCAGACGGAAAAGCTTTACGGGACCGCCCTTGCTTTCGCGGATCTGAAGGAGACCGACCGCCTCTGCGATGTCTACTGCGGCGCCGGCACCATCACCCTGATGATGGCGCAGCGCTGCGCGCATGCCGTCGGGATCGAGATCGTTCCCTCCGCCGTCGAAAACGCGAGGAAAAACGCCCTCCGGAACGGGATCTCCAACGCGGAATTCCACGCCGGCAAGGCGGAAGAGCTGCTGCCGGATATGGTACGCGGCGGCATGCGTCCGGACGTGATCGTGGTCGATCCGCCGCGCAAGGGGCTCGAAGCCGCCGTGATCGACGCAATCGCCGACGCGTGCCCCGACCGTCTGGTCTACGTCTCCTGCAACCCGGCCACGCTGGCCCGGGACGCCGCTCTGCTGAAGGAAAAAGGTTACCTCGTCCGGAAGGTACAGCCGGTGGACATGTTCTGCTGGACCTCCGGGATAGAGACCGCGGCCCTGTTTACCAGGAACTGACAGGCTTTCCGTTAAACGCGGCGCATATGAAAAGGCAGCCGGGATCCCGGCTGCCTTTCACGCGCCCTTCGATATTTATTTGTGCAGGAACAGGGGATAGGTGCTGTTCTTGGGATAGACCTGCACATGCTGATAAAGCGGATTGCCCGCGCTGTCATGTCCCATAAGATCCTCATCCCCGACAGACTTGATGTAGCTGAACAGCTCCCTCAGGCTCACCGTTCCGTCCTTCGGATTGTTGTCCGCCGGAGAATTGCCGCTGCTGCCGACACCATCGATCAGCCAGTCGGTAAAGACGTTGTAGGATTTTGTGCCGTCCGTATCATCTCCATATTCCACGCCCCAGCTCAGCTCATGATGCCTGGCCGCCGCCAGCACGTAAAACTTGCTGGTCCGAAGTTCGCCGGTTTTGGCCTGGGAAACGAACGGCTCGTTGTCCTCCGGCAGGGGCTGAACCGCGATCCCCGGATCCGCGGCCGAGAAGGCCGCGACCGCCTCCTGCACAAAAGCCGAAGGATCAAAGCTTTCCTCCTCCGCGGCATTGGCTTTTATCCCCTTCAGGCTGTTCTCCGCAACCCCTTCCTGATAGATCGCTGAGCCCGCGCCGCAGGACTCCAGGATAACGATCACCTTGCCCCTGACATAGGTGTTGAGCAGCTGAGCCAGTGAAGAAAACGACATCCAGCCATTGTACCAGACACCGTTGCCGGAATCGTATTCCGGCATACACAGATCCCCATCGCCGTAGCTGTCCCCGTGCGTGGCAATGAAGAAGAGGGAAACGTCCGTATCTGTCGTGTCTTTGAATGTACTCTGAAGCAGGTCTTTCAGAGCACCACATCCAACGTTGATCTTTTTTGTCACCTTGTATCTGGTTCCTTCCGGCCCGTAGACCCGCCCGAGCATCGCGGCGATGTGGTTTGCGTCACCCACGTTCCGCATGGTCACTTCTCCGCCGCTGAAATTCTTCTCGCCGATCACCAGCGCCCGGTATACCGTTTTCGGATTGACGCTGTAGCCCTGCGCGACTGCCCACTTATAGGCAGGGGAACCTTCCGGCGCAAACACGGCGGCAAGACCCGATCCGTCAAACGCGTCGCCCGTGATTTTGACGCTGCCTGACCCCAGGAACTCCACCACCTCTACGGAGCTGTTCGCAAAGGCCTTGCTGCCGATGCTTGTCACCTTTGCCGGGATCACGACCTTCTCCAGAGAGGTATCTCCATAGAACGCTTCCGCCGGTACAGCCGTAACCGCAGCAGGTAAGGTCACCGTTCCCGCGCTTGCCGCAGTAAAGCAGCACAAAACCGCCGCCAGGAAAACCAGAATTGCTTTCCGGATTTTCTTTGACATACAATATCTCCTTATGTCGGCTTTTCGCCGTTTTTCCCTTGTTTCCGCCGCTGATCCGTCCGTCCGGCAGGATCAGCATTATATCCATATTTTATATAATTTGCCCGTCCCCGTCAATACAAATCGGCCTGCCCCCTTGCGCACGTTCATTTGCCTGCTTTTGTCCGACAAAAAATGGTTGATTTCTTATATTCTATGGTGTATGATGTATCAGAGAGACTCTACCAACGGGAAAACTGGAATAATATTGGTATTCCTGAGTTCTTATAATCTCTGTGGAGGTGGCAGTTTAATGAAAAAGACTTTGAAGTGTCTGCTGTCCGTTTTGTGCGCGTTCGCGCTTCTGCTGAGCGGTCTGGCCGTTTATGCGGATGAGCCTGCCGATGCGGTCGAAGCTCCGGCTGCGGAAGCCGCGGCAAATTCTTCAGAAGAAGTGAAAGAGGATTATCCTACCAAGAGCGTTGGCGGTTCCTATTCACCGACTCTGAAAAACGCGGAAAAAACCTTCCGTCTGGCTGTCAAGTCAAGCACGCATGTAACCCTGATCGCGGAAGGCAGCTTGGCTGTCCGCATTTCGGTCTGCGAAGAAGAAACCGGAAGCAAGGTCAAAGGTGCTGAATCGGACAACGCTGAGAAGCCCCTGATCCTTTCCTTCAATGCGGAAGCAAAAAATTATCTGATCACCGCGAAGGCTTTGAACGGAACATCCGGAAAGCTTCGTATTCAGATCCTGGATGATGAAAAATACGCATCCTGGGTAAAAGAACGGGAAGCAGCAAAAGAAGAAAAGGAAGCTCCCGCGGAAGAACCTGAAGCCGTAGAAAATGCTCCCGCGGAAGAAGAACCCGCAGCTGAGCCTGAAATCGTGGAAGAAGCTCCCGCGGCTGAGCCTGAAGTCGTGGAAGAAGCTCCCGCGGCTGAGCCTGAAGTCGTGGAAGAAGCTCCCGCGACGGAGCCTGAAGTCGTGGAAGAAGTTCCCGCGACAGAGCCTGAAGTCGTGGAAGAAGAACCCGCGGCGGAGCCTGAAGTCGTGGAAGAAGCTCCCGCGGCTGAGCCTGAAGTCGTGGAAGAAGCTCCCGCGACGGAGCCTGAAGTCGTGGAAGAAGCTCCCGCGACGGAGCCTGAAGTCGTGGAAGAAGCTC
>JAFWQA010000051.1 GCA_017509255.1 Clostridia bacterium | reverse complement strand
TGACCGGCGGCAAGGGCAAGAGCACGCGGGAGCAGTTCCTGCACGCCTGCGACGTGCTCAGCGAGGCCGGCCTGTGCGCGCGGGACTATATCGACCGCGAGCTGAACGACACGCTCTCCGGCGGCGAGATGAAGCGCATCGAGATCGCGCTGGCCGCCGCCCGCGGCACCAAGCTCACGCTGTTTGACGAGCCGGAGGCCGGCATCGACCTGTGGAGCTTCCAGAGCCTGATCCGCGTGTTTGAAAAGCTGCATGAGGACCACAAGGGCAATATCGTCATCATCAGCCATCAGGAGAGGATCCTGAGCATTGCGGACAAGATCATCTTCCTGCGCAACGGGATCGTGGAGGAATATGCCGAGGGCAGAAAGGTCATGAAGGACCTGGCGCTGGACGCGAAGCCCGTGGTCTGCCGGGCAGGCGTGGAACAGAAGCCGCTCCTCGGAACGGAAGGGCAGGTGAGCTTCAATGGATGAGATCCAGAAAAAGCTGCTGAAGGAGGTCGCCGAGCTGGACGCTCTGCCCGTCGGCGCGTATAACATCCGCAGCAACGGAAAAAGCGCCGCGCGGAACACCACGGCGGACATCGACATCGTCACCAAGACGGACAAGCCCGGCATCGACATCATCGTAAAGCCCGGCACAAAGCACCAGAGCGTGCATATCCCGGTCATCATCAGCGAAAGCGGCCTCAAGGAAAGCGTCTACAACGACTTTTACATCGGCGAGGACTGCGACGTGACCATCGTCGCCGGCTGCGGCATCAGCAACTGCGGCGGCGAGGACTCCCGCCACGACGGCATCCACAGCTTCTTTGTCAAAAAGGGCAGCCATGTGCGCTATATCGAGAAGCATTACGGCGAGGGCACGGGCAGCGGCAAGCGCCTGATGAACCCGACCACCGTGGTGGAGCTGGAGGAGGGCGCCTCCATGGACATGGAGACCTCCCAGATCGGCGGCATCAACGATACCTACCGCGTCACCCGGGCGACGCTGAAGGAGAATTCCGCCCTGACGATCCATGACAAGATCCTCACGGACGGGGACCAGCACGCGAAAGCGGAAATGACCGTGGCCATGAACGGGAACGGCGGCACCACTGACCTGATCAGCCGCGGCGTGGCCAAGGGAAACAGCGTGCAGGAGGTCATGATCGGCATCGACGGCAACGCTGCCTGCCACGGGCACGCGGAATGCGACTCCATCATCATGGACCACGGCGTCATCGTCGCCACGCCCCAGCTGAAGGCCACCAACGTGGACGCGGAGCTGATCCATGAGGCGGCCATCGGCAAGATCGCCGGTGACCAGCTGAACAAGCTGATGACCATGGGCCTTTCCGAGCAGGAGGCGGAGGAGATGATCATCCGCGGATTCCTGCAGTAACACAGTCCAAAACAGAACGGGAGACGGTTCAAAACCGTCTCCCGTTTTTCTGTGCGCTTTTCCGGAGATCAGGCGTTATAGTACGCCCTGTACCACTCCGCGAATTTCCGCAGGCCCTCCCGGATGCCGATGGACGGCCGGAAGCCGTAGTCCCGCTCCAGGGCGCTGCTGTCGGCGTAGGTGACCGGCACGTCGCCGGGCTGCATGCCGACCAGCTCGCGGTGGGCCTCAAAGTCGTAATCCGCCGGGAGCACGCCCGCGCGGACCAGCTCCTCCTGCAGGGTGGAAATGTAGTCCAGCAGGTTTTCCGGCGTGCCGCCGCCGATGTTGTAAACGGCGTAGGGCGGCAGCGGAAGCCCGTCCTCCCCGGTCTTCTGCTCCGGCGCGCCCTTCATCACGCGGAGGACGCCCTCCACGATATCATCCACATAGGTGAAGTCCCGCTTGCAGTTGCCGTAGTTGAAGATCTGGATCTTCTTTCCGGCAGCCAGCTTCTGCGTGGCGGAGAAATAGAACATGTCCGGGCGTCCCGCGGGACCGTATACTGTAAAGAAGCGCAGGCCTGTGGACGGGATGGAATACAGCTTGGAATAGCTGTGGGCCAGCAGCTCATTGCTCTTTTTGGTGGCGGCGTACAGGGACACAGGATTGTCCACCTTATCCTCCACGGAGAAGGGGATCTTTTTGTTCCCGCCGTAGACGGAGCTGGAGCTGGCATAGACCAGGTGCTCCACCGGGTAGTGCCGGCAGGCCTCCAGAATGTTGAAGAAGCCGATCAGGTTGCTCTCGATGTACACGTCCGGGTGGTCGATACTGTAGCGGACGCCGGCCTGGGCGGCCAGGTTGACCACCACGGCGGGACGGTGCTCATCAAAGATCCGGTCCACCAGCGCCTTGTCCGCGATGTTCCCGCGGATGAAGACGTGCTTCACGGGGGAGGAGGCAGCCGCCTTTTCGATCAGGGAAAGGCGGTATTCCTTCAGCGCCGGATCGTAGTAGTCGTTCATGCTGTCCAGGGAAATGACCGTGCCGGAGGACAGCTCCCCGAGCAGGCGGAGGACAAGGTTCGCCCCGATGAAGCCGGGAGAGCCGGTCACCAGAATGGTTTTACCGTTCAGATCAATGGAATGTTTCATAGATACACCTCGTTCGTCTCATCCTTTTTAGTTGCTGAGCGCTTGCCCCCTCATCAGTCATCCTTCGGCTGACAGCTTTCCCACCAAGGGGAAGCCTTTATTAACTGTTTCCGAAAATGCGTTTTGCTTCCTCATAGGATTCCAGGCCGCCGATATCGTAGCGGCGGCCGGGCATCCTCCAGGCGTGCATGGGGGTGTGACGGCTGAGCCAGGCGGCGAAGGAGCCGGGGGCGTCCGCGCCGCAGCCGTCCGCCAGCGCTTCGGGGATGCGCGCCGCGTCCTCCCGCCGGTAAAAGTAGAAGGGCGGAACGGCCAGATTGCCCCTGGGCGCTTTCGGCTTTTCCTCATAGCTCGTGATCAGCCCGTTTTCATCCACCGTGATGATCGCGGTCTTCTGCTGCTTTGCCAGATCGTTCTCCTCATGACACATCACGCAGGAGGTGCCGCAGGCGGCGGCATAGGAAACAAAGCCGCTCAGGCTGAAATCCAGCACATTGTCCCCGGCCATCACCAGCAGGTCGTCCCGGATGTCCTGCTTTTCCACGGCAAACAGGATGTCCCGGACGGCGCCGAGGCGCGTTTCATTGGTTTCGGTCCCGTCGTCCGCCACGGAGATCTCCGGGCGGCCTTCCGCCCATTTCTCAAAGATCTTCGCGAACTTGTGGTTGGAGATCACCGTGAATTTATCCACCCCGGCGTTCTCCTCCAGGTCCCGGATCAGCCGGTCCAGGATGGTGGAGGAGCCGATCTCCAGCAGGGGCTTGGGAAAGTTTTCGGTCAGCGGGTACAGCCGCGTCGCGTATCCGGCGGCCAGGATCAGGCAGGTCATAGCTTCACCCCGTTCGCGCTGTGGCAGAAGTGGACGGAGAATTTCCCCTCCAGCTCCGGGAAGCGCTTCAGATATTTCGCGGTCACGGATGCCCGGACCGATTCCTCCTCCTGCGGGTCGACCAGCGCCATGCAGCAGCCCTTGAAGCCCGCGCCGGAGAAGCGCCCGCCGTAAATGCCCTTCGTCTCGGTCATGATGCGGTACAGCTCGATCAGCTCCGGGCAGCCGCATTCATAGTTTTCCACGCTGCTCCTGCCGCTGGCGAACACCAGCTCCCCGTAGCGTTCCAGGTCGCCCTGCCGCCAGGCTTCCGCGCCGGCTTCCGCCCGCTCGTATTCGGAATAGTAATGGTCCGCGCGCCTGCGGAAGGGGACCGGAAGCCGGTCCCGGTATTCCCGGTAAATGCTCACCGGCACGTCCCGCAGGCGGGTATCGGCGAATTTGCCGTAGTCCAGCCCGGCATAGGCCAGCAGGGAGAAGGCGGCCGCCTTGCATTCGTCCTGGCGCAGATTGTATTTGCTGTTGGCCAGGGAACGCTCCAGGCCGGAAAAGAAAACGGCGAAGGAGTAAGGCTTCATGGCGGGGGAGACCGGGATCAGCTGATAGCTGTCGTCCCGGCAGTCCAGATACAGCAGGTGGTCCTTTTCGGAGAGCACCTCGCAGCTCTGATCCAGCTTGCCGCAGTTGACGCCGACGTATTCGTTCTCGGCCTTCTTGGCCGTCATGATCAGCTCCGTGTCCTCCAGCCGGATGCCGTTGACCAGGCACAGCGCCTGCAGGAAGCAGATGATCACGGAGGCGGAGGAGGAGAGGCCGCCAATGGGCAGCGTGCCCTCGATGATGCCGCAGAGCCCGTAGTTCAGCGGGTGCTTTTCCGCCAGCATCCTGGCCGCGCCGCGCAGATGGTCCGCCCAGTCGCCCGTTTTTTCCTCCGGGATCTCCCGGATGTGGAACTGAGCGCGCTTGGGAAAGTTCAGGGAAAGAAGCTCGATCACGCCGTTGGTCTTTTTCCCCCAGGCCATGTGGATGCCCCGGTCGATGGCAAAGCCGTTGATCTTGCCGTACTGGTGGTCGATATGGGCGCCCAGCGTGCAGATCCTGTACGGGCAGAAGGACAGCCCGTCCGGGCTTCTGCCGTAGGTATCAAAGAAAACCTCTTCACAGCGCATGCTCAGTCCCTCCGGAACAGGTCGCGGGTGTACACCTTTTCCTCCACATCGTCCAGCACGGGATCGTAGCGGTTGGCGATGATGCAGCCGCACATCTTTTTGAACTTCTTCAGGTCGTTGACCACCTTGCTGCCGAAGAAGGTGGAGCCGTTCTCCAGCGTGGGCTCATAGATGACCACGGCGGCGCCCTTGGCCTTGATGCGCTTCATCACGCCCTGGATGGAGCTCTGGCGGAAGTTGTCGCTGTTGCTCTTCATGGTCAGGCGGTAGACGCCGACGGTGACCTTATGCTGCCGGTTTTCCTGCGCAGCGCTGTAGCTGGCGGAGGCGGTGTAGCTTCCGGCAATCTCCAGCACGCGGTCCGCGATGAAGTCCTTGCGGGTGCGGTTGGACTGCACGATGGCTTCGATCAGGTTTTCCGGCACGTCCTGATAATTCGCCAGCAGCTGCTTGGTATCCTTCGGCAGGCAGTAGCCGCCGTAGCCGAAGGAGGGATTGTTGTAATAGTCGCCCACGCGGGGATCCAGGCATACGCCCTTGATGATCGGGGCGGTCTTCAGGCCTTTCACCTCGGCATAGGTATCCAGCTCGTTGAAATAGGAGACCCGCAGGGCCAGGTAGGTGTTCACGAAGAGCTTGGTCGCTTCGGCCTCGGTGCAGCCCATGAACAGGGTGTCGACCGGATTTTTGACCGCGCCCTGCTGCAGCAGCAGCGCGAAGGTCCGGGCGGCGGCCTCCGTCTTCTCATCGCAGCCGACGATGATCCGGCTGGGGTAGAGGTTGTCGTACAGGGCTTTGGATTCCCGCAGGAATTCCGGGCTGAAAATGATGTTTTCCGCCGCGAACAGCTTCCGCGCGTGCTCCGTATAGCCGACGGGCACCGTGGATTTAATGACGATGACGGGCTTTTCCGTCCGGCCGGCGGAGGCATCCAGCACCAGCCGGATCACGCTCTCCACGGCGGAGCAGTCAAAGTAGTTGGTCTTCGGGTCATAGTTGGTCGGCGCGGCGACGATCACGTAATCCGCGTCCCGGTAGGCGGCCGCGCCGTCCAGAGTGGCGGAAAGGCGCAGCTCCCGCTTTCCGGCCTTGGCTTCCGCCAGGTATTTTTCGATATACTCATCCTGGATCGGGGACTCATACCGGTTCAGCATGTCCACCTTTTCCGGCACGATGTCCACAGCGGTCACCCGGTTATGCTGCGCCAGCAGCACGGCCAGGGAAAGGCCCACATAGCCCGTGCCCGCCACGACGATCCGGTAAGCCCTGTCCGTCACGACCGGCACGGGTTCCGGCACGAACAGGGAGGCAGGCTCAAAGCCCAGCAGCTCCCCCAGCTTCTCCAGCTGTTCCACGGAGGGCATATAGTCCTGCTGCTCCAGACGGCTCAGCACGGAGCGGCTCATACCCGCCTGATCCGCCAGCTGCGCCTGGGTGATCTTCTTCTCTTTTCTCAGCCGGACAACGGTTTCCGCCAGAAGCGGCGGGGAAAGCTTTTTCATCGACACGATCCTCCTCACAAAATGTCGTTTAAAACGACAAAAAACAAAAGCTAAAGGAATAAAATCCAGCAATTATCATATACTTTGTCCACAAATAAAGTCAATCGTTTTTTATAAATTTTTTAGAATTCCGTTCGAACAGCGGGAAAAGTCAGGAAAAACGCGGACGCTCACGCATTTTCCTGCACATTCACGCGAAAACGTTACAGAATCATAACAATAAAATGTTACAAAACACTCAAATTTATTAACAAAAAGAAATAAACAATCTTGTTTTTTACATGTTTTTTAAGATTATATAGAGCAAGCAATTGTTTTTTTGCGGTTTTTCGCATATAATAGGTACTTGTTAAAGTATTGTTTATTTTTGGACCGAGGCTGTTCCAGACTTGGTTTTACAGAGAGAAAAATACCGCCGCACCATGCGGAAGGGAAACACGGATGCTCATAAAAAACGGGGAGTTGAAATCATGAAAGAAAAGGGCATGAGAATCGACCTGCTGAAGCTCCTGATCTACATCCTCAAACGTTCCTGGATCCTCATCATCTGCGCGATCATCGGGTTCGGCGCCATGTATTATTATACGTCCTTCTGCCAGAATGATACCTATACGACGTCCGGCACGATGTACGTTTACAACGCGAACCCCAACGCCGTCAACTATCAGTACGCCAACGCGAGCGACCTGGATTCCGCGGTCCGCCTGGTGGACACCTACAAGGTCGTGGTCAACAGCCACAAGGTGCTGGATGCCGTGGCAGAACGGCTTTCCGCCGCATATCCGGGCATCACATCCGGCTATATTTCCAGAACGATCAGCATGAGCTCCGTGGCTGAAACGGGCGTGCTGGCCGTTTCCTGCACAACGGACAACGCGAAGCTGTCCGCGGATATCTGCAACGCCGTTCTGGACGCCGCGCCGGCGGAGATCATCCGCGTGGTCAGTGCCGGCAGCATCGAGATCATCGACTATGCCGGAGTCCCTGTTTTTCCGGACGACCGCAATCCGATTCGTAAGGGCATTCTGGGCGCCCTGGCGCTGGCTGTTCTGGCGGGCGGCATCCTGGTGCTGTGCTTCCTGCTGAACCGGAAGGTGAACGACAGCAAAGAGCTGGAGGATAATTTTACGCCGCCGGTGCTGGCATCTATCCTGCGGGAAAAGAAGGAGAACAAGGATCCGACCGCTTTCCTGCTGAACGAGAAAAGCCCCATGGAGGTCATCGAGGGCTACGCGAAGCTGCGGATGAACCTTCTCTTCACGCTTTCGGGCAAGAAAAACAACGTGGTGGTGGTCACCAGCGCCCTGCCCGGCGAGGGCAAATCGACCGTTGCCTCCAATCTGGCCATTTCCTGCGCCATGAGCGGCAAAAGTGTGCTGCTGATCGACTGCGACCTCCGCCGCGCTTCCCAGCGGAAGATCTTCAACTACAGCCGCAGGAGCCAGGGCGTCTCGGAGGCGGTCATCGGCACAGCTGACTGGCGGGACTGCCTGGTCGATACTGACTGGGAGGAGCTGAAGCTCCTTCCCGCCGGCCAGTTCCCGCCCAACCCGGCGGAGCTGCTGAGCTCACCCGCCATGGCAAAGCTGCTGGAGGAGGCGGGGCAGAGCTTTGACCTGGTCGTGGCGGACGCACCGCCGGTCAACGTTGTGTCCGATCCCCTGGTGCTGTCCACCGCGGCAGCCGGCTGCATCTTTGTGACCCGGCAGGGCTTCTCCGACCACCGGGAGATCCGCAAGGCGCTGATCGCCGCGGAAATGACGGATATGGACGTCCTGGGCTTTGTGTTCTACGGGGAAACGCTGGAACGGGGCTACTATTACAGCAAGCGGAAGTATTACAAGAATTACTATCACGCGTATGACAACCGGAACAAGGCGGAAGAAACGAACGGAAGAACGGAGAAAAAATAAGGACGGTGAATCCAGTGAATTGGTTTAAGAAGCTCGCAGCGATCCTGCTTCTGCTTCTTCTGACGGGGGCGGCTGCCATGGCGGCAGCACAGGCGTACACCCTATCCATGCCTGTGCTCACGGAAACGGACTGCGCCTGGGATGACGCGGGAAATCTCATCAGCGAAACGGCGCATGACCTGAACGGCGCACCGGCGCTGAATGCCCGCGGCTTTTACCGCGCGGAATACACTTGGGATGAACACAGCAATCTGCTCACTGAAGCCTATTTCGGCCTGAACGGAGAAGCTGTTGCCTCGGATTCCGGTTATGCCAGATCTGAGTATACGTATTATACAGATCTGAATAACGATTCCTATGTGCTGACGGAGGACCGCTACGCTCCCGACGGGAGCCGGGCGGATATTCCCGGCAGCTACAGTTACCGCCGTGATAACTGGGACAACGGTATACTTCGTTCTACCGAATACTTTGACGCTGCCGGAAAGCTGACCCGCCCTGCCGGCGGCTATGCGCAGATCATCAACGATATTGAGATTGATGTGGGCACCATAAAGATGACCAGAAGCTACCGGGATGAAACCGGAACACTGCTGACAGGCGATGAGGGCGGAGCGGTCATTGTTTCTGTTTATACGTCAAACCTTTATCTGATCGAAAAGGTGCCGATCGAAAACCTGGCCATGGATATGATGGTCGCCGAACCGGCGCAGTATGGCTTGAGCAGCACCCGTTATGAACTGCTTCTGCTGTCCCGGGAGATCTTTGCCTCGGACGGGAGCAAGGTGCTGGGCGCAGGCCGCTGGCATCGCCAGGTGAATGAGTATGACGAGCGGGCCAACCTGATCCGGACGGATTACTACGGGACTGACGGGGAACGGATCAGGGCGGACAAGGGTTACGCCACAGTCACGCATACCTATGACGAACTGGACCGCCTGACCGAGACTGCTTATTTCGGAGCGGATGAGCAGTTGATCAAGGTGCTGGACGGATATGCCCGGGTCACCTTTGAATACTACGGAAGCAGCGATACGGTCCATTTTGAGCGGTATTTCGGGGCGGATGATCAGCGCACTGTAACCACGTACGGTTGTTCCATGATCGAATATGAGTATAACGGTCCGGATTACGACAAACGTATAACTTATTACGATCCGGTGGACAAGTACACGATGTGTCTGGATGGCCACGCCAGGATCGAGTGGCTTTACAACAAAGGTGTAACAAAAAATCTGGATGGGAATGAGCAGTGGGTCCTGTATGATGATTCAGTCAGACAGGAAAAATGCTTCGGTACGGATCTGAAGCTCATTGAGGTGAAAGCCGGTTATGCGGGCCTGATCAATGATTTCAATGAATACGGGCAAGTCATCCGGACCACTTATATGGATGATGAATGGAAGCCGACTCGAAATGAAGAAAAACAGCTTTCATTTGTCTGCTATGAATATGCCGGTACGAAAAGAAATGAGCCTGCGATCCATGAAGCATACTTTGACAAGGATGGAAATCCCTGTGAAGCCGCGGACGGATACTATGCCCGGTCCATGAAAAACGGGGGTCCGCACGGGACACTCCTGCTGGAAGAATCCTTTTTCGATGCAGAGGGGAAGCCGGATGTTTCGCTGTCCCTGGGCGTCCACAAAGCTGTTTATCATTACAACCGAAATATTCAACAGACGGCTGTGTATTATTATGACGCGGAGAACGCGCCGGCATCGGTTTACAGAGGCTATGCTGCACAGGTACATGAGTACAACGATCAGCGAAACCTGCTTTGGGAAACCACGCTTGGAACGGACGGAAAACCGGTCGTCGTGGGCGGGCAGTATGCCGCCCGTGTGTACAGCTATGACCATGCCGGGCACCGCACCGGAGAGAAGTATTTTGCCGCGGACGGAACGCCGCTGACCCAGGCTGCCGGATATGTATCCGTGGAATACGGCTATGACAAGGCCGGCAACGTCACAGAGATCACCTATTACAATGCTGAGGGGAACCCGATCCTGGTAAACGGAAGAGCCCGGACCGTTCGCGAATACGACGTGAATCACCACATGGTGTATGAGGCGTATTTCAACAAGGAGCTGCAGCCTATCCTGAACGACAGCGGCTACGCGGCCCGGAGAATGGAATACGATCCCGTGACCGGGCTCAGGAGCAAGGAGACGTGGCTCGGTACGGACGGCAAGCCTATTCAGACATCCCGGGGCTATTCCACCTATACGCAGCAGTACGATAGAGCCGGGAATCTGCTTTCCGCAGCCTATTTTGACGCGGACGGCAAGCCTGTGGCGCCTCCATCCGTGGGCTATGCCCGCCTGGAGCATAAATGCGACGCCGCCGGGCATATCCTGGAGGAAGCCAGCTATGATCCCGACGGGAACCTGATCGTCAACCGGAACCGCTACGCCGTCCTGGTCCGGGAGTACGACGCTAACGGCAATCAGACGGCGACGATGTATCTGGACGCAGACCGCAAGCCGGTGAAGGCTGCCGTCGGATACGCCCGCGTGGAAACGGAATACGACTATCTCGGCAATCAGACGGAAGCAGCCTACTTCGGCGCTGACCTGAAGCCAATGGAGAATGCCGAGGGCTACCACCGGGTCTCCCGTACCTGGGACGGAGATGGCCACCAGCTGTCGGAAGCCTACTACGGGGAGGACGGCCTTCCCGTTGACAACCTGGACGGTTATGCTTCCTTCCTCCGCGAGTTTGACCTGAACGGGAACCTGACACGCGAGGTCTATTACGACAAGGACGGCGCCATTACGGACGTGCTGGCCGGCGCGGCAGAGGTGATCCGGGAATACGACGAGGAAAACCGGCTGCTGAGCGAAAAGAATTTTGACGAAAACGGCATGCCGTATATGCTCCGCGGAGATTACGCGGAGGTGCGGTATACCTATAACCATCTGGGGAATGTGCTGACCGAGGAATACTTCGGCACGGACGGCGAACCGACCGTATCCACCAAGGGCTACGCGCTGCGCGAGTGCAAATATGATCTTCGCGGCAATCTGACGAGTGAGACCTTCTCGGACGGGAAGGGCAGCCTGCTGGTGCAGGCGGTTGGCTACGCCAAGCTCGAGCAGACGTGGGATATCCACGGATACCTGCTGGGCATCCGGTACTGCGGCGCGGACGGGGAACCGATCCTCCAGAGCGGCGGCTACAGCTCCGTGCAGTATCAGCGGGATGAGTACGGCGACTGCACCGAGGAGGCCTGGTATGATACCGAGGACTTCCTCGCCATGCTGCCGGACGGCTACAACCGCGCGACCCATGAATACGACGCCGCGGGAAACCGCATCCTCACCGTGTATTACAACGGCGATTATATCGCGACCGTGGAGGGCGGATACTCCGCCGTG
>JAFWQA010000002.1 GCA_017509255.1 Clostridia bacterium | reverse complement strand
TTCTTGTTCTTCTTCTTTTTCTTCTCTTATTCTTATTCTGCTTCTTTTGCTTTCTGAAGCGGATAAGGGGGATTCTTCCGTGGTTTCGCTTGTTTTCCTGGGCCTTCCGCCCTTTTTGCCGGCCTCCCTGTGCGCCTCCCGGGCATTTTTCACCCGGCCCAGGTCTTCTGCCAGATCCTGTTCGATCAGCAGCCAGGCAAGCTCCAGCTTCTCCGGGAGCTCCGGCACCTCCGTTTCCGACAGGTAAGCGTCAATGCAGTCCAGCAGCAGATTCGATTCCTTCTTGTTCATTTTGTGAAACAGCGCGACCCAGGACCATCTGAATTTGAACCAGGACATGTCTTTCATCTTTTTGCTCCTTTCTTCCGTCAAAAAGGGTATGAAAAAAGGACCTCATTTCCTGAGATCCCTCTCCCAACTTTGGTGACTGTATCATACCACACCCGGATTTGCCCGCGCAAGATAGCAGACCGTACTTCTTTGCCACATTCCGTTCCGTTTTGTTCCTTTTTTCAAAAATAGCCCGGGAGCAGGGTTAAAGCTGACCCGGAACTGTGGCAGGAAGAGGATGCAGGATTAAGCTTGGGCTTCACATTTAGCCCATAACCTGTTGTACTTTTCTCAGATACTTAGCCGGTATCTCCTTTTCAAGTTTCCATATGATGCTCATCGGCCTACTTCCCATATGACTTACATAAGTTGCCGGCCCAAGATATGTATAAGGCGACGTCCCCAGCTTGTCTTTTTTAAACTCGCGCACGAAAAGCAAAACCTTATTTCCCGATTCGGCATGATGAATATATCTTTGTCCAGTAGGTGATTCAGGCGTTGTCGTTGATTGGCTTTGCCAATGAAACTCCCTTTGATTAAGTGCATAATCATCATACATTGTCGATTCCGAAAAATCTTTATCGCTTTTGTTTAGTGTGATCAGGAAAATATCTGTTTTTTTATCCTTCAAGTACAGAACACCCTGCCGCATTGAACTGAAGTTTTTATAATCCAATGCAGCAAGTAGTTGACGCTGAGTATATGAACAATGCACATCCAGCGGGCAGTCATACCCCAGTTCCGTGGTTGAATCAATAAAATCAATATGATCATATTGATACCGAAGCATTTCCTGGATTTCCTCAAGAAGAATCGGGCTGTCTGAAAGTGAATAAAGATTTTGTAGAGTATCGTCACTATCTAAGTTTTCAGGATATTCATCCCAAATGGTAATATAAAACATACGGAGCATTTGCTGTTCCAGATGAGGAATCTCATCAAATTTTGTATTGTCCAGATTCGGAAGAATAGCCAATAAGAATTCAATCCATCGTCTTGAGTTAAATGCTGCCAAACGATACATCGTATTATTTAGTTTTTCTTCTATCGGTTCATTAAAACGATCTATTAATTCTGCCTTTTCACACATTCTCGAAAAGGTTATTTTTTTGCTATATATGTCTCCCGGAGTTAAATGATACCAATCCAGAAAATTTCTGAATGTGGGATCTTTCCCGCTATCCTCCTTAAATGTTCTTAGGCGATAAATCATTTCTTCCCGCTGGCCAAAGTTTTGCTTTATATTGTCTAGAATAATACTTGCTGCTTTCTTTTCCAGCTGGATATAACAACCCTTTGGGGTCCCCGGGAATCCTTTCTCTATTTCTTCCCTGACACTGTGTCGATCATCATCCAGAATTGAAGCAAATTTATCGATAAAATTATATCGTTTATTTGCAGCACCTATGAAATCCAATACCGTCAGACAATCCTTACCTTCACATAAGCGAAGACCACGACCGAGCTGCTGCAAGAAAATCGTCAGAGATTCCGTAGGTCTTAGAAACAGAACTGTATTTACTTCTGGGATATCAACACCTTCATTGTACAAATCCACAACAAAAACGATCTTGATTTCTCCATCGACAAGACGTTTCTTTGTTGAGTTTCGTTCCTCATCTGAAGAATGACTATCTAATGCTGTAGCTGCAACCCCATGTTCATTAAACCAATCTGCCATGAAATGTGCATGTTCGATAGACACGCAAAAACCCAAAGCCTTTACATCATCTATATCTGTTGTATATCGAATCAGATTTTGCATCACATGCTCTGCGCGTTGCTGTGAAATCTTTCCTGAAAGGGTGTAAATGTTGTTTAATTCTGTCTTGTCATATCCGCCTCTCGCCCATTTAAGGTCCTGCAAATCAATTGTATCAGCTACACCGAAGTATTGAAATGGGCAAAGCAGCTTCCTGTCAATTGCTTCCGGAAGTCTGATTTCTGCTGCAATCCGATTATCAAAAAACTGAAGGATGCTTTTCCCGTCCATACGTTCGGGAGTAGCTGTTAGGCCAAGCAGAACCTTTGGCTTAAAAGTTTCCAAGGCTTCTGCATAAGAATCAGCAGCAGCATGATGTGTTTCATCTACGACAATGTATTGATAATAGTCCACAGGAAGCCGTTTCCAAAGCTCCTGTGAATTCATTGTTTGCACCGAAACAAACAGATTATCCAGATTGCTGGGTTTGTTGTTTCCCACCCAGAGCTCTCCGAAGTTCGGATCTTTCAAAACGCCTTGGAAGGTTACCAAACTTTGTTTAAGAATCTCTTCCCGATGTGCAATGAAAAGTAACCTGCTATTTTCCTTCGGATGTGCTTTTCTCCAGCCACGATAATCTAATGCAGCAATAACTGTTTTTCCTGTACCTGTTGCAGCGACTATCAGATTACGATAATATCCCCTGATTTCTCTTTCTGCCCGTAACTGATCAAGGATCATCTGCTGATACGGGTAAGGCCTTACATCAAACAAAAAGGTAGGGTTGCTTGTTGGGTGTTTTTCACTTCTAAGTGCTTCTTCCAGACGATTATGGCTATCTTCCGTATATGTTTCAAAATCGTCGGAATTCCAATAACTCTCAAATGAAACATATATTTTTCTCAAAGTGTCCGGTTGATCAGCTGCAGTTAGTTTCAAGTTCCACTCAAGTCCACTTGACATAGCAGCATTGGACAAATTGGACGAACCGATATAAGCAGTTGTGAAACCTGTATCACGATAAAAAACATATGTCTTTGCATGAAGGCGCGTACGCTTCGTGTCATAGGTAACTTTGATCTCTGTGTTCTGCAGTTTCTCCAGTTCATCAATCGCTTTGATATCCGTTGCGCCCATATAGGACGTGGTTATAACTCTCAGGAGTCCCCCTTTATCCGTAAACTCTTTTAACGCCGGATAAAGCATTCGTAGTCCACTCCACTTGATAAAAGAAACCAGCAAATCGATTCTATCCGCACTGACTATTTCTTTTTGTAATTCAGCAAACATTTGCGGTTCATGGACAGCCCCGGTGAATAAGCTGCTGGAAGACATGGGAGTTTCAGGGCGAGGTAAGCTCTTTATTTTTTCTCCACTCACTAATCTGGGATCATTTCTTTGTAGTATATGAAGTAACATTTGAGCCTGATTTTCAACCATTTGGTTTGATTTTGTTATTTCCTGTTCTGTAAGCACTTTTAACATACGGTTGACAAGTTCGACCTGTCTTTCCGTTTTTTTCTTCTCGTCAGTATTTTCAGAAATATTTTCCAAGGCTTTTCGGGTAACACTTGCCAAATACTCAGCCAAAGCCTTCGGAGCTTCTTCTGAATCTATCTTCTCTATACTTTTGCATTGATCTGGAATAGATGCCAATTCATCCGATACGCCCTGACTTATTATTTGCTCATATAATCCAGGTTTTAACATATCAACAACTCCATGTTTTCGGTAGATTCTCTCTTGTTAACCACAACAGTATTATTTATCAGATTATTTGGGCTACTTCCCAATATATAATTCGCTTGATTGTATCATTGTTTTATGCTTTTTTTCAACGATATAAACCAAGAAAGAACTATTTCTATTATTGTAGAATAATGAACGGGGCTGCACCTTTGTGCAGTCCCGCTGTTTGGTTTCTTTCTTGTTTTTTTACAGTCCCATCTTTGCCATGATGCCCTCTGTTGTGACACCGGGGTGGGTGACGTAGAGGCGGGCGATCTGCTCGGCGAGGGTTTGGGGGATGCGCAGCTTTTTGGAGATGTCCTCCGCACTTTTCCCTTTCTGCGTTTCTTTGACTACGCCCTCGATGATCTTCCGCATGTCTCCGGGGGCGGGGGCAGGGATATCTTCCTTTTTTTCGTGGGGGATGTCGATCCTTTGGACCGTGTATTCCCTGTTTTCGTTCACTTCCATAACGGCCAGGGTGATCGGCTGGTGGAAGCGCCTGGGGCCGCAGCTGCCGGGGTTCAGGAGAAGGGTGTTCCCTTTCTTTTCCTCCGTGTACTGATGGCTGTGGCCGAAGAGGACGATGTCATATGGGGAAAGGTCCTGCGGCAGGTCCTTCTTTTTGTGGGTCATGTAAAAGCGCAGGCCCGCGAGCTCCAGTTCCAGGCTCTGCGGGATATGCTCCGCCCATTCCTTGTCCCCGTTGCCGCGGACGGCGCGCGCCGGGGCGATCCTTTGGAGTTCGTCCAGGATCTTCCGCTCACAGATATCCCCGGCGTGGAGGATGACGTCACAGCCCTTCAGGGCCTCCTTTACTTCCGGTCGGAGCAGGTTATGGGTATCCGAAAGAATGCCGATCCTCATGCTTCCCCGTCCTTTTCCTTCGGCGCGCAGAGGAAGAGCGCCGTGCCGGTGTTGTATACGGTGATCCGGTTCCCGAAGCGCTCCGTATCCTTCCCTTCCGCTTCCCCGCGCAGGATCCTTCCGGCCTCCTCGTACAGCGCCGGGATCACGGAGGGCGGCAGCGGCAGATCCCCGTGGGAGGGCCAGATCTCGTCAAAGCGGTCTGTCATTCCCTCCAGCCGCTTCAGGCTCACGCGGTAGGCGTGCATATCCCGGTAGGGGCCGAACATGAAGATGTGCCCGTTGCGCTGGATCGGGTCGCCGGAGATGAGGCGGCGGTTTACCGTGTCCAGCACGGCGATGCTGCCGGGCGTATGCCCGGGTATTTCGATGATCTGAAGGGGCCGGCTGCCCAGGTCGAGCACGTCCCCGTCCCAGACGGGATCGAAGTCTCCCTTTGTCCCGTTCTTGTTATAGTAATTGACGCCCTCCGCCGGGTGCATATAGAAGCGGTCAAACTCCGCGTTGCTGCCGGTATGGTCGCCGTCCGCGTGGGTATTGAGCAGGAAGAGCGGGAGGTCCGTGTATTCCCGCGCGATCTCCTTCGCGTTCCGGGTCTTCATGCCGCTGTCGATCAGAAGGGCCTTTTCGTCCCCCGTGAGCAGGAAAAAACGTACGCCGCCTTCGTCAAAGATCCACGTTCTTTCATCCGGGTGTTCCGTGACCGGCCTGTTTTCGCTCATGCCTTCCGCCTCCTTATTCCTTCTTTTTTTCTCAGGAACCATCATATAACAAATCCGGGCCGAAATCCACTTTTTTTCCGTGCCCCTTCTCTGGTATAATGGGCACAGATATTGGGGAAGGAGCGGTTCCGGATGAAAACGGTTCGGGTGGTCGCCGCGGTGATCCGGCGGGACGGAAGGATCTTCGCCACGCAGCGGGGCTACGGCGCGTACAAGGATTACTGGGAGTTCCCCGGCGGGAAGATCGAGGAGGGCGAAACGCCGGAGCAGGCCCTGGAAAGGGAGATCCGGGAGGAACTGGACACCGCGGTCTCCGTCGGGAAAAAGCTGGCCCAGGTGGAATACGACTATCCGGAGTTCCACCTGTCCATGGGCTGCTATGACTGCGTTCCCGTTTCCGGAAAGCTGACGCTGCTGGAGCATGAGGCGGCGAAATGGCTGGCCCCGGAGGAACTGGGAAGCGTGAACTGGCTCCCGGCGGACCTGGAGTTCATTGAAAAGCTGCGTGCCGGCGGAGATGCTGTCCGCTGACACGCCCGGTCAGGCAGGAAAACCGGCAGGAAGCGGTGAAAATATACAGCGGTTTTCCCCGCGGCGCGGGGAAGATCCCGGCTGCCGGCCCGCGGGCCGGCGCGGAAAAAGAAAAAACCCGGGCGAAAGCGTCCGGGGAGATAAGGACGGAGGTAACCGGTATGAAGAAAACAATTGCGGTCCTGACTGTTCTGGTCCTGCTGTGCGCTGCCTGCGCGGCGTCCGCCGACATGGTGATCCCGACGATGGCGGACATGCCCGGCGTGATCATCGAAGACGGAGAGACGGTTGTCGAAGAAGCGGCGTTTGAGGGCACCTGGGTGCTGAACGCTGCCTTTGACACCGAAGGCTATGTGGACTCGGAGAAGCTTTTCAACAAATATAACTTCAACTATGAGCCGTATGTCATCGGCGGCGGGAAGATTCTGCAGGACCAGCAGAATGAATACGGCGAGTTCGTGACCGAAGAGATCCCGTATACCCTGACGGCCGGTCAGCTGCAGGGCGAGGATGACGACGGCCTCGCGTTCGTCGTTGAGGCCCTGGAGGACGGGAACATCGTGATCACCGTCTTCTATCCCGGCGAGGACGGAGCGGTCCTCTGGCTCGCGATGTACATGATGCATCCTGAAACGGCCGAATGATCCGGTTTGTCAGCGGGGACGCTCCTCACTGACGCTTTCCGGTTTTTACAGCTCAGCGGATCAGATGAAAGCTGCCGGCGGGATTTTCCCGCCGGCAGCTTTTTGCTCTCCGGGGCGCTGTGCGCGCGGGATTTCTCCCTCCCGTCGGGGAGAATGACGCGTTCAGCCGCGGAGCATTCTGTCCGCTTCTTCGATCGCTTTCACGCTCAGATCGACCGCGCTGTCCAGAAATCCGTTATATTCCTCCCGCGTGTATCCGACAAACGGATATGTCCCTTCTTCCAGTGTCGGCATATAATACATCATTCTGACCTTGGCCGGGATCGCGCCGCGCGGAAGATAATCAAGATAATCGGGGAAGGAATCCAGGTCCTTCAGCTCTGTCAGGTATCCGGATTCCGGATGGGCGTCCAGATACTCCCTTTCGATCACAAAAAAATCCTTCAGCCTGTCTTTCCTGTCCGGAAAAAGCTTCTTGAAGCCGTCCCAGGTTTCTTCCATTCCTTTTGCTTTTTCCGCCAGCTCCGGAAACTGTTTTGCCCTTGCCCAGGCGGCCGCGATCCGACCGGGGTCCCGGGTGATCCGCTGCAGCTCCGCGTCCGTGATCAGATGGGCATAGTAGCCGAGCAGGAATGACAGCTCTTCCTCTGTTCTGATCCTGTCCGCTCTGCCGATAATGTACTCCTCGCAGAACCGGAAGCAGTCGGACGCCTTTTTCTTCTCCCCCGTCATCCAGTGCGTCACCTGCCTCGGAGGCGTGAATTCCGTCCAGTCTTCATTCGGTATATTGCAGTCCGGCGCGATATTCCCGATACAGAATTCGTGCTTTTTCAGCCGGGGCAGTTTTTTCAGCACCCTGTCTGCGACGATCAGATGAGATACCCACTCCGCCATAATTGTTTCCTCCTGTTTTTCAGGCGTCCGCCCGGTCCATGAAAAAAGTCAGTCAGATCTCAGCCTCGCGTAGAAAACCAGGTCGAACAGACCGCGGTTGTTCCTTCCCGCCTGCCTGAGGACGCCCTCCCGGCGCATGCCGCATTTCTGCATGACCCTGCCGGAATTGGGATTGTTCAGGTCGTGCCCGGCTTCGATCCGGTTGGCGCCCACCTCTTCAAAAAAGAATTCCATCACCCTCCGCAGGGCTTCCGCGGTGATCCCTTTCCCCCACCAGCTTTTTCCGATGGCGTAGGTCACCTCCACGGTCTCCGTCCTGTTCTTGACAGTCGGGGCGGCGATGGTCCCGATCACCTCGCCCGTCTCCCTGACCGCGATGGCCCAGCAGTACCGCTGCGGGTCCTCATACCGGCTGATAAACCCCTTCAGCAGTTCTTCCGTTTCGGTCACGTCCGCGTCGTTTTTCCAGGTCAGGAACCGGTTGACCTCCGGGTCGGACGTGACGTTCCGGTAGAAATCCGGCGCGTCCTCCGGCCGGAAGGGGCGCAGAACCAGCCTCTCCGTTTCCATCCGTACCGTCCCGCAATGATTCATGACCAAAACCTTCTTCCTTATTGCGGCATCTGAATGCCGCCGATTATCCCGATATTCCCGTACGGCCGTGCCGGTGATATCTCTGCTCCATTTAAAATATACGTTTTGCGCCCTTCCGTCAATGCTTCCGCGGTACCGAAGGTGTCAACGCAGACGGTTCTCCCGTCGCGGGAAAGATGTATGAGAAAAAAGGGTTTTCGGTTTCAGGTATGGAAGATGAAGAGGAAATTGCGCCTGCTGCTGCAGCAGAGTGACTGTTTCCCGTTTTCCGAAAAGAAGATCGGGTGCCCGGCTGGAAAAACCGGGTCCCGCGTCTGAAAAACTGATACCGTGTTTTTCATGGAAGGGAGGCATAAGCGTACATGAAGATTGAAAAGGCTTACAAGGATTCGTTTACCGTGATCGGAAAGGAAGGATCGACACGGGACGGGGACGGCTTCATTCAGAGGCTCTGGCAGGATGCCAATGCCCATTTCGGCGAGATCGCCGACCTGGCCAAAAGAGACGGATCCGGGAATCTCGCCGGCATATGGGGAGCCATGACTGACTTTTCCCGTTCTTTTAAGCCGTGGGACGATTTCAACCGGGGCCTTTATCTGGCAGGGGCAGAATGCAGGGATGACGCGGAAGCTCCGGAAGGATGGGTCAAATGGGTGCTTCCCGCGTATGACTACCTGGTGGTCGAGCGCGAAGGACCCGATACTTTTTCAGAGATGTGGCAATATATGAAAGAGCACGGCATTCCGCTCGCGGGCGCCGTGTATGATTATACCTGCCCCACAACCGGGAAAGATTATATGTACTTCCCGGTTCAGAAGCGGTAAGCCGTACTTACCGCCGTAGATATATAGGAGGAGAAGACAATGAGTCAGATCGAAAGGTACGAAGTGCATCAGGAATGGAATCATTCAGGCCTGGTGAAGGCAGGGGACTTTTGTTTCCTGAGTTACTGCGTCGGCAATATCGGCGGCACGGTCGAAGAACAGATCAACGGAGCTTTTGACAACATGGAGGAGCGGCTGGCCATGGTCGGACTGACGCTTGAGAATGTTGTTCAGATGGACTGCCTGTTCCGGGATGTCTGGAACATCCCCGTCATGGAAAAGGTCATCCGGGAAAGATTCAACGGGAAATATCCCGCCCGGAAATCCATCCAGACCGATTTCGCGCATGTCGGAGGTCCTGACGGCCTGCATTTCCAGGCGGACGCAGTCGCATACTGCGGCAAATGATAAGCGGGAGGTACCGGACCATGGTTCTTGTCTGTATCGGTGACAGCCTGACGGAGGGCGATCACGGCGTCAGGGGCATGCGGGGGATCGCGAATGTAAGTCCCGTCAATTATCCTTGGTTCCTGTCCCGGATGACAGGGGCGGAAGTCCGGAATTACGGCAGATGCGGCTGGCGTTCCTCGGATATGCTCCGGTGGTATAAAACCGGGGCAGTCCGCGTGAAGGACGCCGATATCGTCCTGATCATGCTGGGTACAAACGGCGGTCAGTCCGTGGAGGGAGACTCTCCCGAAAATGAAGCATACAGGCAGCTGACAGCGCTGATCCGGCAGGATGCGCCTGACGCGAGGATTTACCTTTGCACGCCGCCCAATGCCACCGTGAATCCGGATTATTCCAACTGCGGATACGAACCGCAGGTCAGACAGGCCACCGGTTTTGTCAGAAAATACGGCGCGGAATCAAAGCTTTCCGTCATAGACCTCGCGCGCAGCAAAAGGATCACCCCTGAAAATGAGGCGGCCCTTCAGGGAAATGACGGGCTGCATTTTACAGATGAGGGCTACCAGGTCCTGGCCGAAGAGATCCTGGGCGCGCTGAAGGCGGACGGCTTCTTCCAATAGCGGACAAAGCAGCAATACAAAAAACAATTCCCGCAGGAACTCCGGCCCGGCCGCGCCCGCAGCCTTCCCCTGTCTCACTGTATCATCACGGTCAGGATCAATACCATATTGATCACAAGCAGCAGATGCAGAATGATGTGATACAGGTCCGGGATGAGGCGGGTATCGCTTGCGGGGAAGAGGCGCAGGGTGCCCCTGAACCACTCGTTGTAGCCCCGCAGTTTCTTCTCGGAGGCGCCGAAAAGGGTGTAATACCAGTGGCTGAAGAACTGCGCGGCCAGCCACAGGCACAGAAGGCCCAGCAGCACCCATCCGCCGGCCGCGGGGGAAAGCGCGTACCAGACGCACGCCGCGGTGAAGGCGGCGAGCATCCCGAACTCCACGCTGCGGAGGCCTTCGCCCTCCACCAGCAGCCATTTCCCGATCCTATAGGTCGTGACAGCGCCCAGGAACCAGATCCAGAGGACGGCCAAAGCGATATACGAAGCGGTCTGCATACTCAGATGATCCCCAGCGGGATCAGCGCGGCCAGCAGCACCGCCACCAGCGCCCATTCGGTGATCAGGAAGGCGCTGCGCTTCTTTGCCGGCAGGTCCGGCACATAGTTGGAGGCCAGGAAGAACGGGATATAGGTCGTGATGAAGACCGGCAGCACGCCCCACCAGGGATACACCCAGATGAAGCTCCGGTTGCTCGTCGCGGCCAGGAAGGATTCCACCAGGGCAAAGAGCAGCGCCATCCCGACCGCGCCCGTCAGCCTGCAGCTGATGCCCTTGAACTTCCCTTTGGCGAAATACCTTTTGCTCCGGTCGTCCGGCAGCATCTTGAAGGAAATGATGCCTGCCAGGGAAAACATCATGGACAGCTCCCAGCACACGCCGACCAGCAGGATGAAGGTGGTGGAGCCGTTGCTGACGGCCCACAGCGGATAGCCGGACAGCTTCGCGATCACGGCGTTGGCGATCTCGTACAGCCAGTGCACCCCGTAAAGCGCCAGGCCCGCCCACACCGCGTGCCATTCCTTCTTACGGATCTCCGACCAGTAAACATAGAAAACCACCGCGAGAATAAAGATGAAGGTCCAGTTGAAGTTTTCCGTGCTGCGTACAGTGATCTGCCGGATCTGCTCCTTCGCGGTCTCCGACCCGTCTCCCCAGAATTTGAACATGCTCCGCCCTCCTTTGGTATCGTCCTTTTTCTCTTTTTCGGGTGTCAGCGGGAGCTGCTTTCGCTGATGCTCCGCGCGTAGCTCAGCAGCTCCTCCCGGTCCTCGAACATCCGGTGGATCAGGGCGCTGCCGTCGGTGTAGACCAGCACGGCGTCCCCGGTCTTTTCGTCAAAGCCCCAGGATTCCACTTCCTTCACGGCGTGGATGATGTACAGCGTCTGCCCGTTGGTGACGGAGTAGACGCGGAAGCTGCTCCGCCTGAAGTCCGCCGCCATCAGGTAGTTCCCGCTCCGGTTGAATTTGACCTCGGACAGGGAATGGGCCAGATAGGTGTCGGTAAAGGAGCGGACCATGCTGCCGGTCTCCAGCTCATAGACGGCGATGTGCCCGGCCGCGCCGGCAACGGCCACGAGGCGGCTGTCCGGGGAGAAGCTCGCGTCGATCGCCTCCACATGGTCACCGACGCTGAAATCATACACGCGGGCGATCGGCTCATTGCCCTTTTCCAGGTCGTAGAAGGGAATATACGCCCCGAGGTTGGTGACCAGATAGAACCGGCCGTCCGGGCTGAAGAGGCCTTTGGACTGAATGTAGCCCATGGTGTTCGATCCGTACGGGTCATTGAAGCCCAGGATGGTGCCCTCCTCCACCTTCGGATCCGTCCAGTCCGGCACGTCCAGCAGTGTGCCTTCATATTTCTCCACGGTGTACTGGCTGCCGTTGCCCGGATACAGCTCCACGTACGCCTTCTGCCTCCGGGCCATGACCGCGTCCGGGTTCCCGGGAACGCCCCGGCTGTATTCCACTCCCTGGTAGACCACCGCGCGGTCCCCGGCGGGGCTGATTCCCCGGAGGGTTCCGGGCACGTCCGCGTACCAGCTGCCGTCCCGGACGCGGTAGATGGCCGTGGCGGAAGCGAAATACTCCCCGTCCGGCGAAACGGCTGCGACGGTCTCATTGCCGGTGGTGTACAGCACCTCGCCGGTCAGGGCGTTATAGGCATACCCGCAGTCCAGGATCACGTCCCCGGTCCAGACAGGACTGCAGCCGTCCAGCCCGTCATAGGTGCCCTTTTCCATCTGGATGTCCCACCGGACCTCATCGGTTTCCAGGTTCATCACCAGGCCCCGGTCGTACTGATGCGCGTACATCCACTTCCCGTCCGGCGACAGGGTATAGCCGGTGACCAGGCTTGTGCCGCCCGGCTCCATCACATAGATCTTCCCGTCGGTATTGTTGCGGAAATAGATCTTCTGGCCCGCGGGATTCAGGTCGCACCAGGTGATGAACCGGCCGTCCAGCAGGGTCCTGGAGGTGGAGTGCTGGTCCGGCTCCTTCTCCATCACATAGGGAAAGTTCTCGTCGCTCACGTCCGGCTGCCAGCGGATCAGGCCCCGTTCAAAGGCGATGATCAGGCCGTCCCCGTCAAAGACGGCGTTGTGCGCCCAGGGGATATGGAATTCCTTCAGGTGCTCGCCCGTAGCCGCGTCGATCAGGCAGACCGTATGTCCCCACTTGGCCGTGACCGCCAGCCGGGTGCCGTCCTCCTTCCAGCAGACGGAGGAGATATCGTGGCTGAAGGGCGTCGAGACCCACAGCCGCCCGCCCGTCGCGGCGTCGCAGAGGGTCAGCCCGGACCGGGAGTCCACCACGGCGATCCTTGTCCCGTCCGGGGAGAAAATGCACTTTGGGTCATAATTCACGAAGCCCGGGAAGTCCAGCTCGGATTCCACGGCGAAGTCCCCCATGAAGCAGGAGACCGCCAGCGCTTCCTTGATCTGCTCATCGGCATAGCCGTCGATGGTCGCGGACACGTCCAGCGCCTCCAGCGCCAGCCGGGTCGCCTCCTGCTTCCGGTTGATGGAGGAATAGTAGACGGATTTCTCCGTCAGCAGGTCGCACTCATTCCGGGCGGCCGCGGTCCGTTCCTCCTCGATGCGCACGTTCTGCTCGCTGATCTGCTTGTTCTGCGCGGTGATCTGCTCGTTTTTCTCGGTCAGCTCCGTATTCTGCGCCTCGATCTTTTCATTCTTTTCCGTCAGCTCGGTGTTCTGCGCTTCGATCTGTTCGTTCTTTTCCGTCAGCTCGGTGTTCTGCGCCTCGATCTTTTCATTCTTTTCCGTCAGCTCGGTGTTCTGCCGGCTGATCTGCTCGTTCTGCGCGGTGATCTGCTCGTTCTGCCGGGTGATCCTCCCGTTCTGGACCAGGGCGTAAGCCAGGAAGCCGCCCAGAACCGCCACTGCCGCCAGCGCGCCGGCCAGTACGTTGCGCAGCGCCCGTCTCCGCTGCCGCTGGTACAGCCCGTCAAAGGTCGTGCCCAGCATCGGGGCGAGGATCCGCAGCTTTTCCTTCCGCAGCTTTTTCATGGACCCGGAAACGCTTTCGGCCCGCACGTCCGCCGCCAGCGGCTCATGCTCCGTCCTCTTCCCGTCCTCCGTTGTCTCGTAGAGCAGCAGGTCCGGGAACGCGTCCTTCGGCTCCCCTTCCGCCAGGATGGGCAGCACACGGTTCCGGTCATGATGCTTCAGGAAGTATTCCACCTCCCGCAGACACCATCTGCTCTCCAGATACCGCGGAGAGCACACGCAGATCAGCCACTCGCTGTGATCCAGCGCGGCCTCGATATCCTCACCCAGGTCCGGGGACAGTGGCAGCTCATCCTGATCCCGGAAGACCCTGCCGGGATGCTTCGCGCCGTCCTTCCGCAGGGCGGAAGGGACCGTGTACCGCTCGATCTGCCGGTGCAGCCGCACGGCGATATCCTGGTCCGGGCTCTGATGGCGGTAGCTGATAAACGCTTTGTACTGAGTGTCGATCATGTCTGCTTCCATCCTTTCTGGAGCTGTCTGCGGAGGTTTTTCTGTTTTCCGGTACGCGCGCGCGGTTTTCTGTATATGAGAACTGTTGGCTTTTCTTTCTTTTCTGTCATTTTACCCGCTGCAAAAAAAAGTGTCAACGGGATACAGGCCCGCTGACAACACAATGACACGAAAAAGAAAGCCCCTGTGGTTGCAAGTGGCAGCAATGCCTCTCACCTGTACGGCCAGGCCGCGCCACAGTCCGCTTTCAGACACAATATACCGCAGGATATACAAACTGTCAACGGAGGCCGGCTGCGATGACAGTCCGCTGAAAAGATGAAAATTTCTTCCGTTCCGGACAAAACAGGCTTCTGATCCCCTTATATGCAAAACAAAACGCTCATGCCGGAATCATCGTAACGGTCATGAGCGTTTCTTTTTCTGCTGTAGAGCTTTTTGCTCTCGATCACCTTCATGCGGGGATCGGCTTCCCAAAGGCGGCGTTTCTGTTTCGCCAGCTCCTTCCGGGCCTTTTTGCTCAGCTTGGCTTCGGGGATAAAGGCTTTCATTTTTCTCGCTTCCTTTCCTTGCGGGACGGGATCGGGGGAGGCGGGTCTTCCGCCTCCCTGTCCGTTCCGCGTTCGGATTATACTCTCGGGATCCTCACCCTGTCAAACCGGTCCAGCACCTCCAGCATGTCCGGTTCCACGCGGGCGCGGCATTCCGCCTTCAGCTCCTCCGGAACGCCGTAGAAGGCCTCCGCGATGCCGCCGGCGATGCAGGTGAGCGTATCGCAGTCCCCGCCGAGGGAGACCGCTGTGCGGATCACGTCCTCAAAGTCATTCCCCTCCAGGAAGGCGGTCAGCGCCTCCGGCACGGTCTGCTGGCAGCTTTCCACATGGTGATAGCCCGGGCGGATCTCGTCGCAGGTGCGGGACAGATCATACCCGATCTCCCGGACGGCGTAGTCCCGGATCTCCTCCTTCGTGTGCCCCGTGCGGGCCAGGAAGATGGCGCCCGCCGCCGCTTCCGCGCCGCGGATGCCCTCCGGGTGGTTGTGGGTCACGTCCGCGGTCAGTCGGGCCATGGCCCGGGTCTTCTCCAGCGTGGGATACAGCCAGCCGGCAGGAGAAACGCGCATGGCTGAGCCATTGCCCCAGCTGTTGTAGGGCTGCGGGTTCTCCGCGCGCAGCCAGCCGTAAAACCGCCCGCCGTAGCCCGCGTCCGGATAGCGGTGCCCCCAGTCCCGCATCGCGGCGACGAGCGCTTCGCGCACGGCGTCCGGGTCCTCCTCCGCGCCGCTCTCCCGTACTGCCATAAGGGCGTCCGCCACGGCGATTGTCATCACGGAATCGTCCGTATACCCGCTTCTCCGGCCGAAAAGCGGGAATTCCTTGACTTTCTTTCCCCGGTCAAATTCATAGGGGGCTCCGATCATGTCCCCCAGGATCGCTCCGTACATACTGCATAACCTCCTTTGTCCGGATTACGTACTGATCATACCACACAGCGTTTTTCTTTGGGTCGCCTGCCGGGCGACATTTTTGTAAACCTTTTGTCAGTCAGGGAAAAATACAGGAAGAAAAGCGAATTTTACAGGATTTCCCGCCCCCGGCTGTGCTATCATGCGGGGGGAATGGATTAAAAGGAAGGATGTGCCGCATGGCTGCTGTCAAAACGGGCTTCAATATGCTCTGGTGCTATTCCCGGTGGAAGGATCCCCTGCCCCGGGAAGCGGATGAGCGGGAACTGGACTTTATCGCGGAGGAAGGCTTCAATTTCATCCGTGTCCCGGCGGATTACCGCTTTTTTGTGCCGGACGGGGATTTCACGCGTCCCCGGGAGGAAGCGCTGGCTTTTGCCGACCGGTATCTCGCCGCCTGCCGGGAGAGGGGCCTGCATATGTGCCTGAACCTTCACCGCGCGCCGGGCTACTGCGTCAACCGGCCGGAAACGGAAGGCCGGAACCTCTGGCGGGACGCGGACGCGCAGCGGGACTTCATCTCCCTGTGGCTGACCTTCACCCGGCGTTATCAGGGGGTTCCCTCCTCCGCGCTCAGCTTTGACCTGGTGAACGAGCCGGACGAGATCCTGCCGACCCATCCCTGCTCCCGGGCGGATCACGAAAAAGTGATCCGGAAAACCGTCTCCGCGATCCTTGCGCAGGACCCGGACCGGCAGCTGGTGATCGACGGGTTCCACGGCGGGCACGAGGCTCTGCCGGAGCTGAAGGACCTGGGTCTGGAGCGCGGCGTGGTCCACAGCGGGCGCGGGTATACGCCCTTCCCGCTCACCCACCACCGGGCCGAATGGGTGCGCGGCGGGGACATGAACGCCCCGATGCCGGAATACCCCTGCGTCCGCCCGGACGGGCAGAAATGGGATATCGGTTTCCTGCGGCGCTTCTACGCGCCGTGGAAGGAGCTGTCCGACGCCGGCGTGCCGGTGCATATCGGCGAGTTCGGCTGTTATAACAAAGTGGAAAACGAAACCGCCCTCCGCTGGTTCACGGATCTTCTGACCGTGTTCCGGGAGAACGGCTGGGGCTGGTCCCTGTGGAACTTCCGCGGGCCCTTCGGCATCGTGGAGCACGGAAGGCCGGGTACGGTATATGAGGATCATAAAGGCTTCCGGGTGGACAGGAGGCTCCTGGAGCTGCTCAGGCCTTAATCCTCCTCCAGCAGCCTTTTCAGCAGCTGCTCCCGGCCGCGGAGGAACATCTCCGTAATGCGGTAGCTGTCCGTCTCCTCATAGCTGACCGGATGGATCGGCCCGCCGTCAAAGGAGAGGATCTCCGCGTCCGGGATCCCCAGCAGGATCGGGGAATGGGTGACGATGAAGAACTGCGCGTTCTCCTTCACGCAGCGCGCGATCTCCACGATCAGGGTCAGCTGCCGCTGCGGGGACAGGGCCGCCTCCGGCTCATCCAGGAAATACAGCCCGCCGCCGCGGAAATTGTCCTGCGCCGTGGCCAGGAAGCTCTCCCCGTGGGATTTCAGATGGTACCCGCGCGGGACGCCGCCCAGCCGGGAGTATTCCTCCTCTGCCGTGGCCACGTTATAGAAGCTTTCGGCCCGCAGGAAATACCCCCATTTCGGCCGTCCCGGGCTGCGGATCAGGCTCATGGCGCCGTACAGTTCCGAGTGGGAATCCCGGGTGGAAAAGCGGTAGTTGTAGGTGCCGCCCTCCGGGTTGAAGCCGGCGGAGACCGCCATGGCCTCCAGCAGCGTGGATTTGCCGCTGCCGTTTTCCCCGACAAAGAAGGTCACGCGCCTGTGAAAATCAAGCGCGTTTATTTTTTGGATGGCTTCGATCCTTCGCAGATAGCTGTCCGGGGCGATCTCGCCCCAGTCCACCTTCAGTCCCCGGATAAGCAGCTCATTCACGTTTTTCCCCATCTCCAGACAAAAAAGAATACGCTGTATTTCGACATACAGCGTAAATATCCCTTTACGTCAGCTCGGGCGCGTCATGCCTGCGCTTGCGGTACTCGCCCGGCGTCATGCCGACCTCCTCCAGGAAGGTGCGGTGGAAGGTGCGGGAGTTCTCGTACCCGCAGGCGTAAATGATCTCCTTGATGGAGTTGCGCGGGTTGCGCAGCAGGGTGCAGGCGTGCTCGATGCGCATGCCGTTGATAAACTTGCGGAAATGGATGTTCAGCCGGCGGGAGAAGATGTGGCTCAGGTGGCTGGCGCTGATGCCCAGCGCGTAGGACACGGACTGCAGCGTCAGCGGCTCGGTCATGTGGTCCGACATGTAGATCAGCGTGCGCTGGATCAGGCCGCTGTCCATGAATTCGTCGTACGGGCGCAGCTTCAGCTTCTGCAGGATCAGGGCCAGGAAAAGGTGCACATAGGCCGTCATCTGCAGCGGATAGGGCTCGTGGGCATTGGCCATCATGCGGTCAATGATCTCCTTCAGCTCGGTATCCTCCTCCGTCACGTGGATCAGCGGGTCCTCCGGGAACATGGTCAGAAAAAGGTTCCGGAACTCGGCGATCAGGCTCGGGCGGAAGCCGACGCACATGGCGCCCTCCTCCTGCGTCGCGCCCTCATAGCTGTGGATGACCATCGGGAAGGAGCAGAGAATGTCCCCCGGCTTCAGGCAGTAGCTCACGCCGTTCACCGTCATGTTCAGCTCCCCGTGATGGACATAAACGATCTCGATCCCCTCGTGCACATGGGCCGGGAAATCGAACGGGCATGCCGTTCCGACAAACAGATTCCGGCGGATCACCTGCAGAAACACGGACACTTCACCTCCCCGGACAGGACAAAACTATCTTTTTGCATTATATACAGAATGATCCCGTCTGAAAAGCCGAAAGGACAAAAATGTCTTGATTTTTTTATGTTCATGCCCCGGCAGGACAAATTTTGACCAAAATGGATATTTTTGTCCGAATCACGCCCGCCAACTGTCATTGAATGAAAGTGCTGTCAGCCTTACACTTTACTGCAGCAAAGAGACAAAACTCCTTTCTTGGCCCTGAATGATCCATCGCCGGAGGAAAACATGTCCTACATCATCGAGCGCAGCGGAATGACCACCCGCCTCGCCGGTTACGGCGACGGCATTGTCCGCGTGACCCGGACGCTCTCAAAGAGCTTCCTGCCGGACGCCGGCCCGGCCGTTACCGCGGAGGAGGTCCCGGGCGAAACCTTCACCCGTACCGCCGGCGGAGACCTGGTCCTCTTCCCGGGGGTCAGCGTCCGCGTGGACGGCAAAAGCGCCTCCCTCACCTTTATGAATACCGCCGGAAAGATCCTTCTGCGGGAGCCGGAAGACCGCCCCTGTGAGCTGTCCTCCGCGCCTGTCGTCCTCCACCGCTTTGACGCGACGGCGCCGCTGACCGAGACCGGCGGCGCGGACGGCGTCCGGACCGGGACCGTGCCCGCGGAAAGCTGTATCGACCGCGTCGGCCTGACCGGAAAGCAGTTCTTTTCCTTTTCCGGGGACGAGGCCCTGTACGGGCTCGGCTCCCATGAGGAGGGCATCGGGAACCTGCGAGGGCACCGCCGCCTGCTCTACCAGCACAATCTCAAGGCCGTCGTCCCGGTGCTGGTCTCCACCGCCGGCTGGGGCGTCCTGTTCAACATGGGCTGCGGGATGGAGTTCCGGGATGACGCGGAAGGCAGCTTCCTGTGGGTGGACTGCGCGGACGAACTGGACTGGTTCTTCTTTACCGGGGACGGCAGCTACGCCTCCCTGATGAAGCGCTACCGCGCGCTGACCGGGCCGGCCGCCATGCTGCCGGACTGGGCGCTGGGGCTGGTCCAGTCCAAAGAACGCTATACCTGCGCGAAGGAGCTGGAGGACGTAGTGCTTGAGTACGCCCAGCGGAAGATCCCGCTGGACATGATCGTGCAGGACTGGATGACCTGGCCCGAGGGCCAGTGGGGCTACAAGCGCTTCGACCGCAGCCGTTACCCCAGGGGCTTCGCGGAAAAGCTCCATTCCCTGGGCGTGAAGCTGATGGTCTCCGTCTGGCCGAACATGCAGGGGGACGCCAACGCCGACCGGCTGGAGATGCTCCGCGCCGGGTTCATGCTGGGCAACCGCTCCACCTACAACGCTTTCCTGCCGGAGGCGCGGGCGCTGTACTGGCGGCAGGCCAGCCACGGGCTCTTCTCCGAGGGCGTGGACGCCTGGTGGTGCGACTGCACCGAGCCCTTCGAGAGCGACTGGCATGGCAGCGTAAAGCCGGATGAGGACAGCCGCGCGCGCGTCAACACCGCCGAGGCGAAGCTCTATCTGGATCCGACAAAGATCTCTCTGTACTGCCTGTACCATTCCATGGGCATGTGGGAAGGGCAGCGCCGGGAAAGCGCCAAACCCTTTCTGAACGTGACGCGCTCCTCCTGGGCCGGGCAGCACCGCTACGCCGCGGTCACCTGGAGCGGCGATATCTGCGCCACCTGGGAAACCCTGCGCAGGCAGGTCCCGGAGGGCCTCAACTTCTTCGCCACCGGCGAGCCCTTCTGGCACTGCGACATCGGCGGCTTCTTTACCGACCGCAGGGAACCCTGGTTCTGGCGGGGAGACTTCCCGCTGGGTGTGAAGGATCCCGGCTACCGGGAGCTTTTCGTCCGCTGGGCGCAGTTCGGCTGCTTCCTGACCATGCTCCGCTTTCACGGCACGGACACCCCGCGGGAGATCTGGCGCTTCGGCGAGAAGGGCGAGCCCTTTTATGACGCGCTGGAAAAGGCCATCCGCTTCCGCTATGAGCTCAAGCCCCTGCTGAAGCAGCTGCTGGAGGAGACCTGCCGCACCGGCCTGCCGCCGCAGCGGCATCCGGCCCTGCAGTTCCCCCATGACCCGGAGCTCCAGCGCCTGGATACGGAAATGATGCTTGGGGACCGCCTTCTCTTCTGCCCCGTCACCCGCCCGATGTACTACCTGCCCGGCGGCGAAAGGATCGAAACGCCGGACGAGACCCTGAAGGTCTACCTCCCCTCCGGCTGCCGCTGGCGCCGCTTCCGCGGCGAGAGCGAATGGGACGGCGGCCGGTGGATCACCCTCCGCGTCCCCCTGGACGAAATGGCCGTCTTCGAACGGGCAGACTGACAGAAAGCCGCTGATTTTTCATCAGCGGCTTTTTTCATTGCTCCCCGCTTGACTTCGGGTGTCCTTCCCGTTATACTTCATTTAAGTAAATTTTTAATTAAATTCAATAAAAGAAGCAAAGGACTGAGAAGATGGCACGTTCGGTTCGTATGGCGGATATCGCCGAAAAGCTCGGGATCAGCATCGTCTCCGTTTCCAAGGGCCTTTCCGGGAAGGAAGGCATCAGCGACGCCCTGCGGGAACGCATCATCGCCACCGCGCGGGAGCTCGGCTACGGGGAGACCCGGCAGCCGTCCTCCCTGCTTTCCGCCGGAAAGAGCATCGGGGTCCTGATCGCCGACCGCTTCTTCAACGAAAACGCTTTTTATTACACCATGTACCGGGATATCGTGACCTGCTGCCAGAGCCTCGGCCTGGTGGCCATGCTGGAGATCGTCACCGCCGAAGCGGAAAAGGCCTGCGAGCTTCCCGCCCTGACGCAGGCCGGCCGGGTGGACGGCCTCATCTTCATGGGCGAGCTCAGCCTGGATTACGTCCGCAAAGCGGTCGCCCTCGGGCTTCCGTATGTGCTGCTGGACTTTTACAAAAACGACCTGCCGGCGGACAACGTGATCTCCGACAATGTCCACGGCAGCTATCTGCTGACCCGCCACCTGCTGGATTCAGGCCGGCGCAGGATCGCCTTCGTAGGCAGCTGCGCGAAGACCAGCTCCATCATGGACCGGTACCTGGGCTACTGCAAGGCGCTGATCGAGGCGGGCCTGGAGCCGCGCGCCGACCGGCGCCTGGAGGACCGGGACGATACGGGCGCCTATATCCCCTTCCTCCTCCCGCGGGAGCTCCCGGACGCTTTTGTCTGCAGCTGTGACGAGGTCGCCTACAACCTGGTGGAGTTCCTGACGGAAAAGGGTTACCGTGTCCCTCAGGACATCGCCGTCTGCGGCTATGACGATTTCCGCTACGCCACCCTCTGCCGCCCCGCGCTGACCACCTATTCCGTCAATATCGCCCGGATGGCGGAGTCCGCCGTTTCCCTGCTGAATCACCGCCTGAAAGGCGAGCCGGTGGAAGCCCCGGTCCGGATCGTTCCGGGCAGCCTGATCCTCCGGGAATCCACCTGATATAATTTGTCCCTTTTTCATATACATATTGACTTAAATTTTACTTTATGATAGGATTCAATATGAACTAAGCGGTTCAATATCTGCCGTTTTTCCCTTCCGCTCCGCGCGGTATTCCGTTCCCTGCTTTTCCTGTCCCGGGCTTCCCCGCCGTTTCCGCGGCGGCTTCGGGCCAGGTGTTGATCCGTCCGGATCGGCCTGTGAACGGTCAGCCGGGGCTGAGCCGTTTTTTTATACCCGTTTGGTTTACAGCTGTAAACTTGTTAATCATTTTGTTAAGTTATCCGGTTTTCCCTCCTGAATCATCCTTGCAAAGGGGGACGTTCTCATGAAAGGCCGCCTTGTTTCCCGGTACCTCCGCCGGCTGCTCCCGGGCCTGCTGTGCGCCGCGCTGCTCCCGGTCTGCGCTGTGGGTGAGGAGGAAGCCGTTCTCCGCGTGGAGGCGGAAAGCGGGATCTTCACCGGCGCCGTCTTTGCGGCTTCCGACGGAGAGTCCGGCTGGGCCGAAGGCTTCCGCGGAGAAGGGGACGGCGTGGAAATGACCGTTGCCGTGGAGGCGGAAGGCTTCTACGATATCCGGCTGATCCTGGCCAGCGCGGACGGCGGGCACAAGGAAAACCCCGTGCTGCTGGACGGCGTGAGCATCGGCCAGGCGGCCTGTGACGGCAAAGGCTTCCGGCCCTCCGTGCTCCGGCGCGTTTTCTTCTCCGCCGGGGAGCACAGGCTTTCCCTCGGCACCGGCTGGGGCTGGATCCGCGCGGACGCCGCGGAGCTCGTCCCCTCGGACCCGCTGCCCGAAGACCTCTACCGGATCGACCCGGTCCTCTCGGTCCCGGATCCGTCCCCGGAGGCGCGGAATCTTTTCCGCTGGCTCTGTGAATGCTACGGAAAAAAGATCATCACCGGCCAGTTCTGCGACGGCGGGATGTACGGGCTGGAAAACCAGGCGGTCTGGCGGGCAACGGGCGGTTCCTATCCCGCCATCCTCGGCCTGGACATGATCGACTATACCCCTTCCCGCGTGGAGCGCGGCGGCGCCGGCAAGGCGGTGGACCACGCCCTGGAATACTGGGACAAGGGCGGCATCGTCGACTTCTGCTGGCACTGGAACGCGCCCTCCCCCTACCTGCAGGCGGACAGGTGGTATTCCGGCTTCTACACGGAGTACACCACCTTCAATCTGAAAAAGGTGATGGACGGGGAGGATGAAGCCGGCTACGCGCTCCTGATCCGGGATATCGACGCCGTCGCGGAGCAGCTCGCGATCCTGCGCGACGCGGGCGTCCCCGTCCTCTGGCGGCCCCTGCACGAGGCCTCCGGCGGCTGGTTCTGGTGGGGGGCCTCCGGCCCGGAGCCCTATCTGCGGCTGTGGAACCTGCTTTACGACCGGCTGACCAATGTTCACGGGCTGAACAACCTGATCTGGATCTGGAACGGCCAGGACAAAGCCTGGTATCCGGGCGACGCCACAGTGGACATCATCGGGGAGGATATCTATCCGGGTGAGCGGGTCTACTCCTCCCAGAGCCCCGTGTTCATGGACTGCCTGGATTATACGGAGGGCCGGAAAATGATCATCCTTTCGGAGAACGGCTGCGTTCCGGATCCGGACCTGGTCTTCCGGGACGGCACCGTCTGGGGCAGCTACTGCACCTGGGGCGGCGACTTTGTCCTCAAAAGCGCTAAATTCAACCGTCCCAGCGAGCGGTATACCGAAGTCGCCATGCTGCGAAAGATGTACGGCGACGAACGGGCCGTCACCCGGGCGGATATCCCGGACCTGAAGGGAACGAACTGACGGCGGGCCTGCGGGACCGTCATAACAGACAGGAGCGGAAGAACATGAAGAACAAACTCGGGCTGCTGCTGGCGCTGCTGCTTCTCGGCGCGGTCTCTTCCGCGGCGGCCGTAACGGAGCTGTCCGTTCCGGAGTATGAAACGCTGGTAAGCACCTATTCTGTTGATAAAAGCATCCTGTCCTGGGCCGAATGCAGGGAAGGCCGCCCCGACCTCAGGCCTTCCGCGGAGATCGTGATCGAGGGCGCCTCCGCCGCGCGCTATGAGGATCAGGCGGCTGAAATGGCCGTGCTGAACGGTTATGAAGGCATGCCGGGGGATTCCCTGCTGACCGGCGAGGAAGCCCTCGCCGAGTGGGAGTTCGAGGTGGAGGAGGCCGGCTGGTACGACCTCCACGTCTGCTATTACCCCTGTGAGGGGAAGAACGCCGAGATCCAGCGCGCCTTTTTCCTGGACGGGCAGCTGCCCTGCCGGGAGCTTTCCCTCGTCGCTTTCCAGCGCGTCTGGCGCAACGACACGCACCCCGGCACGGAGCGCGTCACGGATGAAAATGGCGTCCTCACCGTCCGCTGGCGGAAGGACAACCAGGGCAACGACCTGAAGCCCTCCCCGGCGGAAGTGCCGGAATGGGTGGACACCCCCGTCTATGACAGCAACGGATATATCACGGAGCCCCTGAGCTTCTGGCTGGAAAAAGGGTCGCACACCCTGACCGCTCTCTCCCTGAAGGAGCCGATGCTGATCCGGCGGCTCGTTTTCCGCAACGATCCCCGTCCCCCCGCCTACGCGGAGACCGTCTCCTCCCTGACCGGAGGAGCGGAGAACGTATGCGTCCGGATCGAGGCCGAAGCCGCGGACCGGACCTCCTCCCAGATGCTCTATCCGGTGCAGGACCAGTCCTCCGCCGCCGTCTACCCCGCCAGCGCGCGTTACCTGCTGAACAACACCGTGGGCGGCAACGCCTGGAAGAGCGCCGGCCAGTGGATCGAGTGGGAGTTTGAAGTCCCCGCCGACGGCGATTACTGCCTGTCCTTCCATGACAAGCAGAATTTCGTCCGCGGCATGGATATCTACCGGAAGATCACCGTGGACGGGCGGGTCCCCTTCTCCGAATTCAGCGCCCTGCCCTTTCCCTACAGCCAGAGCTGGCGCACGGAGACCGCCTCCGCCCCGGACAAAACGCCCTACCGGATCCGCCTGACGGCCGGGAAGCACACCCTGCGCATGGAGGTCGTCCTCGGCGAAATGGCTGATATCATCAGCCGGGTGCAGCAGTGCGTGCTGCAGCTCAACAGCATTTACCGCCAGGTCCTGTACATCACCGGCACCTCCCCGGACCCGTACCGCGACTACCAGATCGAGCGCAGCCTGCCCGGGCTGGAGCCGCAGCTGATCGAGGTCCAGGAGGGCCTGCGCGGGGCGATCGCCCGCCTGGAGGAGGCCGCCGGGCATTCCAGCGACAAGCTGACCGTGCTCAGGACCATGGACGACCAGCTGACCGAGCTGATCCGGGACCGGGAGCGGTTCACGGAGGTGCTTTCCTCCTACAAGGTCAACGTGCGCGCCTGCGGCAACTGGATCACCCAGGTGCTGGGCCAGCCTCTGCAGATCGACCGGATCTGGGTGCACACGGCGGACGTCACCCCGTCCCCGGAGAACGGCTCCTTCCTTTCCGGCCTGGGCCACGAGGCGCAGCGCCTGGTCAACTCCTTTGTCATCGACTATAACCAGGTCGGCAACATCGCCGGCACAGAGAACGGCTCCCGGGCCATCACGCTCTGGATCGGCACCGGCCGCGACCAGGCCAACGTCATCAAATCCCTGATCGACGAACACTTCACGCCGGAGACCGGCATCGGGGTCAACGTGCAGCTGGTGGACATGAACACCCTGCTCCGCGCCACCCTTTCCGGCCAGGGGCCGGACGTCGCCATCCAGGTCGCCAACACCACGGGCATCGCCGGCGCCGTCATGAACACAGGCAATGACACGCCCGTCAACTACGGCCTGCGCCACGCCGTGCTGGACCTGACCCGCTTCTCCGATTTTGACTCGGTGGCGGCGCGCTTCGCCCCCTCCGCGCTGGTGCCCTTCTCCTTTGACGGGGCCACCTACGCGCTGCCGGACACGCAGACCTTCCCCATGATGTTCTACCGCAAGGATATCCTGTCGGAGATCGGGCTGGAGGTCCCCCGGACCTGGGACGACGTCAAGGTCGCCATGAGCGTGCTGTCCAAGAACCAGATGGACTTCGGCATGCTGCCCGGGGAGCAGACCTTCGCCATGCTGCTGTATCAGTCCGGCGGCGAGTACTACACCCCGAACGGCGACGCCTCCGCGCTGGACAGCGATATCGCCGTCAACGTGTTCCGCCGCTACTGCGAGTTCTACACCGATTACAAGCTGGACAAGTCGACCAGCGCGGAGGAGCGCTTCCGCACCGGCGAGTGCCCGATCATCATCTCCGACTACACCACCTATAACAACCTGCAGGTCTCCGCGCCGGACATCAAGGGCCTGTGGGACTTCACCGCCGTGCCGGGGACCCTCCGGGAGGACGGGACCGTCAGCACCGCCACCGGCTGCTCCGGCCTGGCGGACATCATCATGAGCGCCACCCGGGATCCGGATGCCAGCTGGGCCTTCCTGAAATGGTGGACCTCCGCCGGGACCCAGATCCTGTACGGCCGGGAAATGGAATCCCTGATGGGCGCCTCCGCCCGCGTGGCGACCGCCAACCTGGAGGCGCTGGCCGGCATGTCCTGGCCAGTGCGCGACTACCGCGCCCTGGAGACCCAGTTCAGAAACGTGAAGGGCATCCCGCAGGTGCCCGGCGGCTATTACACCTGGCGGAACATCAACAACGCCTTCTACGCCGTCACCACCGACAACGCCAGCAAGGGGCGCAACGAGTCCGGCAACACGCCCCGCGAGGAGCTGACGGACCGCATCTTCTACATCAACGCGGAGATCACCTACAAAAGGATCGAGTTCGGTCTTCCGACCGCGGATCAACGGGAGGGGGATGACAAATGAACCGGGTCGAAGGAAAACGGCCGGCCCTGAGCCGCGGCGCGGCCCTCCGGCACGATATCCGGAAAAACGCGGCCTCCTATCTGCTGATGGCGCCGTACTACACCGTGTTCTTCTTTTTCACGGTGCTGCCGGTGCTGATGTCCGTCTACCTGTCCTTCAACTATTTCAACATGCTGGAGGCTCCCCGCTGGATCGGCTGGGGCAACTATATCAAGCTGCTGCTGGAGGATGACATCTTCATCATCTCCCTCCGCAACACGCTGATCTTCGCCGTGGTCACCGGCCCGGTCAGCTATATGCTTTGCCTCCTCTTCGCCTGGATCATCAACGAGTTCCGCCCGAAGGTCCGGGCCCTGCTCACGCTGGTCTTCTACGCGCCGTCCATCTGCGGCAACGCGTACATGGTCTGGAACCTGATCCTGACAGGGGACCGCTACGGCTACCTGAACGGCATCCTCATGCGGGTCGGCCTGATCAACGAGGCGGTCCTGTGGATGCAGACGGAAAAATACGTCATGCCCGTCCTGATCGTCGTCCAGCTGTGGCTCTCCCTCGGCACCGGCTTCCTTTCCTTCATCGCCGGCCTGCAGACCGTGGACAAGAGCATGTATGAGGCCGCCGCCATCGACGGCGTGCGGAACCGCTGGCAGGAGCTCTGGTTCGTGACCCTGCCCGCCATGAAGCCGCAGCTGCTCTTCGGCGCGGTCATGCAGATCACGCAGTCCTTCGCCGTGGCGGATATCTCCATCAACCTGGCGGGGAACCCGTCCGTCAACTATTCCGGCGCCACCATCGTCACGCACCTGCTGGACTACGGTTCCACCCGCCTGGATATGGGATACGCGTCGGCCATCGCCACGATCCTGTTCCTGCTGATGGTCGGGACCAACAAGCTGGTGCAGAAGGTGCTCAGAAGGGTGGGTGAATAAGATGGCTCCAAACGTCAAAGCGCAGACCGCGGCTCCCCTTCCGCCCAAAATTGTCAAACTGCAGAAAAAGATGGCCCGCGCCTCCGGCCCCAAAAAGAAGCTGAACCGCTCCCGGGCCGGAAACGCGCTGCTGTTCATCGTCATGGGCATCTGCGGCGTCTTCATGGCGCTCCCGCTGGTCATGATCGTCAACAACGCGCTCAAGCCGCTGGACGAGATCTATCAGTTCCCGCCCCGGATCTTTGTCCGCAATCCCACGCTGAGCAACTTCAGCGACCTGTTCGTTCTCATGAACGAAAGCTGGGTCCCCTTCTCCCGCTACGTCTTCAACACGCTGATCATCACCCTGGGCGGCATGGCCGGCCACGTGATCATTGCCTCCATGGCGGCCTATCCCCTGGCCAAGAACAAATTCCCGGGCAAAAAGCTGCTTTTCTCCCTGGTGGTCCTGTCCCTGATGTTCTCCTGGACCGTCACCGAGATCCCGAAATACCTGATCATCTCCTGGCTGGGCATCAACAACACCTACGCCGCGCTGATCCTGCCGGCCTGGGGCTTCGGTATGGGCCTGTACCTGATGAAGCAGTTCATGGAGCAGCTCCCGGATTCCCTGATGGAAAGCGCCCGCCTGCAGGGCGCCAGTGAATGGCAGATCTTCTGGCGGATCGTGATGCCCAATGTGCGCCCCGCCTGGCTGACGCTGGCCATCTTCCAGTTCCAGCAGATGTGGGGCACCACCGGCGGCATCTACCTCCGCTCCGAGGAGCTCAAGCCGCTGCAGTATTCCCTGCAGCAGATCACCACCGGCGGCATCAGCCGCGCCGGCGCGGGCGCCGCGGTCACCTTCATCATCGCCGCGGTCCCGATCATTTTCTTCCTCGTCTGCCAGAGCTCCATCCTGGAAACCATGACCACATCGGGCATGAAGGAATAAGGAGGGTGAAGAGAATGACGAAAAAAACGAGGCTTCTCCTCCGCCTGCTCTGCCCGGCGCTGATCCTCCTGCTGCTCCTTCCGGCCGCGCGGGCGGACGACACCCTTCCCTACGACTGCTACAACTACGACCACTGGAACAATATCCTTTACACGCCCGCGCCCTACGTGCCCTCCGGAAGCCTTGCCGGCACCGACTACACCTTTCGGGGCGAGCCGGTCGGGGCCTTCCGGACCCCGCAGGACCTCTGCGTTTCCCCGGATGGCAGCCTCTATCTGGCCGACACCGGCAATAACCGGGTGGTCGTTTTCTCCCCGGACATGAAGACCGTCACGAACATCATCACGGGCTTTGAGGAAAACGGCGTGGCACAGTCCTTCAGCTCCCCCTCCGGCGTCGCGGTCTCCGAAAGCCGCAGGCTCTACATCGCCGACTCCCAGAATCACCGCATCGTGATCCTGAACCCCGACGGATCCTTTTACCGCTATGTGCGGGATCCCCGGAGCGAGGTGCTGGACGAAAACTACGTCTTCACCCCGCTGAAGGTTTCCGTGGACTATGCCGACCGCGTTTACTGCGTGGCGCAGAACATGTTCCAGGGCATCATGGTCTTCACCGCCGAGGGCGATTTCACCGGCTTCTTCGGCACCATCAGCGTCAAGATCAGCCTGTGGGAAAAGTTCTGGCGCAAAGTGTCCACCAAGGAGGAGCGCTCCAAACAGCAGCTCTTCATCCCGACGGAATTCACGGGCATCGACGTGGACGAGGAAGGCTTCGTCTACGCCTCCAACAAGGACACGGACGGCATCCAGGCCGTGCGCCGGCTGAACCCCCGGGGAGAGGACGTCATCCGCAGGGGCGCCCGGGAAAACCTGGGCGGCGATCTGGTCTTCGGCAGCCTGGGCAACTATTCCGGCCCCAGTCAGATCGTGGACGTCGTTTACCGGGACCACGGCATCTATTCGCTGCTGGATGCCCGCCGCGGCAGGGTCTTCACCTACGATCACGAGGGCAGCCTGCTGTACATCTTCGGCGGTCTCGGCACGCAGTCCGGCACGTTCCGCACGCCGGCGGCCATCGAGCACGTCGGCAGCCTGCTGCTGGTGCTGGATTCCCAGCAGGCCTGCGTCAACCTGTTTTCCGAAACGGAATACGGCTCCCTGATCAACCGGGCCGTCGCCCTCCGCTTCAGCGGGGATGAAGCGCAGGCGGTGGATCTGTGGCAGCAGGTGCTCCGGCTGGACGAGAACAACGAACTGGCCAACGCCGGCATCGGCAAGGCTTACCTTTCCGCCGGGGACAACGAGCGGGCGCTGACCTATCTGCGCCGCGGCATGAACCGGGCCTATTACTCCGTCGCCTTCAAGCGCTGGCGTAACGAGATCCTCCGGGACAACATCGGCTGGGTGCTGACCGCGGCCGTCGTCCTGGCGGCGCTGCTGGCCGTGTTCCTCCGAGTCGTCCGGCCGAAGCTTCGGGAGAAAAAGAAAGCGAAGGGAGGGACCCCCGCGTGAAGGAGCTGCTGAGCAAAGAAAAATGGGGCTGGCTTTTCCACACGGTCAACCACCCCTCGGACGGCTTTTACTGGATCCGCCATCAGGAAAAGGGCAGCGTGGCCATCGCGGTCCTGCTGGTGATCCTCTACGCGGCCGCCTTCTCCATGAACCGGATCGGCGCCGCCTTTATCGTCAACGATATCGAGCCCCGCAGCGTCAACTCCGTCGCCGAGCTTTTCGGCGTTCTGGTCCTCTTCCTGGTCATCTGCACCGGCAACTGGTCCGTCACCTGCCTCATGGAGGGCGAGGGCCGCTTCCGGGACATCGTGACCGCGGTCGGCTATTCCCTGGTGCCCATGATCGCGTGCACCGCGCTGGCCACCGTCGTTTCACAGTTCCTGGCGGAGAACGAGGAGGCCTTCTATACCATCCTGATGGGCATCGGCATCGCCTGGACGCTGCTGCTGATGCTGACCGGCATCATGCAGGTACACAACTATACGCTGGGCAAAACGCTGGTCACGCTTTTCCTGACGGTCATTGCCGTGCTGATCATCGTCTTCCTCGCGCTGCTGGTCATCAACTTTATCACGCAGGTCTGGAGCTTCCTGCGCAGCATCTACACCGAACTGGTATTCCGCTTCTGAAGGGAGGAACGGCAGTATGAAAAAGACGGAATCCGGGCTTCAGCTTCCGTTCCGCGTGAAGCGGATCCTGCTGATCCTGCTCGGCCTGCTGCTGATCGCGGCCGGCATCCTGGTCTGGCGGTATATCGCGGATTACCGGAATTACAATGAATACCTTTCCCTGATCCGGCAGCCGGAGGCCCTGGCGGAAGCGGGCGGCGCCGGCTTCCCGGAGGACACCCTGAAGGCGGTCCCCGGCTTCACCCTCGCGGCGGATAACGGCCGTATGGCGCTCTACCTGAAAAAGGAGACCGCGGAGGTCGCGTTATACGACAGGCAGAGCGGACAGACCGTCTATTCCAATCCGCCGGACGCGGACAGGGATCCCGTAGCCCGCGCCACCAATCTGGAAAACCTGAAAAGCCAGTTCATCATCAGCTATCTGGACGCCAACGCCAAGGAAGGCACCGCCTGGAGCTCCTGGGCCAAGTCCGTTTCCAACGGCCAGGTGGAATACGAGCCGCTCCCGGACGGGGTCCGGGTCGTCTACAGCCTCTCCGGCGAAAAAATGCTGCTGGTGCCGGACCAGCTGACCCCGGAATGGTTCGCCGTCCTTTCGGAGGCGGGCAGGAAGCAGGCCGCCAAGTCCTATGAGCTCAATGAAGCCTCCGGCCTCTATGAAATGAAGACCCGCGGCGTCAGCGCGCGGCACCGCCAGCAGATCGACCTGGATGCCCGCGGCGCCGGCTTCACCCTGGAGGACTATGAGGAAATGCAGGCCCTGAAGGAAGATGAGGAAGGCGGCGAAGAGGCCGCGGAGATCCTGGCCTTCACGGTCACCCTGGACTGGCAGCTCACGGAGGACGGCGTCCGCGTCACCCTCCCCTATGAAGGGCTGCATGAGTCCGGCAAGGGCAAGCTCCGCGCCATACAGCTTCTTCCCTTCTTCGGCTCCGCCGGCGCGGAGGAGACCGGCACGCTGGTGCTGCCGGAGGGCAGCGGGGCGCTGATGCGCTTCAACAACGGCAAGTCCTCCTCCCCGCAGTACAGCAAAAACGTCTACGACCTGGACCTGGTGGACAGCGACTATTCCGCCACCCAGAACATGCAGTCCGTCCGGCTCGCCCTCTTCGGCATCTGCCGGGAGAGCTCCTCCGTCCTCGCCGTATGCGAGCGCGGCGCCTCCCTGGCCGCCATTACGGCGGATACCTCCGGGCGGAACAACAGCCGCAACTTCGCCTACTTCACCTTCAGTCTGCGGCGGACGGACACCCTGTCCATCGTCGGGGAGGAGGTCATCGTGGCGGAGAAGGACCTTTACCCCGTGGACTGCTCCGTGCGCTACACGCTCCTCGGAGAGGATCACGCGGGGCCCTCCGGGCTGGCGAGGGCCTGCCGGGAAAAGCTGATCCGGGAAGGCGCCCTGGCGGAAGCCGGCGGCTCCGCGGAGGACCTCCCCTTCTATTACGACGTGATCGGCGGCATCAAGGAGACCGCCCATTTCCTGGGCATCCAGCACCTGCGCGTGCTGCCCATGACCACCTTCAGCCAGGCGGAGGAGATCGTCTCCCGGCTGCGCCACGAGGGGATCGCCAACCAGTGCGTGAACCTGCAGGGCTGGATGAACGGCGGATACTATCACGACCCCGTCTCCCGGGTGAACGTCCTCTCCGTGCTGGGCGGGGAAAACGGCCTGCGCCGCCTGAAGGACACCGTGGAGCAGGGCGGCGGGCATCTGTATCCCGACGCGTCCCTGCAGTTCGTCACGGATATCGCCCGCGGCTTCCTGGCCACCGAGGAGGCCTGCCGCTACTATGCCGACGGCTATATCGTGGAGCTGGGGCTGATCAACCCCGTCTCCCTCCGCCGGACCGGCACGCTGGGCTACCGGGAGCTTGGCTTCAAGCTTCTTTCCCCCAAATACCTTCCCCGCTACGCCCGCGGCCTCAGTGACGCTGCCGGCCGGCTGGGGCTGGACTGCCTGAGCCTGCGCGATCTCGGCCAGGAGCTGCACGCGGACAAGCGCCGCGCCAACGTCATCAGCCGCGAGGCGGATCTGGACCTGACCCGCCGCGCCTTTGAAACGCTCCGGTCCGGAAACCGCAGCCTGATGGTCAGCGGCGGGAACGACTATTCCTTCCCCTATATCTCCCACGTCCTGAACGCTCCGCTGCAGTGCACCTCCTTTCCGATCCTGGATGAGGAGTTCCCGCTCTGGCAGATGATCGTGCACGGGTCCTTCTCCTACTGCGGAAGCGCCATGAACATGACCCAGAGCGCCTCCTCCCGTCAGGACCTGCTGCACCTGGTGGAATACGGCGCCTCCGTGCACTACGCCTTCACGTACCGGGACGCCGCCGACATGAAATATACCGGGCTGAACCGGCAGTATGCCACCACCTTCTCCTCCTGGAAGGACGAGGCGGCGGAGGCCTACCGGTTCGTGAACGGCGCGCTCAGGCCTGTCAGCGGCTCCGCCATGGTCTCCTTTGAACGGCTGAGCGGCACCCTGAGCCGCGCTGTGTACGCCAACGGCGTCACGGTCTACGTCAACCGGGGCGAAGCGGACGCTGAGGCGGACGGACGGACAGTGAAGGCTCTGGATTATCTGGTTGTGGGAGGTGAAGCACAGTGACAGCCATCCGGAATGGAAGGCGCTTCCGCCTTTCCTTTGAGCAGCGGAATTCCCTGCGGGGCCTCGGCTTCATCCTGCCGTGGCTGATCGGCTTCCTGGTTTTCTATCTGGGCTGCCTGATCCAGCTGGTACGCTTCAGCCTGATGAACATCAGCATCGACGCCGCCACCGGCGCGCGTCTGGAGACCTTCGTCGGCCTTGACAACTTTATCGAGGCGTTCACGGCCCACGCCAGCTTCAACCAGGTGCTGACCTCCTCCGTCATGGACATGCTGATCGACCTTCCGATGATCATCTTCTTCAGCCTGTTCGTGGCGCTGATCCTGAACCGGAAGTTCCGCGGCCGTGCCCTGGTCCGGGCCATCTTCTTCCTGCCGGTCATCCTCAGCGCCGACGCGGTCGGCTCCGCCATCACCCGCGCCACCGAGCTGATGAACACGGGAGTTTCCTCCACCGCGGCGGAAATGGCCGCCTCCGGCGGAGTCTCCGTTTCATATTATATCCAGCTCTTCGGCGATCTGGCGCTGCCGCCGACCGTCCTGCAGTACATCGTGGACGCGGTCAACCGCATCGCCTCGATCATCCAGGGCTCCGGTGTGCAGATCATCCTGTTCATCGCCGCGCTGCAGTCCATCCCCGGCTCCCTCTATGAGGTAGCCCGGATCGAAGGCGCCACCGGCTATGAGACCCTGTGGAAGGTGACCGTCCCGATGGTGATGCCGCACATCATCACCAATACGATCTATACGGTCGTGGACCGCTTTACCGCCAGCCAGGTGGTGAAGCTGGCCGGCGATACCTACCGCAATTACAATTACGGTCTCTCCTCGGTGTTCTCCCTGGTCTCCACCCTGATCACCTGCCTGATCCTGGCGCTGATCGTTTACCTGCTGAACAAGCGCGCCTTCTACTATAACTGAGAAAGGAGAATTCCATGCAGAAGTCCCGGAAGCTTCCGGAGCTCTGGAGGGGGTACCGCTCCTCCGCCCGGTACGACGATCAGAAAAGCCGCGTCCTGAACGGGACGAAAAACGGCCTGCTGAGCTTTTTCCGCTTCATCATCATCGTGGGCATCAGCTATGTGATCCTGGCGCCCGTCATCGGGATCATCTCCAATTCCTTTTTCTCCCGCCAGGATTCCATCAACCCGATGGTCTTCACGATCCCGATCAGCCCCACCCTGGCCCGCTATGAAATGGCGGTCAAATATCTGGACTACCTGCCCATCCTGGGCCGCACGCTCCTCTACGTGACCGGCGTCACGCTGCTGCAGCTGCTGATCTGCTCCATGGTCGGCTACGGCTTCGCCCGGTACCGTTTCCCGATGAAAAAGGTGCTTTTCGCCTTTATCGTGCTCATGATCGTGGTCCCGCTCAATACCATCCAGTTCCCGCTGTACATGACCTTCCGCTATTTCGGCATCGGGGACGGCACCGTGAACCTGCTCAAGTCCCCCTGGCCCACGGTGATCCTGTCCGCCTTCGGCTGCGGGCTCCGTTCCGGACTGTATATCTACATTTTCAACCAGTTCTTCCGCGGACTGCCGAAGGAGATCGAGGAGGCCGCGCTGGTAGACGGCGCAGGGGCGTGGCGCACCTATTTCCGCATCATGCTGCCCAACGCCTCCCCGGCCATCATCACGGTCGCCGTCTTTTCCCTGGTCTGGCAGTACAACGATTCATTCTTTGCCAACACCTTCAACATCCCGGACTCCATCCTGATCACCCGGAAGCTGGATTCCCTGGTCGCGGTCATCGCCAACGCTGAGAAGATCCTGACCATCCGGGAGCAGCAGCTTTACTTCGACGCCGGCGTCGTGCTGGTGCTGGTCCCCGTCGTGCTGATCTACCTGCTCCTGCAGCGCCGCTTCATTGAGGGCGTGGAGCGCTCCGGCATCGTCGGATGACCCCTTTCCCTTTGTCACCCTGCCCACGGTCGGGCATATAATAAAAAAGGAGGAACCCCCCATGAAGAAAGTCATTTCCTGGCTGCTGGTCGCCCTGCTGGCGATCGGTATGTACCCCGCGGCCCTGGCGGATGAAGCCGCCGCGACCGTCATCGACTTCGAGGACGGCGCGTACGCCTTCCTCGGCCTGTCCACCGCGAAAGGCAACGCGGACGCTTCCGTGCTGTCCGTGGAAGATTTCAACGGCTCCAAGGCCCTGAAGGTCACCCCCCAGGGCAAGGTGCCCTACATCTCCCTGAACGTGGAAGGCCTGCTGGGCGACCGGCTTGCCGACCTGCGCGCCGTCAGCGTGGATTACGCTGTCGCGACCGCGGAGGACGGAAAATTCTACGCCGTTTCCGGCAAGGTCTACACCACGACAGGCGAGGATAATGCCGAAAAGAAGCATGACTGGTCTGTTTACCTGGCCAAAAAGAATCCCTACACCGTCGTCACCGCCCTGGCGGAGGGCGAGGTTTTCGCGGCCGGCCTGGGCAACACCCTGACCGTCAGCCGGGAGACCGACAACCACCAGACCGCCAAGGGCGCTCCCCTGCCCTTCTATCTGGACAACATCAAATTCCTGGACGCGGAAGGCAACGCCCTGCCCCTGGACCTGACTGCCGTCTATACGGAAGCCTCCTCTGACAGGGACCTGTCCAACCTGAGCGCGCTGCTCAGCCCCGTGGAGTTCCCCGGCTTCGCCTGCTCCGGAGACGCCTGGGCACAGAACGGCTTTGAGATGCCGCAGGAATTCCTGGACGCGCTGGTCCCCGGCTCCGTCATCGAAGTGGAATACAAGAGCGAGGACGGCGCCATGTGGATCGTGATGCCCTGGGCCGCCGCCGGCTGGATGCGCGTTGCCAATGACGGTTCCGCCGCCATCAACAACAGCAAAAACATCGCCCAGATCACCTATGAGCAAATCGAGGCCCTCTGCGGCGAGGACAAGTCCACCTGGGGCGCCATGCTGCAGTGTGAATCCTCCTCCGCCTGGGAAGTCTACGCCCTGCGCGTCGGCAAGCGCGCCGATCAGACCGTTCTGACGAACGCCGTCGAGTTCCCCGGCTTTACCTGCTCCGCCGGCGCCTGGGCCCAGAACGGCTTTGAAATGCCGCAGGAATTCCTGGACGCGCTGGTCCCCGGCTCCGTCATCGAAGTGGAATTCAAGAGTGAAGACGGCGCCATGTGGATCGTCATGCCCTGGGCAGCCGCCGGCTGGATGCGCGTAGGCAATGACGGCGCCGCGGCGATCGTCGGCAACAAGGCCTATATCACCTATGAGCAGATCGAGGCTCTCTGCGGCGAAGACAAGTCCACCTGGGGCGCCATGCTGCAGTGCGAATCCTCTTCCGCCTGGGAAGTCTACTCCCTGCGGGTCGGCACCGCCAAACAGCTGAAGGCTCTCACGAACCTGGTCGCCCTCGAGGGCTTTGACAAGTCCGCCGGCGCCTGGGCGCAGGACGGCGTGGAAATGACCGAAGCCTTCCTGAACGCGCTGGTCCCCGGCTCCGTGATCACCGTGAACTACGAATCCGAAGACGGCTCCATGTGGATCGTCATGCCCTGGGCTGCCGCGGGCTGGATGCGCGTGGGCAACGACGGCCAGGACGTGGCCACCGGTTCCGTCGCGCAGGTGACCTATGAGCAGATCGAAGCGGCCTGCGGTGAAGACAAGACCACCTGGGGCGCCATGCTGCAGTGCGAATCCTCTTCCAACTGGCATGTGTACAGCGTTGCCGTCGGCACGCCGGTACAGTGATATAACCCTGAACGAACAAGGAGGAACTGTTTATGAAACGTTTTGTTTCCGTGATGCTGGCGCTGGCCATGCTCCTGTCCCTGGTATCCGCCGCGGCGCTGGCCGATGAACCCCGTCATCTCACCATCGGTCTCTGGTGGGATCTCTACTACGATTCTGACGACACGTCCTGGGAAGACAACCCCGCCGCCAAGGGCAAGGACAGCGACCTGATGCGCTTTGACCTGGTCAAGGAGATCGAGGAGAAGTTCAACGTGACCTTCGAATTCGTCAATCTGACCTATGAAGGCCTGCAGGATTCCATCAACAACTCCATCCTTGCCGGCGACCCGGACTGCGACCTCTACATGGTCGAGCTGGGCTTTGGCGTGCCCGCCGTGGTAAACGGCCTGGCCACCGACCTGCGCGCCGTGCTGGATGCCGACGATCCCCTGCTCAAACATGAGGACACCGTGCTCAATTACGTGGACCTGGCGGACGGCAGCGTCAGCCTGCTGACCGTCAACGGCGCTGAGGACCAGGTGACCGCCACCATGCCTCTGGCCTTTAACGTCCAGATGCTCCAGGAAGCCAACCTGGAGGATCCCCGTGACCTGGCCGCCCGCGGCGAATGGACCTGGGACAAATTCCGTGAATACTGCCGCGCCCTGACGAAGGACACCGACGGCGACTCCGTACCGGACGTCTACGGCTACGGCGCCTGGATCGGCGATATCCTGCCCTACTGGTATATGTCCAACGGCACGAACATGGCCGCCACCCCCACCGAAAACCTGTCCTCCAACGAGATGGGCGAGACCCTCAAGTTCCTGCAGGACATCTGGCTGACCGACAAGACCGGCTATCCCTTCCCCGAAGAGAACGGCTGGGACGTCTGCCGCTGGCTGTACCGCGACAAGAAGGTCGCCTTCACCTCCACCGCCGCCTGGATCATGGCCCAGAACGACGACTACAACTGGGACGGCCTGGCTGAAAGCACCCTGGACTTCGACATGGCCTTCGTCGATTACCCGATCGGCCCGAGCGGCAATGCCGAAACCAACTCCACCAAGCTGGCTGCCGGCTCCTTCTGGATGATCCCCGCCGGCGCGAAGGATCCCAAGCTGATCTACGACGTGTTCCGCGCCTACGAAAACTGGTACCATGACGACACCACCCTGCGCGACGACCCCGAAGAGCTGGAGTGGTGGTACACCACCACCAGCGACGAGCTGGAGCTGCAGGACTGGAACTTCGGCATCATGAACAAGATGGGTGAAAAGCAGATGGTCGACTTCGTCAGCGTCGTGCTGAACGGGGACAACGCCCTGCCGCTTCTGGCGCTGATGAACGGGGAATACACCCCCGCCCAGTTCCAGGAAACATTCCGTCAGACCGTTCAGGACGCCCTGGATCAGATCTTCGCGAATTGATCTCCTCCGGGCTTCCCGGACATACAAAAGCCGTGCGGCGCATGCCGCACGGCCGTTTTTTATTCTGTTCCGGGAAAAAGGGGTTCCTCCGGCTTACACGGCGAAGCTGCGCGCGAAGCGGGTCATAAACTCCTCCGCGTACTCTGCCAGGGAGAAGCTGCCGTTCTGCAGGAACCAGGTGCCCAGGATGCCCTCCGAGGCGGACTGCAGCATCCGCGCCGTCTCCAGCGGGGAAACGCTCGCGTCCATCTTCCCCCTCTTCTGCGCCTCGGCGATGTAGTTCACCAGCTCCGGCACAATGTAGAGATCGTTATTGCTGCCGTCCGGATTCTGCCACACGCGGCTGATCTGCATCTGCAGATGGTGGGTCAGCTCCGGGCCGATCTGCTGGAATCTCTTCGCCACGTCCACATAGTAAAGGATGACCGTGGTGATGGGGTCCGCCAGGTTCTCCTCCGTGACGGACAGGCGGGCGATCCCGTTGGTCATCATCAGGGTCGCGCCGAGCTGCGTAAGGATGGCCTCCTTGTTTTCATAAAAATGGTAGATCGAGCCGATGGAGACGCCGCTGGTCTCGGAGATCTGCCTCATGGTCGTCGCCCTGTAGCCCTGGGAGAGGAATAAATCGATGGCTGTTTTATATACCAGGTCCTTTCTGGCCTGGGTTTTGATCTGTTTCGGGGTCATTTTCCGTTCCAACTGAAACACCTGCTTTCTGACTGCGCCGCGTACGGCATGGGGAGTATTTTATCAGAAATTGTCCGTTATTGCAAGGATTGTTCCAAAACTGACGATCTGTTTTTTACACTTTGCCCTATCGGCCTGCGCAGGTTCACCCGACCGAAAAATAAAACTTGTTCTATTTTGTGGTGCCGGTTTTGTCCATACCGGCCGCCCGGGATCCCGGGATCTTTTTCCCGCGCCGCAACCCCGCCCGGGACTTTTCTCCCCGGCGCTTCTGATCTGCTTTTGTTTACAGGATCTTCACGAGCTCTCTGCACAGGCTGACCAGGTCGTAGCGGACGCCCTTGCGGCTGCGCCAGCCGCGCTTGTCCCATTCCTCGCCGGTCATGTCGTCCCCGCCGTAGATCAGGGCGCCATAGGCAAAGCCGCGGAATTTCGCCACGGCCAGACAGCCGGCCTGCTCCATCTCCACGATCTTCGCGCCCTCCGCCCTGCGGCGGTCGATGCGGTCCTGCGTCTCGCGGAAGAGCGCGTCCGTCGTCCAGACCCTGCCGCGCAGGTACGGGACCTCATGCGCCTCCAGATAGCCGGCGATCTTCGCGTTCACCCGGGGATCGGCGTCAATGTACCGGGAGGGCTCGATATAGTGATAGGAGAAGCCCTCGTCCCGGATGGCGCTGTCGACCAGCAGCAGCTGGCCCACGGCGATATTCCGGTCCAGCACGCCGCCCCCGCCGCAGAACATGACTTTGTTCACGCCCATGGCGTGGAAAAGGTCCAGGTTCCCCGCGCAGGACGGGCAGCCGACGGCGCCCAGCGTGATCAGGATGTTCTCCTCCGTAAAGCGGTACAGCTCGGTTGGGTTTTCCCCGCCCAGCGTGACCTCCGGAGCGATCCTGCCCTCCTCCTTCAGTTTGTCCATGACCTCCGGAAAGAAGGTAATGATCATTTTGTCGGAGCACAGCGGTTCTCCCGCGAATGCTGTGGGGTTCAGTTTGGCAGTCGGATTGCTGTCAAACTCAAGGATCGGATAATCGTGTTCGTTCAACATGACCGGTTCCTCCTTTTCGGTTTCTTTTTTGGTTTGAGATAATATAGCACGGGAAAGCAGTCCGCGCAATACGAAAAAAGGAAGACGGACCCTGTTGCGTTTTTCCGGCGGGAAGACTATAATTCCTGAGGCAGTTGCCCGCGGGTGACAAGCCGCGCCACCGGAAGAGAAACGAGGTTCATTATCCATGATCGCCAATTATCACAGCCATACCTCCCGCTGCCACCACGCCACCGGCACCCAGCGGGAATATGTCGAAAAGGCCATTGAGGCCGGCTATAAGATCTGGGGCTTCTCCGACCACACGCCCTACCCCTTTGACAACGGCTACGTTTCCGGCATCCGTATGCTGCCGGAGGAGCTGGAGGGCTACGTCAGAGAGACCCTGGACCTGCGGGACGAATATAAGGACGATATTGAGATCCATCTCGGGCTGGAGGTGGAATACTTCCCGAAGCATTTTGAGGCGCTTCTCCGCCTGACGGAGAACTACCCCATCGAATATTTCCTGCTGGCCCAGCACAGCACCAACAACGACTATGACGGCGTCTACGTCGGCCTTCCCACGGACGACGAGCGGATCCTGGCGCAGTACTGCAGCCAGGTCATTACCGCCATGGATACCGGGAAGTTCCTGTACCTGGCCCATCCGGACCTGCCCAACTTCACCGGGGATGACAGGATTTACGATCAATACATGCGGGAGCTGATCCGCCGTGCAAAGGCGCGCCATATGCCCGTGGAGATCAACTTCCTGGGCATGTGGGACGGGCGGAACTATCCCGACGCGAGGTTCTGGAAGATCGCCGGCGAGGAGCAGCCGGACGTCATCCTCGGCGCGGATTCCCACCGCGTGGACAGGATCTGGCTGCCCGAATGCGAGGAGCGCGCGAAGAAGATCGTCGCGGAAAAACACCTGAACCTGCTCACCACGCTGCCCCTGTGAGGGGCGCTGTCTGAACGGACTGCCTGCCGGTGCCCGAAAGGGTTCCGGTTTTCTTCTGTCGAAATATACTTTTACAGCAATATCTGAAACAGAGGTGCCTGATATGAGAAAAACCAAAATCGTCTGTACGATCGGCCCCGCGAGCCAGAACGCGGAGACCCTGCGCAGGATGTGCCTTGCCGGCATGAACGTGGCCCGGCTGAACTTCTCCCACGGCACGCATGAGGAGCATAAAAAGAAGATTGAGCTGATCCGGCAGGTGCGGGAGGAGCTGCGCATGCCCATCGCCATCATGCTGGACACGAAGGGCCCGGAATACCGCATCGGTACCTTTGAAAACGGCAGGGTCACGCTGGAGGAGGGCGCGGACTTCACCTTCACCACGGACGATATCGTCGGGAACGAACAGTCCGTCTCCGTCAGCTACAAGGACCTGATGCGCAACCTGCAGCCCGGGGACCGGATCCTGGTCAACAACGGACTGGTCGTCTTTGAGGTCAGAAAGGTGACCTGCACGGAGGCTCTGTGCACCGTCGTCAACGGCGGCGTGCTGTCCGACCGGAAGAGCATGAACTTTCCCGGCCGGGTGATGAAGCAGGAATTCCTGAGCGAGGCAGACCGCAGCGACATCCTTTTCGGCATTGAGAACGGCGTCGACTTTGTCGCCGCGTCCTTTGTCTCCTGCAAGGAGGACATCCTGTCCCTGCGCAATTTCCTGAACTGGAACCGCGGGCAGGATATCGAGATCATCGCCAAGATCGAGAACCGCTCCGGCGTGGAGAACATCGACGGCATCTGCGAGGTGGCGGACGGCATCATGGTCGCCCGCGGCGATCTGGGCGTGGAGATCCCCGCCATCGAGGTGCCCTCCGTGCAGAAATACCTGATCCACAAATGCCGCCTGCTCGGCAAGCGCGTGATCACCGCCACGGAGATGCTGGAATCCATGATCCAGAATCCGCGGCCGACACGGGCGGAGATCTCCGACGTGGCCAACGCCGTCTATGACGGCACCTCCGCCGTCATGCTCTCCGGTGAGACCGCGGCGGGCAAATTCCCCGTCGAGGCCGTCCGGACCATGGCGGAGACCGTGGAGTTCTCGGAAAAGCAGATCCATTATGAAAAGCGCTTCCGGGAAGCGGACTTCGTGATCCGGAACAATCAGGACGCCGTGTCCCACGCCACCTGCGCCATGGCCATCGACGTCCACGCGAAGTGCATCGTGGTCAATTCCCTCACGGGCCTGACCGCGCGCATGGTCAGCCGCTTCCGCGGCCCGGTGGACATCATCGGCATGACCGCCTCCGAAAAGGCCTGGCGGAAGATCAACCTCAGCTGGGGCGTGCTGCCCGTGCTCTGCGAGAAATACGACTCCATGGATGAGATGTTCGAGCACGACATCGTCGTCGCCCGGGAGCTGCTGAACCTGCAGCCCGGCGACAACATCGTCATGACCGGCGGCGTGCTGGGCGGCGGCGCCGGCAATACCAACATGATCAAGGTGCAGGTCTGCTGACAGAGCCGGAACAGAACGCCGGTTCCCGGGCAGCCCGGAAGGGCTGGCCCGGTTTTTATTGCGCGCCCGGCGGAACCGGGGTATAATGACCGTATCTTTTGAACAGGCCCCGGGGAGGATGAACAATGTACGATACTGTGCTTTTTGATCTGGACGGAACGCTGACCGATTCCGGTCCGGGCATCATGAACGCCGTCCGCCATTCGCTGGACCGGATGGACCTGGAGGTCGGCGATGAGGACAACCTGCGCAAATTTGTCGGTCCCCCGCTGGAGGAGTCCTATCAGGTGCTCTACGGTCTGTCCGGCGGGCAGGTCGACCGGGCTCTCGGCTACTACCGGGAGTATTACCACAGTATGGGCGGTGTGTACGAAAACGCGGTCTACCCCGGCATCCGGGAGCTGCTGGCAAAGCTGCGGGCCGCGGGAAAACGGCTGATCATCTCCACCTCCAAGGGAGAGACCGGCACAAACAAGGTGCTGGAGCACTTTGCGCTGCGCCAGTACTTCGATTTTGTCGCCACCGCCAACCATGAGGACCGGAACACCAAAACCGAGGTCATCCGCTATGCCCTGAAGGAATGCGGCATCACCGACGTCAGCGGCTGCGTCATGGTCGGCGACCGGGAAAACGACATCACCGCCGCCCGGAACGTCGGCATGGACTCCATCGGCGCCCTCTACGGCTACGGCAGCCTCCGCGAGCTGCAGAACGCCGGCGCCACCTATATCGCCGAAACCCCCGCGGATATCGCGAAATACCTGTAGCTCCCCTTTCTGTCTCCCGATCCGGAAAGCGTTTCCCGCTTCCCGGTTTTCTTTTATATGAACGGTCCGGTGATCCGTTCATGCTGTCGGAACGAAGGCGCCGCCAAAGGTCTTCCCCTTCAGGTGTCAGCCGGGATGACGGATAAGGCCGCGGTGTCACCCGTCTTCAAAAAAAATGAAAAAAAGGCTTGACAAATATATCGAACCCCGATATATTTATATCGCGCCTCGATATATCGAGGTCGGATAGTCAAGGAGGTACATCATGGACGTCAGGATCAAACGCGTCTACGTCCCCATGACGGAAAGCGCCTTCTACATCCTGCTCTGCCTGCGGGAGCCGCAGCACGGCTACGGGATCAGCCAGAAGATCCGGGAACTGACCCGCGGCGAGGTCATCATCGGGGCGGGCACGATGTACGGCACGCTTTCCAGGATGGAAAAGGACGGACTGATCGTCTTTGTCCGGGAGGAGGACAAGCGAAAGCTGTATCAGATGACGGATCTGGGAGCGGAGGTGCTTGGATTGGAGCTGCGCCGCATCGACCGGCTTTATGCCAACAGCAGGGGGGAAACATTCAATGGCTGAAACGAAAACATTATTCCGTTTTTTCACCATCGCCGACTACGAAGAGGAGGAGGCCTGGCTGCGGGAGCAGCACAGGGAGGGCTGGAAGATGCTCCGGCTGTATCCTCCGGGATTCTACGTCTTTGAGCGCTGTGAGCCGGAGGACGTGGTCTACCGGCTGGACTTCCCGCAGTCCGGCATTGCGGAGGGAGACTATCTCCAGCTCTTCCGGGACTACGGCTGGGAGTATTTTGCCCGCTGGCTCGGCTGGATGTATTTCCGCAAGCCCGCCTCGGAGGCCGATTCGGAGCAGGACAGCGAGATCCTCTCCGACAACGCGTCCCGCGTGAAAATGGTGCAGCGCGTCGCGCTCAAGCGGCTGATCCCGCTGGTGCTGGTGTTCGTGCTGATCCAGCTCCCGAATTTCCTCTCGCTGTCCGAATTCCGCAGTTCGTCCGCCCGCTCGATGCTTTTTGTTCTGAGCATTCTGCTGCTCTTTGAGATCGGACTGTTCGTCTACTGCGGCGTCAAGCTCCGCCGGCTCCGGAACAAATACGGCGGCGGCGATTGACCGTTTCCCTTACCGAATACAAAAGGAGTGTATCCGTATGAAAAGCAATAAGATCAACCTTCTCTGGACGGTTTCCCTCATCGTCATTGCCGTCTCGGGCATCCTGTTCCTGTACGGAAGCCTGTCGGGGCAGGAGCTGCCGGACACCCTGGTCCGGGTCTGCGGCATCCTGAGTCTGGCCTCCCTGGCGGTGTTCGGCTTCACCACCGTGCTGAAGCTCCGGAAATGACCGCTGTATCCCCGCGGAGCCGCCTGTACGGGCGGTTCCGTTTTTTTGTCTTTTTTTCATATTTCCGTTTTGTTCCCCTCGCGTGCGGGCTGTAAATATAGTAAAATAAGCCGGATGAGGTGATTCCTTTGAAGCATAAACGTCTTGACCGGGATGCCTGGGGCTTCTGGCATTTCCCGTATTACCAGCTGCGGGTGGACACGGAGGACTTTCACGGCCTCGCCTGCCTGCTGCGGATCCCGGGCGGGGATTATTATTACTGGGAAATGCCGAAAGCCGGCCGTCTCGCCGTCTGCGGCGAGGGCATGACCTGGCTGGAGCTGGTCCCGGACGGAGAACACCGGGTCGTCACGGCCAAGTATTTCCCGGACGGAAAGCCCGGCCCGGAGCGGGAGAATTACCCTTCCTTCGTGAATAAACAGTATCCGGTATCGGTCTGGTATGCCGACGTCATTGAGGGCATGGAGGACGCGGAGGACGGTGTGGCTGTTTTCATCGACAAATACCTGGACGTGATCTTCTCACCGGAGGGTGACGTCAAGGTGGACGACCGGAACGAGCTGGACGCCGCGTACGCCTCCGGGGAGCTGACCCCGGAGCAGTATGAAGCCGCCCTCGCGGAGGGGGACGCCATCCGCAGGGAGCTGGCGGAAGATATCCCCGCCACGGAGGCGCGCTTTGCCCGGATCCGGGCGCATGTGGAAAAGCGTATTCAGGAAAACGACCGGATCCTTCTCCGGCGGGAAGAAAAAGAGGTACGGCATGACTGAGATCACCGCCGCGCAGGCGCGGCAGTTCCTTCTCTCCCGGCAGGGCCTGCTCGGGAAGCATATCTTTGCCGGCAAAAGCGGTGCGCTGGCGTATGTGCGCCGGGCCGGCTGCATCCAGTTCGACCCCGTGGACGTCTGCGGCAGGAACGCGGAGCTGACGCTGCAGTCCCGCGTGAAGGGCTTCAAAAAGCAGACCCTGCAGGACCTGCTGTACAAGGACCGCTCCCTGGTGGATTACAGCGACAAGGAGCTGTCCATCTGGCCCGTGGAGGACTGGCCGTACTTCCGGCCCTACCGGGAGAAGAGCAAAGCCCTGGGCAGGACCTTTGAGGGCATTCCGGAGCTGGCGGAGCAGGCCGTGGCCTATATCCGGGAAAACGGTCCCGTCAGCAGCGACACCCTGCCCATTGAGGGCGAGCTCATCTGGCACTCCTCCATGCACTGGAGCGGCAACTGGCACGGCAAGTCCAAAGCGGCGCGCTCCGTGCTGGAGCAGCTGTATACCGACGGCGTGCTGCTGATCCATCACAAGAACGGCTCCCGCAAGTTCTATGACCTGGCGGAGAAATACATTGACGCGGAGCTTCTCCGGCAGCCCAGCCCCTGCGCGGATCAGGCGGAATGGCTCCGCTGGCGCGTGCTGCGCCGCGTCGGCGCCGTCGGGCTGATGTGGAACCGCCGGTCGGACGCCTTCCTCGGCATTGAGCTGGACAACGATGCCCGGAACGAAGCCTTCCGGCTCCTGGAGGAGGAAGGAAAGATCACGGAGCTGCGCGTGGAGGGCATCCGCTTCCCCCTGTACATGCTTTCCTCCGACCTCCCTCTGCTGCAGGCGGTGCTTGACGGCAGCGCGGACACGAAAAAGCGGCTGGAATTCCTGGCCCCGCTGGACCCGATGCTCTGGGACCGGAAGCTGATCGAGTCCCTGTTCGGCTTCAGGTATTCCTGGGAGATCTACTCCCCGCCGGAAAAGAGAAAGTACGGTTATTACGTGCTGCCCATGCTGTACGGCGACCGCTTCGTCGGCCGCATCGAGGCGGCCGCGGACGTGAAGAAGGGCGTCCTGACTGTCAAAAACGTCTGGTATGAGCCGGGCGTGCGGCAGACCAAAGCGCTTCAGGCCGCGCTGGACCGCGCCCTGGACCGCTTCGCCGCCTTCAACCTCTGCAAAGCAGTCAGCAGGGACGGTTCTCATTGACAGCTTTTCCTGCCGGACAGGATCACCGTATAAAGCACTTCCCGCCGGAAGGGGCGGGAAAAAAGATCACAAGGAAAAGAGGAAAAGAAATGGCTGTACCGTTTGACGCGGCAAAGGCGCGCGACACGCTGGTCCGGGAGATCCGGAAATTCGCCCGGGAGCAGGGCTTTGAGCGGGTCGCTCTGGGCATTTCCGGCGGAAAGGATTCCACGGTGACCGCGGCGCTCTGCGCGCGGGCGCTGGGAAAGGAAAATGTATACGGCGTGATGATGCCGGACGGGGAGCAGAAGGATCTGGACGACAGCCGCCGCGTCTGCGAGGCGCTCGGCATCCGCAAAAAGACCGTCAACATCGGCGCGATGCACCGGGCCCTCCGGGCGGAAACGGACCGGCTCGCGGCGGAGGATGAGTTCGCCGTGCCGGACAGCTGGCAAGCCAACACCAACATCGGCCCGCGGCTGCGCATGACGGCGGTCCGCTACATTGCCCAGGCGCTGGGCGCCCGGGTCGCGGGCACCGGCAACCTCAGCGAGGCCACGGTCGGCTACTGCACCAAGGACGGCGACACCTCCTGCGATTTTTCCGTGCTGGGCAATCTGACCAGTGTGGAGGTCGTGGAGATCGGCCTGACCATGGAGGAGCTCCCGCGGGAGCTGGTGCGGAAGGCGCCCTCCGACGGGCTGAGCGGCATGACGGATGAGGAAAACATGGGCCTCCGTTACGCGGACATCCACAGCTACATCCGCCTCGGCACCTGCGGGAACGCCGAAACGGACGCGAAGATCCGCGACCGGGAGATGAAAAACATGCACAAGCGCCGCATGCCGGCGCGCCTGGACCCGTTTGCCGGAGAGGAAGCGTAACATGAAAACGGCGCTGGCCTTTTTCGGGGCCTTCAATCCCCCGACCCTGGCGCATCTGGCGGCCGCCCGCGCGGCCGCGGAGCAGACCGGGACGGAGCCGGTGATCTTTATTCCCTCCCGCTCCGTCTACATCCGGGGTGATCAGGGTAAAGACAAAGCGTGGCCGGACGAAGCCCGTCTGGCCATGCTGAAAAAGCTGTCGGAGACCCGCCCGTGGATGGCGGTCTCCGACATCGAGCTGAAGCAGGACAGGCAGCCACGCAGCTATGACACGCTCTGCCGCCTCCGGGAGGGAGGCGTCCGGGCTTCCCTTCTCATGGGCTCTGACAAGCTGCGGGAGCTGGAGCGCGGCTGGCTGCATGTGGAGGAGATCGCCCGGGAGTTCGGTATTGTGTGCGTATCCCGCGGGGAGGATGACTGCGCGGAGCTTCTGCGGCAGGACCCGTACCTGCGCGCGCTTTCCCCGTATATCCGCCTGGTGACCGCCCCGGAGGAGATCCGGAGCGTTTCCTCCACGCGGGCGCGCCGCCTCCTGGCGGAAAACCGGGATCCGGCCGGCCTCGCCGCCCTGCTGCCGGAGGAGATCCTGCCCCTGCTGAAGGAAGGATAAAAGCAAAGAGGGGAACCGCCGCGGGATCCGCGGCCGCCCCCAAAGGAGTTCATATGGCAATGTTTTATCTGGTCCGGCACGGCGAGCCGGATTACAGCACCGTACGGGAAGCGGGCTTCCGGGGCTTCGGCGTGGACTTCGCTCCCCTGACGGAAAGAGGCGTCGCGCAGGCGGAAAACGCGGCACAGGATCCCCGGCTGAAGACCGCCCGGCTGATCGTTTCCTCCCCCTATCCCCGGGCGCTGCAAACCGCCCAGATCATTTCCCGGGCAACCGGGCTGAAGGTCGCCGTGGAGCTGGATCTGCGCGAATGGATCCCGGACTGGGAAAACCGGTACGTCACCCAGGAGGAAAGCGTGGAGCTGCAGCGGGAATTTCAGGCATACCGCGGGGAATACCCGGAGGGAAAAAAGCTCCGGTGGGAGACCGTCAGCAGCATGCGGACCCGGATGCGCCGCGTGGCGGATAAGTACGCGGATCTGGACAGGGTGATCCTCGTCGGCCACGGCATGGCCTTCCGGAGCCTGACGGGCACCGAAAAGATGGAACATGCCGAAATCATGGAATTTGCCTATAGCATCGGTCAGCCGGACATCAGTTATTTCTGAGGAAAGGCCGGTTCCGGAACGTGAAAAATACAACGGCTCCGGCCCCGCGTCAATTGACGCCCCCGGGAAAAATGTGGTATATTGGTTCGGAATCTTTACGGACTGAAAAGCATACGCGACAAATATAAAGGAGTGGAGTAACATGGCTGACAGAATCAGAAGAATCGGTGTTTTAACAAGCGGCGGCGATGCCCCCGGCATGAACGCCGCGGTCCGCGCCGTTGTGCGTGCCGCTCTGGCAAAGGGCATTGAGTGCGTCGGCATCCGCCGCGGCTGGCAGGGCCTGATCAACGGCGACTTTGTTCAGTTGTCCCGCGCCAGCGTGGGCCATCTTCTTTCCCTGGGCGGCACCATGCTGTACACCGCGCGCAGTGAGGAATTCATGACCCCGGAAGGCCGCCAGAAGGCGGTCTCCACCTGCAAGATGCTCGGGCTCGAGGGCATTGTGGCCATCGGCGGCGACGGTACCTTCCGCGGCGCGCTGGAGCTGTCCCGTCTGGGCGTGCAGGTCGTCGGCATCCCGGCCACCATCGATAACGACGTCGGCTGCACCAATTACACCATCGGCTTCGACTCCGCCTGCAACACGGCTATCGAGTGTATCGACAAGCTCCGTGACACCATGCAGTCCCACGAGCGCTGCTCCGTCATCGAGGTCATGGGCCGCAACGCCGGTTTCCTGGCCCTGTACGTCGGCACTGCCGTCGGCGCCACCGCCGTGCTGGTGCCCGAGCACAAGCTGAACTTTGAAGAGGATGTGATCGAGCGCATCCGCGCTTCCCGCCTGGCCGGCTACACCCACTTCATGATCGTGGTCGCCGAGGGCGCCGGCAGCGCCATGGATGTCGGCGAGAAGATCCATGAAGCCCTTGGCATCAAGCCCACCGTCTCCGTCATCGGCCATATCCAGCGCGGCGGCTCCCCCACCGGACGTGACCGCGAGACTGCCACCCGCATGGGCTACTACGCCGTGCAGGCCTTTGTGGAAGGCCGCGGCAACAGCATCATCGCCACACAGGAAGGCAGCATCGTCGAGATCCCGATCGAGAAGGCGCTGACCATGACGAAGCATCTGCAGATGGACCGCTACAAGATCATGGAGGTCATGCAGTTCGGCTCCAATCACGACAGAGAGTTCTGATACCTGAAACAATACGGAGCAGGGGGCCTGTACCTCCCTGCTCCCTTTTTGACGGCAGCGTCCGCTGCCCATGAGAAACGGAGGGAAAGAAAACATGCCGATGATCGATTCCAGGATCACTGTCAGGCTCACCGACGCCCAGAAGGAGGACATCAAGTCAGAGCTGGGCAAGCTGATCGCGACCCTGAACAAAAGCGAAGCCTACCTGATGGTGGGGATCGAGGATTCCTGCGACCTCTGGCTGGGCGGGAAAAAGCTGGATAAAGGCGCGTATGTGTCCGTCAGTCTGTACGGAAACGCCCCGCGGGAGGCCTATGACAGGCTGACCGGACAGATCTGCGATCTGCTGAGCCGGAAGCTGGATATCCCCGGCAGCGCCGTGTATGTGACCTACCACCCCGTCAGCGACTGGGGCTGGAACGGGCAGAACTTCTGACCGGCGCCGGACGGGCGCGCGAAAACGCCGCGGAAAAGGCATTCACCCTTTCCGCGGCGTTTTTCTTTTTACCGGTCCGACGCGAAGCCCTTCTGGAAGCGGATCAGCGCCAGGCACACCGCCACCCAGGCCGCCAGCGCCATCAGATGCGCGGCCTCCGGCGCGGCGCCGTACCACACCCGGATCAGGATCTGATTCATGTGATACACCGGGTTGATGTAGATCAGATACCGCACCGCCGCGGGCATGTTCTCCACCGGCATGATCATCCCGCTGGCCAGCAGCACGTACTGGAACCCGATGATGGTAAAGGGCATCACCTGCCGGCTGTTTTTGAAAAACCCGTGCAGCGTCAGGCTCAGCAGCATCATGATGACCACCGTGCCCAGAAACGCCAGGAAGAACAGCGCCATGTGCTCACTCAGCGGGATCCCGAAAACCAGCGCCGCGATGGCGATCATTTCAAAAAACCCGAGCACGGAGATCAGGACGCCCCGCAGGGAATAGGTCAGCACCACGTTGAACAGGCTGATGGGGCTGAGCAGCAGCCGCTTGAAGATCCCGCTCTGCCTGTCCGTCACATACTGCGTGCCGATGTTGAAGAATACCGTCAGAAAGGAGATCAGGATCATGTACATCGGCAGGTACTGCGCGAACCCGGCGATATTTTCCGTATTCTTCGCCATGGAGCCCGCGTAGATCACAAAGAACACGCCGGGCAGCAGCAGGATCGGCAGGGCAAAGAACGGCTCCCGGAAAAAGATGATCAGGTCATATTTGAACTGCTTCCAGATACATTTCGCGGAGAATTTCACAGTCTTTCGCCCCCTTCCACCAGTCTGAAATACGCGTCCGAGAAGTAATCCGCCCCCAGCGCCTCCTTGATGCTCCGGGGAGAGCCGTTCGCCGCGATCTTCCCGCCGCACAGCACGATCACCCGGTCGCAGAACTTGTCCACCTCCTCCATCGAGTGGGTGGACAGCAGGATCGTCTTATCCTTCTGCACGCCGCCCCGTATCTTTTCCCACACCAATTGGGTGGCCTTGGGGTCCAGCCCGGTGGTCGGCTCGTCCAGAAACACCAGGTCCGGGTCATGCAGAAAGGCGATCGCCAGCAGGAATCGCTGCTTCCAGCCGCCGGAGAGCTTTTCGTACTTGGTGTTCAGGTAGGGCTGCAGCTCAAAATACTCCACCAGCCGGGCGATCTTCTCCCTGCTCACGGAGTAGAAGGAAGCGAAAAGGTCCAGCGCCTCCTTCAGCTTGATAAAGCTGTACATGCCGCCCTCCTGCAGCATCACGCCGATCCTGGCGCGGATCTCGTCCACCGCCTTCTGCTCGCCGGCGTTCCTCCCCAGCACCGTCACCGTGCCGCCGTTCGGCTTCCGGACCGTCATCAGGATCTCCAGCAGCGTGGTCTTGCCCGTCCCGTTGGGGCCCACCACCGCCACCGTTTCCCCGGCGGGGATCTCAAAGCTGATGCCGTCCAGCACGGTCTTCGCGCCGTACTGTTTCGTCAGATTCCGGACTTCGATTATGCTCATCTTTCCGTCCCGGTCCTTCCCGTATTCATTCGGATCATCCGATCCGCTGCCATTATAGGCATCAAAAAAGGACCGTGGGCGGTCATTGCCACGATCCAATGTTTTATTGCCATCATCCAAGGTAAAGCATAACTTTGGTGCGGAAGATCCGGCCCTCCGCCTCCGTCTCCAGCAGGCCGTGATACTTGTCCGCGACCCGCCTCACGTTCTCCAGCCCCAGGCCGTGGACGCCGCCGTCCTCCTTCCGCGTCAGCAGCCTGCCCTGCCGCGTCCGGAGCTGCCCGTCGAAGGTATTCTCCATCCGGATGAACAGCTGGTTCTTCGCCAGCCGGATCGACAGCAGCACGCTGCGCTCCTCCTTCTCCAGCCTTCTGCAGGCCTCGATCGCGTTGTCCAGCAGGTTCCCCAGGATCACGGTGATGTCGAAGCCGTCCATCTCCAGCGTCTCCGGGATGCCGGCCTCCACCCGCACGGGTACGTCCGGCGCGCTGCCGATCTTGTAATGCAGCATGCTGTCCACCGCCGGCTGCCCGGTATACACCTGCGGCACCGCCGCCTGCGTCTCCTCCTGCATCCGGGCAAGGTATTCGTCCAGTTCCGCGTATTTCTGCTGTTCCGCGTAGGAGCGCAGGACCAGGATGTGGTTTTTCATGTCGTGATAGATCCCCCGGATCCTCTTCCGGGAATCCTTCAGGATCTCCATTTCCCCGGCCAGGCTCCTGTTCTGTTCCGCCAGCAGCAGGCTCTTCACCCGCTCCGCCTCGGAGAGCATCAGCCGGTCATAGATATAGATCACCGCGTAGTCGATCACCGCCAGCATCAGCACGGCAAAGATCCTCTCACCACTCCGCAGGTGGACCGCCAGCAGCGAGATCAGGCCCACCGACAGCAGCAGGATCAGCACGACGCTGCCCCAGCTCACCCTGTTCCCCGCGGTGCTCTTCCGCACTCCCTTGAACCGCAGCATCAGCTGGACGTTCAGCGCAGTCAGCACGCACGTCACGATCTGCCCGGTCTGCGAGAACGCTTCCTGCTGCTGCCACACATCCTTCGCCACGGTATTGCACAGCCACATGGCGATGAGCTCCGCCGGCAGCAGGGAAACATACAGCACCGCGGCCCAAAGAATGCAGCTTTTCATTCTTTTCTCATACATGCCGGCAAGCAGCACCATACCGGACAGGTTCAGCGCCAGCATCAGCACCGGAACGGCAAAAAGAAGGTAGGCCGCGGAGATCACCGCCCAATAGGCGGCATAGGCTGCCAGCTCCTTCCGGAAGGGCACCTTCTCCTCCGCGCCATGGCGGAAAAAGCGGGCGATGCTGACCGTGTTCAGCACGTTTGTGATCAGGTAAAACAGAATATTGTCCCAGCCGGTCATCCTTCCATCCCCATCCCGCCGGTCATCCGGCGTACTTCCTTCCGCTTGGCCTGGCTGATCTCCAGCTCCCCGCCGTTATCCAGCACCAGCCGGTCATAGTGGAATTCCTTCACCCGGTCGTAGTTCACCAGGATGCTTTTGTGACAGTAGAAAAACCGCCGGTCCTTCAGCTGTTCATAAATCTCCTTCAGAGGCGCGTAAAACTCGTCCGTCCCCCCGTCCGTTACGATCTCGGTCTTTTTCAGCCGGCTGACAAAGTACAGGATCTCCCCGATCCTGCGCCGCGCCGTCTGCCCCTTTTTGCGATAGACGAACATCTCTCCGCCCCGGTCCAGGGTCCGTGTCAGCTTATCCATCACCGCCTCCAGGCTTTCGTAGGAGACGGGCTTGATCAGGAAATCAAAGGTATTCACCCGGAAAAGGTCCATGGCGTAGCCGGGCCGGGAGGAAACGTAAACGATCTTCAGGCCGTAGTTCTGCAGCTGCTCCCGCACCCGCATGCCGGCCTCCACCCCGCTGATCCCCGGCATCTCGATGTCCAGGAAAAGCGCGTCCCACTGCCCTTCCCGCAGCGCCTGCAGCGCTTCCTCCCCGCTGAAGACCTTCCGGATCTCATACTCATCCCTGCGCTCGATCCCGCACCGTTCCAGCAGCCTTTCCAGCCCGTCGCCGAACGCCCTGTCGTCATCGCAGATCAGGATCCTGATCATTGCCTGCCTCCCCCGCTCCCGCGCGGTTTTCCCGTCCCGTATATCCGCGCCCGGCTTCCGTCCTCCGGGCGCGTTCTCCTGCTTACGGGCATTGTAGCATATTCACCTCCCGCAAGAAATACAAATCCCGAAAAAAGACAGGATTTCTGTTACGAAACCGTTTCCGTTTGATACAGTTTTTTTATTTCTGTATCGTTTCCGCCGCGTTCCGTTTGACAAAGCGCGCCCGCCGGGCTATAATACTGTTTACAGAGATCCCGAAGGATTCGGGCGATCCTGTGGAGGTAGTGTTTGGAGACTGTTCGGTAACAGGGAACATGGTTGAGGAAATACAGCGGTGACATGACCGCTTGTTTGCTGATGCCATGGCGCGGTTCCGACAGCTGTCCGGGCACTTTTTGTTTTGCCTTTTTCTGTGCTGCCGCATTCCCTGATCCTCGCTCATGTCTATCAAAAAAAGGATAAGGGAAAAAAGACATGACACAGGATATGAAAACCCTCGGTTTTGATCAGATCGTTGAACAGCTGAAGGCGCAGGCCGTTTCGGAGTCCGCGCGCCGCGTTCTGGAGGAGACCTCGCCCATTCTCAGCGAGGGGCTTTGCCTTGCCCGGATGGAGGAAACGACCGCCGCGCGCCGCGTGATCGAAAACGCCGGCAGTCCGCCCCTGGCGGAAACGGACGGAGCGGATACCGCCCTGGCCGGGGCGCTGCAGGGCGGCATGCTGCTGCCGGCGCAGCTGACCTCCGTCGCCCGCTTCTGCACCGCCGCGCGCCGCCTGCGCCGCTATCTGGACGGCGCGCGGATCCACAGCGCCGGCATTGCCTCCTGGGCTGCGGAGCTGCCGGACCTGGACGCGCTGGCGAATGAGATCGAAAACGCCGTCCGGGAAGACGAGCTGACGGACGACGCCTCCCCCGCCCTCCGGAACCTGCGCCGGCTGCGGGAGCACACGGAGCAGGGCATACGCGAAAAGCTGAACCGGATCATCTTCCATCACAGAAACGAGCTGGCAGACAGCTATATCACACAGCGCGGCGGGGCCTTTGTGCTGCCCGTGCAGAAGCGCTTTCAGAGCAGCTTCCCCGGGCGCGTTGTCGATGTCTCAGGCAAAGGGGGCACCGTGTTCATGGAGCCCTCCGCCGTGCAGGCCGCGCGTCAGGAGCTGGACCGGCTGCAGGCTGACATTGACACGGAGGAGCGGCGCGTCCTCTGGGAGCTCAGCGGCCGGGTCGCCGCTGAGGCGGAGCCGCTGCGGGAGGCCGTGCGCGTCATGACGGACCTGGACGCGCTCTTTGCCCGGGCAAAGCTGAGCCTGGAAATGGACGCGCGGCCCGTGACGCTGACCGCGGAGCGCCGGCTCCGGCTGGTCTGCGCCCGGCACCCGCTGCTGGACCCGCGGACCTGCGTGCCCCTCAGCCTGGAGCTTACCCTGCCCGATCAGGGCATCGCGGTCACGGGGCCCAATACCGGCGGAAAAACGGTCTGCCTCAAAACCGTCGGCCTGCTGACCCTGATGGCGCAGTGCGGGCTGCATATCCCCTGCGGTGAAGGGACGGTGATCGCCATGACGGACGCCGTGCTGTGCGATATCGGCGACAGCCAGAGCATCAGCCAGAACCTGTCCACCTTTTCCGGCCACATGACCAATATTCTCCGCATCCTGCGGCAGTGCAGCCGGGACAGCCTGGTCCTGCTGGACGAGCTGGGCAGCGGCACGGATCCGGCGGAAGGCTCCGGCCTTGCCGCGGCGATCCTGGAGGAGCTGCTCCGCCGCGGCTGCTTCTTCCTGGTCACGACCCACGACCCGCAGATCCGGCAGTGGGCTGAACAGACCGAGCATGTGGTTCCCGGTCGCATGGCCTTTGACCGCGTCTCCCTGAAGCCCCTGTATCATCTGGAGCTGGGCCGGGTCGGGGAAAGCTGCGCCATCGAGATCGCCCGCCGCCTCGGCATGGAGGAGCACCTCCTGTCCCGGGCCCGGCAGGTCGCGGATCACGGCCCGGGCGCCGTTCCCGGACCCGTTTCCCGGCCCGCCCGCGTTCCCTCCTCCCGCCTGCAGCGCCTGCCGCGGAAAACGGAGGGCAGCTTTGAACGCTTTCACATGGGTGACAGCGTACAGCTCCTGCCGGACAAAAAGAACGCGATCGTATACCGCCCGGCGGACGATGACGGCAACGTCATCATCCAGCTGCAGGGTCAGAAGCTGAAGGTGCGCCACAACCGCCTGAAGCTGCTTGTGCCGGCCTCGGAGCTGTATCCGCCGGACTACGATTTCTCCATTGTCTTTGACACCGTAGCCAACCGCAAGGCCGCGCACGACATGGCGCGGAAGTTCGACCCGGACGCGGTCATCGTGCTGAAGGAGGGGGACCCGGAATGATCCGCGGGCTTGTTGTCCGGAAACAATTTCTGTGGTATGCTGAAGATACGGAAAAAACGGATCCCGGGAGGCGTATATGGGAAAGATCCTGGTCAGCGCCTGTCTGCTGGGCGACAACTGCAAATATAACGGCGGAAACAATTACAGCGAAAAGACCGCCGCCTTCACTGCCGGAAAGGAGGTCATCCGGATCTGCCCGGAGCTCCTTTCCGGGCTGGGCGTGCCCCGGCCCCGCGCGGAGATCCGGGACGGCATTGTGTACAACGAAAAGGGCGAAAACGTCCACCGCTTTTTTGAGCTGGGCGTGGACCGGGCCATGGAGCGGATCGCCGGTGAGGAGATCGACTGCGCCGTCCTGCAGTCCAGAAGCCCGTCCTGCGGCGTCAGGCAGGTCTATGACGGCCGCTTTTCCGGTACACTGAAAGACGGCATGGGGCTTTTCGCTCAGAGGCTGAAGGACAGCGGCATCCGGGTGATCGACGTCGCCGATCTGGACTGAGCCCTGTTCGGAAAGGAGAAATGAAAATGCCCATTCTGGCGGGATACATGGTGCCCCATCCCCCGCTGGCCGTCGCGGAGGTCGGCCGGGGAGAGGAGAAAAAAATACAGGCGTCTCTGGACGCCTACGCGAGGGTGGCCCGGGATATCGCTTCGCTGAAGCCGGATACGCTGATTCTGACCTCCCCGCACCAGACGCTGTACCGGGATTATTTCCATATCTCCCCGGGCAGCGCGGCGGAAGGCAGCTTCGCGCGCTTCGGCGCGCCGCAGGTGCGCTTCCGTGTCCGGTACGATACCGGGCTGCGGGATACGCTGGAGGAGCTTTTCCGGGAAAACCGCTTCCCAGCGGGGACCCGGGGAGAGGTCGAGCCCCGGCTGGATCACGGGACCATGGTCCCGCTGTACTTCATCGACCGGGAATACCGGGATTATCAGCTGCTGCGGATCGGCTTGTCCGGCCTGCCGCTGGAAACGCACGTCCGGCTGGGCGCGCTGATCCGGCAGGCGGTGGAGCATTGCGGCCGGCGCGCGGTCTTCGTTGCCAGCGGGGACCTGGCCCACTGCCAGAAAAAGGACGGCCCGTACGGGTACCGTCCGGAGGGCCCCGCCTATGACGCGCGCCTGATGGACGTCATGGGCCGCGCCGCCTTCCGCGAACTGCTCGATTTTGAGGAGGATTTCCTGGACGCCGCCATGGAATGCGGCCACAGGTCCTTCACGGTCATGGGAGGCGCCTTCGGGGAGGACCGGCTGGAAACGGAGGTCCTCGCCCATGAGGCGACCTTCGGCGTGGGCTACGGGTTTGCCGTGTATCACCCGGTCAGGGAGGAAGAAGATGGATAAATATGTACTGCTGGCAAGGAAAACGATCGAAACATATCTCCGGACCGGGAGGATCCTGAGCCCGGAAGGAGCGGACATCCCGGAGGGCGCGGACACTGTGCGGGCCGGGGCCTTCGTTTCGCTCCACCGGCACGGGGCCCTGCGGGGCTGCATCGGGACGGTCGCGCCCGTCCGGGCGTCGCTGGCGGAGGAGATCGTGCGCAACGCCGTCGCCGCCGCCACGGAGGACCCCCGCTTCCGCCCGCTCACGGAAAGGGAGCTGGAGGACCTGGAGATCGGCGTCGACGTCCTCGGGGAGGCCGAGGATATTTCTTCCCCGGCGGAGCTGGACGTGAAGCGCTACGGCGTCATCGTCACAAAGGGTTGGCGGCGCGGCCTGCTGCTGCCGGACCTGGACGGGGTCGACACCGTGGAGGACCAGGTGTCCATCGCCTGCCGCAAGGCGGGGCTTTCCCCCGATGAGCCGGGGATCCGCCTGCAGCGCTTTGAGGTGGTGCGCCATGAGTAAGGCTGTCTGCCCGGTGTGCTTTCATCACTGCAGCCTGGAGGAGGGGCAGACCGGCCTCTGCCGCGCGCGGAAGAATACCGGCGGCGCCGTCACGGCGGCGAACTACGGCAGGGTGACAGCCCTGGCGCTGGATCCCATTGAGAAAAAGCCGCTGGTGCATTTCTTTCCAGGGACCAGGATCCTGTCCCTGGGCAGCTTCGGCTGCAATATGCGCTGCCCCTTCTGCCAGAATCACTCCATCGCGGACGCGGATGAGGCTTCCTGCGGCGGGGTCCGGATCATGACCCCGGAGGACGTGCTGGAGGAGGCCATGCGGACGGAGAGCATGGGGAATATCGGCGCGGCGTTCACCTATAACGAGCCGCTCACCGGCTATGAATTCGTGCGGGATACCGCCCGGCTGATCAAACGCGCGGGCCTGAAGACCGTCCTGGTGACGAACGGGACGGCGGAGCTCCCCGTGCTGGAGGAGCTGCTGCCGTATACCGATGCCATGAACATCGACCTGAAAAGCTTCCGGGCGGAAAACTACCGTAAGCTTGGCGGCAGCCTGGAAACGGTCCTCCGCTTCATCCGGCGCGCGCAGAAGGACTGCCATGTGGAGCTGACCACCCTGATCGTTCCCGGGATCAGCGATTCCCCGGAGGATATGGAGCGCGAGGCGGATTGGATCGCCTCGATGGATCCGGAAACGGTGCTGCATATCACCCGGTATTTCCCCCGGCATAAAATGGCTTACCCGCCGACGGACATCGGGCTCATGCGGACCCTGGCCGCGGCCGCGCGGAAATCCCTGAAATACGTTTTTCTCGGAAACGTCTGACCGCCCGGCCGGCGCATGAAAATACACCGCGGAAAAAGCTCCGCGGTGTTTTGGTTTGTCTGAAAAGATTTCCGGTCATTTCGCGGAATAGAATTCCGTTTTCGTCGGGTTTGCCTGGATGAGCACGGAGCTCTGGCGGAAGGTCTCGATCAGCTCGTCCGCCGCGGCGTGGACCTTTTCCTCCGTGGTGTCGCTGATCAGCAGCACCAGGGTATACTCCCGGTACTCCGTGCCGTCGTCCCCGATCCAGCCGCCGTCAGCTTCCTGGATGGTATAACCGCCGAAGTGCCGGTTCAGGATCTCCCTGGCCCGGTTCATGGCCTCCGCCTGTGTGAACACCGGCGCGTTGGTATCCTTGTCGTTCGTGCCGAGGTACATCACATACTGGATGTCTTCCTCATCCGCCTGCGCCGGCTGGGGCTCTGCGGGCACCCGGTCCTCCGCCAGCTCCTCCGCCCAGTGGAAGACGCCCGTTTTCACCACGTCCTCGCCGTAGATCGTTTTCCAGTCGTTGGCCATGGAGATCACATGGTAACCGGAGGCCTCCCACTTTTCCTTCAGTGGCTCCGTCTTCGCCGGATTGCCGTAGTCGCGCACGTCGTCATCCGCCACGAGCATGAAGGCCGCGCTCTTGTACACGTTGTTGTGGATGGTATAGTTGTGCATGCTCACGTCGCCGGAGCTGTTTCCGAAGGAGAGCACCGGCTGCCGCCCGATCTCCTGGGCGATCTGCAGCACCTTGTTGGTCTTGAGGTTCTTGATCAGCAGGTGATCCGTGCGCACCACGTTGTCCGCGGCGCTGAAAACGTAGTCCAGCGCGTCCGTATCTCCCTGGCCGGTCGCCTCCAGCTGCACGTCCATGCCGATGATGTTCTCATAGGGGATGTCCAGCATGCCCTCGATGAACGTGCGGCAGATGAAGCGGTCGCTGCCGGAAACGACGTAGCATTTGAAGTCATTGTCCTGCAGGTATTCCACGACCTCCACCATGGGCAGGTAGAAGCTCGTGGCGTAGGTCATGCCCTCAAAGCCGTCCACATCCCGGACCAGGATCCGTGTGACGAAATCGGCGAACTCCCGCAGGGTCATTCCCGCGTAGGCCCGGGCCGCCTGCACGGCGTGCTGCATGGGCATGTCGGACGGGAAGGAATTGTCCAGGGCGCAGTCCCGCAGCGCGCGGCCCACCGCCAGCATCTCCGCGTCCGGCTTGATCGTCGGATCCTTCAGGATACGCCAGGCCAGCATGTAATATTCCAGATACGTCGGATACAGCTCGCCCATCAGGGTACCGTCCATATCGAAGACGGCGATGCGGTCCTCCGGGGGAATATAGTCCGGCGAACCCTCGTCCGTCACGTCCTCCACATAGTCGAGCAGCGCGTTCAGCGCCGGCGCCGTTTCATTCCATTCCGGAAAAGCGCTCTCCTCCGCGGCCGCGCGCGGCGTGCCGGCGGGGATCACAAACGAAACCAGGAAACATACCAGGATCACGGACAGGATCTTTTTCATCATCAATAACACCCTACCTTTTCTCCGGTCGTATTCGGGTTTTTTTGGATAAGCCTATTATATACGATACCCCGCCCTTTGTCCAGAAGCCTCCCGGATCGCGAAAAAGGGAGCTGAGAATCAGCTCCCTTTTCATGATGAAGGTCTTTCATTCCGCTTCCCTTTTTCGCGAAACCGCCAGCAGATGCCCGGACAGGCCGATGATCTCCTCCTGACCGTCCAGCATCCGGACCGTTTTCATCAGGGTCTCCCTGGTTTCCTTTCCCGCGAGCAGCTCCTCCAGGTTCGGTGCCAGCCAGGCCCCGCCCATTACGCCGTGAACGGAATCCGTCACGAAGCCGCCTTCCGCCAGCTCCTCCCGGAGAGCTTTGGCCGTATGCAGATGGGAGCTTCCGATCCCCTCGGCGACGGATCGCCCCGGATTGACGTAGCATCCGTCCTCCAGCGCCCTCCCGATCATGGAGAGCACCCCGGGATCGTCCAGCTCCCTCCTCTTCGGGGTGTCGTTTTCCCGGTAGACAAACAGCCGGGAGACCAGCACGCTGAAGGGCGTCAGCGCGGCGGAAAACAGGAGCCCGTCCTTCTTCAGCAGCCGGAAGCTCTCACGGAGTGCCAGGATCCGCTCCTCATGATCGGTAATGGAATACAGGGGGCCCATGAGCAGCACGGCGTCCGCGCTGCCATCCGGCCGCGGAACGGACCGGGCGTCGCACACCTGCGCGGCTTTCAGGGAAACGTCCGGATACTCTGCCGTCATTTCCCCACTCATCCGGATATTCGTTTCGGACAGATCGAACAGGTGCGCCTCATACCCCAGGGACGCGAGCCACCAGGAGTATTCACCGTAGGCGCCGCCGATATCGTATATGACGGCCGGCGGCTTCGGCAGCCTTTCCAGCAGGATCTCTTTGCTCCGCTCAAACTCGAGCAGGCCGATCCCTTTCCGCAGGCGGCCCTTTTCGATCCCGGCATCGTATCCCGCCAGGACGTCGGCGTCAACGGCTTTCACGGGATCCTCCTTTCCGGCGTTCCTCCCATTCGCTGCGCAGGATCGAGTGGATCTCCACGTCGACGATCCCCTGGTTGTTTTTCCCGGACTGACGCAGAACACCCTCCCGCGTCATTCCGGCCTTATCCATCACCCGACCGGATTTCGGGTTGTTGACATCGTGCCCGGCGCAGATCCGCAGAAGGCCCACGGTCTCAAACAGATAGTCCTCCACAGCCAGGAGCGCCTCCGGCATGATCCCCTGCCCCCAGAACCGCCTGCCCATGCAATACCCGATCTCTGCCGCCCCGATCTGCTCCGTCAGGCTGACCACCGAGATATTGCCGATGACCTCCCCCGTCTCCTTCCACACGATGGCCCAGTTGAAGAAGTTGCCGGCCTCATAGCGGGAGACCCAATCCTTCAGCAGCGCCCGGGTGAGCTCCGCGTCCGGATGGGGCGGCCAGGTCAGATACTTCGTCACCTCCGGGTCGGAGGCCCAGTTCCGGTACATATCCTCCGCGTCATCCACTGTAAGCGGCCTGAGGATCAGCCGTTCCGTTTCGATCACCCGTGTTCCCGTTTTGTTCATTTCCCTTCACCTCTCCTTTTTTTGTCTTTTCCGGAAAAAGAAAAATCGCTTATCCGCATCGGGATAAGCGACTGTTCCGTTCCTGTCATTCTTTCCGGAGCTGCGCTTCTGTCCACGGCGGATTTCCATACGCGAAAACCGTACCGGCATACATCCGGTATGCGGCACACTGCATGTTATTCTGCTGCTGAACCGATCCGCGCATGGAAAATCCTCCTTTCCGGAAATATTGTGGTGACTGTACCATACAGGCTCTTCCGTGTCAAGAAAAAAAGTTTTTTCTTTGCTGGACATGTGTTGGACACGGGCGTTTATGATGTTCCCGTAAACCAGATGAAGCCGGGCGGAAAAACAGAAAGAAACGCCCGGGCAAGGAGGAAAGTAAGGATGAAGATGATGAAAAAAGCAGCCGCTCTGCTCATGACTCTGATGATGGTTCTCACCGGGATCGCCTCGCTGGCGGAGGGAACCGCCGTGGATACTACCTGGACCGAATACAGCCTCTGGGGCTATGATCACGCTTCCATTGAATTGGGCAGCCAGGACGGCGGCTGTAAGGTCACCGTGGACTGGGAAAGCTCTGCCCTGGAAACGACCGAATGGGTCTACTTCTGCGATTATGACGAAGCGTCCAACACGCTGACCAGCACCTACGGCCGGAAGGACGTTCTGACCTTCGCCGACAGCGGCGAGCTGACGGATGCCCGCACCGTCTATGAAGACGGGCAGGCCGCCTTCACCGTCACTGAGGAGGGCCTTCTGATCTGGAAGGATCTGAAGGAAGACGCCGGAAAAGACATGTTCTTTGTACGCCTTCTGGTCCCGAAAGCGGAGCGCGCCGTTATGACGGACGCCGAAGGCAATGAGTATGATATGTTCGCCATCTCCAGCATGACGCTGGACGAAAACGAAAAAGTCACCGCCATCACCGGCCGCTTTGAGCGCGTGGCGGAAGAGGACGGCATGGATGTGCCTGCCTATCTGGAAGGCGAAATGACCTTCGCCGTCCGGGAGGACGCCATGATCCTGGTCCCGACCGACCCGCTGTACGATCCCTTCTCCCCCATGACCTCAGTGGATGACCTGTACCGGTGGTGCGTGGACGTCTTCCTGGAGGGCAGGGAGCCTGAAAAGAAGGACGGAGCCGCGGAGATCTATCTGACGGTCGAGCTGGCCGTAAACGGAGATAACGAAGTATACGCCATCGGCTATGTATACGTACCGTGGCAGTAAGCGGTTAAAAAATCCGCGCCGGGGGATCCCCCGGCGCGGTTCTGTTATTTTTCCGCTGCGATCTCGCCCGCTTTGGTCAGCGCGATCTTGGTGATCACCGGGCCGATCAGCTCATACACCAGCGTGGCGGCCAGCACCACCGCGTTGACCTTCAGGCCGAAGTCCGGGAACATCGGCATCACCAGCTGCGCCATACCGATCGCGACGCCGGCCTGCGGCAGCAGCGTCAGGCCCAGGTATTTCCGGATATTCCCGTCCGCCTTCACCGCGGCCGCGCCGGTCATGGTGCCGAACCACTTGCCGAAGGACCTCAGCGCGATGTACGCCGCTCCGATGATCCCCACGGACGGCAGCACGGACAGGTCCAGGTTCGCTCCGGAAAGCACGAAGAACAGCAGGAAAAGGGGCGGCGTGAACCGGTCCGTCTGCTCCATCACCGTCTTCTTTTTGGCGGAAAGGTTGGAGACTACCGCGCCGATCATCATGCAGACCAGCAAGGAGGAAAAGCTGTATTCCGCCAGCAGCTCGCACAGGCCGGCGCCGGCGAATACCGCCGCGATGGCAACAGACAGGGAATTGCCCCTGGAGCGGAAAAAGCGCTCGGCCCACGTCACCAGCAGGCCCAGCACGGTGCCCAGCAGCAGGGAGCCGACGATCCCGATAAGCGGCTTGAGCAGCACGGAGTATACCGTCATCTCCCCGCCCATCATGGCGGACGCGACGGACGTGTTGACCGAGAAGACCATCAGGCCGAGGGCGTCGTCCATGGCCACCACCGGCAGCAACATCCGGGTCACGGGCCCGTCCGCCTTGTACTGCCGCACGACCATCAGCGTGGCGGCGGGAGCCGTGGCCAGGGCGATGGCGCCCATCACCAGGGACTGCGGAACGATCTCCTTCTGATCCCTGAACATGCCTGGGATCAGAAAGCCCAGAGCGATCATGCCGGCTTCCACAAACAGCGTGGTCGTCAGCCCCTGGAAAGCCGTGATGGTCAGCGGGGCTTTCCCGATCTGCTTCAGGTATTTCAGGTCGAATTCACCGCCGATGGAAAAGGCGATAAAGCCCAGCGCGGCGGTGGAGATAATGGACAGGGAGGACGCCTGCTCCCTGCTCAGCAAACCCGTAACGGAGGGGCCGACGATCAGCCCCGCGACGAGGAACGCCGTGACGTTGGGCAGCTTCAGCGCCCTTGCCCCGCGGCTTACCAACAGGCCTGCCGCCATCAGGACGGCAAGCGCGACAAGCATCTGACTCATTTTTCTTCCGCCAGTCCTTCCGCGAAAGCTACCGGCACGGCGAACATGATGCCGTTATTGGGCTTCTCCATCCCGCCGGTGACCTCATTGACGATCCCGCGGAGCTCCTTCACCCGGCTGTCCTCCGTCACCACGAAGACCGTCCTGCTCTCCGTCCGTATCTCATCCCTCATGGACCTGAGAAAGCCGAACATGGGAGTATCCTCATTCACCAGGATGCCGGCCATCCCCCTGCTCTCCAGCACGGTGGCGCCCGTAAACCCGGCTTTGTTCATTTTCTCCAGCAGCTCGTTCAGCAGCTGGACATCCTGCAGAACCGTGACAAACAACTGCATTTTTCATGCCTCCTTTTCGGGCAGGCCCCTGACAGCAGCAGGCTCTGTCCAGACGCGTATTATACCACCTTCCGGCAAAAGCGGCGCAGTTTTTTGAAATGTTATTTCGGGTACGGCGCAGGAGGATGCCGCCTGAAAGATGGATACGGAAAAGCCGGCCCGAAGGCCGGCTTTTCCTGTGTCCGGGATCAAGGGTCAGCTTATTTCGTCGATCAGGTTTTCGGCTTCCTCCCGCATGTCCATCAGCACGGTGGTGCGCCGCTTCCATTCCTTTTCCTGGACCCGGACCCATTTCAGCGTCCGGTTGAGCCGGTCCTTATAGGCCCGCAGCTCCTCCAGGCTCATGCCGTCCAGCTCAACCATTTCCATCCGGTCGACCTCATCGCCGTCAAACGGCCCGGAGTCGTCCCGCGCTCCCTCCGCCGCGGCCCGGCTGCCGGACAGCTGCGTCAGGATCGTGTCTTTGGCGTCCTCCAGCGCCCGGTACGGAACAAAAAAGCTGTAATAAGTCCTTTTCGTGTCACAGGGGTTTTTCCTCGTCTGGAAAGGAATGCTGTTCAGATTCAGCAGGTCCGCGAGGGCTCCGGCCTCTTCCCCGCCCCATTCCGACAGGTAGCAGTAGTCGCTGCCCTCCGCCTCTTTGGTTTCCCGGCTGCCGCACCAGGGGCACTGCTCCGTTTCCGCGAGTCTCCTGCATTTCACGCACAGGTATTCCACCGTTCATCCTTCCTTCCTGTCTTTATTCTTCCTCGGCTCTTACGTCCATTATACCTCCCGCCCGTGAAAAATCAATGGCCGGACAGAGGGACGGCTCTTTTCGTCCAGCTTGTTGCCCGGCACGCTCCGCTTATGGTATGCTTGCATTCCCGGAGATAACTGAGTCGGAAGCAGGCGCCCCGGGCAGGAGGAAAGTCATTATGAAGACGGAAAAGCTGACGGTCGGCGGCATCCCCGCCATCCTGTGGGGAGAGCCGTCAGACAGAATATTCATTTACGTGCACGGCAAAATGAGCCGGAAGGAATATGCCGGTTTCTTTGCGGAGATCGCGGAGGAGGCCGGTTTTCAGACGCTCAGCTTCGATCTGCCGGAGCACGGGGAAAGGATCGGCCGGCCGGAACGGTGTGACGTATGGAACGGCATCCGGGACCTGAACGCGATCGCTAATCATGTTTTTCCGCGCTGGAAGCATGTATCGCTGTTCGCCTGCAGCCTGGGGGCCTGGTTTTCCCTGCAGGCATACGGAAACAGGGCCTTTGAGCGCTGCCTGTTCCAGTCGCCCGTTGTGGACATGAAATGGCTGGTGGAGCACATGATGCTCTGGTCCGGCGTGACGGAAGACGCGCTGAGGGAAAAGCGGGAGATCCCCACACAGATCGATACCCTGCGCTGGGACTATTACCGCTATATCCTGGATCACCCGGTCACGCGGTGGCCCTTCCGGACCTGCGTCCTGTACGGCGCCCTGGACGACCTGCAGCCCCGGGAGTCCGTCGAACGCTTCTGCGGCAGCTTCGGCGCCGCGCTGACCGTGTCTCCGCAAAGCAAACACGCCTTCCTGGAGCCGTCCGATCGGGAGATCACGGAAAAATGGCTCCGGGCCGCGCTGGATGAAGCCGCCGGAGCTGTTCTGTAAAGGAATATCGGTTTCGTTCTGTCATTTTTCACGGCGATCCGGATATACGGCGCCGGCGGAAAAACGCTCCCGGCTTTTGCCGGGAGCAGCAGCGTGACCCTGACAGAGCTCGGGGAATATACACCTTAAGGAAGGTTTGCTATGATCAATCAGAACCTGATTTTGGCCAGGGCCTATGAGGATGCCCTCGGCCCCGACATCAGCAGTAACGACCGTCCTTCCTTCCATCTGACCCCCCGGATCGGATGGATGAACGACCCGAACGGTTTCTCCTATTACCGCGGGCAGTATCATCTGTTCTATCAGTATAATCCGTATGACGTGGTATGGGATGCCATGCACTGGGGTCACGCGGTCAGCCATGACCTGCTGCACTGGACCTATCTGCCCTGCGCGTTGGCTCCGGATGAAAGCTACGATTCCTTCGGGGTGTTTTCCGGAAGCGCCATCGAGCTGAAGGACGGGCGGCAGCTGCTGATGTACACCGGCGTACGAAAGGAAGGACATGACAGGGACAGCCGGACCATCCAGGTGCAGTGCCTGGCGGTGGGAGACGGTCTGGATTACCGGAAATACGAGGGAAACCCGGTGCTGGACGAGAGGTGCCTTCCTGAGGGAATGAGCCGGTATGATTTCCGCGATCCGAAGATCTGGCGCGAGGATGACGGCTCTTACCGCTGTGTGGCGGGTACCTGTGACAAAGACCGGATCGGTTCCCTGCTGCTTTTCAGCAGCAAAGACGGGTTCAGCTGGAAATACGAGAGCATTCTGGCGCGGAATGACGGCAGCCTCGGCAGTATGTGGGAATGCCCGGACTTTTTCCGTCTGGACGGAAAGGACGTTGTGCTGATCAGCCCGGAAAATATGCTGTCAAAGGATTTCGAGTACCCTGACGGAAACGGCACGGTCTGCCTGATCGGCCGGTTTGATGAAAAGCAGAAGAAATTTATACCGGAAGCCGATCAGGCGGTGGACTGCGGCATTGATTTTTACGCGCCGCAGACCATTCTGACCCCCGACGGACGCAGGGTCATGATCGGCTGGATGCAGAACTGGGGCAACTGCAGGCAGACGAGGTCTGAAGAACTCATGTGGTTCGGCCAGATGAGCCTTCCGCGGGAGCTGAGCATCCGGAACGGGCGCCTGTATCAGCAGCCCATCCGGGAGCTGGCGTTATACCGGAGCCGGAAGGTGGAATACCGGGACGTCCTGATCGACGGCGAAAAGACCCTGGAAAACATTGAGGGCAGAAGGCTGGAGCTGGATCTGAGGATCCGGCCGGCCGATCCCGGAAACATCTACCGCGAATTCACCCTGCGTTTTGCGCAGAACGACCGGTATTATACCCAGCTGAGCTACCGCCCCCATGAATCGCTGCTGAAGATCGACCGGAAGTTCTCCGGCCCGCGTCAGGCGTACATTCATCAGCGGACGGCGCGGATCGATCGCCGCGGCGGCGAGCTGACGCTGCAGCTGATCCTGGACCGGTTCAGCATCGAAGTGTTTGTCAACGGCGGTGAAAAGGTGATGACGGCAACCGTTCTGACGGATCCGGACGCGAAAGGGATCTCCTTCCACGCGGACGGCGCGGTCATCGCGGACGTGGTCAAGTACAGTTTATTCGCGTAAGCTTCCCGGCCGCGCTGAACCGGTATGGCTGCGGGACGGTCATGCTCGGCAAGGTGGGTGAAGACATGTTCGGCCGGCTGCTGACCCGAATTCTGGAAATACCGTATTCCGGCCCGTAAAGGGGCCGGATTTTTTTATTGTCCGGGGCCGCGGTATATGGTATCCTTATACAGAGATTCCGGATAAACGGATATTCCCCGTAATGCTGTTTTCCGCCGTGCTGTGGGATTTCGCCGCGGCATGGCAAACGGCAGGTATAAAGGAGGTCATCCCATGCTGTTTCAGATTCAGAGCCGCAGAAGGTTCTTCCTTCTGCTTCTTGCGGTCCTCTCCGCAGCCGTTTTCCTCGCGGGAGGAAGCGCCTCTGCAGAGGATGCGGGGCCCACGGTCCCCGCTCCGGAATTTTCCCGGCCTTCCGGGTTCTATGACGAGCCCTTTGAGCTGACGGTCCTTTCGGAGGAAGGTCTATCGGTGTATTACACCCGGGACGGGAGTATCCCGGATGAGACGGATACGCTGTACACCGGGCCGCTGGAAGTGACTGACCGGACACATGAGAAAAACGTCCTGAGCGCCAGGACGGATATCATCGCCCCGAACAAATGGGGAGATGCCGTGGCCCCCCTGCTGAAGGTGGACAAGGCCGACGTGATCCGGGCCGTAGCGGTGGACGGACAGGGCAGCCGCAGCGCCGTATCGACCGCGGTTTACTTTATCAGCTACCAGGACAAGGCGGAGTTCTACCGGAACTACAAGGTGATCTCCCTGGCCGTGGATCCGGGTGACCTGTTCGATTCCGCGCGCGGCATTTATGTCCAGGGAGACTCCTTTGAGCAGTGGAAGAACAGCGACGCGTACGACCTGTCCATGGACGAATGGCGGATCCCCGGCAACTATCTGAACCGGGGAAGGGACTGGGAGCGGCAGGCGCATATGCAGATCTTCAGCGAAGGCAGCGAGGTGTTTTCCGGCGAGGTCGGCATCCGCATCCACGGGGGCGCCTGCCGGGACAGCGAACAGAAGAGCTTCAACATCTACACCCGGAAGGAATACGGGACAAAGGTCATCGACTATGATCTGTATGACGGGGAAAACATCAGCGACGCGACCGATGAACCCATTACCGAATACGACAGCTTCATCCTCCGGAACTGCGGAAACGACAGCAAGTTCTCCCGGATCCGGGACCACCTGATCCAGGGCCTGGTATGGGGCAGGAACTTTATCACCCAGGCAATGACGCCCTGCCTGGTGTTCATAGACGGGGAATTCTGGGGGCACTACGAAATCACCGAAAAGCTGACGGACGATTTCATCCATGATCACTTCGGCGTGAAAAAGAAAAACGTGGTCCTGATGAAGAACGATGAGGTCGAGGAAGGCACCGAGGAGGACGGGCAGGAGTTCGCGGCGTTCCACGACTGGATCCGGGAAACCGATTTCGCGGAGGAAGACGCCTACCGGCAGCTGGAGGAACAGGTGGACATGGACGGCCTCGCGGAATATATCGCTACACAGTTCTATATCTGCAACTGGGACTTCGGCGACAACAACTTCGCCTGCTGGCGGGCCCGGGAAAAGGATCCGGACAACGACTGGGCGGACGGGAAATGGCGGTTTATCCTCTACGATACCGAATACAGCACCGGGCTTTATGGAACAGTGAAGCCCGATGAAAACGCCGTCGAGCGGCTTCGGGAAAAGGGCGGCTTCATCAGCAGCCTTTTCTTCGGCGCATTGGAAAGCCCGGAATTCCGGCAAAAATTCGCGGATACCTATGACGACCTGACCACTTCGGAATTCGCGGACAACCTGGTCCGGGATGCTGTGATGGAGCTGTACGGCCGGAACGTGGATGCCATCCTTGCGACCTATGACCGCTTCTGGCCCGGCTGGCCGGGCGGACCGAACGGGGCGAACGTCCTGATGTCCCAGGTGCAGGATATCCTGAATTTCTTCGCCGAGCGGCGGCAGTATTCCGATGAGCATGTGAACCGGCTGCTCTCCTCATACCGGTGACCCGCAGTCAGGCAAAAGCAGGACAGAGAACGCCTCTGTCCTGCTCTTTTTATCCTCATTCCGCGTCAGAACCAAACGCCGGGACGTCACAAAAAACGGAGAGGGAAAGTCTCTTCCCTCTCCGGATCCTCAGCCTTCATCCTCAGGGATGAAGCCCCTTGTACATTTCCGTGATCATCGGCCAGTCACTGTCCATGCTGTCCCCGTGCACCTCCCAGACGATCAGGCCGCCCAGCTGATGCTCATTGATATAGTCCAGCTTCGCCTGCAGGGACTCGGCGCTCTCATAGGTGTGGAAAGCGAGATAGTCGGGAGAATCGGGATCGTCGTTCCACAGCCAGGCCGCCTTCTTTGTATCGTCATAGCCCTTGTGCCATCCGGGAGTTCCCTCCTCCACAGCCGTCTGCTCCAGGGCGAGCAGCTCATGCCAGGTCAGGTCGGCGATCGGCGTCCCGGCCGCTCCCACAGGATCCTCCGCCGGCCCGTTCAGCTTCCAGGCATGAGTATAAAGCGGGCAGCCGATGGCGATCTTTCCGGACGGCACGCCCTGCTCCAGCAGGTAATTCACGGCTGCTTCCGCCGAGTTTTCGCCCAGCAGCGCCGTATGGTGCCCCGTGTTTTCCTCCCAGGGGCCGGCCATGTCGTAGGTCATCAGGTTGATCCTGTCCACATAGGGATGAAGGGAAGCGTAGTCCTGCATGCAGAGGGAATATCCGACAGACGCGCCCGCGCATACGGTCAGGACCTTGTTCCCCGCGCCGAAATGCTCATCCAGCGCTTCCCGCAGTTCCTTCAGCAGCAGCGTGTAATTCGTCCGGTCATCCCCGACCACCGGGTTTCCTTCATCGCTTTCATCCTCAGGCTCGCGTTCCACCCCGGGATACTCCCAGTCGATGTCCAGGCCGGACAGGAAGGGATACGCGTCCAGCGTTTCCAGGCAGCTCCGGATAAAGGAACCGCGGCTTTCCGCCGTCAGCGCCATCTCGGAGAAATGGCCGGAGTCCGTCCATCCGCCGATGGAGATCAGGATCTGCTTTCCGGGATATTTCTCCGCGCATTCCGCGTACTGCGGGAAATGCGCTGCGGCATTGTACTCGTCCGTGTCCGCCCAGGGATCGGTGGACACGACCGCATAGCCGCCGTCCTGCGGGACCACCTCCCAGAACGCGTGGTTCACGCAGTCCAGCCGGTCCCACGGCAGGCCTTTTACGTCCTGCCGGCCGTCGGAATAAATATTCCAGTTCGGGAAATAGACCGTCACGCCGGGTCCCTCCTTGTCTTCTCCGGCCCGCGCCGCGCCCGTGAAAAGGGCAAAAGTCAGAGAAAGAGTCAGCAGCATACAAAACAGTTTTTTCATTTTTTGAGCCCTCCGGATACCTTGGATTTTTTGTTGAGCTCATTCTATCACGCGTGCATGCCGCTGTAATTGTCCCGCCTTGTGCCGTTGTTGTCAATGGTTGTGCTGTTGCGCGATATAAAATCAGGGGCAGGAACTGCTCCTGCCCCTGAGGGAATGCCGGCCCTGATTCCGCGATCGCGGGCATCCGGCCGGCCTGACAGCTTACTCCTTGTCGGAGTCGTCGGGATTCACGTGAATGGTGGGAATGTCGTCTGCCGTCTTGCCCTGCCCGGCGGGATCCCCGTCGTATTCTTCTCCTTCGGGGCAGCCTTCCGGATCGTCGGCTGACAGGTCGTTCCAGGCCTTCTCGATCTGCTCCAGGACGTTCTTCGCGGTTTCGGCCGCTCTGTCCGCGAACGTATCCGCCGTCTCCTTCACGGCCTTTCCGATATCTGCTTCCCCGCCGTCTTTATTCTCCAGATGGATGCTGCAGCCCAGAAGCGGCGCGGCGATCATCCCGATGATGCCCGCCCTGGGAGCGAAAAGCAGTCCGGGAAGAGCAAGGATCCCGGGTACGTTCAGTATTTCCTTTCCGTCTTTCTTTACCTTCACGCGGCAGCCGGTCAGTTCATCCAGAAAGTTCTTTGCCATATTTGTTTCCTCCTTTTACAGTCATCGGTCGTCTGCGATATAGGAATGTACGGGCTTGCCGTCAACGGTCGCCTTCACCGTCCTGCGGGACGCTTCAGCATTTTCCGTGTTTCCTTCCGGCAGGACCTTTTTCCTGAACACCAGGGAGGCCAGGCCGAAACCGATGAGAACCGCGATCCACAGCATCTTCTTTTCCTCCTGACATCCGTATCCCGGACCGTTTTCCTGCCGGCCGTCCATTCCCCGACCGTGTATATATCTTAACGTCAAAGAAGGTCAAAATACAGGGTCAAGTGAGAGAAATACGTCCTGTTATTTCTCTCCGGACAGTAAAAACGGTTTTCCCCGGTCCGGCGGTCCGATTGACTGCGGCAATGAATTTCACTATACTGAAAATTGTCAGGCGGCGCTGCCGCCGTCTGTCTGCATACTCTTTGGTTTACCGGAAAGGTTGTTGCGCAATGAGGATCGGGGTCATCCTGGCAAGCTCCCAGCGGGAGAAAGTCCCGGCGCTGTTTGAGGACACACAGCGCTGCGCGCGGGGGCATGAGGTCTTCTGCTTCGGCTGCGCGGAAAACGAGGAAGGAACGTATTCCTATATCGATATCTCCGTGCTGGCAGGACTCCTGCTGAACAGCCGGGCTGTGGATTTCGTGGTCACTGGCTGTTCCTCCGGCCAGGGGATGATGCTGGCCTGCAACAGCATGCCGGGCGTCCTCTGCGGTTACGCGCCGACTCCCCGGGACGCATACCTGTTCGGGCAGATCAACGATGGCAACGCGATTTCGCTGCCTCTGGGCGAGGAGTACACCTTCGGCGGCTTTGAAAACCTGTCCCGGACGCTGGAGGCCCTGTTTTCGGAGCCCTTCGGCCAGGGCTGGCCGAAGGATCAGGCAGCCCGGAAGCTGAAGGATACCGCGCTGCTGAAAAGCATACGGAAGGCCTCCCAGGTCAGCTTCCTTTCCCTGCTGGACCGGCTGGACAGGGACCTGATCCGGAAAGCGCTCGGAAAGAAGGACGTCATCCGGTTCATCCTGGAGCACGGCGGGGACGCTGAGATCAGCGGCTGGATCCGCCGGCGGGAGCAGGACCTCTGAAGGCCTGAGGAGGAAGGAAAAATGCAGCAGAATACCGTTCAGATCAAAGAGGAACGGCTCTCCGCGGAAGAGTATATCGATTTCCTGAAAAGGACGGACCTGGGCTCCCAGTATCCGAAGGAGCTGTTCCGGCAGCGGATCGAAACGCTGGTCAGCAGCGTGCAGATCAGCCTCACCGCGAGGGATCGGGAGAACAGGCTGGTCGGCGCGCTGTTCGGGCTGACGGACTACGCCTACTGGCTGTTCGTCACGGACCTGGGCGTGGACCGGAACTGCGTCCGGCAGGGCATCGGCCGGAGGCTGATGAAAACCGCGCATGAGCTGGCCGGGGGCGAGAAAAACATCGCGGTATACCTGATCGCCAACGAGAACACGGTCCCCTTTTATCAGGCGATTGGGATGAAGCACGCCACGGACGTCATGCAGGACAACCGGATCGAATGGACGGAGTTCACGGTGGAATAACGCAATGGCAGCAAAGAGGGACGGGCCTTTGTATAGCGGGCCGTCCCTCTTTTTCGTTTTCCCATATGCATTTCTGCCCATACAGAGCCGTGCCGGCGGTCAGCTCATCAGATCCGCCAGCGTGTCCTCTGTAGGCACAGGCACCCAATGGCCCTCCACACAGATCTCGGGTCCGATCCTTTGGATCGTGTCATACAGCTTTCCGCACAGCTGCTTATCCCGGATCCCCGTAAAGAAGTCGTCTCCGGAGGCGTCCCCGATAAACAGCGTTTTGTCCTCCCGGACAAACACGAGCGTGGAATCGTCGGTATGAGGAGCCTCCGCCTGCATGACCCGGACCGTCACGCCTCCCAGGTCAAGCTTCATCTCACCGGAAAACGTCATATCCGCCGTCTTCACGGTCACCTTCTGATCCCCGCTGTATTCCCTCCGGATGCTCTCATGAAGGGCAAGGAATTCGGCGGGGCCGTTTCTTTCGATCTTCTCCTTCCACTCTGCCAGATGCCTGTTTGTCAGCTCATTTGCCAGGCGCAGGCCGTGAACGGCATGCATGCCGAAGGTATGGTCCCAGTGCCAGTGCGTAAGGACGGTAATGTCCGGAAGCGGCAGCCCTTCCCTTTCCAGCAGCTCGTAAAACGCCCGGGTATGCGCGGCGGAATGCCCCGCGTCGACCGCCAGGCTCCGGTCCGCTCCCCTGATATAGGCGAGATTCGGCCGGTCTCTTTCTTCTTCATACGGCATATACCATATATGCTCCGTCAGCTTTTTCAGTTCCATATTCGCTCCTTTATAACCGTCTGCCGCCCGGAAAGGCGGACCGCATGCCCAAGAATACCATATCCGGCCCGCTGCCGGCAACAAAATTCCCCGGCCGGACCTGCTCTGTGCGGCGCGCGGACGGGCAGAACAGAGTCACGGGACAGAAAACCGGAAAATCTTTTCATTGCTGTACTTTCCCGGAAGAATGTGCTATACTTCGGGTGAAGGCAAAGGAGTCTGAACAGACTGCTTTGCCTTTTTTGTTCAGGAAGATACGGAGCTGTATATGGATTGCGGAATATCCGGTGCAGGCTTCCGGCCGGAAAACGCGGGCTTGAGCCGCCTTTTCCGGAAGAAAGCCGTTCCGGTGAGAAACATGGGTGAACAGGAGGTGCGTTATGGCCGCTTTTGAGAAAGTTCTTTCCGGTATTCCGGCCTTTGATCAGACTGTGGACCATATCAGGATGGGTGACAACGTTGTCTGGCGCGTCTCCGACCTGAACGACTTCCGCTGCTTTGTGGATCCTTTTGTGGAGCAGGCGAAAAAGGACGGAAGAAATATTATTTATTTCCGGTTTGCCAGCCATCCGGAGCTGGTGCCGGAATGCCCGGAGGTCAAACGGGTCTGCGTGCCTCTGTCCCACAGGTTTGAGACGTTTACGGTGGATATCCACCGCGTCATTGAGCAGGAAGGCCGGGACGCGTTTTATGTGTTTGACTGCCTTTCGGAGCTGCAGACCGCCTGGGCGACGGATCTGATGATGGGGAACTTTTTCCGGGTCACCTGCCCATTCCTGTTTATTCTGGATACGGTCGCCTTCTTCCCTGTCATCCGGGGAAGGCATTCCTTCCGGGCCATCAACAAGATCATGGACACGACCCAGCTTTTTCTGGACGTTTATTCCGATCCGGATCGCGGCGCGGTTTATATCCGTCCCCAGAAGGTCTGGAACCGCGGCTCCGAGACCATGTTCCTTCCGCACATCTATCTCCCGGAAGACGGCACGGTCCGGCCGATTCAGGACGGCGTTCAGACCGGGCGATTTTACCAGGTCATGGACAGCGTCCAGCGGACCGTGGAGGAGCAGTACGCGGATTCCTGGGACCGCTTCTTCAAGCAGGCCAAGGTGCTGCATGAAAACGGGATCCCGGTGGATGAGCAATGCGGCAGGATGTGCAATATCATGATGACCCGGGATGAGCGGCTGCGGGTGCTGGTCAGGAAGCATTTCAGGCCGGAGGACTATTTCCGGGTCAGGGACCATATGGTGGGTACCGGTATGGTGGGAGGCAAAACCTGCGGCATGCTGCTGGCCCGCGCGATCATCCGGAACCTGGCCCCGGATATCGGCAGTGTGCTGGAGCCGCACGATTCCTTCTACGTCGGATCGGACGTGTTCTATACCTATATCGTGGACAATGAGTTCTGGGACCTGCGCGTCAGGCAGCGTACGGAAGAGGGATATTTCACGCTTGCGGACGAACTGGCTGAAAGGCTGAGGACCGGAGCCTTTTCCCCGGATATCCGGGAACAGTTCATGCATATTCTGGAATACTACGGACAGGATCCCTATATCGTCCGTTCCAGCAGCATTCTGGAGGACGGTTTCGACAACGCTTTCGCCGGAAAATATGAATCTGTATTCTGCGCCAACCGGGGAACGCCGGAGGAAAGGCTGGAGGAATTTGAAAACGCGGTCCGGACGGTATATGCCAGCTCCGCCGGCTTATCCGCGCTGGATTACCGCAAGCGGCGCGGCCTGGACCGGCGGGATGAGCAGATGGCGCTGCTGATCATGCGCGTTTCCGGCTCTGCCTACGGAACATACTATATGCCCTGTGCCGCGGGCGTCGGTTATTCCTTCAGCCCCTATAAATTTCTGAAAGACATTGACTCCTCCGCGGGCATGCTCCGCCTGGTCATGGGCCTGGGCACCTCCGCCGTGGACAGGACGGAGGGCTCCTATCCCCGGCTTGTAAGTCTGGATAAACCGGAAGCCACCAATTTCGTCACGGTCAGGGAAAGGCATCAGTTCTCCCAGCGGAGGGTGGAGGTCGTGGACCTGAAAACCAGGACCCTGAACCGCGTTACCCTGGAGGAACTGGACCCCGTGCTTCCGGGCTTCCTGAAAAGCCAGATGCTGGAGCACGACACGGAAGCGGAAGCCTCCCTGAGAGAGCGCGGGATCCGGCGGGATATCACCTTTATTTCATGTCTCGGGCTGGTCCGCAGCCGTGAGATCATGGAACGCATGCAGCGCATGATGCACCTGATCCAGCAGGAATACGGCGAACCCGTGGATATAGAGTTTACGGTCAACGTTTCCGGAAACAGGGAATATATGATCAACCTGCTGCAGTGCAGACCGCTGCAGATATTTCAGGATGCCGGGGACATCACGGTTCCCGCCGGCGTTCCCGATGAGCAGGTCCTGCTGGAGACCCGCGGCGCTTCCATGGGCCTGTCCCGGAAGATCCGGCTGGACAGCATCGTTTATGTCGATCCGGTCAGGTACTATCTCCTGCCCTACAGCGAAAAAGCCTGTATCGCGTCCATGATCGGGCGGATCAACTGGAAATACCGGGAACAGGGGAAGCATATGCTCCTGATGGTGCCCGGCCGGATCGGGACCTCCTCGCCCGAACTGGGGGTGCCGACCGCCTTTTCGGATATCAGCGGCTTTGACGCGGTATGCGAGATTGCCGAAAGCCGGGCGGGCTACAATCCCGAGCTGTCCTACGGAAGCCATATCTTCCAGGACCTGGTAGAGGCGCAGATCCTCTATATGGCCGTGTTCCCCGGGAGCAGAACGCTGCGCTTCCGGCCGGAGATACTGGACGGGCTGCCCGATCTCATCCCGGAAATACCCGACGGTGAAAAATACCGGGACGTGATCTCCCTGAGGGACGTCAGCGGCAGGACGTGCGAACTGTACCACGACCTGACGGATGAGCATATCCTCATACAGCTCCGGTAACGCGGTTTACGGGAAGCGGATGCCGGAGGCGGATCCGTTTTTCTGCGCTTTCACGGCCTTCTGAACCGTTATGAATCCTTCAACGCCGCCATATTTTGCAGTATCAGGATATCCCGCTGCTATTCAGAAACCGGTTGGCCGCGGTCAGGATCCTTTTTGTTCCTTCGTGTCCAAACGCATGGAGCGCCTGATCATAAGTCATCAGGCTGATCTGCCGGATCTCCCCCATCTGCGGGATCAACGTTTCATTCCCGAACTCTGCCAGAAAATAAGTGACCCGCTTCCGGGTGCCGGGCTTTTCTGACAGATCATACTCGTCTGCCTCCCGGAAGCCTTCTTTGAAAACGGGCCGCAGGCCGGTTTCCTCAAAAATTTCCCTGCGGGCAGTATCCATCTCTGTTTCGTTTCCCTCCACGTGCCCTTTGGGAAAGCTGTATGCCCCGCTCATTTCCTGCACAAGGACGAACAGGATCTGATCGTGTCTTCTGGTATAAACGACCGCGCCGCTGGAGAATTCCCATGTGACCTTTTCTTTCCGCATACTCAGTGCCTCCCGCAGCTTGTTCAGGATGCTTTCCGCCGTCTGCGCGACAAACAGGTCCGCCCGGTCCGGAGACAGGTAGGGGTATTCCCGGTAAAGCTCCCCGTGCTTTCCGCGATAGAAACCGCAGATGTATTCCCGGCGGTTATCGAACGCGTCCCGGCTGAAGATCTCCATAAAGTCGTTTGTAAAGCCGGCCGCATGCTCATAGATGCTGAACGCCCTGAAGTCCGGATGCTCCTCCAGATACCGGAAATCCAGGTCATACCAGTCCCGCTTCATTTTCCAAATAAAAGCGTTTTTGTCCTCCCCGGGATTTTTCACGTGCAGGTCGATCATCGGTCTGAAGATATGCAGCGTCCAGTCCATGTCTGTCAGAAGGTGGACGTAATAGCCCAGGAAGAAGGAAAACTCCCGCGGGGAATAGGACCGGATCTGTTCCGGCGAAAAGTGCTCCCGCAGAAACCGTTCGATATCAAAGAAGGTTTCATCGTCCCGGCGGGTTTTGTAATGTGAAACCTCTTTCGGGGGTGCATAGGCCGTCCAGTCCGCGTTCGGCACGCCGCTGTCGGGGGCGATGTTCCCCATGACGAAAGCAGTCTCATCCAGGCCCGGTATTCTGTCCATGAGCTGATCCGCTATCCGCAGATGGATCATCCAGGAAGCCACGAATCAATGCACCTTCTTTCCGCCTCAATGTTCTCTGTTCCCGGTTCTTTTTGTTTCCGGTGATCCGTTACCGGATCAGCTCCCGCAGGTCACGGATCTTCAGATAATCCGTCTCCACGTCCGCCGCCGGATGGGCCGCGATCAGGATCGGCAGGATGCCGAGCTCCGCCGCCCCCTGTAGATTGCGCACGCTGTCGTCAATGAATACCGTTTCCTCCGCGGATACGCCGCTCTTCTCCAGCGCGTCCAGATACATCCTTCTGTCCGGCTTGAATATGCCCAGACAGCAGCTGAACGTACAGAAGGAAAAGTATCGGGAAACTCCGATATACTCCAGCTGCTGCTCAATGCTCGGCCAGGTGTCGGAAATAATGCCGAGCCTGTGCGTCCGGCTGAGCTCGGAAAGCACTTCCGTAATTCCCGGATAAGGGACATAGTTTTTCATGTTGGTCGCCCGGTCCCGGGCGATCTGCTCACATTCCGCTTCCGTCAGTTCCAGCCGGAGCTGCTCGGAGAGGATGGAATAATACCGGAAAAACTGCCGGATCTCCTCATCCACCGTTTTCACCAGATGATTCTCTGTCAGATAGCGCAGACCGGCCTCCGTCCCTTTCCGGATCTCCGCTTCGCTGCGCTGTTTCAGCCGCGCGCCGGCGAGCTCAAGAAACTTCCCGGTCAGCATCCAGTCTCCGGAAGCCGGCGCGTCCAGCGTATACCCCACGTCGAAAAAGATCACTTTCTTGTCCCGCAGCTGGCTGATCATCTTTCATTTCTCCTTTGAAACGGCTGTTGCCCCGAATGACGGACCGTATGCTCAAGAATACCATATCCGACCCGCTGCCGTAAAGACAGCGGATCAGGACAAAATAACGTTCCCTCTGCCTTGTGCTTTTTACGGGATTATGGTACTTTTTTCCCAAGGATTTTTGTACATGAAAGAATCATCCTGTTCGGGCGGTCAGGATCAGCTTGATCTGCCTCGGAAGCAGGATCACGGTGGGGGAAAAGAAAATGATCAGCAGAGAAGAGATGGCTCGGCTTCTGAAAACCGGAGGCAAAGAAGGGCTGAACTGCATTGCGGAACTGGATCAGGCTGCGTTGGAGCAGGTTGGTGCCGCGGGCAGTCTGCCGCTGTCCGGCATTCCGGTTCTTGTGAAGGACAATATAGACGTCCGGGGACTGCATACCACCGCGGGGAGTCTCGCGCTGGAGGACAACATTGCGGAGGCGGACGCGCCGATCATCCGGAACCTGCGCCGCAGCGGCGCCGTCCCGATCGGCAAAACCAACATGACGGAGTTCGCCAATTATGTTACAAAAGGGATGCCCGGAGGATACAGCTCGCGCGGCGGGCAGGTGATCCACGCGGTCGATCCGAAGCTCAGCGTATCCGGATCCTCTTCCGGTTCCGCGGTTGCCGTGGCTGCCGGAATCGTCCCGATGGCTGTCGGGACGGATACTTCTTTTTCCGTTATTGCCTGCGCGATGTTCAACGGGATCTGCGGCCTGAAGCCGCCGGTCGGCGTTCTTTCCGCCGAAGGCATCATTCCCATCGCGAGAACACTGGACAGTGCCGGACCGATGGCCCGGAGCTTTTCCGATGCGCTGAAGCTGTATTCGGCCATGCGGGATGAACCCCTTCCCGCCCCGGCGCCTTCCGATCCCGGAAAGCTCCGGCTTGCGGTCAACCGGGCGAATGAGGAGACGGTTTCTGCGTCCTGGATGGAGTTCCTGAAGCGATTCCTGGATCATATGAAAGCGGCCGGCGCCGAGGTTTCGGAAGTGACGCAGCCGCCGGATCCCGCTCTGATGACGATTATGCAGTGGGAATTCAGGCCCATGCTGGAGGATTACCTGAGCAAGTCCGCGGCGTCCCGGAAAACTCTGGCGGAAATCGTGGATTATTATGAAAGCCACCCGGCAGCCATGATGAAGTACGGTAACACGCTCCTCCGCGCGGCGCTGGACGAAACGCCGGGAGGCCTGCAGGGAAAGCCGTATCTGGAAGCTATGGAATCCAGGCAGAAGGCGATCCTGCGGATCCGGGAAGAGATCTCGGGAAAAGACGCGGTCATCATGACGGGGCCGACCCACATCATGCACCTGTGCGGGCTTCCTTCCGTAACCGTCGCATCCTCCGAAAAGGATGAAAACGGCGTTTCAAGATGCCTGATCATGTACGGGGCGGACGAAATGAAACTGTACAGCGCAGCCCTCGCGATCGAGGATGTTCTTCGCAGGATCTGAAAATATCCTTGACTTTTCCCTTAAAATGTGCATTAAATTAAGGGAATAAGAATGGAGGTAAGGGAATGCGGACCTTCAATTACTCCCTGATCAAAGATCATAAGTGGGATTCGGAAATGCTGGGATACATCGCCGCGATCTACAAAGAAGCGGGAAAGCAGGAGCTGTATCTGAAGCAGAGGCCGGAAGAGCTTGAGAAGCTTGTTGAAATAGCGAAGATCCAAAGCACAGAGGCATCAAACGCTATTGAGGGGATCGTTACAACAAGCACACGGATCCGGCAGCTGGTTGAGGAAAAGACGGCTCCGAAGAACCGTAATGAACAGGAAATAGCCGGTTACAGGGATGTACTGGGAATCATTCATGAGAGCTTTGACGCGATCCCGATCACGCAGAATTATATCCTCCAGCTGCATAAGATCCTATACAGCCATATGAGTAATCCGATTGCCGGAAGGACAAAAACAGTCCAGAACTATATCAGCGCGGCTTATCCCGACGGACATACTGAAACGCTGTTTACTCCCTTATCTCCTTATGAGACTCCGGAGGCTCTTGACAGGATCTGCGGGGAATACAACCGTGTCATCGGAAACATGGAGCTTGAACCGCTGATTGCCATCCCGGTTTTTGTTCACGATTTTCTCTGCATTCATCCGTTCAACGACGGGAACGGCCGTATGAGCAGACTGCTTACAACGCTGCTTCTGTACAGGAGCGGGTTTTATGTCGGAAAGTATATTTCGCTGGAAGCAAAAATAGCGCAGCATAAAGACCTGTACTATGACGCCCTGGCCGCGTCACAGATCGGCTGGCATGAGGGAACGGATGATCCCGTTCCGTTCATCAAATATCTTCTCAGCACGATCCTGGCAGCATACAGGGATTTTGCAGACCGGTTCGCGCTTGTGGAAACAAAACGGCCTGCCCTGGAAACGGTCAGGCTTGCCGCGCAGAACAAAATCGGCCGTTTTACCAAACAGGATATCCGGGAACTGTGTCCGTCACTCAGCCTCAGTTCTGTTGAGGGATCACTCCGGAAACTGGTGGAAGACGGGGAATTGAAACGGGACGGTAAAGGAAAAAACACATTCTATCTGAGAAAATGAGGTGTTACTGACCTATGGATCATGAGAAATATATGAAGCGCTGTTATGAACTGGCGGTCCGGGCGGGAAAGAAAGGCTTCGATACTTTTGGCGCTGTGCTTGTTCATAACGGAGAGATCCTCGAGGAAGCCGAAAACACGGCGGACTGGGACAAAGGGATTTTCGGCCACGCGGAATTCAACCTGGTGCATCAATGCGCAAACCGGTATTCCGACGCGGTGCTGAGAGGATCCACTCTGTATACCAGCTGCGCCCCCTGTGAGCGCTGCCTTTGCGCCATTGCTTCCCTGGGTGTTGAGAACGTTGTCTTCGGTGTTTCCTATGAAGCGTTTTCACAGCTGACTCCCGGCGAAGCGTCCCCGGTGGACAGGGAAAGCCTGCTCCGCGGGCTTGGTATCCGGATGAAACTCACCGGTCCGGTCCTTGAGGATGAGGGGATGCATGTTTTCGAATGGTGGGGCGGAGATTACCGCCCGCTGAAGGAGCTGATCGCGGAAATGGCGGACGTAAAAGCCGGCCATAAAGAAGAAGGCGCTATGATCGAGTACAGAAAAATAACCGATTTCCCCAGAGGCACCGTGTACGACATCCTGCGGGATGCTTATTCCTTTGATGACAGGAACAAACAGATCTGGGATAAGAACTGGAAAGAAACAGATGACTTCTTTTATGACAATCCCGACATCGCTGACAGGTATGGCCTGGTTTCCTGCCTGGACGGAAAACCCATCGGGTTTGTCACGTGGGATCCCCGCAGCAGGCCCGAATATGTCGAGATCGGTCACAACGGGATCCGCGAACAATACAAGGGCCGCGGATACGGCCGGCTGCAGCTGGAGGAAGCGATCCGGAGGATCAGAACGTACGCGGGACTGAAGCGGATCATCGTCTGTACGAACAGCAATCTGATCGCTCCGAAGAATTATGAATCCGCGGGCTTTGTCCTGTATGACAGAAAACCGAATGAAACGGAAAGCGCTTTTACCGGGGATTATCTGTATTATGAAATGATTCTGTGAAGACGGAATGAAACTGCGGCAGGTTTTGAATGAGGAACCTGATGGAAAGGAACAAACCGTTTTATGGCAGTGACAAAAAACAGGCAGACAAACGACACCGTGCTCAGGATGGCGAAGGCTGCGTTTCCGGATAAGCGGGTGTCGGATATAAAAGAGCTGGACGACGGATTCTGCAACGTCACCTATGATATTTCCTTTGACGACGGAAGTGAAAGCATATTAAAGATCGCGGCCGCCGGCAGAAACGGGAATACCTCCAATGAAATCAACCTGATGAGCGCTGAAGTGCAGGCAATGAAGCTGGTCCGTGACCGTCACGCGGCACGGGTGGCTGAAGTTCAGTATTATGATACCTCCCGGAAAATCTGCAGCGGCGATTATTTCTTCATGGAAAAAATACAGGGCAGGAATTTCAGCCTCGAAAAAGCGCGGCTGCCGGAAAGCGCTGCGGAACAGATCGACCGGGAAATCGGAGAAATCTCCCGGCGGCTGACCGAAATCACAAACAGTGAATTCGGATTCCTCGGCGACAAAAGGAGATACCGCTCACTGTATGACTTTACCGAGGTCATGCTTGAAAATCTGCTCCATGACGCGGAGCGCAGGAATGTGGACATTGTATACAGGGCGGAGGACTTTCTGAACCGGCTGGAAAAGGACAAGCCGGCGTTTGACGGGATCCTGCCTGCCACCCTGGTCCACTGGGACATGTGGGAGGGAAACGTGTTTGTGCGCAACGGGCATGTCTCCGGCATCATCGACTGGGAAAGGGCTGTGTGGGGAGAAGCCTTCATGGATGACCGGTTCAGATATCACAGCCGGAACAAAAGCTTTCTGGCAGGTTTTGGACAAACCTCCTTTACCGGCGATGAGATAAAGCGGATACGATGGTACGATATTATCCTTTATCTGACGATGATGATCGAGGTCTATTACAGGGAGAATGAGACTGAAGACCAGTATTTCTGGGCAAAAGACAAGCTGATGACCGTCTGGTCAGACGATGCTTCTTTCTGATGACCCGGGCGGGCATAAGGCCGGTTGGAATGGCTCCGGCCGGCTTTTTATTTACTGTTGAGGCTGTTCCGCGGTTTTCATAAATGTCGCCTGAACGGCGACCTGAGGTATATAGCTCTGATGTATCATTGGTACGTGGCCGGGATCCCTGACTGATGGGAATTGTTGATTTCAGGCCGCGCTTGAAAATGACTTTGTGGAATCAATTTATGCTCACTGTTAAATCTCCGGTTTCTCTGTTATCCTGATACTGTGCCCCGGACAGTGACTGACCGACGATCGAAGAAGGAGATGGATCATATGGAAAAGATGGTCAAGCAGCCGCTTTTGCAGAAAGCGATGGTATTTGCCGCCATGAAGCATGAGGGATACGTCAGGAAAGGCACGACGATTCCGTATTTTACTCATGTCATGGAAGCCATGGAGATCGTCTCCAGAATGACAGAGGATGAAGAAGTCCGCGCGGCTGCTGTCCTGCATGACACGCTGGAGGATACACCGACTACCGGGGATGAATTGATTGATTCCTTCGGCAGGCGCGTAGCCGGTCTGGTCGCCGCCGAGAGCGAGAATAAGCGGAGGGATCGGCCGGAAACGGAAACCTGGCTTGAAAGGAAGCTGGAAACGATCCGGCATCTTGAAACAGCAAATACCGAGATCCGGATGATCGCCCTGGGCGATAAGCTGTCCAATATCCGCGCGATGCATCGGGATTATCAGGCGCACGGTGACAAGCTCTGGGAAAAGTTTAACAATCCGGATCCCGAAGCGCAGGGGAAATATTACTGCAGTCTCGCCAATGTATTCCGGAAGGACGATATCATTCGCGAAACTCCGGCCTTTAAGGAATACGCTGCCCTGTGTGCGGAAGTTTTCCATGTGGAACGCGGTCAGGACGGAAAATTGATCGTGTGAATGCCTGATGTATTGATATAGGTCGCTGAAAGGGAGGATAAGGATCATGAGTAAATCCGAAAGGAATGAGTCCCGTTTTCCCTGTCATATCTATGAAATCGCGGATGCGAAGGAAGCGTATGATTCTTTCAGGGGCGAATTGATCAAGGAATACGGTGATGATGTCACGCTGGACGACGGTACGGTTCTCCATGGGAATTATATGTGGGATGACGGCAGCAGGTCTTTGGTGCGCTGTAAAAAATGCGGCGGCCTTCTGATCATGCAGTCCTCTGAGTATCATTCGTATTCAGACAGCCCGGATGGGTATTACAGGGATTGGATTCCTGCTGCTTCTGTGGCAGAGGCGGATCTGCTGAATATTCTGTTGGGCGCAGCGGAGATGGAAAACGTCCCGTGCCGGCATATTCGCGGAAATAACGGCGATGTATTCTGGACGGGAGATAAAGAACCTGAAGCTTATGATCCGGATGAATTGGTTCAGGCAATCAAGAAGGCATACCCGGATGCGGATCCGGAACTCCTGGATGATCTGATCCGGGGCGTCACGTTGGGATAGACCTTTTTCAGGTGTTCGATCCTGATCATTCGGTTTTCACCCCTTTCAGGATCGTCTCCGGCCTGCGCTTTTTGGGACCCATGCAGATCTGGATCTTGCTGACCAGGAAGCCCGGCAGCCCTTCCAGCACAAAGTAGATCACCGTCACTGCAATAAGGGGAAAAAACGCCTCATACGTGCGGCTGCGCACGATGTCCCCCATCTTGGTCAAATCCTGCACGGCGATATAGCCCACGATGGCCGTGGCTTTGATCAGACCAACGATCTCGCTCTTGTAGGCGGGCAGGATATGGGGAATGGCCTGAGGCAGGATGATCCGGAAGAAGGTGTGGCGGTTGGATGTTGTTATGATCGTTTATCCCGTATGGTTTCTGAAAGCAGTCTTCGACGATCCGTCATGGTTTTCCTGCAGGCGGGGTTGCTTTCCGGAGGCAGTTCGACAGCCTGATACTGCCGGCACACCTTCGGCAGATTCGCCTCCGGATGCGAAAAAAGCCTTCGGGGGGTTGTGGTGGGACGGGTGGAAAAGGTATAATGACAGTTGAGGAACAGGGAAAACAGACACCAATACATACGACAGAAGGGGGAATCAGTCATGGCTTTCCTGCAGATTCAGTTTTTTTCTGCAGCCCTCAATGTTGCATCCACCGTCAATGTGATCCTGCCGGAGATGAACCAGGGAATCGGGATAGGTTCGTCCAAGGATGAAAGGCCGCCGAAGGTGCTGTACCTGCTGCACGGATACAGCGACGACCATTCGATCTGGATGCGCAGGACTTCCGTGGAGCGCTATGCGGCGAATCACAATCTGGCTGTGATCATGCCGGCCGTTAACCACAGCTTTTACTGCAATGAGGTCTACGGTGAAAAATATTGGGATTATGTGAGCGACGAGCTTCCGATGACGATGCACAGCTTCCTGAGGCTGAGCAGCCGCTGGGAGGATACCTATGTGGCCGGCCTGAGTATGGGCGGATACGGCGCCATGCGGCTGGCGCTGACCTACCCGGAGCGTTTCGCCGGAGCGGCTTCCTTCAGCGGGGCAGTGGATCTGGGAAACTCGCTCTATCAGCGGCGCCGCGGCGATGAGATCGATCGGGTGTTCGGAGACCTGAAGGATCTCAGGGGCACGGAGTACGATAACTATTACCTGATGGAAAAAAATGCGGACGCCGCGCATAAACCGTGGCTGTATGTCAGTTGCGGTACGAAGGATTTCCTCTATCAGCAGCACCGGACCTTTATCCCCGCGCTGAAGAAAAGCGGCTGGGACGTGATGAGCCATGAAGAGCCGGACGCTGTGCATGAGTGGGGATTCTGGGATGAACAGATCAAGGCGTTCATTGAGCTGATTTACGCCCGGGAGGAATTAGGATAAAAATGCGTCCCCGGATACACCCAGGACGATTGACAGCCGGCATGAGATCTTCCCGGAGCAAATGCGACAAAGTCAGGATCGTAGAGAAGATGTTCCGGGCTGGCTGAAATATCGGCGTTTATCATCGGCTGACATAAGGAATCGCGCGCGCCGCGCGCGACAGGCTCAGCCGTTTTTTTGTTGCCCGTGACGGGTCCGATATGATATTCTGCAGGGAGTTCAGCGCACGGATCTGAAAAACGTTGCATTTCATTGCCGGAAGGAGCTTTTTATAACATTGATTAAGATTTTGTTTATCTGCCATGGAAATATCTGCCGGAGCGCGGCAGCGGAGATGGTGCTGAAGCAAATGGCCCGGGAGCATGGAAGACAGGACCTGCAGATCGCGTCAGCTGCGGCAACACGGGAAGAAATCGGGAATGATGTCTACCCGCCCATGAAACGGGCGCTGGCGGCAGCCGGGTACCGGTGTGAACCCCATGCGGCGCGGCAGACGATCCGGGCGGAATACGGCTCATGGGACTACATCATCGGGATGGATCATGAAAACATGTGGGACATGAAGCAGATTTACGGCGGAGATCCTGACAAAAAGCTGTCCATGCTGCTGGACTGGGCCGGACGGCCCGGCAGGGAAATAGACGACCCCTGGTATACAAGAGATTTTACGGGAGCCCTGAAACAGATAGAAGAAGGCTGCGCCGGATTGCTGCGCCAGCTTCCCAAACCGCTTTAATGAAGCAGGGAAACCGGAGAGCAGCCAGACAGGCATATTGAACGATCCGGTTCCCTGCCTGGGCATTATGATCCCGGGAAGGATCCTGTGGAAGAACGAAAAGAAGTCATCATGATTCTCATAAAAGTGAATATGTAAAAACAAAAAAGAGACAAGGGTTTTGCAAAAAGTCATTGCAAAAGCGCAAACCCGATGTTAATCTGTTCACAGAATGAAAATTATTTTCACCGTACGTAAGGAGAGGTAAACGCATGAAGACTCTTCGCATCCATTATCCTGTCTGCCTTCTTTGTACTGTACTTGCGCTCCTGACGCTTTTTGCTTTGGCGGGGGGTGCGCTGGCTGAAGAATCCGGCACTTGCGGAAAGGACCTGACCTGGATGCTGCAAAATGATACGCTGACCATTTCCGGAAACGGGGAAATGCAGGATTATGAATATATTGAGGTTAGTCAGGATGTGTCGGGAATACATACTATAGTTTTTCCCTGGGATCAGATACTTGAAATGCCATATACCACCGCTCCTTGGGGGGAATTACATTTTTCCCGTGTGATTGTCGAAGAGGGAGTGACACGGATCGGAGCATACGCATTTTACGGGTGTCTTGGACTGACTGATGTCAGTCTGCCTGATTCATTAGTTGCTCTTGGAAGCGAAGCCTTTGGAGGATGCTTTTATTTATCAACAATCAAATTACCTGATTCACTGACAACGATCGGAGAAGACGCATTCAATATGATGGGTTTAATGGCAACGGAAGAAGAGGGACGGCCGGTAGAGATTACCCTGCCCAATTCAATGACTTCCATTGATGAATCAGCTTTTTTCTATAGCTGTATTGAAAGTATAATACTGCCGGATTCCGTCACATCAATTGGAGAAAAAGCATTTGCAGATTGTAGAAATCTGATTAATATTGCTTTGCCGGAATCCCTTGTTTTTATCGGAGAACAGGCATTTGATGAGGCAGTTGTGCTTACTGTTGCAGAAGGAAGCTATGCGGAAGAATACTGCAAAAGCCATGGATATCGTTATTATGCCTATGAAGACGGGATAATGGTTGCGAATTCTGCACCGATTTCTCTGAAACTGGATGAAAACGGAACGCTGACTGTCTCCGGTACCGGTAAACTGAACAGGGACATTATTGAAGTATATGACGTAGAAACAGGCAATACTGTGCTGCGTTCCTGGAATGAAGCCATTGTTCATGTCAGTCATGTTATTGTTGAGGAAGGAATAACCTCTGTTGAAGATAACGTGTTTAAAGAGAGCAGCATAACAGATGTCACTCTGCCGGATTCGATCAGATCCATAGGATTTGCCGCATTCAGCGAATGCCGTGCCCTGAAAAACGTAAATCTGCCGAATGATCTGCCGGAAGCTGTCATATCCATTGGCGACCAGGCATTTGAGGGATGTACCGGTTTAACCGAGGTTTACCTCCCACCGGCGGTATCTGATATTCGATTTAATGCGTTTCCGGATTCAACCACCCTTTCAGTCATAAAAGGAAGCTATGCGGAGGAATATTGCCTGGTTAACCGGCATGCTATGGGATACGCTGACGGGGTTCTGCCTGAAGGATATACATTTGCGCATCTTAGGTGGTGGGTTCTGGATGAAAACGGTGTTTTGTCGATCTTCGGCACAGGGAAAATGGAAGACTTGGCTTTGAATTGGGCTATGGCTCCCTGGTATGAGTCAAAAGACAAGATTGTTCGGGTTGTTATCAATGAAGGTATAACAAACATTGCACCCCGGGCATTTTCCGGATGCTCCAATCTGACAGAGATAACTATCCCGCAATCTGTAACGGTCATTGGCAGATATGCTTTCCAAGGCTGCCAAAAGCTCCAAAGCATTGATCTGCATGCCGGTATCACAAGCATCGAAGAAAGCGTATTCGATTACTGCCCAATATCTAAAGTCACTGTTGAGAAAGGAAGCTATGCTGAAAGGTACTGTGTGTACAGAAATATTCCGGTAATGCATAAAGGAGAAAAGAAAGCGGCTGTTATTTCCCAGGACAAGTACCGTATGTGCGGTGAAAACCTGAAATGGTCTGTGAATAATGGCACACTGACTATTTCCGGAGAAGGGGAAATGGATGATTTGGAAGAGTGGTGTTATGTTAATGCAGCAAAAGCGTACAGACCATCTTTCTGGGGGAAAAGCAAGTTTTCCGGGGTTGATATGAAACCGGGAATAACGAATATCGTAGACCGCGCGTTTTACGACCGCAGCGACCTGAAAAAAGTGACCCTGCCGGATACAGTCACATCCATAGGGAAAAAAGCGTTTCAGGGATGTGGCCTGCAGGAAATCATCCTGCCGGATTCGATTGTTTCCATTGGAGAGCTTGCATTCGGTGAATGCAGTCTGCAAAGTGTCATCCTGCCAGGTAATCTTGCATCAATTGATAGAAGTGCATTCACTTCTTGCACGCATCTGAAAGAAATTGAATTGCCGGAATCACTCACTGCAATCGGAGAATATGCATTCAGTTACTGTACCCACCTGAAAACCATAAACCTTCCGAATTCAATTACATCCATCGGCGCGGATGCGTTTACAGGATGTTATAGCCTGACAATATATGTTGATAAAGGCAGTTACGCGGAAACGTACTGCAAGGAAAACGGTCTTTCCTTCAGCTATACAGAATGAAACCATGAAGCAGGAGAGACTGCCGGAGGTGCTGAAAAAGGAAGCGCGCGGATAAGCCGCGCGTTTTCTTTTTTACCTTCTGGAAATAAAAAAGCCTGTTCTCGCTTGAGAATACGCCCGTTTTGTGATACTCTTGTCCGGGAAGCTCTTTGAAAAAGCAAATGATCGGACGGAGGTCAACAGCATGCGAATTCTGTTCGTTACCAGTGAATGCGCCCCTTACAGCAAATCCGGCGGGCTGGCCGATGTGGCCTTTTCCCTGCCCCCGGCGCTGAAAAAGACCGGGGACGAGGTGGCCGTGATCACCCCGCTGTATCAGTGTGTGCGGAAAAACTACGGCGACACGCTGACGCGGGTGGCGGAGATCACTGTGCGGCTGGGCTGGCGCGAACGGATCTACTGCGGACTCTGGCGCGGGGAGCTGTCCGGCGTCACGGTTTATTTCGTCGACAATCTGGAGTTCTTTGACCGGCCGAAGCTCTACGGCTACGGAGACGATCCTCTCCGCTTCGCCTTCTTTTCCCGGGCGGTGATCTCCCTGCTGCCGCAGCTGGATTTCATGCCCCAGATCCTGCACTGCAACGACTGGGAGACCGCGCTGACCGTGATCTACCTGAAGGACGAGCAGGTCGTTCGTCCCGAGCTGCGGAACATCCGCGCGGTATACACGATCCACAACATCGCCTATCAGGGGCAGTTCGGCGAGAACCTGCTGCAGGACGTGTTCGGCCTCGATCAGGGCTGGTATGACGGCGGGCTCGGCTACGAGTTCGAGGGCCGCCGGGACGTGAACCTGATGAAGGGCGCCATGATGATGGCGGACGCGGTGAGCACGGTATCCCCCAACTATGCCCGTGAAATGCATTCCGACCGGTACGGCTGCGGCCTGCAGGGCGTGGCGGATATCGTGGGCGGCAAGCTGTATGGCATCCTCAACGGCATCGATATGGACCGGTACGACCCGTCGAAATGCCCGAATATCCCGGCGCATTTCTCCCGGAACGACATCTCCGGCAAGGCGCAGTGCAAGCGCCGCCTGCAGGAGCTTTTCGGCCTGCACCAGGAAGCCCGCTGGCCTCTGCTGTGCTGTGTATCCCGGCTGGTGGAGCAGAAGGGCATCGAGCTGATCCGCCAGGTCCTTCCCGGCCTGATGGACCTGGGCGTGCAGCTGATCGTTTTCGGTCAGGGCGACCAGCAGTATCTGGACTATTTTGACTGGGCGAAGCGCACCTGGCCGGGCCAGGTCGGCTTCTCCTCCGATTACAGCGAACCCATGGCCGACGCGGTCTTCGCCGGGTCGGACATGTACCTGATGCCCTCTCGCTTCGAGCCCTGCGGCCTGAGCCAGATGATGGCCATGCGCTTCGGCACCGTGCCGATCGTCCATGAGACCGGCGGACTCAAGGACTCCGTGCGCCCCTACTCCGGGTTCGACGGCCTGGGCGACGGCTTCGCCTTTGTGGAATACAGCGCCCACGCGCTGTACGTCACCTGCCGGGAGGCCATCCGCCTGTATTTCGGCGACCGGAAGATGTGGGCCAAGCTGATGGACCGCGGCATGCGCAAGGATTTTTCCTGGGACCGCAGTGCCGAGCGGTACAACCGCATGTATGAGGGGATCCTGGACAACCGCGAGGAAGCGGACGTACCCTTTGACGAAGCCTTTGAAACGCTGAAGGCGGCGTGGGAGGAGATCGACCGGGAGAATCTCGCGCGGCATCCGGACGACTTCAACCCCCACTACCGCCGGACACTGGAGATCACGCTGACCGGCCGCGCCGAGGGCAAGCTGAACATCCGCTTCGCGGACGGCGCCATCCATGTGAACAAGGGGGTCAGCGATTTTGCCGACGCCTTCGCGGAGGCCACCTACGACAACTTCCTGGACATGGCCTCCGGCCGTGTTTCCCCGGACACCCTTTTCCTGAACGGGCAGCTGAAGATCACCGGCAACCTGGCCAAGGGCTATGAGTTCCGTATGGTGCTCTCCCCCGCCCCGCAGCAGGAAAGCGGCGTCTCCGAGGACTAAGTCCCGATACAGAGAAAGCCCGGAAGCCTTGACGGCTTCCGGGCTCTGTTTTTGTTCCGGTTTTACTCCTGGGCGAACAGCTGGCTGAACAGATCCGCCAGCTCCGCGCGGGTCATCACGTTCTCGGGGGTATCCGTGGTCATGCCCACGCCGAAGCCGTTATTCAGCAGGTCCACCAGGAACTGCTCCGTCAGGGGCGTGTTCAGATCCAGGTCCGCGGGCACGAGGCCGTAGGGAGCCAGATAGTCCCGGGCGCCCGCGGGGTCGCCGGCGGGGCCGCCGATGCCCACGTAGATGCCGCCCAGCAGATCGCCCGCGGTGGCCTGTTCGGCCGCGCCGAAGACTGTCTCGCTGACAGGCGTCATATAATTGTTCTCAAACGCCCAGCGGATCGCTGCGTATTCCGGCAGATCCTCCGTTACGTCCTCAAAGTCCACCTGGGAGTTGTCCTTCGCGTTGAAGGGATTCAGAATGCTTTCGTACAGGTCCGCGTTCGCGTTGATGGCCGCCGCGCTGCCGGCGGTGCTGTGCACGCCGTTCTCCCATGCCTTGCGGTACATCTCAGCATAGGCCTTCAGGGTTTCGGGCGTGACCGCCTTCAGCTGGCGCATATGCTCCAGGACTTCCTCCTGGGCGCGGTTATCCAGGATGCCGCTGACCGCGTTGGCCGCTCCGGTCAGCTCGCCGGCGCCCTTGGCGTATCCGGAATAGGAGCTGATGATATAGCCGTTCAGCTTGTCCTGGTCGATCTCCAGCGTGGAAAGCTGATCCGCCAGCGTAGCGTAGAAGTCAAAGGTTTCCCGGACGTTCGGGTCGCGGTAGGTGATCAGATACATGCCGTAACGGGAGTTGGCGCCGTTCCAGGCGGTGTATACGCCGTACTGGTCGCGCAGCACGGGGGTCAGGAAAATATCGCCCACGGCGGCGGAAACGACGTCTATCGCCGCGTCATAGTCTTCCATGCCCATCTTGTCAAAGGAGGCGAATACGTTGTTGAACTGTACGTTGACATCGGCGATCATCGCTTCCTTCACGGCAGGCACCGGCAGGTCATAAGCGACCTTTTCGCGCTTCTCGTTCTTCAGCTTCGCGAGGAAGGCGTCCGCGGCGGCGCGGTTGATCTCAATGCTCTTTTCGTTGCCGGCAAAGCCGATCATGGCGCCGTCCTTATTGGCCAGGAAGTCACGGACGGCGGCCAGCTTCTGCGCGGGCTCCCCGGAGCCGGCCAGCAGGGCCGCTTCCGTCTGCTCCAGGAAGGTGTAGTATTCCACATAGCCCATGTAGCTGAAATAGCGGCTGCGGGCATTGTCCACGGCAAAGCCGCGGGACATGGAAACGCTGTAGGGCGATCCGTTGATCTCGGAGCGCAGTCCGGTCTTGACTGCCTGCACCTTTTCCGTCAGCTTCTGCAGGTCATCGTACTTCGTCCGGAATAGGATCTCGGCTGCCAGGTCATAGCCGGCTGACAGGTTCTCATCCGTCGCGGTCCAGGCGGCGTTGACGTAGGGATGGAATTCTTCCTTGTTGCCGTAGGCGACAACATTGAAGTCGCCGTTGTACAGATAGCGGATGGACAGCGCGTCCAGCTCCTCGCTGGTATGCGCGTCGGTATCCAGCCTGCCCAGCAGGTCCACATACAGGGCGAGCCAGTGCAGATCCTCCTGCGGGACCGCCTGGGCGTCCAGATTGATATTCGTTTTGCCGATGCCGTCCACATTGGCGGTCACGTCCACGAAGCGAACACCGTCCGCATCCGCCGTGTCGGAATAATCGTAGATGCGGGCTTCCTCCGGCAGGTTCTCCACGGTCACAGCCTGCAGCTGCGCCACCAGCGCGGAAGCGTCCTCATCCGGTTCCTTGTTGTTGGTCTCGTCGATCAGCTTCTGCAGTTCCTCTTCGGACATGGCGGCTTTGATCTCCGCCAGCTTGTCCGCCAGCGCTGCGTCTTTGACTTCCTTCTGGCCGGGCTCGGGATAAACGGTCAGCAGGGAGGTCAGCTGATTGTCCGCCAGCCACTTCGCGGCAGCTTCCTTATAAGTTCCGTCGGCGTTCATGGCGGAGATGTTTTCCAGGGAAGCGACGTTGCTGACATAGCGGAACACGTCGCCCGTCACGGCGTATTCATACGCCAGGGATTCCATTACGCCTTCCACGGGATCGCCGGATTCGGGCGCCAGCCTGGTGGAAAGGCTGGTCGCTTCCTGGATGCCGTCCACGATCTCCTGGTCCAGCCCGTTGGCCGCTACCTCGCGGAGAACGCTGTCCACGGTTTCCCGGAAGATCTGCGCGTCATTCTCGTTGACCTGATAGGCCATGAAGACGATCGCGTCATCCATGGCCGCCAGCTCACGTCCGCAGCTGAAGGCGGCTGTGGGCAGGGCCTTTTTCACCGCCTGCGCCAGCGGGGAGGAATCAGCGCTCAGCACCAGGCACAGGTTGTCGATCGCCTGCTCGGCCGCTTCGTCGCCGCGCATGCCGGGACACACGATGTAATACTCGATCACAGACTGGTTTTCCACCGCGGTGCCTTCCGCCATCGGGAATCCGACCTTGTTTTCCACGGGCCCGGTAATGGGCGTATAGCCGCTGTCCTCAAAGTGGAACTCGGACTTCTCATAGGGGGAGAAGGCTTCGTCCAGCAAACTCAGGAAAGCGGCGTAGTCCTCAAACTTGCCGTACAGCATCGCCAGGCAGTTGGAGGGATGATAGAACAGGCTGTGATAGTTCTTCAGGCTTTCATAGGTCATGTCCGGTATGTCGTCCGGGTTTCCGCCGTAATCATTGCCCAGCACGGAGCCTGGGAAGGTCTGGCGGTAGGCTTCCATGTTCGCGAACCTGTTCAGATTCATCGCGCCCTGCATTTCGGAGTAAACCGTTCCCTCGAGGGTCAGCGGGTCCTCCGCCTTCTCCAGGCGGTAGCGCCAGGCTTCTGTGCGGAAGATGCTTTCCTTTTCCAGCACGTTGGGATGCAGGCAGCTGTCGGTATAGTAATCGGCGTATTTGAGCAGCTGCGCCTCGCTCAGGGAAGCGATGGGATAGCAGGTCATCGCGTCCGTGGTATAGGCGTTCATATAGGTATTGTAGGTCTGGCTGGACAGGTTGAAGAACAGCGCCGCGCTCGGATACTTCTCGCTTCCGCTCAGCGTGGAATGCTCGAAAACGTGCGGCAGGCCGGTGTTGTCCGTCGGCCGGGTGAGGAAGGTGAGCTGGAAGGCCCGGTTCGTATCCTCATTGGCGATATACAGCAGCTTCGCGCCGGTCTTCTGATGCTCAAAGAGCACCAGCTTCGCCTGGATCAGCGGGAAGTCCCGGATCTCCTTCGCCTCAAAGCCGTTCACGACCTCGCCGGCGGTGGGCAGGCCGGCCTCCGCGGCCGGTTCGGCGGGTTCCTCCGCGGGCTCCGCCACGGTATCCTTGATCGTCTTGACAATGGCTTCCGCCTTCTCGGCTCTCGCTTCGGCAGCCTCCGCGGCAGCCTTCGCGGCCTCCGCGGCCTCCTGCGCGGTCTTCAGAGCCGCTTCAGCGTCCGCGGCCTTGGCCAGGGCGATCTCCTCCCCCGCTTTCGCGGCGGCGGCGATATCCTCAGCGGCCTTCTTCGATTCCTCGGCAAGCTTCTGCGCTTCCTCGGCAGTCTTCTGAGCCTCTTCGGCGGTCTTCTGCGCCGCTTCCGCCGCTTCCGCGCGGGCGACGGCGGCTTCGGCTTCCGTCTTCGCGGCGCGGGCTTCCTCTGCCGCCTTGGCGGCCTCATCCGCGGCGCTCGCGGCCTCGGCGGTCTTCTCCTCCGCCAGCTTCGCGGCATCGGCGGCTTCCTTCTCCGCCGTTTCCAGCTGCGCGTTCAGGGTGGCAAGCTGCTTATCCAGCTCGTCCGTCTTTTTCTGCAGGTCTGCCTTCTGCGTGCCGAATACGGCGGAGAAGGCGATCGCTGCCACCGCGATCAGCGCGATCACAGGGGTCAGCCATTTTTGCCATTTTTTCATGGAAGCAGTCCCTCCTTTGGGTCAGTATGAAAATGAAACTGATAAAATTATAACGAATTTTGCATTTCTTGTAAAGGCAAACGCGGCGCCCTGCCCGCTCCGCCCGGACCGGGACAAAAAACGGAGCCGCGGGTTTTCCGCGGTTCCGTTTTTCAGCAGGTATAGCCGGGCTCCTTGTAGAGCATGTCCATCTCGGGCGCGATGCTCACGTCCCAGACGGTCCTCTTCCAGTCCTCCTCGGGAACTTCCTTGATGGCTACGGACACGCTGGCCAGCGTGCAGCCCATGATCTCGGCAATGTCCTGCGCGATCTTTTCGGCGCATCTTCTTTTCTGCTCCTCGGTCCTTCCCGCGAAGCACTTGATTTCAACATGCGGCATATGGTTTCCCTCCATTCTGATCCGGTACGCCCTTTTCAGGGCCCAAACAGTATATCACATCGGCGGGCGGGACACAAACCCGGTCCGCCGGCTCCTTTCCTTTTCTCCGTCAGGGTTTCCCCTTTTTCAGAACACGTATTTCTCCAGCCGGTCAAAGGCTTCGTCCACAAAGCGCGCCGGGATCGCCAGGTTGATCCGCAGGTGGGTCTGCCCGTGGAACATCCTTCCGTCCTGCAGCGCGACGCCCACGTCCCAGCAGGCGCGCTCCAGCTCGTCCATGGTTTTGCCGTTTTTCCGGCACCATTCCCCGCAGTCCGGGAAGAGCATATACGTCCCCTGCGGCCGGATCAGGCGGATCCCGTCGAAGGCGCGGAGGCGCTTCTCCGCCAGGTCCACATTTGCCCCAATCGCCTCCCGCAGCTGGTCCGTCCAGGCGGCGCCCTCCTCCGTGTACGCGCCGATCAGCGCGTGCATGGAAAGCACGTTCATGGTATTGTAGCTGCTCAGGGAGGATTCCTTCCGGACCCGTTCCCGCAGGCGTTTGTTATAGATGATGTGATAGCTGCCCACCAGCCCGGCCAGATTGAAGGTCTTGGACGGCGCGTACAGGGCAACGGTGTTCTCGTGCAGGTAGTCCGTGGCGGACTGGGTCGGGATATGCCGGTGCCCGTCCAGGATGATATCCGACCAGATCTCGTCCGAGACGACGGTGACCTGATACCTTTCGCACAGGGCGGAAAGCCGTTCCAGCTCCGCCTGCTCCCACACGCGCCCGCAGGGATTATGCGGGGAGCAGAAAACCATCGCGTGGATATGCTCTTCCCGGAGCTTCCTTTCCATGTCGTCCCAGTCCATGCGCCACACGCCGTCCGCGTCCGGCTTCAGGGCGCTGAGTACCAGCCTGTAGCCGTTGTTCTCCAGCGCGTGGGTAAAGCCGATATAGGTGGGGCTGTGCAGCAGCACCGCGTCCCCGCGGGAACACAGCGTGTTCAGCGCGCTGATCACGCCGCCCAGCACGCCGTTCTCATAGCCGATATGCTCTGCCTTCAGGTCCCGGACGCCGTTGCGCGCCTCCTGCCAGCGGATGACCGCCTGGTAGTATTCCTTCCGGATCCCGAAATAGCCGAAGGCCGGATGCGCCAGGCGCTTCGCCATGCTCTCCTGAATGCCCGGAAAGCAGACGAAATTCATGTCCGCCACCCACATCGGGATCGCTGAAAAGCCCTCCTTCGGGGCGCCCGGAGCATCCTCCGTGCCCAGCGCGTCCAGCGCGTAGGCATCCATGCCCCTGCGCTCCGGCCGGGTCTCAAAATCGTATCGGATCTTCATTCCTGTCTTCCCTCTCTTTCTCCAAAGAGCGTTTTCACGATCTTCTCCGAGCATTCCTCCGGGGTCATTTTGTCGGTCTCCACACGCAGGCTGTAGCGTATGCCCTGCGCCATAATCGCCGCCTGCTCCTCCGACTGCGTCTCGTACCGGTCCCCGCGCGCGAGATTCCTTTCCCGGCATATCTCCAACGGACACGCGACCTCCACGATGTCCACCGGGTTGTCCCGCATGATCTCGGTAAACGTCAGATAATGCGGACGCAGTTCTTCCCTCTCCACCAGGATCCCGTCGATCAGTACGTTTTTGCCCATGTCGGAATACAGCTTCGCGCTGTGATACATCAGCCGGATGGCTTCGCTCAGATACTTCCAGTAGTTTTCCCGCAGGAACCTCTCCCCGACCATCTGCTCAAACAGGTCGTTGGCCACCACATAGAAGAAAACGTCCTCCCGGTCCTGCAGCGCATCCACAATGGATGTCTTGCCCGAACTGGTCACGCCGTTCAGAAAGACGATCCGGCCCTTTTCCTGTCCTTTCCCGAAACGGTATTCCTTTTCTTTCTTCTCATCCGGCTTCAGCCCGGAAGCCCTGATCACCCGGTGTGCCACGGCTTTCTCCTCCGCTTTCTTTATTCCTTCAGCTCCGCTGTATATTTCTTCTCATTTCATTCACTCCGCGTGCGCCGTATATCGGATTATACCATGGCGCCGTCCGGAATACCACACTTTCCGTCCGGATCCTCCCGTTGAATTTCCAGGAAGATTCCGCTATCATGAAAGCAGAAAAAGTATCTGCGGGAGGTGTCCCATGCCATACATTCAGAGCAGCATTCCGTCCCTTTCCGGAGCCGGCAGCCCGGAGCTGCCGGAGATCACGGAACCGGGGACCGTCGTCATTCTGGCCACCGGCGGGACCATCGTCGGCGTGGGCAAAAGCGGGAAAAGCACCGGCTACGCCTCCGGCGTCCTGCCGGTGCAGAGTCTGGTCGCTTCCGTACCGGATCTCAACCGGGTGGCGCCCCTGGCCATTCTCCAGCTCACCAATCTTAACTCCGACGACATTACCTCAAAGGACTGGATCGGTCTGGCCCGGGTGATCAACACCCTGGCGGAGAACCGCCTGGTTGCCGGCTTCGTCATCACCCACGGCACGGACACCATGGACGAGACCGCCTATTTCCTCAATCTCACCGTCAAGACCGACAAGCCCGTGGTGCTGACCGGCTCCATGCGCCCGACGACCGCCATTTCCCCCGACGGGCCCGAAAACCTGTACGAAGCCGTCACCGTGGCGGCGGATCCGTCCTCCCGCGGACACGGCGTCATGGTCGTGTTTTCCGGCAAGATCATCTCCGCGCGCAGCATCCGCAAAGTCCACACCTCCGACGTGGATACGATGTCCGGCGGGGAAATGGGCTGCATGGGCATCGTGACGGACAGCACCATCCTTTTCTACGCGGAGAGCAGCAAGCGCCATACCCTGCGTTCCGAATTCGACGTTTCCGGCCGGACAGAGCTGCCGAAGGTCACCGTCCTGTACTTCCACACGGATGCCGATCCGGAGCTGCTGAAGGCTGCCGCCGCGCTGTCGGAAGGGATCGTCATCGCCGGCGCGGGCGCCGGGGAATACAGCAAACCTTATCTGGAGGCTCTCCGGGCTCTGCGGCTTCCCGTTGTGATCAGCTCCCGCACCGGGGACGGCATCATCCTGCAGTCCGCCGTGCTGAGCTCCGGCACGGTCGCCGCCAACAACCTTCCGCCCCAGAAGGCCGCCGTCCTGCTGCGCGTCGCCCTGACGAAAACAAAGGATTTCGGGGAACTGGTCCGCATTTTCGGAGAATACTGACGGTGAACACGGAAGGATCCCGGGCATCTGCCCGGGATCCTTTGCTTTCTTTTCCGCTGTCCGTTATTTGAAGGAGAACATTTTATAGCTGCTGTTGACGGGATAACGCTGCACATGCTGGTAGTAAATGCTGCCGTCAGAAGAAAATGGATAACTGTCATACTGCTTCACATAGGTAAAGAGCTCATTCAGCGTCAGGTACTGATCCTTCGGGCTGACGTCCGCGGGGGAATTGTTCGCGGTACCGATGCCTTCCAGCAGCCAGTCGGTAAAGTAGTTTCCGGGATCTCCGCCTTCATGGCCCCAACTTAATTCCCTGTGTCTTGCGGCCGCCAGCACATAAAACTTTTTGATGCGCAGGTCGCCGGTGGAATTGGGCTGCAGCCCGTCCTCCAGATACGCGCCGGTATTCGCCTCCGGAATGACCAGTCCCGGGTCGGCGGCAGCGAAAGCCGCGACTGCTTTTTCCGTAAAGGCTTTCTCATCGTAGCCGCTGTTCGCCTTCAGCACGGGACGGCCGTTCTGCTCGGACGGCGAATAGATGGCCGATCCCGCGCCGCAGGACTCAATGATCACGATCACTTCGCCCTTCACATACTGCTTCAGCCAGGACGCCAGGTCGGAGAAGGGCAGATCCGGCTGACCATACCATTCCTCTATATCGTCTGCACTGTCGATGTCTCCGACAAAGGGCATGGCCAGATCGCCGTCGCCGGCGCTGTTGCCGTGGGTCGCGATAAAGAACAGGGATACGTCCTGATCCATCGTATCCCGGAAGGTGCTTTGGATCAGCGCTTCGATCTGCCCGTACAGCTGGTCCGTTTTCTTCGTGACGGCATATTTTCCGCCCTTCGGCCCCTTCACCTTCTTGAGCATGGCCGCCATGTGGTCAACGTCTCCGACGTTGCGGTTGGTTATATCGAGCGAATAGCCGAGAAACCAGTTATAGTTCAGGAACGTCTTCTCACCGATCAGCAGGGCCCTGTATTCCGTGATATAGCCCTTCTTCCGGCCCCATTTATAGGCATAGGTGCCGGCCTTGGCGTTGACCTTTGTGATTTTCGTGCCGGAAAAAGCGTCGGAGGCGATGCTCTTGAGCGATGCCGGCAGCGTGAGCGTTTTGACCGAGCTGTTCGCGAAGGCCTTGCTGCCGATCGACGTCACGCCCTCCGGGATCACGACGGCGCTCAGGGATGTGTCCCCGTAGAATGCCTGCGCCGGGACCGTTTTCAGGTTTCCGGGAAGCGTCACGGTCGAGGCGGCCGCGGCGGGAGCCGGCATGACGCACGCGGCGGCCAGAAGAATGAATGACAGGATGAGGGTGATGCTTTTCCGGGGCTTGGCCATTTTGATTTCCTTCCTTATGTGTATGATACCGGACGTCGGCTGCGGTCGTTTTTGCTTATCCCTTATATAATATGGATTACTGGCTCCCTGTCAATAGTTTTATGCGGGATCCGCCTGCCGGACGGTTCCGGTTTGACAGGCGTTTCCCCGTATTATAGAATAAATAGAAACTTCTGTATCCCCTAAAACCGAAAACGGAGGTTTTACGCATGGCCGGAAAGCATCTGAGCAAAAAGGAATGCCTGCTGCAGCCGGAGCTGTACCCCTGGGCGGACCGGATGGCGGAGAACGATTTCGTCAGCCAGGAGCCGTCCTATCGTTCCGGCGAATACCTGGATCTCTTTTCGGATGAGGTCTGGCCCTCCGGGGAGGAGACCTTCGGCGATATCCGGTATTTCGTCTACGATCCCGTCGCCCACGGGATGCCCGCGGACCGGAAGTACCCGCTGCTCTTTGCCCTGCACGGTTCGGGCGGCTCCCTCGTCGGAAAGACGGCCGTGAACTGGGCCGGCGCGGAGCTGTTCGCCTCTCCGGAATATCAGGAAAAGACCGGCGGAGTCTATATCGTCGCGCCGCTGGCCAATGAGTGCAGGAACAGCGAGGGCCGCACGGCGCGCTCCTGGATGACGCCGGTTCCCGGAAAGCCCTTTAACGGCTATGAGAAAAACGAAATCGCCGGCTGCCCTTATCCGGATGATATAAAGCTGCTCTGCGGAAACGACTCCGTGTACACCGCCGCCCTGACGGCGCTGGTAAAGGCGGAGGCGGCCGCGCATCCGTACATCGGGAAAAAGATCGTGGCCGGGGCGTCCGCCGGCGGCTACGGCGCGTGGAGACTGCTCATCTCCAACCCCGGGCTTTTTGACGCCGGGCTGATCATGGCCGGCGCCTACATGCCCTCCCGGCGTGAGCTGGAAACGCTGCGGCAGGCCGGGACCCGGATCTGGATCTGCCACGGGAAACTGGATGAGCTCTGCGATTATCCCTTGCTGATCGAGCCGATCCTCCCGCAGCTGCGGAATATGCCGGACGTGGAGCTCTACCTGCCGGACTTCGTGCGCCGCGCGGACGGGGGCATCGCGTCCAATATCGGCAGCGGCTTCCAGATGGGGCAGCACTGCATCAACGACATTATTCAGGAAAACCTGTTCTTCCTGGACGGGCGCCCCATGGACCCGCGGCATCCCGGCGGCGTGACCGCCTGGATCGCCGGGCTCTGAGCCCCGGCAGGCAGTATAAAAAAGCGGCAGGCCGTTTTCCGGCTCTGCCCGCTGACAGCTGAGAAAGGAGACTTACACCGTGAAAGACTGGGAAAAGGAAATCAACAGCGCGATCGACTCCCTGAAGGGGATCGCAAAGGACCTGCATCTGGAGGAGCTGGCCGGCACGCTGAAAAAGCAGGCGGAGAGCTTCGCTCCGGAAGGGATCGAATTCCCCTTCTTCAGAAAAGGCAGTGAGGAAACGCCCGCCGAAAACGGCTGGGGCTGGCTGAACGAGAGCAAGGCGATCTCCGTCAATCAGGAGCTGGCCATCCAGGCTCCGGCCCATACGGACTGGTTCCGGAACCCGATCCCGACAGACGGCCGTCTGGACGCTCCCCTGTCCAACGCGCCCGTGTTTTTCCGGGAGGTGACGGGCGATTTCGTTTTTCGCGCCAAAGTCCGCCCGAACTTCAAAACCGTCTATGACGCCTGCGCCCTGATGGTCATCCAGGATGACCTGCACTGGACGAAGCTGGCCTTTGAAAAGACCGACTTCGGCACCACGGCAGCCGTGTGCGTGGTCACGGACGAGGTGTCCGACGACGCCAACGGCTGCGATATCGCGCAGGACGAGATCTGGCTGCAGCTCATCCGCCGCGGCGACGTCTTTGCGGCACACTATTCCCCGGACGGTAAGGATTTCCGCATGGTGCGCGTCTTCCGCCTGCCCCTGGCGCAGACCGTGCGCGTCGGGCTGGAGGCGCAGAGTCCTGCCGGCGATGGCGGGATCCGCTTCTTCAGCGATATCACCCTGGAAAAGAAAGCGGTGGAAAACCTGCGCAGGGGCGTTTGATCCCCGTCAGGCGAACGCCTCCTTCATCCGCGCGATATCCCGCTCCATCAGCATCTTATGATCCCGGCGGAAGCCCTTGTATTCATTTTCCAATACGATCCATCCCTGATAGCCTGTTTCCCGGATCGCTTCGGCGCATTCCGGGAAATTTCCGTGTCCGGCGCCCAGCGGACGGTTTCCCATTCCCTCCGGCGTTCCGTCCTTCACGTGGATCTGGCAGATCCTTCCAGCCAGGTCCCTCAGCATGTCCCGCGGTTCTCCCGCGCCGAAGAACACCGGGTCCTGCCATGCTCTTTTCCTCCGCTTTTCCCTGAAAAGCCTCCGGATCGCTCCGGAGGCCGTTTCTTTTTTCTCTTTTCCCTTTACTTCTTTTCGTTGGCGGCGCGGTAGATCTTCACCACGTCCTCGCGCCCCAGCCTCATGAAGCCGCCGATCATGCCCCTGCCGAGGCCGACGCACAGGTCCGCCATTTCCTGGATATCCTGCTCCCCGATGCCCTGCGGGATCAGGTCGGGCATGCAGACAGGCATCCCGATGGAGGCGAAGAAGCGCTCCGTGCGCTCAATGCCGGCCAGCGCGGTGTTTTCCGGGTTCACGGAATCCAGGTCGCAGCCCCACACGTTCACCGCGTACTGGGCAAAGCGCAGCACGTTCGCCTTCATAACGTACCGTGCCCAGGCGCCCCAGACGGCGGTCAGCGTGGCGCCGTGCGCCGCGTCATACCGGGCGCTGAGCTCATGGCCGATCAGGTGCGTGGCGAAATCTCCGCCGTTGCCGCAGCCGGTCAGGTTGTTGTGGGACAGGGATCCGGCCCACATCACCTCGGACGCCGCCTTGTAGTCGGACGGCTCCGCCAGATACTTCGGCCCGTACTGGATCATGATCTTCAGCACGGAAACCGCGATCCGGTCCGTCAGGTCGTTGCCCAGGGTCTCCGCCGCGGAGAAATACCGCTCCAGGGTGTGCATCATGATGTCCGCCACGCCGCAGCCGATCTGGTATTTCGGCAGCGTCGCGATCAGCTCCGGATCCATGATGGCGAACTTCGGCCGGATAATGTCCTGGTCGATGGAGCGCTTGATATGCGTTCCGTCCTCATCCACCTTGGTGATCACGGAGGAGTTGGAGGTCTCCGAACCGGCCGCGGCGATCGTCAGCACCACGCCCACCGGCGCGCACCTGAGCACCGTTTTGCCCAGATAGAAGTCCCAGACGTCCTCGTCCGGATGCCCGAGCCCGACGGACATGGCCTTGGCGGAGTCGATCACGCTGCCGCCGCCCACGGCCAGGATGAAATCCAGCCGGTTTTCCCGGCAGATCCGGATGCCCTCATAGACCAGGCTGAGCCGCGGATTGGGCTGCGCTCCGCCCAGGGTCACATAGGGAATGCCGTCTGCCTTCAGCACGCCTTCGATCCGGTCCAGCAGCCCGCTCCTGCGCGCGCTTTCCCCGCCGTAATGCAGCAGCACCCGGGTGCCGCCCCATTTGGTGATCATTTTCCCTGCGTTCATCTCCTGCCCGGGCCCGAAAACGACCTCCGTCGGAGAATGGAAATGAAATGCCTTCATCCTTACACCTGCCCTTTCCGTGTGATTCGTCCCGTGTTCTTCTGTATCGATTCTTGCTTTTATTGTATCGTGTTTATACAGCTTTCGCAAGCGATTACGCAATATGTTTTTTCAGTTCCGCAGGCCTTGCTCCGCCGGTATTGACAACCGGGATGCCAGCTTTTATATTGTTTCCGGAGCGATCTTTTTCACTGAAAAAAACACGAATGACTGCGGAGGGCTCGGGATGAAGGTGCTCGTTTTCGGTTCCCTGAATATTGACTGCGTTTTCCGTCTGCCGCGCATCGCGCGGGCCGGGGAGACCGTTGCCTCCTCCGCCTTTTCGCGGAATGTGGGCGGAAAGGGCCTGAACCAGGCCGTCGCCCTCGGGCGGGCCGGGGCGGAGGTTTACATGGCCGGAGCCGTCGGCGAGGACGGCGCCTTCCTGCGCGCCTTTCTGGAGGCCTCCGGCGTCCGCGCGGAGCTGATCCGGACCCTGGACGTTCCCAGCGGGCAGGCGATGATCCAGGTGGAGGACAGCGGGGAAAACGCCATCGTCCTTTATCCCGGCGCCAACCGCGCCCTGCCGCCGGAAGCCGCCGCCCAGACCCTTTCGCGTTTCTCCGCCGGGGACTGGCTGCTGCTGCAGAACGAGATCAACCTGACGCCCGCCCTGATCGAAGAGGCGCACCGCCGCGGCATGGTCACCGTGCTGAACCCCTCGCCCTTCACCCCGGAGATCCTGTCCTGGCCGCTGGAAAAGCTGCAGTGGCTGATCCTGAACGAGCTCGAGGGTGCCGACATGACAGGCCGGCGGGACCCGGACGGGATCCTGGACGCCCTCCGCTCCCGCCTGCCGCGCTGCGGGCTGGTCCTTACGCTGGGCGAAGCCGGCTCCGTCTGCGATACCGGCGCCGAAAGGCTCCGGCAGCCCGCCTGCCCCGTGCGGAAGCTGACGGACACCACCGGCGCCGGGGACACCTTTACCGGGTATTTCGTGCAGAGCCTGCTCGCCGGAGAAACCGCGGCGTCCGCGCTGCGCGCCGCCTCCCGCGCCGCCGCGGTCGCCATTTCCCGGCCGGGCGCAGCCGTCTCCGTACCCACGCGCCGGGAGGTTGAGGAGTCGCCGGAGGTCTGACTCCTGTTTCGCCGAGGGGAGAAATAAAAAACGTGTACGTAAAGATACTGAAGGTCACGCGGCGCGGTCTGAATCAACGCATGCGCGGATTCAGCAAGGGAGGGGTTCTTATTTCTGCTTATCAAAGAATCATTTGGTTTCACAATAAAGTTGCGGAGAACGCGTATCCGAATGCCGGAACTCTGGCGGAACAGTTTGAGATTTCCGGCAGGCAGGCGCAGCGGGATATTGAATATATGAGGGATTCCATGAACGCGCCGCTTCTGTATTGCGCGCGGAAACGGGGATATCTGTATGAGAAAGAGTATGTGCTGCCGAGCTTCTTTCTGTCGGAAAGTGAGAAGGAGACAGTACGGCTGCTGGCAAAGCAGAGTAAGGAATTAGGCTCCTTCGGGTACGGAAAGTATAAGGGACAGGCTGAGATTCTGTCCAGGATATCCGCGGAGCCGGGGAATGACGAGGATAAAAGCGTCATGACAAGAGAACCGTACTTTGCTGAAATTGAGATGCTGGGCGGAAGAACATCGGTGGCGCCGTTGGAATATTTTCTTTGCGGGAAGGCGGAAGAGCACACCTATACCTACGCGTTTTTTGATCCGGATGTTTTTATCAGCGTTCTGATTGCCGGCGGTCTGGATTTTCGGATTATAAAACCAAATTGGTTAAGAGAATATATGAAAGAAAGACTTTCCGGCATTTTAAAATTGCTATGACATTATATGTCATACCTCCTGTGGGATAATCATCTCAGAAAGAAAAAAGGAGGCGTTTTCCATGGCAAAAAAGAAGCTGGACATTGAGGTTTTTTCCGCGTGGAACACTTATGCAGTCAGTATGATGAGTGTACTGGAGCACTGTGGAATGTGGAATAAGGAGTACACTTTTCAGAGGTTCTTAAGTGTAACGGGGATCGCGTCGCGGTTTTGTGTGGATGAAAACTGCAGCGCGCTGCCGGTCACGGATTACGACTGGATGGAGGAACATGCCCGTTTTGCGGAGCGGATCGGTGTGCGGACGAAGAAGTATTATGCCGCGCCGGGCGCGGAGGAGTATTCCGTAAAGCAGAAGGAAGCCATTACGGCAATCAGAAAAAGTATCGATGATGGCAAAGCCTGCGTGGTATGGGGCATCGATACAGGAGAGTTTGGCGTGATCTACGGTTACGACGACGAGGACAGGGTGTTCTTTTCGAAAGGGATCGGGAGCCGGAACACAAATGCCAGCATGCCGGTTCTATACAGCAATCTGGGGAAAACCTTTGAATGGGCCCCGGTGTTATATTGCGAAATTCCGGAAGCCGCGCGGGAGACAGACTGGGATCAGGCTTTTGTGGAGGCGCTTCGTCTGTATATACAGGGAATGAAAGCAATCTGTGAGAACGGACGGTCATACGGTCTGGCAGCGTATGACGCAATTGTGAAAGCAATACGGGAGGACAGACTGGATTCCTTTGGTTTTAAGTATTGCATCGGCATTTTTTATGAAAGAAAGGACGCGTTGTTACTGTATCTGGAGGAGCGGCAAAAGATACAGGCGAATGAAGCATTGGAGAAACTGACAGAGTCGTTCCGGACGACAGTTGAGCTGTACCGCAGGTTAATGTTTGAGATACCCGGCGGAGGAACCGATGGATGGAATTCCCTGTTTGAACCGGTGGACAAGACGTGTTATCCGGAGATCGTTCATGTGCTGGAAGAGTTAAAAGCAAGTGAGGAACGGAATGTGGAGCTTGCGAAGTGTGTGGAAGACGGGATGTGAAACAAAACAGTAAGTACCTGAAATAAGTGAGGGCTTCCCGAAACGATGATAAAAGCGGCCTTGCCGGTTTTACATCCCTGCCCCGGAAATCAAAAAAGCGCCGTCGACATCTTTAAAGGGGATGCTGACGGTGCTTTTTTTCCAATAGCTGTTTTCTGCAGTACTGTGTAATCGTGGGCTGCGGCGCGGTATCCTTAACCAAGGGAATCTCCCTGCTTCCGGCCGGACGTGATTCTCTTTGTATACAGTATTCCTCTGCAATTCTCTTGATTTCTGATCTTCAACCTGTTATATTTATAACAGACTAAAAGAAGGCAAATACGTTCGTCCGGACAGGGGGTCCGTTCCTTTTTCCACGTCCCTTCAGCGGCAGATGCCGCTCTTTGGAAATAATCAAATTCTATATCACACAAAGGAGGATTTTCGAATGAAAAAGCTTCTGTCCCTGCTCCTGGCCGCGCTGATGGTGCTCGGCTGTGTTTCCCTGGCGTCCGCGGAGGATGCCGCCATCGATCCGGCGCTGATCGAAGCCGCAAAGGCTGAGGGCGAACTGATCGTTTACGGCTCCTGCGAGGAAGAATACCTGGCAGCTGCCTGTGACAAGTTTGAATCACTCTACGGCATCAAGGTCACGCATCAGCGCCTGTCCACCGGCGAGGTAGAGCCCAAGATCAAAGAAGAAGCCGGCAACCCCTCTGCTGACGTCTGGTTCGGCGGCACGACCGACCCCTACAACGTCGCGGCTGCGGAAGGCCTGCTGGAGCCCTACGAGGCTGTCAACGCTGTCCACCTGATCTCACCGGCCTACCGTGACGCGGAAGGCCGCTGGTACGGCATCTACAAGGGCATCCTGGGCTTCATGGTCAACAAGGAAGAGCTGGAGCGCCTGAATCTGGAAGCTCCCCAGGACTGGGCCGACCTGCTCAAGGAAGAGTATAAGGGCCTGATCTGGCTGTCCAACTACAACACCGCCGGCACGGCCAAGCTGGTCATCAACACCATGATCCAGAAGTACGGCCACGACGAAGGCATCAAGTACCTGGTGGATCTGGACAAGAACATCCAGGTGTACACCAAGTCCGGCTCCGGTCCCTCCAAGAACGTCGGCCCCGGCGAGTGCGTGATCGGCATCGGCTTCCTGCATGACGGCATCTACCAGATCGTGGACAACGGCTATGACAACATCGGCCTGGTCATTCCGTCCAGCGGCACCTCCTTCGAGATCGGCGCTACCGCCATCTTCAAGGGTGCGAAGCATCCGAACGCTGCCAAGCTGTGGATCGAATATGCTCTGAGCCCCGACTGCGTCAACCAGGGCGTGGATTACGGCTCCTATCAGTTCCTGGTCCTGGACAACGCCACCCAGCCGGCCATCGCCACCGAATTCGGTCTCGATCCCGACAACGTGATGGAATATGACTTCGAAGACGCTACCAAGAACATCACCACCTATGTGAGCGAAGTGATGGAAGCTCTCGGCGCCGCTGCTGACGACCGCTTCAAGACTGAATAATTCAGATCCGGGCTGAATCATCACTCGTGGGGGACGGTGTCCAACACCGTCCCCCTTTCTCATCGCAGAAAGGGGGAATCCCGATGGCTGCAGGACAAAGCGCGTCCCTGGACCGGAAAAAGCTGCTGGCCGATCCGGTCATGGTCACCGTCATCGTTTTGCTGATCGCGTTCCTGGCCGTCTTTATTCTTTATCCGCTGGCGATCCTGCTGGTCGACAGCATCTACTCGGGTGACACGGGGCTGACCCTCCAATTCTTCCAAGAAAGCTTCAAAAAACGCACGTTCCAGGTGGCCATCACCAACACGCTGAAGGTCGGCTCGCTGGTGGGCCTCCTCTCCACGGCGATCGGCCTGCTCTTCGCCTACGTGGAGATCTACGTCAAGGTGCGTACAAAGCTGATGAGCGGCCTGTTCAAGGTGGTTTCCATGCTGCCTGTGGTCTCTCCGCCTTTCGTGCTCTCCCTGTCCATGATCATGCTCTTCGGCAAGGCCGGCATCATTACCCGGCACCTGCTGGGCATCTATGACAACAACATTTACGGCTTCTGGGGCATCACCATCGTGCAGACCATGACTTTCTTCCCTGTCTGCTACATGATGTTCCGCGGCCTGCTGAAGAATATCGACCCGTCCATGGAGGAAGCGGCGCGGGATATGGGCGCCTCCCGCTTCGGGGTGTTCCGCTCCGTCACGCTGCCGCTGCTGCTGCCCGGTCTGGGCAACGCCTTCCTGGTCACCTTCATTGAATCCATCGCGGACTTCGCCAACCCCATGCTCATCGGCGGCAGCTATGACACGCTGGCCACCACCATCTACCTGCAGATCACCGGAGCCTATGACAAGAACGGCGCCTGCGCCATGGCTGTGGTTCTGCTGGCCATCACGATGATCATGTTCGGCGTTCAGAAATACTATCTGGAGCGGAAGACCGCCGCGACGCTCACGGGCAAGGCCAGCCGCGCCAGAATGCTCATCGAGGACAAGAGCGTGACGGTCCCGCTGACCGTGCTCTGCTCCATGGTGGCGCTGTTCGTCATCCTGATGTACGCCTGCGTCCCCTTCGGCGCGCTGTTCCGCACCTGGGGCCGCGACTTCACGCTGACCACGCGCTGGTTTGAGCAGGTGTTCACCCGCTACAGGGGCCTGAAGGCCTTCCAGGATTCCTTCGTGCTGTCCCTGATCGCGGCGCCGATCACAGCCCTGCTCTCCATGATCATCTCCTACCTGGTGGTCAAAAAGAAATTCCGGGGCAAGGGCTTTATTGAGCTGGTTTCCATGCTGGCCATGGCCGTGCCCGGCACGGTACTCGGTATCGGATACATCCGCGGCTTCGCGGGCGGCATGTTCCGCTCCGGCTTCCTGCAGGGCATCTACGGCACCGGCGTCATCCTGGTCATCGTGTTCGTGGTCCGCTCCCTGCCGACCGGCACACGCTCCGGCATCTCCGCGCTGCGGCAGATCGATAAATCGATTGAGGAAAGCGCCTACGATATGGGTGCCGGCAGCCTGAAGGTCTTTACCTCCGTGACGCTGCCGCTGATCAAGGATTCCTTCCTGTCCGGCCTGGTCACGGCCTTCGTTCGGTCCATCACCGCCATCTCCGCCATCATCCTGCTGGTGACACCCAGCTATCTGCTGATCACCGTGCAGATCAACGAATTTGCGGAGAAAGGCTCCTACGGCATCGCCTGCGCTTTCGCGACCATCCTGATCGCGATCACCTACGGATCGGTGCTGCTGATGAACCTGATCATCAAATTCTTCGGAACCAGCAGAAAGATCAAGGAGGCTGACTGAGCATGAGTGAATATACCGGAAAAGAACCCAAGGGGGTCGTTCTGGATCATATATCCAAGATCTACCAGGACCCCAAGACCAAAAAGGATTTCTATGCCGTCCACGACGTTTCGCTGGACATCAGGCCCGGCAGCTTCGTCACGCTGCTGGGGCCCTCCGGCTGCGGCAAAACCACCACGCTGCGCATGATCGCGGGCTTTGAGTCCCCGGACGAGGGCGAGATCTATCTGGGCGGGGAAGCCATCAATGCCCTGACGCCCAACAAGCGCGACACCGCCATGGTCTTCCAGAGCTACGCGCTTTTTCCGCACTACAACGTCTTTGACAACGTCGCCTACGGCCTGAAGCTGCGCAAGGTCCCGAAGGCCGAGATCAGGGAGCGCGTGGAGCGCATCCTGGCGCTGGTCGAGCTCTCCGGCATGGAGCAGCGCATGACCAACCAGCTCTCCGGCGGCCAGCAGCAGCGTGTGGCGCTGGCGCGGGCACTGGTCGTGGAGCCGGGCGTGCTGCTGTTTGACGAGCCGCTGTCCAATCTTGATGCGAAGCTGAGGGTGCAGATGCGCACGGAGATCCGCCGCATCCAGCAGACGCTGGGCATCACCGCGATCTACGTCACCCATGACCAGAGCGAAGCCATGGCCATCTCCGACCAGATCATCCTGATGAAGTCCGGCGTCATTGCCCAGACCGGCAGCCCGCTGGAGATCTACTACCGGCCGAACAGCGAGTTCGTGGCGGACTTCATCGGCGAATGCAATTTCCTGCACGGCACCGTTGCCGGGCAGGAGGGCGGCAGCACCCTGGTCAAACTCCCGGACGGGACCGTTCCCGTGTCCGCCCCGCAGCCCAGGAACACGGGCGACGCCTGTGAGATCGTTCTGCGGCCTGAAGCCGTGAAGATCGCCGATGAGGGCGACCTGCCCTGCAAGGTGGAGCTGAGCTGCTTCATGGGCAGCTATCAGAACTATCATGTGCGGGTCGGCGGCGAGCTGGTCAAGATCACGGACAACTGCCCCATCAACAAGAAGATCTTCAACGTCGGCGATGAGGCCCGGATCTCCTTCGATCCCGAATGCGCCCATCTGCTGTAAAACCCGTCTCCGGACAAAACGCGGAGCCTCCCGGTCTGTTCCGGGAGGCTCCGTTTTTATGCTTCTGTTTCTTCGGCGCGGGCCGCGTCTTCCTCACTCAAGCGAGCCCAGCAGGCGGGCGAAATTGTACAGGCCCAGGTACCAGATATTGAAATCGTGGCCGCCCGCGCGCTCCTGCCAGTGCCAGTTCTCCTCCGTGAAGCGGCCGCAGTGCGCCGGCAGCTCCTTTGCCGCGCCGGAGCCGGCAAAGTACAGGTTGTCCTGCAGACCGCAAAGCGAATAGAAATAGCGGATCTCCTCATCCGGGAACTGCTTCAGCCTCACGTTGATCTCATCCGCCGTATAGGTCGTCGGGGCCGCGGAGAAGGCGCCGAACGCGGAAAACAGATCCGGGCATTCGCACAGGCCGATGTTGATAGTCTGCATGCCGCCCATGGACAGACCCGCCATGAAGCGGTGGTTCCGCGAGGCCTTCAGGTCGCCCGGGGTGTCGCTGCCGTACGTCGCGTAATGCGCGTCGATCCAGGGCAGCAGGTCATTGCGCAGCTCCTGCCCGAAAACATAGAAGGATTGCATATTGTTCATGCTCTTGTCCGTAAAGCGAACCGTCGACCTTCCGTTGGGCATCACCACGATCATCGGGCGCGCCTCTCCCTTCCGGATCAGGTTGTCCAGGATGTTCTTTCCTTCGCTGTCCGGTTTGGAGAAGCCCCATTCGTGCTCATCCCCGCCGATGCCGTGGCACAGGATCAGCACGTCGTAACGGTTCTCCGCGGAATAGCCTTCCGGCAGGTAGACCAGCGCCTTCTTGACCGTTTCGCTACCGTCCCCCGCCAGATAATCCCGGCTGGCATACTCGACCGCTTCGACCCTTCCGCCGTTCTCCGCCTGCTTCAGGTATTCCCGCGGAATGCTGTCCTCAAAAACAAATGCCATTTTCTCCTCACTCCCCGCCGCCGCGCAGCAAATCAGCATAATAAACAATACTGTGAGACAAACCAGTCTTTTCATGTGTCTGGATCCTTTCCCGATATGATTTTTCCGGAGCCCTTTCTTAGTCCGTGACCTCCGGATCCCCGGCGTTCTCGTTGCCGAGATAGACGGGGGCCGGCTTTCCCGCGAACAGGTCCATGATCGGGCGCCGCAGCTTTGAGGGATACAGGGGCGTCCTGTTCAGCCCTTCTATCGGCAGCCAGACGTATCCGGTCTGATTGCTGTCCGGATGGGAAACGTCCCCGCCCTCCCCGAGATACTCGCACAGGAAAACGATGTCCACCCGGTGATGAGGCTCACCCTCCGCGCCTTCGATCACGAACACGGTTTCCTTTGCCCGGACCCGGACGCCGGTTTCCTCCGCCACCTCCCGCTCCGCGGCCCGCGGCAACAGCTCTCCGGGCATCTGTCCGCCGCCCGGCATGATGTAAAACTCACCGTCCTGATCCCTCAGCCTGACGGCCAGCATGCAGCCGTCCCGGAAGACCAGCGCCTTGGCCGATGTACGTATGCTTCTGTCCATTTTTCCTCCGTTCTTCACTGTTTTTCCGTTCCGATTACGGAATTATACCACGGATCCGCCCGGAACGCTACCGTTTCCGGACCCTTGTTGCTTTTCCGCCGGCAAAGCTTTATGATAGAAAAAAAGAAACGTTTTATTTCTTTCCCGGACAGAAAAACGGATCAGGGAGGCGCCCCATGCAGTACAGAAAGGATCGCAGAGGCTTGGACGTATCCGTGCTCGGCTTCGGCTGTATGCGCTTTCCCCGGAAGGGGAACGGCATTGACGAGGAAGAAACGGAAAAGGAGATCCTCCGGGCCGTGGAGCTTGGGATCAACTATTTTGACACCGCCTATATCTATTCCGGCAGCGAGGCCTGCCTCGGTGAGATCCTGGAGAGGAACCGCCTCCGGGATAAGATCTTTCTGGCCACCAAGCTGCCCCAGTACCTGATCCGCAGCCGGGACGGCATTGAAAAATACTTTCAGGAGCAGCTGCGCCGGCTCCGGACGGATCATATCGACTTTTACCTCATGCATATGCTGACCGACCTTGCCGCCTGGAACAAGCTGGTCGGCCTCGGGATCCTGGAATGGATCGCGGAGAAGAGATCCGGCGGCGCCATCCGGCAGATCGGCTTCTCCTTCCACGGCAACACAGAGACCTTCCTGCCGCTGCTGAACGCGTACGACTGGGATTTCTGCCAGATCCAGTACAATTATCTGGATGAATACACCCAGGCCGGGCGCCCCGGCCTGCAGGCCGCCGCGGAAAAGGGCATCCCGGTCGTCATCATGGAGCCGCTGCGCGGCGGAAAGCTGGTCAGCCTCCTGCCGCGGAAGGCAAAAGAAAAAATCGCCGCGGACCCGTCGGGCAGGACAGCGGCGGAGCTGGCGTTCCGCTGGCTGTGGGACCAGCCGGAGGTCACCTGCGTCCTCTCCGGCATGAACAGCATGGCCATGCTGGAGGAAAACTGCGCCGCGGCGTCGGACGCTCCCGCCGGCTGCCTCTCCCCGGAGGAAAAAAGCCTGATCGCTTCCCTGCGGGACAGCATCCGGGAAAGCATCCGGATCGGCTGCACCGGCTGCGGTTACTGCATGCCCTGTCCCCAGGGCGTGGACATTCCCGGCGCCTTCCGCTGCTACAACAATATGGCCGCGGAGAGAAGATCCGCGGGCCGGCACGAGTATTTCCAGACCGTCGCCATGCGGAAGGCGCCTCCCTTCCCCTCCCAGTGCGTCGGCTGCGGAAAGTGTGAAAAGCACTGCCCGCAGCATCTGCCGATCATTCAGGCTCTGAAGGAGGCAGACAAAGCGCTCCGGCCTCTTCCCCGGCGTGTCGCCATTTCCGTTGCGCGCCGGTGGCTGTTCGGCCGGAGCGGGGATCGCTGATCCATTCGGTTTTTTCAGAATAACATTTCAAATATCAGGGCGCGTAGCCGATGGCCGTCACGGTGAAGCGCTTTTTTTCATTCCCTTCCGTCATACGGATCTCCACCGTATGCTCCCCCGATTTCCTGAGGTCCCATACCAGGGCCACCTCGGACTGACCCCAGCTGCCGGAATTTCCCTTCAGCTTCTTCATGCTTTTTCCGTCCACCAGGACCTCCGCCTCCCCGTACGTGCTGCCCGCCACGGAGCGCCACGCGATCAGCAGCTTGCTGAAGGTCGCTTTGAAAACCAGCGGCTCATCGGAGTCCGCCGGGGTATGGGCAAAGTTCTTTCCGCACACCCGGCCCACCGGCAGGTTTTTGTAGGAGGAGGCATCGTCCTGCGCGAAGCCGCCCCGGACCAGCGTATGATCCCCGCCTTCACTGTCGCCGTAGACCGTGCGCAGTTCCGTATATTCCGTCCCGTAGACCGGTTTGATATCCGGGCTGATATCCTCCGCGCTGTCCTCCGCCGCCAGGGCTGTCCGGACCCCGGCCAGCAGGCAGTCCGCCATCACGCCGTGGCCGAGGGATGTCGGATGGTATTCATCGGAAAAGAACTCTTCAGACGTCCATTCCTTTCCGATATGCGGATAAACGGCGTCCTTCACCGAGACCATCATCAGGTCATAGGCGTCGCCGATCTTCCGGAGGTCAGTCTGTAAATTGAAACCGTTTTTGAAAACGGCAAAGAGCAGGATCACTGCCGGGCGGTTGGGCTGCTCCAGCACCTTTTTCACCAGGGACTCAAAGGCGCGGTGCCTCGTCGGCTCCTGATAGTCGTTGACGGAAAACTCAATGACCACCAGGTCCGCCAGGCCGTCCTCATCCGTCACCCGCGCCGTCACGTCCCGGTCATACCGCATCAGGCCGAACGGGGAACCCGTTCCGCCGACGCCCGCGTTGACCAGCTGTATGTTCTTTCCCTCATCGGCTCCGTACAGCCGCGCGAACTCCCTCACGAACCGGCTCGCATAGCACCCGGCATAGGTTGTCGCCCCGGCGCCTTCGGTAATGGACCCGCCGATCGTGGCGACGGTGATGCTTTCGCCCTCGCCGGCGCGCCGCACGACCTCCTTCAGCCGGAGGTTGTTCCCTGCGTTCATCACGCCGTCCTGCAGCATCTGCTCATACCAGGCGGCGTCACCCCGCCGGGAATAATAAGCCGTCGCGCCCGCTACGGCGCTCAGCCCGGCGCAGAGCAACGCCAGCAGCAGGCATAAGGAAGTTTTCAGAAAACGTTTCATGGCTTGTTCTCCTTTTATCTTTCTGTATTTATCCTACCGTTCATTTTCCGGCTCCGTGTGACGGAAAATCCCTCCGCGCCAGCGCGCGGTTGGAATACTCCGGATCCTCCGTCACGTCCCGGAGCACCTCGATCCCGGCCGGGAACGCGCGGCCCGCTTCCTCCGCGCGGGACTTGACCTCCAGGATCGCCCTGTCCGTCCATTCCGGATAGACGTCGATCTCATAGCTCAGGCCGTTCTCGCTCAGGCAGTAGCGTGTTTTCCGCACCAGGCGGCAGTCCGGATCCGCCTGCGGCATCAGCGACAGGTATTCCTCCTGGCTCAGCCGCTCCTCAATGGTCACTCGCCTGCCGTCATCCGCCGTGCGCTTGACCGTCTTGTAATAGATATAATTCCCGTCCTGCCCGCGCTGCCTCAGCCGGATCTCATCCGCCCGGTTCTCCGGCTTCAGATAGGTCTGTACGATATCGATCCGCTTGCAGTTCGGCTGCTTCGCCAGCTGCTCCACGTCCGGGAAGCCGATCAGGTACTTGCGCCGGACCTCCGGCGGGGCAGGCTCCCCGAGGAACGCCGCGATCCCTTCCATCAGGCGGCGCATTTTCCCGGCGAAATCCGTGGAGTTGTCGATCACCTGCAGGTGCGGGTGCCCCGTCCACGCCGCCAGCAGCCGGTCATCCAGAGCGGCCGCCTCCTCCGGCGTTTCCCTCCTGGCCGCGTTGTTGTCCAGGGTATAGAACTTCTCCGCGCCCTTGGCAGCCGTGACCAGGTGGAACACGGCGTCATACTGGTCGCGCAGGGCAATCTCGGTGGTGTTCAGGCAGCGCAGGACGTAGCGGAATTCCTCCTCCGTCATGTAGGCCCGGTTGTCCAGCGCCCCGCGGTCACACACGATCAGCGCCTTTTCCCCGCCCCGGAGCGCCGCGGAAATATCCGAGAAGGCCCTTTCCTTGTCCAGCTGCAGCTGAAGCAGGCAGCGCTGGAAATCGCGGTTGGAGACAGCGGCCCACGGCGCCGCCCCGCCCGTGATCAGCTCCGTCGCCGTCTCATCCACAAACAGGACCGTGTAGCCCATCTGGGTAAACGTGTTCTGGATCCAGCTCATCGCCGTCGTTTTGCCGGAGCACGGGCCGCCGGTGATTACGATCCGGGCCAGCTTTCCCGCTGCCTGCCGCGGCGTAAGCAGCTCCGCCAGCGTCGCGTTCAGCGCGTCCGCCAGCGCGGGCGCCGCGGTCAGCGGCGGCAGGCTGCCGCCCTCCTCCCACGAAGCCACCGTTTCGCCGGAGACCCCTGTCCGCTCTCCCAGCTCACTCCGGGAGAGGCCTGCCTTCTTCCTCAGTTCAAGCAGATGAGTCCCGAATTCCGCTTCCGTCACGGTCCGATCCCTCCCCGTTTTTCTTCCGGCGCGAGGAGCGCCTTATTCCGCCTGCCGCGCGGACAAAAGCACCGCGTTGGCGATCGCCCGGGCGGTCACCTCCGCGGCGGCGGCGCAGATGCGTACAAAGTTGACGTCCTTGTCCACACTGCCCGTTGCCAGGGCGAACAGGGTGTCCCCGTCCATCTGCGTATGCACGGGACGGATCGTCCGCCCGTAGCCGTCATGCCCCACGTCCGCCAGCCGGTTCACCTGCTCCTTGGTCAGGCAGCAGTCCGTCGCGATCACGCCGATGGTGGTGTTGGAGCCCGCCTGGAGCCGGATCGTCCGGTTGGCCGAAGCGTGCCCGAAGAGCAGGCCCTCCGCCGGGACCGGCGTGCCGTCCTCCCTGCGGCCGCAGCCGATCAGCGCGCCCGTCACGGGATGGTAGACGTCGCCCACGGCATTCACCGCCACCACCGCCCCGACGGTGATCCCCTCCGGCAGGGTGATCGACGCCGAGCCGATGCCGCTGCGCTGCGGAACGGAATCCGGGATCAGCTTGCCCACGGTGCATCCGCAGCCCGCTCCGAAGCGGCCCTGCTTCATTCCCTTCCGCGCATTCATCAGGGCCTCGCGCCCCATCGCCGCGTCCGGCCGGACCGCGGAGCTTCCCACGCCCAGGTCGTACAGGACCGCCGCCGGTACGATCGGCACGCGGATATCCCCCATTTCCAGCCCGACGCCCATCTGCTCCAGCTGATTCATCACGCCGCAGGCGGATTCCAGGCCGAAGGCGCTGCCGCCGGACAACACCACGGCATTCACCTTTTCCACCAGGTTCCCGGGCCGCAGGAGGTCCGTTTCCCGGGTCCCCGGCGCCGCGCCCCGGACGGACACGCCCCCGACTGCTCCGTCCCTGTGGCAGAGCACGACCGTGCATCCGGTCCGCGCTTCAGCGTTCTCGGCCTGTCCGACCCTGATCCCGTGGACCAGGGTGATATCCCCGTCAAAAACAGTCTGCTCTCTGTCCATACCGCGCTTCCTTTCTCTTCCGCCCGGCGGAGGCTGTCCTCCCGCCGGGACCCTTTCCGCTGCTTTCTCTTCCGGTATTCTTTTTTCTTCTCCGCGTTTTTCGGGCGGATGCCTCACTGAAATTATACCATGTCCGCCCCGGAAGCACCAGCAAAACTTCCCTCCGGGGCAGCGCGGCGGCCGCCCCTCCCGCCCCGGAAAGCCGATCCCGGATACAAAATTCTTTTCATTCCGCGCAATGTTCCTGTTGCTTTTCCGCCTTTTCTATTCTATCATGTTCCCGTACATTCGCCGGCGCGTCCGTACTGCTGTATGCCGCGCCGTCACGGAGGAAGATCGCATGACTTTGGAGGAACAGCGGGCCTGTATGCGTCCTCTGCAGCTGGCCGGGCTGATCATCATGGAAAACGGCGGGGAGACCTTCCGTGTGGAGGAGACCGTGACCCGCATGGGGCGGGCCTTCGGCCTGGAGGAGGTCGAGACCTTTTCCGTCCCGAGCGGGCTTTTCATCAGTTACCGGATGTCGGACGGGAACGTGGAGACCTCCGTCAAACGGGTCCGCCGCTCAGGGAACCACCTGGTCCGTGTGGACCGGGTGAACGCGGTTTCCCGGGAAATGGAGCGCACGGGCATGACCCCGGCTGAGGCAGCCGCCCGGCTGGAGGAGATCCGCCTCCTGCCGAACCGCCGGAGCCTTCTTCCCATCGGCGCGGCGGTCTGCGCCGCCGGCTTCGCACTTCTTTTCGGCGGCAGCTGGCCTGATCTTCTGGCCGCGTTCCTGCTGGCCGGACTGGTGGAAGGCATCTGCATGCTGCTGGACAAGTTCCATATGCAGGCCCTGGTCGCGGTGCTGCTGGGCAGTATCCTGACCGTCCTGGTGCCCGCGGTGCTCAAGTCATTCCTTCCGGTGCTTTCCACGGAGTCCGTCATCGCAGGGGCGCTGATGCCCCTCCTGCCGGGCCTGACCATGACCACCGCGGTGCAGGATACCATGCGCGGGGACATCGTGTCCGGCCTGAGCCACGGCATTGAAGCGATCCTGACCGCCGGGCTGGTCGCCGGCGGCGCGCTGATCGCGAACGCGGTCTTCCGCGTCCTGACGGGAGGCGGTCTGCTTTGATCCCGGAGATCATCCGTACCGTCGCGGGCGCCTTCTTCGGCACGCTCGGTTTCGGCCTGCTGGTCCGTGCGCCGAAGCGCTCCTGGATCCCCGCCTCGCTGCTTGGCGCGTTCACCTTCGCCGTGTACTGGGGCCTGACGCAGCTCGGCCTGAGCGACGCCGGCTCCATCTTTGCCGCGTCTCTGACCGGCTCCCTGCTGGGCCTTTTCTGCGCGCTGAAAATGAAAATGATCGGCACCGTCTTCCTGATGCTGTCGATCATCAGCTTTGTCCCGGGGCTCGGCCTTTACCGCACCATGCAGTACCTGGGCGCCGGGGAAACGGCGCCGGGAGCGGATCAGGGGATCCGCGCCATGATCACCATTGCCATGATCGCCCTCGGTCAGGGCACCGGCAGCTTCCTCTTCCGGGCGTTCCGCCCGGGCGGGAGAAAAAGCCGGAAGCCCGCCGCGATAAATAAGAACTGATGGATAACTAAGGAGGATTTTCATGCTGAGACAGGATACCGCAGCCGCCGTTCTGGAGGAAGCACTCACCACCGGCGGCGATTTCGCCGAGATCTTTCTGGAGGACCGGCGAAACAACCTGATGACCATGCGTTCCGGGCGCATCGACACCGCCACGTCCAACCGGCTGCACGGCGCCGGCGTCCGCATCTACTCGGGCGTCTCTTCGGTTTACGTCTACACCAACGATACCTCCCGGGACGGGCTGATCAGCTGCGCCCGGCGGGCAGCGGCCGCCATTCATGACGACAACGAGACCTTCCGCACCGGCTTCGCGGATACGGAGCGGCCGGACAATCATATCATCATGGAGCTGCCCGGCAAGGTCAGCGGGCAGCGCAGGGCTGAAAAGCTGCGTGCCGCCGACGCCGTTCTGAAGACCTATCCGGAAGTGGTCCAGGGCGTCATCAGCTATTCCGATTCCGAGCAGCGGGTCTGGATCGCCAATTCCGAAGGCCTTTTCAAGAACGACCTTCGGGTATACTCCCGCCTGAGCGTGAACGCGGTCGCCTCCGACGGCACAGAAAACCAGACCGGCCATTGCTCTCCCGGCGCCATGCAGGGCTTTGAGATCTTTGACCGCACCGTGGATCCGGAAATGTGCGCCCACCAGGCCGCCCGGATCGCCGTGACCATGCTGCACGCGCCGCTCTGTCCCTCCGGGACCATGCCGGTCGTCATTGACAAGGGCTTCGGCGGCGTCATTTTCCACGAGGCCTGCGGGCACTCGCTGGAGGCCACGTCCGTCGCTCCCGGCAACAGTGAGTTCGCCGGAAAGCTGGGGCTGCGCATCGCCAGTGAAAAGGTCACCGCCATTGACGACGGCACCATCCCCAATGAATGGGGCAGCGAAAACATCGACGACGAGGGCAACGAGCCCACCCGCCTGGTGCTGATCGAAAAGGGCATCCTGAAAAACTATATGATCGACCGGCTCAACGCCCGCAAGATGGGTATGGGCGTCACCGGCTCCGGCCGCAGGCAGGGCTATATGTACGCTCCCACCAGCCGCATGCGCAACACCTATATCGCCGCCGGTGAGGATTCCGAAGCGGAAATGATCGCCACCATGGGCGACGGGCTGTACTGCCGCTCCATGGGCGGCGGCAGCGTGGATCCGTCCACGGGCAAGTTCAACTTTGCCGTGGAGGAGGGCTATCTCGTCCGGGGCGGACGGATCGTCCAGCCGGTCCGGGGTGCCAGCCTGATCGGCCGCGGCAGTGAGATCCTGATGAAGATCGACCGGGTCGGCAGGGACATGCAGATGGCCCAGGGCATGTGCGGTTCCCTGTCAGGCTCCGTTCCCACCAATGTAGGACAGCCCATGATCCGGGTCACCAGCCTGACCGTGGGCGGCGCCAGATAAGGAGGCAGCGTATGGATGAATATATTGAGAAGCTGATGAAGGCCGCGGCCGAAAAAGGGATCTCCGAGGCGGAGGTCTATCTGGCGGACAGCGATTCCTTCCGGGCCATGTGCCAGCAGGGCAGCATTTCGAACTACACCGTCAATTCCACCAAGGGACTGAGCCTGCGCGGCATCGTGAACGGCCGCATGGGCTATGCCGCCACGGAGGCCTTTGACGACGAGTCCGTGGACCAGCTGGTCACCGCGGTCATCGAAAGCGCGGAGCTTTCCGAGGAGGAAGGGACCGCAGAGATCTATCCGGGCGACGCGGACTACCCCGACGTGAACAATTACAAAGAGGAGCTGGACCTGGTCACACCGCAGGAAAAGCTGGATTATATACTGGCGGCCGAAAAGAACCTGCTGTCCGGGGACGACCGGATCAAGGCGGCCACCTACAACATGATCTCCACAGCGTCCGCCGGAGTGCGCATCGTCAATTCCCGGGGGCTGGACCTGAGCACACGGGACAATTACTGCGTCACCTTCCTCAACGCCCTGGCGAAGGACGGCAGCAAAACCGCCAGCGCCGGCGTGCTGAAGGCCGGCAGGACCTTTGATCCGGAAAACGCCCGCCTGTCCGCGGAGGAAGCCCGGGAAAAGGCCCTCTTCATGCTGGACGCGGAGCCGGTTCCCACCGGCGAGTACAGGACGATCTTTGATCCCTATGCCATGAGCGACCTCCTGTCTGTCTTCTCCGTCATTTTCTCCGCCGAAAACGCCCAGCAGAACATGAGCCTGCTGAAGGACAAGGAGGGGCAGGTCATTGCCTCGGACAAGGTGACCCTGATCGACGATCCCCTGCTGCCCGGCGGCTTTGCCACCCGCGGCTTTGACGACGAAGGCGTGCGCACCTGCACCAGGGAGATCGTCCGCGACGGCGTGTTCGTCACCCTGCTGCACAACCTGAAAACCGCGCGCAAGGCGGGTGTGTCCTCTACGGGCAACGCCCACAAGGGTTCCTATTCCGCGCCCGTGCGGGTCGCCCCCTCCAACTTCTTCTTCAAGCCCGGCGAAAAGAGCCTGGAGCAGCTCATGGAAGACATGGGCAGCGGCCTGGTGATCACGGAGGTCAGCGGCCTGCATGCCGGGGCCAACACGGTCAGCGGTGACTTCAGCCTGATCGCTGAAGGTTATACCGTCACGGACGGCAAAAAGGACCGCCCCGTGGACCGGATCACCGTCGCCGGAAATTTCTACCGGCTTCTGCAGGCCGTCCGCGCGGTCGGCAATGACCTCGTCTTCCCCGGCAGCTCCGTCGGAAGTCCCAGCGTGGACGTCGGCGAGCTCCGGATCGCCGGCAAATAAGCCCGCGGATATAAAAAAGTCCTCAGCGATGAGGACTTTTTTTATATTACAGGATCACGCGGATCCCGTGGTCCGCGGGCAGCTCCACCGGGTCGTGCGCGCGCAGGTAGTTCAGGATCAGCTCGCTCATGTCCGTCTGGATCTCCCGGACCACCGGGCAGCTCCGGTAGAACTCGAAGTCTCCCGAGCCCGTCGCCCGGTAATTGCACATGCACAGCTTCAGCCTGTCCGTATCCCGGACCGGCTTCCCGTTCCGCAGGATCTCCGCGACGCGCCGGCCGGGCGGGTTCCTCAGGTCAAAGGTGTATTCGATCCCGGCGAAATAATCGTAATTGAAATGCGCTTCCTTGGGCAGCAGGAAGGGCTCGCTGACGGTAATGCTCCCGTCCGCGTTCCGGTTGAAATAGGTGGCGCACTGCTCCAGCGCCATACGCAGCACTTTTCCGGTGACCTCCAGCACCGCCAGGGTGTTGGCGTACACATAGCTGGCTACCACGTCCCGGACGGTCACGTCCCGGTCAAAGCCCCGGACAGTGTTGCCCAGGAAGGAGCAGCTGATGTCCGCCCCGGAGGCCTCCAGCTGCACCTGGTTGAACAGGTCCACAATGGAGTTCCCCTCCATGGCCATCCTCGCCCGGTCCGCGTCCGGCCGCAGGTCCCTGGGCAGGTGCCCGGCCGGATGGTCCAGCCAGACGTTCACGTCCTCCCAGAGCCTTTGCTCCTCCTCCGTCAGGTCCGCGCGGTCCGGCACGTCATACAGGGCGGAGGTAAAGCGTCCGTCCTCCCCCAGGTCCACCCGGGCGTACTGGACCGCGTTGCAGGGCGTCTGTACCAGGTGCACGCCGTTCCACTCGCCGCTGCCCATCCCGATATGCTGATGCCCCGTCAGCAGCAGATCAAAAGGCAGCTCCTCGCACAGGCGGCAGGCGATGTTCTCGTCCGTCTCGGAAAGCAGCCGGCCGGTCTGCAGGTCCCGCTCGATCCCGCCGTGATAGATGCCGACCAGCACGTCGTGGGGCGGCAGGGCGGCCACGGCTTCCCGCGCCGCCTGCAGCGGATCGGTCACCCTCAGCCCCTTCAGATGCTCCGGCGACTCCCACCGGTTGACCCAGTCCGTCACGATGCCGATGAGTCCGACTCTCAGGCCGTTGCCCAGCACGTGGACGCAGCCCGGAAACACGGGCAGCTCCCCGGCCTCGTCGCGCACATTGGCGCAGAGGCACTTCGCGTTCAGTCCGCTCAGATATTTGCGGATGCCCTCCCGGCCGAAATTGAAATCGTGGTTGCCCAGGGTCACATAGTCGTAGTGCCGGGCATTGAGCGCCTGCGCGATGGGCAGTTCACGCCCCGTCACGCGGGCAAAATAAACCAGGGGAGAGCCCTGAATGGTATCTCCCCCGTCGATGATCAGGGTATTCTCATCCCGGGGAAAACGCATCGACAGCAGTCCCATGGGGGCGCGCCTGCCGGTCGCGAAATTCCCTGGATACAGATATCCGTGCGTGTCAGCAGTAAAATAGATCGTCAGTCTGGACATGGATCAGCCTCTCGTCAGTCGGTTCCGGATCCGGGTAGACAGCCACTCGATCACCAGCATCAGCAGGATCAGTCCGAACAGGTAGGCGCCCACCATGCTCCAGCGGCTGGAGGTGATGCACTGGATCAGCGGCGCGCCGATACCGCCCGCGCCGACGATGCCCAGTGTGGTGGCATCCTTCATGTTGATGTCGAACCGGTAGATCACTGTGGATATAAAGTTCGGAATGATCTGGGGCAGGACCCCGTAGCGGATCTTCTGGAAGGCGCTGCAGCCGGAAGCGTCCAGCGATTCCAGGATCCTCACGTCCAGGTCCTCGATGGCGGTCATGTACATCTTGCTGATCATACCGATGGAGCACACGCTTTGCGTCACGACACCGCAGAAGGCGTTGGGCCCGGTCACCCGGATCCATACCAGCGCCCAGACCAGGCTCGGAATGGTCCGGATCAAAAGGATCAGCAGCCGGAAGATCCAGCCGATCCATTTGGGAACGATCCGGTCCGATGCGAGGAAGCTGAACGGGATCGCCAGGATTCCGCCGATAATGGTGCCCAGGAACGCGATGGCGATGGTCTGGAAAAGCAGGTACGGCACGCCCTCAGTGGAGACCCGGATGCCCGCGACCGTGGTCACGGTGGTATCCTCTTTGATCCTGCCCAGCAGCAGGTCCCAGTCCGGATTGGTCAGACCGGACGCGATGCCGCGCGCGACCTCGGAGCCCTTGGTCGCGATGCCCTTGAAGGTCACGCCGCCCGCCGCCCAGGCCAGGAGCAGCGCCACGAGGAACACGACCAGCGTGTACAGCCACCAGCGCCTGGGCCGGCTGTTGTAGGTCTCCTCGATGCTCAGGGGGCGGGGCATTCCGGAAACGTTCTTTTCTTTCATCTCTCCGCCCTCCTTAACTCAGTTTCTTCCGCAGGAACCGGCTCAGGCTCTCAATGCTGACCACCAGCAGGAAGAGCATCAGCAGCACGGTGCCCAGCCCGTTGTAATCCCGCCATCCGATCCGCTCGTCGATCAGCAGGCCCAGACCGCCGGCGCCCACGTAGCCCAGGATGGACGCGGCGCGCACGTTCATCTCCAGCGCGTACAGGCAGTAGCTCAGGTACGTGGGCAGGATCTGCTTCATGCTCGCGGACCAGAAGCCCTGGAACTTGGTGGCGCCGAAGGATTCCATGGCCTCAAAGGCGCCCATGTCGATGGTCTCGATGGATTCGTACATCATCTTGCAGATGACACCCAGCGTGAAGACCAGGATGGACATCGTTCCGGCAAAGGTCCCCAGGCCGAAGATCAGGGCAAAGATCTTGGCGATGACCAGCGTCGGCAGCGTGCGGACGATGTTCAGCAGGAACCGCAGGATCAGCACGGTCGTACGGTTCCGGTTGATGTTCGTGGAAGCCGCCACGGCAATGGGCAGCGCCAGCGTCGCGCCGATAAAGGAGCCCAGCACGGACATGCGCAGCGTATCCCACAGCGGGCCGAACACGTTGGAGGCGAAGGAGTTCGTCATTGTGTACCACAGCGCCTGCCACCAGCGGCCGTCAAAGACGCTCAGCAGGTTCACGTTCTCCGGTGCCAGGCCGAACTTCTCAAAGGTGCCCGCCTGGATATTGAAAATGTCCGGCGAGAAGATCTTGCTCAGGATCACGGTGAACTGATGCCCCCGGCGGGCAATGATGCTCAGATCGAAGCCGGTCAGCTGGATGCTCAGCCAGATCATCAGCACGATGCCCGCAGCGATCAGCGGCATCCGGGACCGGGGGCGCTGCACGGTATGCCCGTTGGAGAGCACGACCGTCTGCGGCCTGAACACCCGGTCAAAGAGCGGGACCCGGTAGGTCCCCTCCGTTTTCTTCTTCATCTCCGCTCCTCCTTATTCTCCCGCCGTGGGGATGGAGGCGCCGTTGTAAATGGAGTCCAGCACTTCCTGCGTGACCTGGTCCGTCGGCCCGTCATAGACGATCTCGCCCGCGCGGATACCGATGACCCGGGTGGCGTATTTCAGCGCCAGGTCGACGTGGTGGATGTTGATGAGGATGGTGATGTTCATCTCCTCGTTGATGCGCTTGAAGTCGCCCATCACCTGGTGCGCCGTCACCGGGTCCAGGGCCGCCACAGGCTCGTCCGCCAGGATGATGGTGGGCGTCTGGTTCAGCGTCCGGGCCAGCGCCACACGCTGCTGCTGGCCGCCGGAAAGCTGGTCACACCGCGTGTAGGCCTTGTCCAGGATGCCCACCTTGTCCAGTGCTTCCAGCGCGTGGAGCTTCTGCTGCTTGGAAAAGATGCCCAGCAGCACCTTCCACCACGGCATGTCCGGCACCATGGAGGTCAGCACGTTCTTGATGGCCGTGGAACGGGATACCAGATTGAAGGACTGGAAAATCATGCCGATCTTCCGGCGGAAGCGGCGCATGCTTTTTCCTTTCAGGGTCATGACGTCGGTTCCGTCCACGGTCAGCTGGCCGTCGGTCACGTCGATCATACGGTTGATCGTCCGGATCAGCGTGGACTTGCCCGCGCCGCTCAGGCCGATGATCGCGACGAACTCGCCCTGCTCAATGGTCAGATTCACGTCGATCAGGCCCTTTGTCCCGTTGGGATAGGTTTTGCTCACATGTTTGAATTCAATCAAGGTAAACCTCTCTTCTACGGCTGTGCCGTCTGAGATAACCGGCGGATGCCGGAAAATGCCCCGACATAAAACAGGCTGCCGTACAGCCCGGCCATACGGCAGCCCGGATGAAAAAGCGTTTACTTCACGGCTTCCTGCGCCTTGCGGGTCGCGTCGTAGTCGCTGTCCACGGCCTTGACGTAGCCTTCATGGCTGTAGACGGAGAAGATCGCCTTGCCTTCATCGGTGTTGATGATGTTGATCAGCGCGTTCTGGATCGCTTCTTTGAACTGATCGTTGTAGATCTCGGGCTTCGCCTTGGTGATCGCCACGGTGTCATTGTAGATGCCGGGGGTCACACCGATGACGTTCAGCTCGTTCCAGATGGTGTCTTTACGGCCCATGCCGGCCTTGCCGGTCGGATCGTTCTCGCCGATGGGCAGCATCCACGCGGCTTCATAGTCGCGGCGGCCGTCCGCGTAGCACACGATGATGTCCGCGGTCTCGGAAGCGGCGTGGGCGAACTGGTCGCCGTACTGGATGCCGAAAGCCACGTTCTCCAGGTCGGACAGCTTCTTGCCGTAGTTGTCCATCAGCCAGAGGGTCGGATAGATGTATCCGGCGGAGGAGGAGTTGTTGCCGACTTCCCAGTTGGCCTTGTTCAGGTCTTCCCAGGTCAGGGCCTCACCGGCGTTCACCTTGGCGGCCAGCTCCTTGCCGTAGGCGGAGGGGGTCGCGTAGATCAGGGCGCGGTAGAAACCAACCTGGTTGGAGGAGTCGCCCGTGGTCTTGTTGGCGTCGCCGTTCCAGTCGGCGGGGTTGGTGCTGTCATTGGACAGGCCCGCGCGGGTGGAGGTCAGGATGACGTCCGTCTCGTCGCTGTAAAGGACATAGGTGCCGGCAGGCAGCCAGCCCACGTCGATGGAGCCTGCGCCCATCGCTTCACCGGTGGCGTTGTAGTTGGTGCCCACGGTGATTTCCACTTCGCCGATATCGTAGCCCTGATTGGCCATCTCGGCCTTCAGCAGGTCAGGCAGGTTCTTGGTGCCGGTGATGATCACGTCCGCGTCCTTGGAGGGAACGAATTCCAGGGTCAGCTTATCCATTTTGATGTTTTCCGCCAGCGCGGCGCTGCAGCCTACAGCCAGAACCAGGGCGAGGAAAAGTGCAACCAGTTTCTTCATTTTTTTCACTCCTTGCGTCATAGTGATCCCTTCGGATCCTTTCGTATATTTTTATATTATACGCAGTCCTGTTGAAAATACATCACAGTATTATTACATAGTATGTCATTTTGACCTGAAATCCGTGACAGTTTTATCTCTGTATACAGGATACCCGGGAGCGCGTTCCGGCCGGCCGTCCGCATGCCGGCGGCACAGAGTTTTTTGTTGCTTTTCCCCTTTTCCGGGCCTATGATATACGCGGAATATAATACGGAACGGGGGTCGCCTCTATGCGCTTGATCACGATCAGCAGGCAGTTCGGCAGCGGGGGCCGGGAGCTGGGCAAAAGGCTCTCGGACATACTCGGCTGGGATTACTATGACCGGGAGATCATTGAAGCCGTCGCCCGGGAGCAGGGCATGGACGAGGATTATGTACACCGGGTGCTGAGCCGCCACGGCTGGCACAACTACCAGCTGACCTACCGGAACAGCTTTCACCAGCCCCTGGGCCAGCCCGGGCACCGGACGGAGCTGCTGGTGCAGGAGCGGAAGGTGATCCGGGAGATCGCCAAAGCCGGAAACGACTGCATCATCGTCGGCCGGGACGCGGACGTGATCCTGCAGGAGGAACAGCCCTTCCGGATCTTTGTATGCGCTGACCTTTCCTTCCGCCTGGAGCGGTGCATGAAGCACGAGGAAAAGCAGCCGGAGGAAGAGCGCCTGACGGAAAAGGCCATTCTGCGGAACATCCGCCGGATCGACCGGAACCGGCGCCAGACCCGGGAGATCCTGACCGGCAAAGACTTCGGGGACGCCGGATCTTTTGACCTGACCGTCAATACCGCGCGCTGGGACATCAAAAAGCTGACGGAGGCGGTGGCGGATTTCTCCCGCCGCTGGTTTGAATGCAATGGAAAATAAAGGCAGCAGGAAAGACCTGACCACCGGCACCGTATGGAAAAAGCTGCTGATCTTCTTCCTGCCCATCGCGGCCGGAACGATCATCCAGCAGCTCTACAACACCGTGGACGGGCTGATCGTCGGGCGCTTTGTCGGCACCAACGCGCTGGCCGCCGTCGGCGGGAGCTCCGCGCAGATCATCAACGTGCTGGTGGGTTTCTTTGTCGCTATGACCGCGGGCGCCTCCGTGATCGTCGGCCAGATTTTCGGAGCCGGCCGGCGCGACGACCTGCGCGCCGTTATCGGCACCTCCGTCACGGCTATGGCGCTGTTCGGAGCCGTCCTGGCCGCCTTCGGGCTGGCCGCGTCCCCGTGGATGCTGCGGCTGCTGGATACGCCCGCCGAAACCCTGGAGAACGCCACGCTGTACCTGCGGATCTATTTCTTCGGGGTCCCGTTCATGATGGTGCTGAACATGGAGTCCGGCATCCTGCGGGCGGTCGGCGATTCCTTCCATCCCTTCCTGTACATGATCGTCGGCTGCGTGCTGAACATCGTTCTGGACGTCGTTTTCGTGGTCCTGTTCGGCTGGGGCGTCGCGGGCGTCGCCGTGGCCACGGTCCTGTCGCAGATCGCCAACATGGCCCTGCTCACCCTGAAGCTCACGCGCGGGGACGAGGAATACCGGGTCGGTCTCCGGGACCTGGGCCTGAGGCGCGTTTATCTGACGAACATGCTCCGGCTCGGCGTGCCGGCCGGACTGCAGTCCTCCATGTACAGCGTGTCCAACATGATCATCCAGGTCGCCGTAAACTCCCTGGGCACGGTCGCTGTGGCGTCCTGGGCGATGACCTCCAAGACAGACGGGCTTTACTGGGCGGTCAGCAACGCGCTGGGTGCCGCCATCACCGGCTTCATAGCGCAGAATCAGGGAGCCGGGCGCACGGACCGGGTCAGGCTCTGCGTCCGCCAGGGGCTGGCGATCGCCACGGGAATGACGCTGGTGATCAGCGCCGCGCTGATGCTCACCGCTATCCCCCTCCTGCATGTGCTGACGCCGGATCAGGCGGTGGTCGACATGACCTATACCATGATGTCCTATTTCGTCCCGTACTACTTCACCTGGGTGCTGGTGGAGGTGCTGTCCGCCGTGCTCCGCGGCGCCGGTGACGCCGTCCGCCCGGTGATCATCATCGGCCTGGGCATCTGTCTCTTCCGGGTCATCTGGATGGTCACCGTCTTCGCGCATTTCGGCACGCTGCTGTCCCTGTGCCTCTCCTATGTGGCTTCCTGGACGCTCACCAGCATCGTGCTGCTGATCTATTACAAAAAAGGCTCCTGGATGACCCGGCGCCGGCTGATCGCCGACAGGTGACCGCCTGCCTTCCGGAGCTTTTGCTTCGGACCCGACTCTGTGCCGTTCACGGGCAGAAATGAGATGATTGCTATCAGATCCTCCGGCCGTTCCTCCCTTCCCGTCCTGTCCGTTTTCCTTTCAGCGATCCTGTTCGCCACCGGCGGGCTTTTCTTCAAGATCATTCCGTGGGACGCGCTGGCCATCAGCGCCGCCCGCTCCCTGCTGTCCGGCGCCGCGCTCCTGGTTTACCTGCTGATCCGCCGGCACCGTTTCCGGATCAACGGAACCGTCCTGACCGCGGCGGCTGCCATCACGGTGACCAATACGCTTTTCGCGCTGGCCAACAAGCTGACCACCGCCGGGAACACGATCGTGCTGCAGTTCACCATGCCGGTGTTCGTGATCCTGATCATGCTGCTCTTTTTCCGTCAGCGGCCGTCCCGGCTGGAAATCGGGACCTGCGCCGTGACGCTCATCGGCATCGTGCTCTTCTTTGTGGACGGCCTGTCCGTCGGCAATATGGCCGGGAACCTTCTCGCGCTCATCTCCGGCCTGGCCTACGCCGTCTTCTTTATCTGGAACAGCAGGGAGGATTCTGATCCCTTTACCTCCATCCTGCTGTCCTATGCCGCCGCGTCCCTGATCGGCCTGCCTTCCCTGCTGAGAACGGATATCGCCGGTTCCTCCGCGGAGACGCTTCTTTCCGTGCTCGGCCTCGGACTTCTGCAGCAGGCCCTCGGGCACGTCTTCTTCTCCTTCGGCATCAAGCGTACGCCGCCGGTCACCGCCAGCCTCATCTCCGGCATCGAGCCGGTCCTGAACCCGGTCCTCGTGGCGGTTTTCTATCATGAAATGCTCACGCCGCTGTCCCTGGCCGCGGCCGGCATCGTTCTTTCCGCCATCCTCTTCTATAACCTGCGGACAGCCGGAAGGAAACGATTACAGGGGGATAATACGTAAATTTCGCCCCCACAGACACCTGACAAAACCTGACAAAGGAGCGCGCCGCGCTCCTTTTTTTCGTGAGAACCCCTGTAAAATGGCGGCTTTTCGGTGCAAAAAGCAAAAAACGGATACAACTTCCGTTCGATTGACACACTTTGTGCGGACCTTTATAATTATTACATCATCAGAACGATCTTTACCGTCTCAGTACTCCCAGGTAATGTTTGAAACGGAGTTGAGCAGACAGTGGATAACAGTACACGGAACCAGATCCTGATCACGGCAGCCGGGGAAATGCTGGCAAAAGGCTTCCGGGGCGTATCGATGCGTTCTATTGCAAGCAAGGTCGGCATTACCCCGATCAAGCTGTACCGTCATTTTTCCAATAAAGAGGCGCTTTTTGACGCCCTCGTCGAGCCGGCCACCACGGCGCTGAAGCCCGTTTACGAAAAGCGCAGGGAACGGGCTGCCTCCGCGATGCAGGCCGGCGGCCCCTCCGCCATGTGGGAAGCGGACGCCGGTGCCTTCGTCTGGATCGTGCAGTACGTCTATTCGCACTACGACGCCTTCAAGCTGCTGATCTGCTGCTCCGCCGATACGCGTTACAGCAATTACCCAGATCAGCTGGTGGAGTTTTTTCAGAAGGATACCGAAGCCTTCCTGGAAAAAGCAAAAAGCAGCGGTGAGGTCAACAAGGATCTCGTGCTCCGGGAGGTAATGATCCTTCTCAGGGCACAGCTGAACGCCTTCTTTGACATCGTACGCCAGGATTTTACCTATGATGAAGCCCTGCATTTCGCCCTGACGCTGGAAAACTTTTTCCGTCCCAGCTGGCAGGCGCTGCTGAAATTGTGATTTCCCCACCTTTTCATGGGTCTCTCCTTTCACAGCCGGCGGCCTCGCCGGCGAAGCCGGGAAGTCTTCTTCCTTCCCGGCTTTTTCTTTTTGCCCCGCGGCAGGGAAACTTGCTTCTTTTCATTCCCGGAAAAGTATTATATAATGCTTTTGCGCGGCGCTGATGCCGCCTGAGGAGTCTGTCCATGGAGATCAACGCATCCGCTTATCTTTTCTGGATGGCCGGCAGCTGTCTCATCAGCTTCGGTCTGTTTCTTTTATTTGCGAAAGGCATTCCCCGGAAACCCGCTTTCACCTTCACCGGGCTTCTGCTCAGTGTTTTTTTCGGTGCCGTCTGTTCCAAGCTCCTGTATTATCTTTTCCGGCTCGATTTCATCATAGCGGAAAGCGGGTGGCTCAGCTACCTGACCGATACCGCTCCGGAAAGCTTCAGCTTTTTCGGCGGTGCGGCCGGCGTCTGCGCCGGCATGGCGCTGACGGCAAAGCTGTTTTCTCAGAAGCCCGCGGACGTGCTGAACACCTTCGCTCCCTTCGGGCTTCTTCTGGCTGCGCTGGCCCGCTTCGGGGAATACTTCCTGGGCATGCTCGGGACCGGCGCCTATGTGGAAAACGAGGCCCTCTGCTTCTTTCCCCTTTCCGTCGGCTTCCGGTTCAGTGAGGACTGGACGGAGTGGTATCAGGCCGTCTTCATGGCGGAGGGCGCCTTCCTCCTGCTGGTCGCGCTGCTGTCTGCCCTGCGTTTCAGGAAGCACCGCTTCCTCCGTTCCGCCTTCTGGATGTGCCTGCCGCAGATCCTGCTGGAAAACATGCTCAGCGGCAGCATGATGATCTATACCTTTATCCGCGCGGAGCAGCTCGCCTGCATGATCGCCATGTTCGTCATCCTGATCCTTTACGGCGTCCGTGCCCGGGGACAGCGCTTCCGCTGGGTCCCCGCCGCCATGGCCCTGCTCAGCGCCGGTATCTTTATCCTTTCCGAATTTGCCATGGACGGGAAGATCGCTTTCCTGCAGTTCATGGACCTGACAGCCTGCTACGGCCTGATGGCCTTCGGCCAGCTCCTTCTGGCTGTCGCAGAGATCACAGGATTCCGCCGTCTGCTCCGTGCGGAGGGCACGGAGGTGCGCGCATGAAAAAGATCCTTTCCTTATTGCTTTGCCTGCTGCTCGGCATTTCCGCCGCGCAGGCGGAGACGGTCGTCCTGCCGATGGACTTTTCAGCCGGAATGAAGCCCGCGGGCGCCTACCCCTCGGACGCGGAGGAGTATGAGGATCCGTCCATCCATGCGATCTATTTCAAGGACACGCTCAACAACGCCGAATACAAGATCACCTATTGGGCCGTGAAGGTCAGGATCGCCAACGGCAGCCAGCTCCGCACGCAGTCCGTGAACGGCTTTGACAAGCGGAAGGGGCTCGGCAAGGCGGAGACCCTGGCCCGCCGGGTCAACGCCGTCGTCGCGGTCAACGGCGATTACTACTGGGGAGAACCCGGGCGTTATACGCTCCGTCAGGGGCAGGTCTTCAGTGAGGCCATGAGGGCCGGTCAGGATCTGCTTCTGATCGACGAGGACGGGGATTTCCACATCATCCTGGCGGAGGAAAAGCCGGAGGAAATGGACAAGACCGTCATTGACGGAAAGAAAGTCGTCAACGCGCTCTGCTTCGGCCCGGCGCTGATCCGGGACGGCGAGATCGTGGTGGATCTGGCAAAGGCCCAGCCCCGCTCCGCCCCCAACAAAGGGGAGCAGCGCATCGCCATCTGCCAGACCGGCCCGCTGGAATACATGGTGATCACGGTTGCCGAATGGGGCATGGAAGTGGATACCTTTGCCCGCTTCCTGCAGTCCTTCGGCGGTATTCAGCAGGCATACAATCTGGACGGCGGTAATTCCAGCCGCCTGATCTTTATGGGCAATCGCCGGAATCACCTGACCGACAAGGAGCAGCGCCTGATCCCGGATATCGTGTATTTTGCCAGCGCGTGGGATCCGGAAGAGGACACCTGACCCGGAAACAAAAAAAGCAGAAGCGGTTCGGCTGTGAACCGCTTCTGCTTTTTTTCCTGCTTTTTTATTCAAACATGATCCGGCACAGCTGTCCCGTCAGCCGGTCCACGTCATACTCCCCGGTGGCAAGCTTTCTGCTCATATAGCCGTATATCCCGCCGGCAAAGAACTCAAAGATCAGGTCGGCATCCTCCCCCTGCTTTTTCAGAAGGTCAGGCTGCTTCGCCTCTATAATGTTCCGCAGCATCCTCGCTATGGCCGTTACGGTGGCGAGCCAGACCCTCTGCCCGTTCTGCATGGAGTTGATCTGATTCACCATCACCCTGTTTTCCAGGCCCGTCTGCAGCATGCAACGCACCGCGTCCCGCGGATGATCCATGCTGATGCATTTCTTCTCCACCTCCCGGAACCGATACTCCAGGATAAATTCAAAAACCTCGTAGATATCCTGAAAGTGATAATAAAAGGTCTGCCGGGAAACATGGCACGCGGACGTGATGCTCCGGACCGTGATCTTGTCGGCCGGCATGCTTTCCAGCAGCTTCAGGCAGGTCCTTGCGATTTCCAGCTTGGTATTCCCCGTCGTTTTCCGGTTCCCGTCCATTTTTATCCTCCGCGGGATGTCAGTCTGTGCAATGCTTCACTGGATGCCTTTGGGAAAAATCAGTTCTTCGTAACAGTAATAACGGTTTCCCCGTATTCTGTGCCGGTGTGGTATTCCTGCGTCCGGTCAAAGCTGTAGCCCTCCGGCGCCTTCAGCAGCTGCAGGTGATAGTTGAAGGGTTCGCTTTCGTAAAAGAGACAGCCTTCCTCATCCGTCATGCGGGGATCGCAGACGGTATCCGAGCATACGTTTACCATCGCGCCCGGGACCGGGTCGCCGTTCTGATCGATGACCCGCACCGTATAACCCGCGGCCGTGATCTTCCCTCCGATATTCCATTCCGTACCCGGGGCTGGCGTCGTCCCGGCGCCCACCGGATCGCCGGGATCCCGGCTCTGTTCGGAGGCTTTCTGCAGAAGCGGAAAAAGAAGCAGGCAAACGAGAATAAGCGCCAGCGTGATTTTCATCTTTTGATCCTCCTGCGCCTTCCGGTCCGGCCGGAAAGCCTCTCTGACGTCAGGGCCATTCTATCACAGAACGCCCGCCCGCACAATTCCGCGGGCGTTTTATCCCGCCGGCAGCGTCAGAACCGCCTTGCCGTACTTCTCCGAGGTCACGGTCAGCGTTATGCTGCCCGGCCGGCCCGCGGAGCGGAGCACCGCCGCCGCCTGACCGCGGAAGGTGGTAAAGCTTCCGCCGGTGTAGTTCTCTCTGGCCTGCGGATCGCCGGAGCCGAAGCCGGCCAGCGTCCCGTCCCCCTCCACGGAGGCCGTCAGCTTCTCCGCGGCATCCGGAACGGGGTTCCCTTCCCGGTCCCGGATCTCTGCGCGGACGTATGCCAGGCTGTGGATGTCCGCCTTCAGCTTTTCCGTTTCCGGCACAAGCGCCAGCGCCGCCGCTTCTCCGGCCGTCCTCAGGCAGCTGCGGGAGACCTCCCGCCCGTCCGTCCGGCTGACCGCCTCCACCGTTCCCGGTTCATACACCGTATCGAACAGGAAGGTCATCGGCATCTGATCCAGTTGGTTTTCCCCCGCCGTCTGCACGCCGATGCTTCTGCCGTTCACGAAAAGCTCCACCTCCTGCGCGGCGCTGAACACCGCCAGGGTGACCGGCTTCCCCTCCTGCCCGGCCCAGGTCCAGCTTTCCCGCACGCCCGGGAAGCCCCAGGCGCTCAGCAGTTCCTTCTTCCCGTATACCGCCGGGTCATACGAGAAAACGGCTGTCTTCCCGCTTCCCCAGACGATACCGCGGTAAACGCCCTGCGGCAGCAGCCGGCCCGTGATATCGAAGTCCGCGTCGTCCGCCGTGCGCCAGGGGTACTTCGAGCCCATGCCCAGCAGCTCCCAGGGACCCTTTTCGAGCAGCGGGTCGTCCTTCTCCAGGAAAAGGCCCTTGCCGATCCCCGCCTCACCCAGATAGTCCCAGGCCGTCCAGGTGAAATCCCCGATCACGTACGGCGTTTTTTCGATCATCGGCCAGTGCAGGCCGATCTCCTTCGGGAAGTTTTCGGAGCCGAGGATCACCCGGTCCGGCCAGATCGCGTGATCCATTTCGTATTTCCGCTCCATATAGTTGTACCCGACCACGTCCAGCGCGTTCACAAAGCCCTCGGTCAGCGCCTCCCACTGCGGATCCTCGCTGCCCTTGAGGTCGGCGTTCTGGATGCTTCCGGTCATGCCCTCCGTATGCCCCGCCAGCGATTCCGCCATCAGGCGGTCATCCAGACCGTTCCAGAGGGAGCACACCGCGTTGGAGACCGGGCGGCTGCTGTCCAGCCTGCGCACCGTTTCCGCCAGCTTCGCCGCGAGCACATAGCCGTTGGCCAGGCCGCCGCGCTCCGGGATCTCGTTGCCGGTGGACCAGAGGATCACGCTCGGATGGCTCCGGTCCCGTTTCACGAATGCGGTCAGATCCTTTTCCCAGTCGGTATCGAAATACTGGTTGTAATCGCCCGCCTGCTTCCCGGTCGACCATGCGTCAAACGCCTCATCATAAACATACATGCCCAGCCGGTCGCATGCCTCGATCAGCGCCGCGGAGGGCGGGTTATGGGTCGTGCGGACAGCATTGTAGCCGGCCGCTTTCATTTTGCTCAGCTTCCGGTATTCCGCGTCGTACAGGCTGACCGCGCCCAGCATGCCGTTGTCGTGATGTATGCAGCCGCCGCGCAGCTTTACGCTCTTCCCGTTGATCCTCAGGCCGTGCCGCGCGTCCGCCCGCACCGTGCGAATGCCGAAGAGCACGGAATCCCGGTCCTCCGTTTCCTTTTCGGCCGGCACCGGACGGGTGCGGAAGGTGCCCGTGTTCCGGACGGAAACACACACCCGGTACAGCGCGGGCTCCTCCGCGGACCAGAGCGCCGGCGCGTACACCGTCATCCGCTGATACGCCTCCGCGCTGCTCATGGGCGGGACCTGCACCGTCGTCCTCCGGGACAGCAGCTCTTCGCCGTACCCGTCTTTTTTCAGGGAGAAGGTGACCTCCGCCAGCTGATCCTCCGCCGTATCATTGCGGATCTCCGCCTGCAGGCGGATAAGCGCCGCTTCGGCTTTGCCGTCCCCGCCGTATTCAATTTCCTCCGTATAAGCGTACAGCCCGCCGAAGGCAGCGCGCACCGCCGGGGCGTGCACCAACGTCACGCTGCGGAAGAGCCCCGCGCCGGAATACCAGCGGGAGCTCGGCTGAATGCCGGCGTTGAGCGCGACCGTGACGCGGTTCTCCTCCCCAAAGTACACAAAGGAGGTGATGTCCGCCTCAAACGGGGCGTAGCCGTAGTGCTGCAGCAGCACCTTGCTGCCGTTCACCTCCAGCGTGGCGTTCATCATGGCGCCGTCAAAACGGAGAAGGACGCGCTCCCCCTCCCATTCGGCCGGGATCTCCACCGCTTTGGTGTATACGCCGAGCCCGCCCGGATAGTAACCGCTTGCCGCCCCGGCCGGAGCATCCGGCGAGGTATCGTATCCGATCATGAAATCATGGGGCAGATCCACAATTCTGTCCCCCCAGATCCCTCTCTGCAGCTTTCCCGAATCCGGCTGTCCCGCCTGAAAATGCCAGCCCCGGTCCAGATTGATCTCACGCATGCCGGTCTTCCTTTCACGGCTGACGCTTCAGCCGTCAAAACATATTTTTTGTCCCTTTTCCTGCATTATAACAGGAACCTCTCCGTCTGTCACTGCCGTTCTCCGTCTCTTTGTAACCGAAAAAAAGGATCCTGCAAAAAAGACTTTTTCATCCCCGATTGCGCAAACGAAAACGTGTTGATATAATGTGTCTCAATTGAGGAAAAAGTGTTTGCCCGGAAGGATCCGCCCGGGTGAAGAAATACGGAGACTGACCGTCAGACAGAAGGAGGCGCTTATGGGACTGGTTTCGCTGCTCTACCGCAGGCTGTATGTTCACCGCTACGATGACGAAGGCTGGCTGAAATACCTGACCGCGGAGGATTTCCCCGGCCTGAAGGCCGATCCGGTATCCTTTGACTCTGACGGCAACACCCTGCGTGGCTTCTTTTACAGCTATCCGGACTGCCGGCAGGACGCCCTGATCGTCTTCTGCCACGGCATCGGAGGCGGCCACCTCTCCTACACCAGTGAGATCGCCGCCATCTGCCGCGCCGGCTATCCGGTCCTCGCCTACGACAACACCGGCTGCTTCTCCTCCGACGGAAAGGATATCGGCTGCCTGAGCCGCTCCCTGGCAGACCTGGATCACGCCATCCGGTACCTGAAGGCAGAAGGCATTTTTCAGAAGTATGCGCATGTGTACGTGATCGGGCATTCCTGGGGCGGGTTTGCCGCCGGGAACATCTCCCTGTACCATGAGGATATCAGAAAAATCGTGGTCATCTCCGGCTTCCTGTCCGTGGAGAGCATCCTCTCCGGTCAGCTGGACAGCATGAAGATCCCGCTGCGCGGATTGATCGTGAGCCGGATCAAGGCCTTCGAGCGCGCCCACGCGCCGGAATACTGCGCCGCGGACATGACCGATGCCGTCCGCAGGGGCACGGCAGAATACTTCCTGGCCCAGTCTGAGGATGACGCAATGGTCTCCTTTCCCCGGAACATCGGCCGCCTGAAGGAGCTCTTCCCCGACCAGTCCTACCTGATCTGCTCCGGGCGGGGCCACAATCCTAACTACACCCGGGACGCGGTCGACTACATGCGCAGCGTTTTCGGCGCTTTTGAGCGCAATAAAAAGCAATACGCCACCCCGGAGCAGAAAAAGGCTTATTTCGCCGATACGGACTGGCACCGCATCACCGCCCAGGATCCGGACTTCTGGTCTCAGGTCTTCGCCTTCCTGGGCTAAAGCCTGGACCTGCCCTTTCTCCCGTTCAGTTCCTCCCGGAAGCCGCCTCTGCGGCTTCTTTTTTTTGCCTTGCTTTTTCCCCGGGCGAAACGCGCCGGTCATGCCTGATTTCTTGTTTTTTCAAAAAATCCCCCTGCGTCAGGTATTGCTCGTGACGCTGCGTCATGCGGTAAAAAAGGCTCACGGAGAGCGGAAAACGGAAACCCTCCGGAGCATCGCCCGGCTGACGGGCAGCAAAATCGAAAGGAGCTTTTACCATGGAAAATCTGACGGAATACCTCCCCTTCCTGATCCCGCTGGTCATTCTGCAGCTGAGCCTGCTGGCCTATGTGCTGCATCATATTCTGACGCATAACACCTATAAGCGCGGCACCCGCCTGATGTGGACCGTGATCTCGATCGTGCTCATGGGCTTTGTCGGGCCGATCCTGTACCTGGTGTTCGGCCGGGAGGACAGCTGATGGATATGCTGAGGATCACCGGCCTGAAAAAGCGCTTTGGGGATAAGGAAGTGCTAAGGGGGCTGGAACTGTCCGTTCCGGAGCACAGCATTTTCGGCCTGATCGGCCGGAACGGCGCCGGAAAGACAACAACGATGAAAACGGTGCTCGGCCTGCTGAAGGCGGACGCCGGGGAGATCGCCGTTGCCGGGGAAAAGGTTTCCTACGGCCAGACGGGAACCAACCGGCATATTGGCTATCTGCCGGACGTGCCGGAGTTCTATCCCTGTATGAACGCGCCGGAATACCTTGCCTTCTGCGGCGAGATCACCGGCATGAGCCGGAGCGATATCCGCGCCCGCGGCGACGAACTGCTGAAGCTGGTCGGCCTGGAGGGCGAAAAGCACCGCATCCGCGGCTTTTCCCGCGGCATGAAGCAGCGCCTCGGCATAGCCCAGGCCCTGCTGAACCGGCCGAAGCTGCTCATCTGCGACGAGCCTACCTCAGCTCTGGACCCGGTCGGCCGCAGGGAGCTGCTGGAGATCCTGAAGGCCGCGCGCGGGGAGACCACCGTGATCTTCTCCACCCATATCCTGGCGGACGTGGAGCGCATCTGCACCGACGTCGCCTTTCTGGAAAACGGCAAAGCGGAGCTGCAGGGCCCCCTGGAGGACATCCGCGCGCGGTACCGCCGGGATGAATACCTGCTGGAGGTGGAAAACGAAGCGGATCTGCCCCGGCTGCTGCAGGCCTTTCCCGCCCTGGAGCCGGCCGGAGAAAACCTCCTGCGCCTGCGCGGAAAGGAACAGGCGGTGTTTGAGGTGCTGGGCTTTGTAACGGAACGCCGGATCCCGCTGCTGAAAATGGAGCGGACGGAACCGACGCTGGAAACGCTGTTCATGGAGGTGGTCGGGAAATGAGAGCCTTCCTTGCCTGTATCAGAAAAGAAGGCCTGGAGCTGCTGCGCTCCGGCCGCCTGCTGATCCTGCTGCTGATCTTTGTTTTTCTCGGCATCCTGAGCCCCGCCACGGCCAAAATAACCCCGTGGCTGCTGGAGACGATGGCCGATTCCCTGGCCGGGAGCGGCATCACCGTGCACGCGGTGAACATCACCGCGCTGGATTCCTGGATGCAGTTTTTCAAGAACATCCCGCTGGGGCTGATCGCCTTTATCCTGCTGGAAAGCGGCATTTTCACCGGGGAATATCAGTCCGGCACGCTGATCCTGTCCCTCACGAAGGGACTGGACCGCCGCACAGTACTCCTGTCCAAAGCCGTCATGCTCTGTGCGCTATGGACGCTGTGCTATTGGCTTTGCTTCGGCATCACATATGCTTATTCCGCGATTTACTGGGATAATGCCGTTGCGCGGCACCTGCTGCTCTCCGCGGTCTGCTGGTGGCTCTTCGGCCTGTGGGTGACCGCCCTGACCGTTTTCTTTTCCGCCGTGGCGAAGAACGGCACGGCCGTCCTCGCCGGCACTGGCGTCTGTGTCCTTGTCTCCGTCATGCTCGGTATGCTGCCGAAGCTGAAGGCTTATCTGCCTTCCTTCCTGACGGACGGCTATTCCCTCGTCAGCGGCTTTGCCGCCCCGCGGGAATTCCTCCCGGCGGCCCTCATCACCCTCGCCCTGGGCATCCTTGCCCTGGCGTTCAGCTTCCCCGTCTTTTCCAAAAGGCAGCTGTAAACCGCCGCTTTTCCCGCTCCCGGAACAGCTTCCGGGAGCTTTCTTTTCTTCCCGCGTCACCTGTGATACAATGCAGTCGGCATTCTGCCAGGAAAAAGAGCGCACAAAAAGTCGGGAAGCGTCTGCCGTTCCCTGCTATGATACACCCGCAGCAAGCGAAAGGAGCAAAGCCCATGCAAGGATGGATCGACGGGATCAGGGCATCCATGGATTATATCGAAGCCAACCTGACGGAGGATCTGCAGATCGACGGCATCGCCGCCGTGGCCGGCCTGTCCCCGTTCTACTATCAGCGGATCTTCGGCGCCCTGTGCGGCATGACCGTCGGCGAATACATCCGCTCCCGCCGGATGTCCCTCGCGGCGCAGGATCTTGCCCGCACAGAGGAAAAGATCATCGGGATCGCGCTGAAGTACGGCTACGACTCCCCGGACAGCTTTGCCCGCGCGTTTCAGCGCTTTCACGGCATCTCCCCGTCCGATGCCCGCGAGCCAGGCGCGGCGCTTCGTTCCTTTGCGCCGCTGCATATCAAAATCTCATTGGAGGGTGGCAGTATGCTGGATTACTCTATTGTCGAAAAAGCGCCTTTTACGATCGTCGGGGTCAAAAGGCCCTTCAACTCGGACACAAGCTATCAGGAGATCCCGAAGTTCTGGGATGAATGGCTCGCGCAGGGCGAGGACCGGCCGGTCATGGGCATGTTCGGCGTCTGCGTGGATGCCGGCGGAAAGGATTTTGACTACTGGATCGCGGATATCTATCTGCCCTGGAAGGACGTGCCGGAAGGCTGTGAAACAAAGCTGATCCCCGGCAGCCTGTGGGCGCAGTTCCCCTGCACGCTGAAAACACTGCAGTCCGTCAACACCCAGATCTGGTCGGAGTGGCTCCCCTCGCTGCAGGGCTATACCCTGGGCGGCGATTCTTCGCTGGAGATCTATCTCCCGCAGGATGAAAAAGGCGAAATGCCGGTCTATATCTGGGTCCCGCTCAAAAAAGCATAAGGCTTCATTCCTTCGCGCCGCCGCCGGGCGGCGCTTTTTGGGTTTCCCGGAGGAGCGCGCCGAAAGGGACCGTATCCGCGATCACTTTGCCTGAAGCTCCCGCGTCCCATGCCGCCGGTAAAATAGCCGGCGGTATTTTTCTGAAGAAAAGCTGTATTTCACTGGCTAATACGGTTATAATTCTTTCAGAATGAAAGCTGCTGCCGGAATAAGGAGGAACTATTCATGAGACAAGCTTTTATGTGCAGCCTGATCCGCCGCGGGATCCTGGGCGGCGGCCTGTACCTGGACGGTCAGGCCTTGACTTACAAAACACAGAAACTGACCGTGGATGCCAGATACCGGAACCTGGTCCTGCCCCTGAAGGAGATCCGGGAGGTCACCTGGCAGGGCGTCCTCCCCGTCGCTGCCTTCCGTATGGCTGACGGTGAGGAATATCGGTTCCTTATCTTCAACAAAGGCCGCTTCATCCGATGCTTTGAGGAATATTGGAAGAGGGCTCCGGAGAATGGATAAATTTCTGTGGCTGTTGATTATGGTCCCCGTCAGCGCGCTGCTCACCGGGATCGGGATCTTCGCCCTGCGGCGGCAGAAGCCCATGTGGTTCTGGTCCGGCACCGAGGTCCGCGCGGAAGAGATTGCCGACGTTCCCGCCTATAACCGCGCCAACGGCGTTATGTGGATCGCCTATTCGGCCGTCTTCTGGCTGAGCACTTTGCTCGGCCTGTTTGACATGCGCGCCGCCGGCGGTCTGCTCCTCGTCTGGGCCATTCTCGGAAGCATCCTTCTGATCGTCTGCTACCTCAGGATCTATGAAAAGCACCGCGTCAAAAAATGAGGCGCTCCCGGAAAGGAGAAGGGGTATGGCCGGAAAACAGCAGGCGGTGTTTCATCTGCCGGGCCTGTTTGAGTTTTACGATTTCTATCAGGTGTTTTTCCGGGTCTTTTCGGAGCACCGGGATTTCTTTTACCCGTGGGCGCGCGTCGGCTCCGTTTACGGAGCGCCGGCGGATTCCCTGTGGGCCGGCGGCCGGCTGGAGGAAGGCAGCGCATCCGCAGAGGAAGTGCTTTCCCTACTCGGGAAATACGGCATTTCCGCCCGGCTGACCTTCAGCAATTCCCTGCTGAAGCCGGAGCACCTGGCGGATGATAAATGCGGCAGGCTCTGCAGGCTGTTTGAGGAAAAGGGCGCCGGCGTCAACGGCGTGATCGTCCATTCGGAGCTGCTGACGCAGTACCTCCGGGAAAAATACCCGGGGCTTTATCTCGTTTCCTCTACCACCAAGGTCCTCACGGATTTCGATGCCTTCCGGCAGGAGCTGCGCCGGAAGGAATTTGCCTTTGTTGTTCCGGATTTCCGGCTGAACAGGCAGCTGGAAAAGCTGAACACGCTTTCACAGAAAGAGAAGGAGAAAACGGAATTCCTGGTCAACGAGTGCTGCTGGACGGGCTGCGCGGACCGCAGGGCCTGCTACGAAAGCGTCAGCCGCCGGGTGCTGGATCCCTCCGCGCCTGAGCATGTGTGCGCCGCCCCGGGCGGCCGCGAGGGCTACCGCTTCTCCCGCGCCATGAAAAGCCCGGCCTTCATCGGCCGGGACGATATCCTGAACACATACCTCCCCGCAGGCTTTTCCCAGTTCAAGATCGAAGGCCGCAGCCTCGGCTCCGCCGTCCTGCTGGAGTTCCTGCTGTATTATCTGACGAAGCCGCAACATCACCTGGAGATTCGTGAGCTGATCTATCTGGACAGCAGCCTGGATCTGTTCTGAATACCGCCTCCACCGGACCTGAGCGCCGTGCCGCCGGGATAATGCGCCCCGTCAGGCGGCCGATATAAACGAGCACAAACCGTCCCCTTCTTTATTGTCAACCTTTTGTCTATTTCAGGTTGACAATATTTTTCTTTCCTGCTACAATACGCGCCGGAAAAACATAAGCCGCCTCCGGGCGGCTTTTGAAAGGCAGCGGTCTTCAATGAGCACGGCAGCAAAGAAAAAACCGTCCTTCCGGACGGAGGACCTGGCATATATGGCGATCGGGGCAGCCCTGACGGCAGTCTGCTCCTGGATCACGGTTCCTTCCGCGGTCCCCTTCACGCTGCAGACCTTCGCCGTATTTCTGGTGCTTGGGCTGCTGGGCGGACGCAGGGGCACCGTGTCCATCCTTCTGTATATCCTGCTGGGCGCCGTCGGCCTGCCGGTCTTTTCCGGCTTCCGGGGCGGTCTTGGAATCCTGCTGGGCAACACCGGAGGCTACATCGCCGGCTTTCTGCTGTCCGGCCTGATCTACCGGGCGCTGCAGCGCTTTGCCGCCAAAGGCGTCTGGGCGGAAGCCCTTGTCCTTCTGGCCGGGCTGCTCGCCTGCTATGCCTCCGGTACTGCCTGGTTCATGGCGGTCTACACCCGCGCGCAGGGCGCGGTGACGCTGGGCACGGTGCTGTCCTGGTGCGTCATTCCCTTCATTCTGCCGGATCTTGCCAAGCTGGCGCTGGCGCTGCTGCTGACCGGGCGGCTCCGCCCGGTGCTGCATTTGAACTGACCAAAGACTTACAGCTGAATATGGATCTCTCCGGAGGACAGGGTCATCAGGCTCCCGTCCTCTTTTTTCACGATCAGGTGACCGGACTCGTTCAGATCTCTCGCTGTGGCGCGGAAGTCTTCCTCGCCCGGGCGCACCACGGTGACCGTTTTCCCGAGCATGCCCAGCCGCTGTCGGTAAGCCGCCAGGATCTCCTTTTGCGTCGGAATATGCTCCCCGAGGATCCGGTTGATGATCCCCGCGGCCAGGCGGCAGCGCGCGGCCGGGATCTTCCCCTCCGAATCGATGCTGCCCACGATGGGCCGAAGCTCCCCGGCAAAGTCCTCCGGTTTGCTGCGCACGTTGACGCCGATGCCCAGCACGATCCAGCCGATGGCCCCGCTCTCGAAATCCATCACCCCCTCGGTCAGGATCCCGCAGATCTTTTTCCCGTCCAGCAGCAGGTCGTTGATCCATTTGACGGAAGGCTTCTTCCCCGTGACCTCCTCCACAGCTTCGCACACGGCAACGGCGGCCCAGGTGGTCACGAAGGCAAGGTTTTCAAAGGGCAGCTTTTCCGGCCGCAGGATCAGGCTCATGTACAGTCCTCCGGCAGGCGAGGAGAAGCTGTGGTCATACCGGCCTCTTCCTCCGGTCTGTTTTTCGGCGATCACCACGGTGCCGTGGCCGGCTCCGGCCACCGCCAGCTCCTTGGCCGTGCGGTTGGTGGATTCCAGGCAGTCGTACACCCGGATCAGGTCGGCCCCGGGCCTTGTTTCCGGCGTCAGCCAGGGGCGGATCCCCGGCACGGTCAGTCTGTCGCTCTCCGCCGAGAGGCAGTAGCCCCGGCGGGTCACCGCGGAGATCTCAAAGCCGTCCCCGCGCAGCTCATCGATGGCCTTCCACACGGCATTCCGGGAAACCTTCAGCCGGCGCGCCAGCTCCTGGCCGGAAACATAATCCCCCCGGCCTTCCTCCAGCAGCTCCAGTACCCGGTTCTTCGTATCCATTCCGTTTCTTTCCTCCCGGCCATGCCGCGTTTTTCTCCCCTGTTATTTCTCCCCGCCCCCGGCAAAACCCTGCCGCGTGCGGGGAAGGGGGGTGGCGGCAATTTGTGTTTCCCGTCCGCCCCATTTATGGTATACTGTCTGAAACAGCCGCTCCCGCGCGGGAAAAAGGAAGGAAACAAAACCCGATGAGCATTCAGCTGAGGCCTGTTACGGCAGCGGATTACGACGGGATCTTCGCCCTGTGGAACAGCACGGAGCAGTCCCGCCGCGCGATGAATCCCGTGGACGACAGCCGGGAGGGCATCGAAAAATATCTGAAGCGCAACCCGTCCACCTGCTTTCTGGCTTATGATACCGGGGATCCCGATCGGGTCATCGGCGTCATTCTGACCGGACACGACGGCAGAAGGGCCATCGTCCACCACCTGTGCGTCCATCCGGACTGCCGCCGCCGCGGCATCGCCCGCCTGCTCGTGCGGCAGGCCGAGGATGCCCTGCGCCAGGAAGGCATTTCCAAGGTGTTCGGCCTCGTTTTCAAGGACAACGGCCCGGCCAACGCCTTCTGGGAGGAGCAGGGGTATTCCCTGCGCACCAATCTGAACTACCGCAACAAAAGCCTGAACGATCAGGTGCCGAAGGGCGAATGATCCGGCTTTCCATTTGTTTCTGAAGGAGCGATCAGAATGGCAGATATCGGAAGAACAGGCCCCGGGGAGAAAAGCCGGGATCAGGTCATCGTCAGAACCAGCGTCATCGGCATTATTGCCAACGTCTTTCTGGCAGCGTTCAAGGCCGTGATCGGCATCCTTTCCAACTCGATCGCCGTGATCCTGGACGCCGTCAACAACCTGTCCGACGCGCTTTCCTCCATCATCACGATCATCGGGACCAAGCTGGCCGGGCGGAAGCCGGATAAAAAGCATCCGCTGGGCTACGGGCGCATCGAGTACCTGAGCGCCATGATCGTTTCCGGCATCGTGCTGTATGCCGGTATCACGTCCTTTGTGGAATCGGTCAAGAAGATCTTCGCGCCGGAAACACCGGATTACAGCATCATCTCCCTGGTGATCATCGCCGTGGCCGTCGCCGTCAAGATCCTGCTTGGCCGGTACGTAAAAGCCAGAGGCAGGGAGGTCAACTCCGGCTCCCTGGTCGCCTCCGGCTCGGACGCGCTGTTCGATGCCATCCTGTCCTCTTCCGTTCTCGCCTGCGCAATCATCTTTATGCTCAGCGGGCTTTCACTGGAAGCGTATGTCGGTGTAGTGATCTCCTGCTTTATCGTCAAATCCGGCGTGGAAATGATGATCGAAACGCTCAATGAGATCCTCGGCACCCGGCCGGACAAGGAAGTGACGGATAAGGTCAAGTCCATCCTGAAGTCGGATCCCGCGGTCCGCGGCGCTTATGACCTGGTCATGTTCAACTACGGGCCGGACCGGGATTTCGCGTCCGTCCATCTGGAGCTGCCGGACACCATGACCGTCCGGGAGGTCGATGCCCTGACCCGCAGGGTGGAGGACAAGGTGTATCAGGAGACCGGCGTGATCCTGACCGGTGTGAGCATGTATTCTTACAACACCGGGGACGACGAAGCGGCGCGCATCCGGAGCGAGGTCTCCGGAATGGTCCTCGCCCACGACTGGGCTGTTCAAATGCACGGCTTTTATATCGACCTGGAAGCGAAGGACATCCGCTTTGACGTTGTCATGAGCTTTGACATCGATCCGCAGGAGGGCCTGAAGACTGTGTATGACGAAATGCATGCGGCCTATCCGGACTATACCCTGCACATCTCTCCGGACGTGGACGTTTCCGTCACGGAGTAAAAGCCCCTGCCGGCCAAAGCACCGCCGGGAAAGAACGTGAACATCCCCCGTCCGCGCCGAAGCAGGATGGAGACACCGGAAGGAGAGCAGTATGATCCGCATCGAATATGCCGCAGAGCCGGATGAAGAGCTCTGTCAGCTCCTGGACAGGGAGTTCGATCTGTATGCCGGCAGGTACGGAATCACCTGCAATTATCAGCCCTTTGCCTATATTGCCCGGGACGGCGACCGGTTTGCCGGGATCCTGACGGGAAACGCCTATTACAGGGAAGTCCATATCCGTGACCTGATCGTTCCGGAAGCGTACAGGCGCCGGCAGATCGGCAGCCTGCTGATCCGAAGGGTGGAAGACGACTTCCGGGGCAAAGGCTATGAGAATATCAACCTGAGCACCTACCGGTTTCAGGCGCCCGGGTTTTATCAGAAATGCGGTTTTAAAATCGAATTTGTCAGGGAAAACAAAGAAGACCCCCGGCTGAGCAAGTATTTTTTCGTAAAATACTTTGACTGAGGCCGGGAGTCCGTATTTCCTTACCAGCTGTAAGGCTTTCGCTGATAATCCATATACATGCATTCTTTGGGAATGCCGTCCAGATCCAGCGCGATACCCACCAGGGCTTCGGCGCTGTCCTCCGGGGAAACGGACATCTCAGGATGCTTTTTCGCTTCCTCTCCGCCCATGGCCGAACGCACCCAGCCCGGATGCAGGCACATCACCCGCGTCCGCTGCCCCGCCTCGTCGTAATGCTTCTGCAGCAGCACGCACGCCATATTCTCCGCCGCTTTGGACATACAGTAGCTGTATTCACGGGAACGCCAGTTCGCTGACATGCTGCCGGCTTCGCTGGTCACGCACAGGATGTCCGTTCCGTCCCGGATGACCGGGAAAAGCGCCTGCACCACCCGGAGAAAGCCGACCGCGTTGATGTTGTACATGGCGGCGGCATGATCCAGATCGGTTTCAGGCAGCTGCACCTTGTCCGCGAAGTCATACACCCCCGCGCAGCTGTACAGAAAATCAAGCCTGCCGATCTCATCCAGCAGCGGCAGCAGCGTCTCCCGCACGCTTTCCGTGCTGGCCACGTCACACAACAGGAAGGTCAGCCTGCCTTCCTCCGCCGCCAGCCGCTCCATTTCCCTGTTGCTTTTCACATCCGCCGCCCACACGCGGTCGCCCAGGGAAAGGTGCTTCCGGACGATTGCCATTCCCAGGCCTCCCGCTCCGCCGGTCACAAAGATCTTTCTCATGTTTTTCCCCGCCTTTTCCGTTTTTTGCCCGTTGTTGATCATTGTAGCTTTCTTTGTTTCCGGTTGTCAAATGCCGGAGCCGCAGGCGCGTTCCGTTATGTGCTTTTTACTGCGGCCAGACGATCCGCAGATACCGGCTGGGCAGGATCTGCCCGCCGTTTTCAAAGCAGACGGTGTAGCTGTACATTTCCTTCGTGATCTCACTCCGGCCAAGCTCGGTCCCGTCCGCGCGGTATTCCGCGGCCGTCAGCTTTTCTGCGTCCTCCGGCGCCTCTACGCAGCGTAGGTTGAAAAGAGGTCCGGGAAAAGGTATCCTCCCTCCGGAAGGAGATGATGAAATTGGATCAGTACGTAACCGGTTCCATGATCAAAAGGCTGCGGGAAGGCCTGGGCATGACGCAGCTTCAGCTGGCTGAAAGCCTGAACGTCAGCGACAAGTCCGTGTCCAAATGGGAAACGGGCCGCGGCTATCCGGACATTTCCCTGCTCGGGCCGCTGGCCGCGGCGCTGCAGGTATCCGTGATCGAGCTGATGTCCGGCACGGACGTCATGAACACGAACCGTTCCTTCAACATGCTCCGTACGCGCTTTCATGTCTGCCCCGTCTGCGGCAACGTGATCCTCAGCACCGGCGAAGCCGTGATCAGCTGCCACGGGATCGTTCTGCCCGCTCTGGAGGCCGAGGAACCGGATGATACGCATGCGCTGCAGGTCGAAAAAAGCGAGGACGAGTATTATGTGACCTCCGCCCACGAAATGAGCCGGTCCCACCATCTGTCCTTCATTGTCGGCGTCCGGGACAATGCCTGCGAGCTGGTCAAGCTGTATCCGGAAGGCGCGGCGGAAGCCCGCTTCAAAATCGGCAGAACAAAATGGCTGTATTACTGCTGCAACCGGCACGGTCTCTTCAGGATCCCCGTCCGGCCCTGACCGCTTTTTTGATCCCTGCCCGCCCCGTCATCGGGAATGACCGGGAGACAAATAAAAAAACTGCCTGCATAAAGCGGGCAGTCTTTTTGCGTCCCGGACCTTTTTCCGGTCAAAGCCGGCGCTCGAGATATCGGTCTTCCTCCGTGTCCACGAACTCCGGAACGGTTTCCTCCGCGTCCGTGCACCCGCATGAAAATGTACCGTTTCCCTTCCGCCCCAAGTTTTTCTTTACACACGGCCCTTTTCCGTATATTTTTATAAGCGGATCTGCGTGATATCACCCCAAGGAGAACCTGCCATGGAACTGTCTCAGAATGAAATTTATCAGCTGTTTTTTGAGGGAACTCCCTCTTTCTTTTCTGTCATTGACACCGGCAGAAACGATGCCGATTTCCGGACGGCCCTGTTCGTCACCGCCTCCTCCGGCGACAGGTATGTGATCAAACTGGCCGACAACGACTTCACCTCCCCGGACCGGATCAGGGTCTGGCAGCGGTGCGCGGAGGAATACCGGAAGCTCGGCTATTACTGCCCGCGCATCGTTGCTGACCGCTCCGGCGCCTTTCCCACCGTGGAATACAAAGGCCGCAAATGCGCCGCCTACGCGGAGGAGTTCGCGCCGTACAGGCCGCTCGAGGACCGTGAGGAACAGGGGGACGACGGTGTATCCGCGGGCAGCGGCAATTATCTGGATGACATCTGGACGATGACCGCCCGGATGGCCGCGAAGCATTTTGATTATGCCCCGTTCCCTTCCGCCTGGTGCCTGTTTGAGACCTTCTGCCCCAGCGATCCCTGCGATGAGGTACTGGACAATGCACGGGCCTGGAAAAAGTACTGCGACACGCTCCCCGAAGCCTTCCGGGACCAGGTCGCAAGGATCTGGAACCGGTGGCTGGAAAACCGGAACGAGCTGGAAAAGGTCTATCACCTGCTCCCCTCCTCCGTTTTTCAGGCGGACCTCAATTCCTCCAATATCCTGCTGGATCGGGATGGGAAGTTCGTCGGCATCTGTGACTTCAACCTCTGCGGCAGAGAGGTCTTCCTGAATTATCTGATGCGTGAAAACTTCGATGATTTTGAGCCGGAGCTTGAGTCCATCAAAAAAGCCCTGCAGATCGCGGCCCGGTCCTACACCTTCTCCGACACGGAAAAGCAGACTGCGCTCATGCTCTACCGCTGCCTGAAGCCGCTGTGGTATACCAGACTGGAAAACCTGCAGGAAGCAAAGGACGATCCGGAAGCCACCCGCCGCTGCCTCGACCTGACCGAAAAATACCAGACCATGGATATCGACTTTCCCGCCTTCATGGTTGTCCCGGGTGATGTCGTCACCGGGAACGGTTCCCGCTGACAGCCTTCGGGCAGGCTCTGCGGCCGCCGCGGGATTATTGTATTTCCGCCACGTCGCAGCTCGACGTCCCGATATCCAGCGCAAAGGCCCGGACCGTACCGTCCGGCGCTTCAAGATACAGCACCGTATGGCCGGCCTTTGTGAATTCCGCGTTGAGCATCATCTTTCTGCCCGCCCGGTTTTATGGTATACTTGCCGTGATTTCACCGTTTCAGTATGCTTGATCACAGGAGAAAGGCTCATGGTACAGCTGAAGCCCGTCACAAAAGACAATCTGGAAGAGGTCCTGGCCCTGCAGACCTTTGAGCGCCAGCAAAGCTTCGTTTCCTCCCCGGCCGTGGCGCTGTCGCAGGCCTACGTCTATGGCGATACCGCCTTCCCCTTTGCCGTATACGACGGTGAGACCCCCGTCGGCTTCATCATGATGGGCTATTACGAAGCGAAGCGGTATTATACGCTCTGGAAGTTCCTGATCGACAAGAAATATCAGCATAAAGGCTACGGCAAAGAGGCCCTCCGCCTCGGCATCGCTTTCCTGCAGGACCGTTTCCGGGCGAAGGAGGTCTATACCGGCGTCCTTCCGGACAACGCCGCTGCCCGCAGCCTCTACCGCTCCGCCGGCTTTGCGGAGACGGGGCTTGTGGAAAACGGCATGATCGAGATGCGACTGCAGCTGTGAATCCGGGAAGCGGTTCAGAAGGAATTTGAGATCCCGGAGCACGCAGAGGGCTTCCCGCCCTGCGCGATCTTCCTTGCCGCCGGGGATGAGCTGGTCGATCCCGAGCATTCCGCAATGCTGGAAAGGGCCCTGACCGCGCTGCGCATCCCCTGCCGGATGGAGGTCGGCCCGACCGGAGGCCACGGCTTTGCGGACGGCTCCGGCATGTGCATGGCCGGGTGGACGGGACGTGCCGTCACCTGGTTCGAAGGGCTTCGGTAACAGGAGGAAAACGGTGGCTGTATTTCAGTGGTGTAAGGGAGCCGTGCCGGCCGGCATGGAGATCCGGCAGGTGTACGGCATTCTCTTTACGAAGGACGGAAGGATGCTCCTGGCCTTTGACCGCGGGCACTATACGCTTGCGGGGGGAAAGCCCCAGCCCGGGGATGCGGATCCGGAAGCGACCCTGAAGCGGGAGCTCTGGGAGGAGATCAACGTCACCGTAGGCGAAGCCTGCACTGTGGGCTACCAGGCCGTGGATGAGGAAGACGGGACCGAACCTTATGCCCAGCTCCGGATGGCGGCCGTTCCGGAGACCCTGGAGGACATCACTCCTGACCCGGCCACGGGCCGCACCTTCAGCCGGCTGCTGACGGATCCGCTCCGCGCCGCCTCCCTGCTGAACTGGGGGGAGATCGGCGAAGCGCAGATCCGCGACGCCATGGCCGTTGCCGCGGAAAAATGGGGGATCGTTTTCTGATAGGTAGCATCGTCAAAATACTTGCGGACGGAGACATCGGGATCATGAAGAACATAAAAGAGATCAGCGCAGGCACGGACTACTCCTATTTCACGTTAAGGGACAGGCCGGAATTAAAGGATGCCGCGGCGGAATGGTTCCACAGAAAATGGGGCGTGCCGAAGGAAGCCTATCTGGAATGCATGACCGCGTACCTTGACGGCGAAACGGAAAACGGCTGGTACCTTTGCGCGCTCGGGGACCGGATCGCCGGAGGCCTTGGGATCATAGAGAATGATTTCCACGACAGGAAGGATCTGCGCCCCAACGTATGCGCGGTCTACACGGAGGAAGCGCACCGCGGTCAGGGCATAGCCGGCAGGCTTCTGGATCTGGCTGTGAACGACATGAAGTCAAAGGGCATCTCCCCGCTCTACCTCGTGACGGACCATACCGGCTTTTATGAGCGGTACGGATGGGAGTTTTTCTGCATGGCCCGGGGCGATGATGAGCCGGAGATGACGCGGCTGTATATCCACAGATAAGGAAATAAGGCCCCTGCTTCGGAAAATATAAGGAGAAAAAACGTGGAAAACAATCATATGGAGATCGTAGAACTGCCAAAGGAGCAATGGAAGGGAAAAACGATCCCGCTTACGACAAGAAGCGACAGCTATTACGATTTTGAGATCAGCCCGCTGGACGCGGACGGATGCACGGTAAAGATCGTCCGGAAACCGGCGGATCAGGAGATCGTCCACCTGCCCGAGGAATATGACTTTCCGGACTCCCTGTATGCGGATCACTGGGAAAATGCCCTGGCCTTCGGGGTGATCGGCGGGCTCGGAGAGCTGCTGGCCTGTATCGAGGTTTGCCCGGAGGAATGGTCCAACCGCCTGATGGTCACGGAACTGTGGGTATCGGAAGAGCTCAGGGGCATGGGCATCGGCAAAAGGCTCATGGACAGGGCAAAAGACGTGGCCGTGGCACAGCACCGGCGCGCCGTGATCCTGGAAACGCAGTCCTGCAACACGAACGCCATCGGCTTTTATCTTCACCAGGGCTTTGAGCTCATCGGCTTCGACACCTGCTGCTATACGAACGACGATATCGGCAGGCGGGAGGTCAGGATCAACCTCGGTTATTTCTTCCACCGGGAGCCCCGGCGCAGATAAGCTTCTCTGCGGAAAGGAGTCATATGAACAGCTTCATCATAGAAACGGAACGCCTGCTGCTCCGCCCGCTGGAAACAGAGGATGCGGAAGCGGTATTTCAGTGGGTGGGAGACGAGCGCGTCTCCCGGTATATGGTCTACAATACCTATACGGAGATCGGGCAGGTCAGGAAATGGCTGGCCTCGCTCAGGGAGCCGCATGACAATTACAACTTCGGCTTTGTCCGCAAAGAGGACGGGCTGCTCATCGGCAGCGGGGATATCGGCCCGAGTGGCTTCTGTGAGGGTTATTGGGCCTTCGGGTATAATTTTCGCCATGACTGCTGGGGAAAGGGCTACGCGACGGAAGCCACCAAAGCCATGATGAGGTTTGCCGCGGAGAAATTCGGGATCACCCGGTTCTGCTCCTCTCACGTGGCTCCCAATACCGCGTCAGGCCATGTCATGGAAAAATGCGGCCTGACCTACGTCAGGGACGGTCATTTTACCAAGCTGGACGGCAGCTGCCCGATGGTTTCAAAGGAGTATGAGGGAACTGTAGACGCGACAAAGTTCCCGATGCCTGTCTGGAAGATAACCCCCTATCCCACCCGGTGAATGAAGCGGAAATAGAGATAGAACCCGGCTTTTGTGACCGCCATACAGGTCAGAACAGCGGCCGCGCCGTAAAACATTTCAGGATAAAACGCGGAAAAGGTCACAAGGGCGATCAGCCCGAGGACCCATGAAACGGTCCATACGTCCCCGCCGGTTTTCTCATGCAGATATTCGCGGTATTCGTCCTTTTCACGGAACATGTTTTCCCTCAGCAGTCCTTTGTCTTTGAGGACGGAACTGTAATGAATGATCTTCCCGATCATGTAAGCCAGCCCGCCAAGGAGAATGGCGCTTCCGTAGGAGATCACCATAGGCGGGATATGTCTTGAATCACCGCCGCCCAGTTCAGTCATTATGACCGTATAGGCCACGATCAGAATACAGCTGAGCGCAAGCAGCCAAATGCGCCGTTTCAGCGTTTTCCGATAGGCTTTGATATCAGTACTCACTTTCTTCATCCTCCCTTATCCGGTTTTCCTTCAGGCAGCAGAGCTCCTCAACGCTCACATGGAAGATCTCGGCGATCCTGTATGCCAGCATCAGCGAGGGGCTGAACTGCTCCTTCTCGATGGAAATGATGGTTCTCACCGTCACATGAGTCAGCTGTGCCAAAAGCTGCTGCGTCATGCCCGCTTTCTGGCGCAGCTCCCGGATCCGCGTTTTCATACGATGGACCCTCCTTCCCGAAATGTGAAGTTTACTTCATGTGAAGTCAACTTCACTATAGCATGCTTTCCTGTGCCTGTCAATACTCTGAGCTCCGTAAAAAAGGATCCTGTCGCAGCGGCAGGATCCTTTTTCGGTTTACGTTTTGTTCACCCCGGTGGACCGGAGATATCACTGAAAATGACGATCTGTTGAGTACTTTTTGATGTTTTATGCTCAGTTCGTTCCCCGCATACTGACCGTGGGCAGATTTTTTGAAAGACAGAGGGGGCGGCCCTTTTGTCTTTTCAGCGGAAACCCAACTTTGACAGGCCGAAGCTGCCTTCCCGCCTTTTCCTTGACGGTGGAGAAGCCCGGCAGTATGATAGTGGGGAATCGGATGAAAAAAGATAAAGCGGGGGCATTATGGAAAAATTCTGGATTGATGATGACGGGATCCGGCTGAGCGCCGTGCTGGAAACACCGGAAAGCGGTGTTTCCGGGGGACTGGTCCTTGTGCTGCACGGCTTCTCCAGCCAGAAGGAGAAGCCCCATACCCTGCTGACCGCTCAGGCCATGCGGGAGGCAGGCTTTGCGACCCTGCGCTTTGACCTTTACGGCCACGGGGAAAGCAGCGGCAGGTTCCGGGATCATACGCTGTACCGGTGGATCGAAAATACCCTGGCGGTGATCCGGGAGGCCCGGGAAATGGGATATACGGATATCTTTCTGTCCGGCCATTCCCAGGGCGGCCTGACGGCCGCGCTGGTGGGCGGCATGGAAGGCAGCCGGATCCGGGGACTGATCCTTCGGGCGCCGGCCTTTCAGATCCCCCGGGCCTGCCGGGACGGAATGATGCTGGGGCACAGCTTTGACCCGGAGAATATCCCGGACTCAATTCCGATTTGGGAGGGCATGGAACTGGGCGGAGACTATATCCGCGTAGCCCAGACCCTGTACGCGGAGGAAACGGCGGAGCGCTATAAAGGTCCGGTGCTGATCGTCCACGGAACGGAGGACGACGTAGTCCCGCCGGAGGGTTCCCGGATCATGGCGGAGCGGTACGCGGACTGCGAACTGGCCGAGATCGCCGGGGAGACCCATCACTTCGACCGGCATCCGGAACAGATGCGGAAAATCATCTTCGACTGGATGGAAAAACAGAAATAAATATCAAAAATCCCTGAGTCATTCGACTCAGGGATTTCACGTCTGGGTGAGAAGATTCGAACTTCCGGCCTCTTGAACCCCATTCAAGCACGCTACCAAACTGCGCCACACCCAGATATTCCGCCGCCTCTATCGGCAGCGAAAGTGATTATAGCATTCCCGGGTACCCTTGTCAAGTATCCGTATACAGGAAATCGCGGATCATTTTCCCAGTTCCGTTTTCAGGGCCTCGATTTCTTTTTTCAGCGTTTCGATCTGCGCCTTCAGCTCCTCCGTGCGGGAGGTGGATTCCTCCAGCGTCATCTTTGCGTCAAAAAGCCGGTCCTCGACCTCGTAAAGCTCGTCTTCCAGGACATCCTTCTCGTCGGCAATGCCGCGCCACGATTCCTCGCACACGGCCAGCTCCTGCTCTTTGGCTTCCGCGGTCTTTTTCTTTTCCAGATAGCCGCGTCCCAGCAGCCCGCCCGTCACGAGGGCGCAAACCAGTGTCAGCAGGGCAAAAATCTTTGTTGCCTTACTCACCTGCGGCACCTCCCATCGCGGCGTTCATTTTCTGCTCCTCCAGCTTCTGCTTTTCCTCCCGGAGCAGCTTCCTTTCCGCCTTCAGGGCTTCCACCTCCGCGGCCGCGGCTTCCGCAAGAGGCTGTGTTTCCTCCAGCTCGGCCTTCGCTTCGGGCAGACGGGCAGTGACCTCTTCATATTCCTTCTGCTGCTTCCGCTCCCGTCCGCGGGCGCTTTCAATGCTCCGTTCCAGATCGTCGATCCGTTGATCCATACGGGCATTCGTCGGCACATACCATGCCAGGAACAGGCAGAACAGCAGCATGACCGCGGCAAAAACGCGGGCCAGGGAGCGACCGGATTTCTTCAAGTGATTTCTCCTTCCCGTCTCAGGCCAGCAGATAGGCCAGAGTCAGCAAATACGTATTTTTCAGCCCGTCGATATGGGTCCGCTCATAGCCGTGGCTGTTGGCGGTCCCGGGGCCGATGGCGGCGTGCCGGATATCGTGACCTGCCAGCACGGAGGCATCCCCGTCCGTGCCGTAATGCGGCGTGAACACGTCCATCACAAAATCGATTTTGTTCAGGACCGCCGCCTGCCGGACCTCATTGGTCAGCTCCCAGTGATACGGGAAGCGGGAATCCTTCGCGAAGATCGATACCTTATGCTCCTCGGAGTTCTGGTCCGGCCCGGTCGGCGCGATGTCCAGCGCCAGATAATCCTTCACGCCCTCCGGCAGCCAGGTCGTTCCGTGGCCGATCTCCTCATACTGGGCAAAATAGGCCAGCACCTTTCTCGGCAGCTTCACCTTATTGTCCCGGATGGCCTTCATCACGGTCAGCAGCACCGCGGCGCAGGCCTTGTCATCCACAAAGCGGGATTTGATATATCCGCCGCTCACGGTCATGCGCGGCTCCAGGGCGATCATGTCCCCGGTCTCGACGCCCAGCGCGCGGGTATCCGCGGCAGTCTTTACAGGCCGGTCCAGCACGACGCAGACGTTCTTCCGGTAGTCGCTCATCTCCTGCCGGATCTCCTCCTCCGTCACGTGGATCGAGTTGGGCGTGCGGCAGACGGTGCCGGTATAGACCTGCCCGTCCCGCGTGTGCACGCGTACGTTCTCCTCCATGCAGTAGAGCGGATACAGTCCGCCCACGGGGCATACGTTCAGTGTGCCGTCCGCATTCACCCGGCGCACCATCAGGCCGATGTCGTCCAGATGCGCGCTCAGCACCAGCGTGTTTCCCTCGCCGCCCATGTCGGCGATCACGCCGCCCTTATGGGTCACATGGACCGGAAAGCCCAGCGCTTTGATCTCGCGCAGCACCAGCTCCTGCACCTCCCGGAAGAGTCCGGTGGTGCTGTCCGCGGAAAGCAGGCTGCGGAACTGCGCGAGGCAGTATTCCTCATCAAACGGCAGGCAGTTCTTCGGGATCTTTTTCATCGCTTTCCTCCCGGATGGGTTTATCGCCGCTGTTCCAGCATTCATTCTTCGCGGAACCGTCGCGGTAGGTCTCTTCAAAGACGCTGAACGTTTCCTGATCGCGGTCCTTGTCGCTGTACTGTTCTTCCTTCTGATCCCGCCTGAATTCGCTCACAGCTGATCCCTCCTGTCATTTTCAGCTTTATCAGGTTTGCCTCTCTGTCTTTATGATACACCAAAATGCCCGGTTCTTCAAGGCGCTTCCGCCGCTTCACAGGGAAATGCCCAGCTCCGCGGCCACTCCCTTGATGTACTTCGCCGCCAGGATATAATCTTCCTCTTCCGTCATGTGCTCCAGCATCACGCAGATATTTTCATCCAGCTTCGAGGCGCACTCCAGATATGTCCGGTAGTCCAGGAAGCCCGTGCCCGGGCGGCACTCGTCCAGATGCACGGTCAGCACATCCTCCCGCAGGATCGTATCCTTGGCGTGGATGGATTTGATGTACGGCCCCAGCGCCCGGAACCATTCCCGGATGACCTCGCTGTTGCGGTAGTACAGGGCCGGGCTGTTGATCACGTTGACGATGTCCAGATGCGCGGCAAAGGCCTTCCGGTCCACCGCGCGGATCAGGTCCAGGCAGCACTCCGGCGTGTCCGGATACATCCAGGGCATCGGCTCCAGCGTGTAGAAGGTGCGCAGCGGCTTCACGGTGTCGATCAGCCGCTGCGTGCAGGAAACGATATCGTCAAAGGCTCTTTTCGTAAAGTTGTCCGGGTGCGGCCCGTCCCACATATTCGGGTTGTAGGTGCCGGCAGTATTGACGCAGCAGTTGGCGCCCGTATACTCCGCCAGCTCCAGCTGGTGCACCGCGCGGCTGAAGGCCTGCTCCCGCTTCACTTTGTCCGGATCCAGCAGGTTGTTCCAGATGCCGATCTCACAGATCACAAGGTCCGCATCCTTCGCTGCCTTCACATAGCTGTCGATCACGCTGACCGGCGCGGTATGGTCCACGGGGAAATACACGGCGCTGTAGCCCATCTCCTTTGCCGCCCGGGTCCATTCCTCCGGGGTGTTCCATTTTTGGAAGATCAGTCCGCCAAAACGCATATGCGTATCTCCTTTGCGTTTGTATTTTTCGCTCCCGTCCCGGCTATTTTACCACGCTTCCGGGCGCCTGACAATTGTTCTGCAAACGTTGTCATTTTCTTCCTTCTGTGCTACACTGTCGCCGTCGCGCGGGGATTCTCCGCGCAGAACGGGATCGGAGAAGAACACCCATGATGCTTTCGGACCGGGTATTCATGAAAAATCTTTCCAGGCTGGCGCTGCCCATCGCGGCGCAGAGCCTGATGCTTTCCGCGGTCAGCGTGGCGGACACGCTGATGCTCGGTGGCGTGGAGCAGAATGCCATGGCCGCCGTTTCCCTGGCCACCAAGTTTCAGTTTCTGCAGAACATGGTCGTGTCCTCCGTGGTGGCGGCGCTGGTCATCCTCGGCGCGCAGTACTGGGGCAAAAAGGACCGCGGCGCCATAGACCGCCTGTTTTCCATTGCCCTGCGCATCTGCGGCGTGACCTCGGTCCTCTTCTTCGCCGCGTGCGAATTCATCCCGAATATCATGATGCGCGCCTTCACCAATGACGCGGAGCTGAACCGCATCGGCGCGGAATACCTGCGCATCGCGGCATGGAGCTATCTCATCACCGGGTTCAGCCAGTGTTATCTGGCCCTGCTCAAGATCAGCGACCACGCCGGGGATACGGCCGTGATCAGTTCCACCGCCGTGGTGATCAACATTGCGCTGAATGCCGTGTTCATTTTCGGCCTGCTCGGTTCTCCCGCCATGGGCGTGCAGGGCGCGGCGCTGGCCACCCTGATCGCCCGGATCGTCGAGGCGGCGTGGGCCTTGGCCTGTTCCTTCCGCAAAAACTACATCCGCCCGGATTACCGGAACCTTTTCCTGCGGGATCAGGTCCTTTCCCGTGACTTTACGCGGTGCATGCTTCCCCTGCTTGGCGCCAGCCTGCTCTGGGGCGTCGGCTTCACCGCCTACAGCTCCTTCATGGGGCATATCGATCAGGATGCTCCGGCAGCCAATTCCGTCGCCTCCTCCGTGATCGAGCTGGTCTGCTGCCTGTGCAACGGCCTGGCCAACGGCGGCGGCATTCTCGTGGGCAACGCGCTGGGCGCCGGCGACCTGGAAAAGGGAAAGCTGTACGGAACAAGGCTGGTCAGAATGTCCTTCTTCGTGGGCATCGGCACCTCCCTGCTGATGTTCGCCATCACGCCGCTGGTGATGTCCGTGGTGCGGCTGAACGACACCGCCGCGGCCTACCTGCACAGCATGATGATCGTCATGTCCGTCTACACCGTTGGCCGTGTGGTCAACACCATCACCATCAACGGCATCTTCGGTGCCGGCGGCGATACGCTGTTTGACATGTACAGTCTGGCCGTGACCATGTGGGGCATCGCCCTGCCGCTGGCCGTGCTGGGCACCTTCGTTTTCCACTGGCCCGTGTGGCTGGTGTACGCCTGTACCTGCCTGGACGAGGTCGGCAAGATCCCGTGGGTGATGGCGCATTTCCGGAAATACAAATGGGTCAGGGACCTGACGCGGGAGCGGCTTTCCGCCCCGGAAAACGCGTAAGGTTTTCACCCCTCCAGCCTTGATCTGCCGTGCCGGACAGCTCTGTCCGGCACTTGACTTGTGCCTGAAAAACGCTTATGCTTTCGGGGTAAGAAAGAGGTGCGTAGGAACCGTGACGGCAGTGAATCCCGGGCAGATTCCCTTCTCCGGAAAAGCTCCCTATATCGCAGTGATCGGCGGTGTCAATGTTGACATCGGCGGGCGTTCCGCCGCGGAGCTGGTCCCCGGGGACTCGAATCCCGGTTTTGTTTCCGCGAGCGTCGGCGGGGTCGGGCGGAACATCGCCCACAACCTGTGCCTGCTCGGCGCGGACGTGAAGCTGCTTTCCGCCTGGGGAAACGATGTCAACGGGCGGCTGGTTTCCGACACCTGCAAAGCCGCGGGCATGGATCTTTCCCGCGCCCTGATCACGCCGGAAAAGCCCACCTCCGTGTACCTGTACATCGCGGATCCCCGCGGGGACATGGCGCTGGCCGTGTCCGACATGGCTGTGACGGAGCTTGTCACCCCCGCGTATCTGGAAGGGAACCTGGACCTGCTCCGGGGCGCCGCGGCCGTGGTCGCGGACACGAACATCCCGGCGGAAACGCTGAAGTATCTGGCGGAGAACTGTACCTCCCCGCTCTTCTGCGATCCCGTTTCTACCGCCAAGGCGGGTAAGCTCCGCGGCATTCTGCGCCGGGTGCACACACTGAAGCCGAACCGGCTGGAGGCGGAGCTGCTCACCGGCATCCCCGTGCATACGAAGGAGGACGCGCTCGCGGCCGGGCGCTGCCTGATCCGGCAGGGCGCCGGGCGGGCGTTCATCTCCCTGGGCGCAGAGGGCGTGTGCGCGGTATCCGCGGAGGAGGAGGCGCTCCTGCCCTGTGTCCCCGGCACCCCGGTCAGCACCACCGGCTGCGGCGACGCCTTCATGGCGGCGCTGGTATGGGGCTTCCTGCAAGGCCTGAGCCTGAGGGAGACCGCGCTGGCCGGTCTTTCCGCCGCGTCCCTGACCGCCGAGAGCGCCGCCACCGTGCATCCCGCCATGAGCGCGGAAAAGCTCCGCGCCCGTATGCAAAACGCGAAACGCGAACCCTCTGATTCCTGATTATCGGTTTGTAAAAGAAAGAGAGGCAATATCCATGAACGATCTGAACCGTTATCTGTCCGTATCCCCCGAGGTGCAAAGCGCCCTGAAGGAAAACCGTCCCGTGGTCGCGCTGGAGAGCACGATCATCTCCCACGGCATGCCCTATCCCAGGAATGTGGAGACCGCTCTGCGCGTGGAGGAGATCATCCGGGAGCACGGCGCCGTGCCTGCCACCATCGCGGTCATTCAGGGCAGGATGACCGTCGGCTGCACGAAGGAGCAGATCGAATATCTCGGCAAACGCGGTCTGGACGTGCCCAAAGCCAGCCGCCGTGACCTGCCCGTGCTGCTCGCCCGCGGCATGGACGGCGCCACCACCGTGACCACCACCATGATCGCCGCTGCCGCGGCCGGCGTGAAGATCTTCGCTACCGGCGGCATCGGCGGCGTGCACCGCGGTGCCGAAACCACCATGGACATCTCCGCCGACCTGGAGGAGCTGGCCCAGACGCCCGTGCTGGTCGTATGCGCCGGCTGCAAGTCCATCCTGGATATCGGGCTCACCCTGGAATACCTGGAAACCAAGGGCGTGCCCGTGCTGGGCTACCGGACCGAGGAAATGCCCGCTTTCTACACCACCCACTCCGGCTTCCGTGTCGACTACCGCATGGAGGGCCCTGAGGATGTGGCGGCAGCCTTCCTCGCCAAGCTGGCCTGCGGCCTGAAGGGCGGCATGCTGCTGGCAAACCCGATCCCGGCGCAGTACGCCATGGATCTGGACTACATCAACGCCAACATCGACGCGGCCCTGAAGGAATGCGCCGAAAAGGGCATCCGCGGCAAGGCCATCACGCCCTTCCTGCTGGACAGGATCCAGAAACTGACCGGCGGCAAGAGCCTTGAGGCCAACATCCAGCTGGTCTACAACAACGTTGCCGTGGGCGCTGAGGTCGCCAAAGCTCTCTGCGCCGCACAGGCGAAGGACTGATCCTCCTTATGTAAAAGATCCGCCGGCATTTCTGCCGGCGGTTTTTTGATCATTCGTCCGTCATGAGATACAGGCCCTTCGGGCTGCATTCCGGATTTTCTCGTGTAAATGCATTTACACCTGATAAGTCCCCCTCCGGAGAAAAAGGATCGGGGTATGATGAATTTAGTCAGTGCCGTTTTGTGCAATTTTTTCAGAAACGGGGAAAATCAGCCGCGGAGCGATTCCATCAGCCGGGGCAGCTCCCGCAGGTCCCGGACCGCCGGCGTGCCCTCCGGCACGGTGCCGAAACCGTAGGCGGCATGGATGAAGGGCAAGCCCGCCTCCACGGTCGCCTCGTAATCGCCCATCGTGTCGCCCACATACCATGCCCGGTCCAGATGATTGCGGTCCTTCAGCAGGCGGATGTTGTACGCCTTTCCCTGCCCGGTGCGACCGTAGTTTTCCGTGTCATCAAAGTATTCCGCCAGGCGGTGGTACTCCAGAAAGGCTTCGATGTAACCCTTCTGGCAGTTGCTGACGATGGCCAGGAAAAAGCCTGCTTTTTTCAGGGCCGAAAGCACGTCCTTCAGACCCTCGTAGAGGGTTCCTCCGTGCACGCGCAGATACTCGTTCTCACAGTTCGCGCAGTAGTCCATGATGCGCATGGATTCCGCAAACTCATCCCGGGGAAACAGCAGCCTCGCGATGTCCGCCATCGTTTTGCCCATCACCCCGTGGATGTCCTCCGTCGTCACGCGTTCCTTTTCTCCCAGCTGTGCCAGCGCCTCATTCCAGGATTCGGCCACACCCTCCCCGGAATCCCACAGCGTTCCGTCCAGATCAAAAAGGATCCCCTGCTTCATACCGTTTCCCCTCCGGTCCATTCTCTGTCAGGTATATTACACCAAACAGCCGGAATTGCCAAACCGCTTCTTTGGATACAGGATTCTTTTGAAAATCTATTTACTTATATGAGGATGCTCGTATATAATAAATCGTAAGGCAGAACGGGATAAAAACAGACCGTGATCAGCCAGCACCCATTGTTTTTACAGGAGGTATTTTGCTATGGTAAAAAAGATCATCTCAATTGTACTTTCCGCTCTTCTTTTGCTCTCTGCCGTCGCTCTGGCCGATGACGCCGAGCCCATCCGCATGGGTCAGGTGGAATACGCCGCCCACGGCACCCGCGGCTTCGCCGTGATCACCGTTGCCATGCAGGGTGACAAGATCGTCGCCGCCAAGATCGACGAGTTCCAGGTCATGAAGGGTGAAGGCGTTGTCGGCGTGCCGAACAGCGATGCCGATTTCGGCGCTTCCATCGTCGGAGCTGAAGAAGGCAACGTCCTGGCCTCCAAGAAGGTCAACAGCGACTACTACAGCGCCAACATGACCCGCGCCGGCTCCACCGTCGCCATCGCGGACAACTTTGCCGCTCTGGAAGCCTTTGTGATCGGCAAGACCGCCGCTCAGCTGGAAGCCGTGACCGGCTATGAACCCGCCGTATTCGTTGATGCCGTTTCCGGCGCCACGCTGGTGGACTCCGTGAACTACGTCAAGGGCGTGCTGGCCGCCGTTTACGCCGCCGATGCCCAGACCGGCAAATATACGATCTACAACAAGACCGGTGAGACCGTGACCGAGCTGTACCTGGTCGACAACACCACCGGCGAAAAGGGCCTCAACCTGGCCGGCGCGGGCCTTGCCGCCGATGCCAGCCTGAAGGTGACCCGCACCGTGCCCGGCAACAAGACCGAGGGCTACAGCATGACTGTTTCCTTCGTGACCGAGAGCGGCTACGCTGCAGAGTTCAAGACCCTCCACATCGAGGAGGCTCCCGTGACCCTGCTGGCTGCCGATGCCATGACCGGCGCCACCCCCATCAGCTTCTTCGCTCCCGCGGCGGACTAAGCCGAAGGAAAAAACATCGCTCTGCCTCCGGGCAGAGCGTTTTTTTGTATTCTTTTTTCACAGCAGCGCCATGGAAAGGGCGCCGAAGAAGGCCGCCAGCAGGATCAGGCCGATCAGTTCCTGCATCCATCGCTTCTGCAGCAGACCCAGGCACTCCCTCATAAAGGCGTTGGGCCAGTACCACCATTTGGTCTTTCCGCCCATTCCCTCCGCCTTCAGGCCGGCCTCTCCGGCCCATACGCCGCTGCGGAACACGTGGTAATTCGTGGTGGCGAAGGCCGCCTTCCCCCGCGGATCGATCTCCTCCGCGATTTTGCGGGAATACGCCATGTTCTGGAGGGTGTTGCGGGACTGATCCTCTGTCCGGATCCTTTCCTCCGGGATGCCCTGCTCCAGCAGGTATCTTTTCATGGCTTCCGCTTCCGGCATGGGCTCGTCCGGCCCCTGCCCTCCGGAGGGGATCAGGATCGCTTCCTTTCCGGTCAGCTCCTTCTGCATCCGCCAGAAAGCGATCGCCCGGTCCACCCGTCCGCGCAGCAGCGGCGGCAGGCTTCCGTCCTTCCGGAACCAGCAGCCCAGGATGACGATAAAATCCCGGTCCGGCGTCGGTTCATGCCGGGCTGCGAGGATCCCGCAGATCACGGCGCCCGTAAGGATGCATTCAAAATAGACAAAGGCAGTCGCGTACACATTCTCCAGTGTGTTCCAGAGCCGGATCTCCATTTCGGATCCGGCGATATCCCTGCTGTACAGCCAGAAGCCCGCCGCCTCCCCGCCAAGGATCAGCAGGGCGATCAGCAGCCCCAGTACATTCCGGACCCGGGGCGTCGCGTGGCGCAGAAGCATCAGATTGCTGGCCGCCATGGCGCCGGCAAATGCCAGCACCGGCAGCGCCGTCAGCTTCATGAACCGGCTGCTGGCGCTGCGGATGGCGCTGTAAGCGGAAAGCATCTGGAACTGTTCGGGGGAAATGAGTCGCCTCAGCGTCACGGTCAGCATCATCGCAAAGGTGAAAAAAGAGAAAATCGAAAAGCCGGAAAAATAAACCGTCCTGTAGCTGTAAAAAGCCGGACCCTTTGCCAGCAGAAACTGCCGGATCATGATCAGCGTGACCAGCAGCCAGAAAACCGTGACGGCGATCAGCACCGCCGTATCGCCGGTGAAGCTGCCGGTATTCATATCATATACGGTCAGGAACCGGCCGACACGGAAAAGGCGGTATGTTACTGTCCTCCCGTCCGGGCCTCTGACGGCGACCCAGATCTCGCCCTCCCGCTCCGGAATGACGCTGAACCGCAGCCTTTCGCCCGTCACCTCGGCAGGCCCCAGCAGGGCCGCGCTGCCATCCTCCACGGCAAGGCTCAGTTCCTCCAGCCTGTATCCGTACATGGATTCCCTGTCGATATACGCCGTGTAGCCGCTGAACAGCGTCAGACGGCAGAGAAGACAGAGAAGGATCAGGCCGATGGCGCAAACCGCGATCTGTCTGGCTGCCTGCTTCATGCTCCCGTCCCCCTCCGTTTTCTTCTGTCCGTTATTATATTTCAGCTTTCCCTTTCTGACAACTTTTCCCGTGATTCCGGCCGCGGTCCCGGTTATTTCCCGTTCCCCTTGCACACCGCGCCGCCGGATGTCATAATACAGTCAGGTCCGCAGCCGGCGGACAGGGAGGAATAAATATGGCTGAATACTGGGATATCTACGATCGGGACAGGAACCTCACCGGGCGGACGATCCGCCGCGGCGACCCCTTTCAGGAGGGGGAATACTATGTCTGCTGCGATTTCTGGGTCATGAATTCCGCCGGACAGTTCCTGATCTCCCGCCGCCACCCGGCCAAGAAGCGGGGCGGCCTGTGGGAATTCGGCGGGGGCGGAGTGCTCGCCGGGGAAACCACGCTGCAGGCCGTGATCCGGGAGGTCGGGGAAGAGCTCGGCCTCCGCGTGACGGAGAAGGAACCCCGCCTGCTGGCCACCTATGCGAATAAAAACTATTTTCTGGACGTTTTCCTGATCCGGAAGGACGCCCGGATCTCCGATCTCAGGCTGCAGCCGGAGGAGGTCACGGAGGCGAAATGGGTCACGGAGGAGGAGCTCTTCCGGATGATGGACAGCGGTGAATTTATCCATTCCGATGCGGTCCGGTTTCAGCTTTACAGGCATCTTATCTGACCGGTCCCCCAAAAACCGGCAAGGCAGGACATAAAGTCCTGCCTTGTTTTATCGCGCCGGATATTCCGCGCTGTATGAAGCGGAGGAACAGGCCGGGCTCACGCAAGAAAATCGCGGATGATCTCCAGCGACTTTTCAGCGCAGGGTCCATTACAGGCCAGCACACCGCAGGCGGAATCGTAATACGGATCGTCATGCCCGAGGGAGAAGAAAAGCCCGCCAGCTTCCTTTACCAGCAGCGAACCGGCCGCCACGTCCCAGGGCTGCAGCCGCAGCTCAAAGAAAACATCCGCCCGTCCGCAGGCGATCTGGCACAGATCCAGCGCGGCGGAGCCGGAGCGGCGCAGGTCGCCGGCCTCCAGCAGGAACCGGGTGGCAGCCTTCATCGTGCGCTGCGCCAGCTCCTGATTGTACGGCGAGGTGCCGAAGGCCACCATTGCCTGATCGAAGGGCACGGAGGAAACGAAGATCCTCTCCCCGTTCCGGAATGCGCCCCTGCCCGCTTCCGCCGTATACGTCTCCTGCGCATAGGGGTCGCAGATCACGCCCGTCACCGGCTTCTTCCCCTCCAGCAGTGCGATGGACACCGCGGAAGCATTCCGGTGGCGCATGAAGTTCAGCGTACCGTCGATGGGATCCACCACAAAGGTAGGTGCGTCCGTCAGTGGCTCGTTTTCCTTTTCCTCGGCGAAAAACCGGCTCCCGGGCAGCAGGCGCGTCAGCTCCTTCTGCAGGAACTCCTGCACCGCCACGTCGGTATCCGTCACATAATTGAAATGCCCTTCCTTTTTATGGCTGGCCGCGTCCCGGAACTCCAGCATCATCCTGCCGGCCTCCCGGGCCAGTTCCCCGATCTTTTTCAGCATGGACAGATCTCCTTTCAGGGAATATAAAAGCCTTCCTGCCAGGCGCCCTCCAGCTTCAGCAGAGCGATCTTCCTTCCGATCCCTCCGCCGTAGCCGGTCAGGTTGCCGCCCGCGCCCATCACCCGGTGGCAGGGCACGATAACGGGAACCGGATTGCGCCCGACCGCGCCGCCCACCGCCTGGGCGGACACGCGCTTTCCCCCGTTTTCCGCCTCCAGGCTTTTCGCGATTTCCCCATAGGTCACGGTCCTTCCGTAAGGGATCTCACGGATCTTTTCCCAGACCCTTTTCCGGAAATCCGACCCGGTCATGTGCAGCGGCACCTCCGTCTCCGGTTCCCTGCCGGCAAAGTAGGCATCCAGCCATTCCCTCGCCTGCCGGAAAACGCGCAGGTCCTTTTCCTCGAACTCCTCTGCGGCAAAGTCTTTCCGACCCAGCCACAGGCCTGTCAGGCCCACCTCATCCGCCGTCAGCGCCAGATCTCCGACGGGGGTATCCGGATAATACTGTATATACTGTTTCATTCGCCCTCCGGGCTCCGGAAGAAAAGCCCCTCCGCCGCGGAAAGCTTCCGCAGTCTGTCCGTCAGCGCTTTCTCCGCGCCGAACACGGCCATATAGAAATCCCCGGCATCCAGGTCGATCATTACGCCCCGGGCCTCAAACAGCACCCGGAGATACGCTCCGCCGGAAAGGCCGGTCACCCGCTCCGCAAAGTCCTCCGGATCCGGATTCGTCTCCCAGGTCTCCCCGCCGTCAAAGGATACCGACATGTCATCGTAGCCATTCAGCTTCAGCAGGATCTCCGCGAATTTCCGGTACAGCTCCCCGAGCCTCTCCGCCCTGCGGAAATACTTCTCCACTGTGAAATACCGTTCACCGGCTTCCGCCGGCACCCTCTCCGGCAGAATATCGACGACCCGGCACGGCTTTTCCAGCAGCTCTTCAACCAGCTTGTCATATCTTCCCTGCGGCATCTCTTTCCCCTCCCGGATCTTCTCTTTTCAGAATTTTATCGCACCTCCCGCGCTCTGTCAAAACGAAATGATATGCTTAAACCGGACACAGAGGGGGGCGTCCTTCATTCAGTCCCTTTGTCACCGGGGCTGTCTCGCTGACAGCTTTTTCCGCTTGACAGAAGTGAGGAAGGTGATTATTATATCAAAGCGATATATCAATTTGATATATCTAAACAAAAAGAACAAGCTGCACGGAATGCATCCGGTGCGGCGCCTGCGAGGATGAATGTCCGAAAAGAGTGTTAAATATCAGATGAAATGGAGGAAACAGGCATGAAAAGAGCGATCGTTTATTATTCCCTGTCCGGCAATACAAAGGAGGCGGCGGAAAAGCTCGCGGCCCTGTTGCAGGCGGAGCTGATCCGGGTGGAAACAGCCAGGCCCATGCCGGACTCCTTTAAGAGTCAGATCCTGAAAGGCGGCTTTCAGGCGGCGTTCGGAATAAAGCCCCGGATCACGGGCCTCGCCGTCCGGCCGGAAGAATACGACGAGCTGATCCTCGGCACGCCCATCTGGGCAGGCCTGTGCGCCGCCCCGATGAATACGGTGCTGGCGGCGAAGGGAATCGCGGAAAAGGTCACGGCGGTCTTTACCCTGAGCGGCGGGGGCGACAATGACAAATGTCTGGATGCTCTCCGGAAAAAGCTGCCGAACCTGAAGCACACCGCCGCGCTGGCGGACCGGAAATACGGCAAAGCGGAAGAGAACGAAGAGAAGATCAGCGCGTTTGCGGAGGAGATCCGAAATGGGGAAAGACCGTAAGATCGATCATGTGATCCTGGGGCTGCTGGCACATGAAAACCTGACCGGCTACGACATCAAAAAGATGATCGACGGGGCCATCAGCTTTTTCTGGAAGGGGAGCTTCGGCAGCATCTATCCGGCGCTGCTCTCGCTGGAGCAGGAAGGCCTTGTGGTCCGGGCAGCGGAGGAAGGCACGGAAGGCGCCCGGGAGAAGACCGTCTATTCCATTACGGAAGCCGGGCGGCAGAGCCTGCTGGCGTGGCTGGAGCAGTCCAAAGCCGCCAACGACCTGAAATATGAATCCCTGCTGAAGATTTTTTTCGGCGGGATCGCGGAGCCGGAGGTCACCCTGAAAACGGTCCGCGCCTTTGAAAAGGAAACGGAGGAGAACCTGAAGCTGCTCCGGCTCTGCCGGGACAATCTGGAAAAAGTACTGGATCAGAAGGATCACCTGTACTACTACCTGACGGTGACCTTCGGCATCCGTTCCTACGAGGCCTATCTGAAATGGTGCAGGGAGGCCGCCGCCCTGCTGAAAAAAGCTGCCGGTGAAAAAAGCTCCCGCTGACATGCAAAACGCGCTCTGTCCTGTGGCAGAGCGCGTTTTTGTTCCGGTGTTATCTGCGGATGATTCTGGCGCCAAAGGGTGTCAGCGCCAGCTTTGCGATCTTAAAGAACTGCTTCCCGAAGGGAATACCGATCAACGTGCAGCACCAGATAAAGCCGAAGGCCAGATTCGTGACTGCCATCCAGAAGCCGCAGCAGACGATCCAGATCAGGTTTGCCAGCGTGGAAACGGCTCCCCCGCCGGGAAGGATCTCCTTCCCAAAGGGCCAGAAGGACAGGCCCGCAAACTTGAAGCACTGCCTGCCCAGCGGAATGCCGACCACCGTCAGGCAGCAGAGCAGTCCCGCGACCAGCCACAGCAGGCCGCTGATAAAGCCCCCGAAGATAAACCAAAGCAAATTCCCGAGTGTTTTCATATTCCTTTTCACCTTTTCTCTTTCACAGCTTCATCCGGCTCATTCCAGCACGGTTTTGCGGAAGGCCTCCAGCTTCTCCTCCGGAATGTTCAGCCGTCCGGTGATGTAGTCGCTGCCCATTTCCTTCCAGGCCGAGCGCAGATACTTTTCATCCGCGATATACGCCTGATAGACCGCGTCCGCCATTTCCTTCCCCTGGGAAGCCAGCACTCTTTCCCGGAGGGCGGCCGCCTTGGGCTTGTTGATCAGGTTCGTTTTCAGATAATCCTCCAGAATGGTCTCCCGGTCCACGCCCAGCGCCTCCAGGATCAGGGCTGTCGTCATCCCGCAGCGGTCCTTGCCTTCCGTGCAGTGCCACAGCACGGCCCCCTTCGTATAATCGTGCTCCAGAATGGCCAGCACGATCCTCCGGAAGGAATCGGCGTATACCTTCATCATGATGCCGTAGAGCACCGCCATATCCGGCAGGGGCATCTGCTTCGTCTCCTCCTCATGGCTGATGCCCTCGTTCATCTGTTCAAAGACCGGCAGCGTCAGGTATTCCCTTCCGCAGGTACTGTCCGGCATCTGCTGCCGTTCTCCGGGCGTCCGCAGGTCGATAATGGAAGCGATCCCTTCCAGATCCGCCTCCTCCGCCTCGTTCAGCTGCGCCGAGCGGACGATCATGCCCAGGCGGACGGTTTTCCCGTCCTTTGTTCTCAATCCTCCGAGATCACGTTTGTTCTGAATCATGTTTCCTTCCTGCCCTTTATTGGATCATAGTGGATTCTATATTAAACGAATCTGATATTCCTGGCAATGGTCTGCGGCTGTCTTTTTGGATTGGCGTTCCCGCCTGCTCCTTGAATCCTCACTCCCTTTCCTATATAATGGAACAAATATGTTATTCGTAAATATTGAAAAACTGATTCATAAAGGTTTGGAGGAAGACCGGAATGCATGCGAACACAGCCGGAAACAGAATTTCTGATCGCGCGCGCGGCACGATTCCTGTACGCCATGGCATTTTCCGACGGATGAAGATGCTGTTCGCTTTGCTTACCGCTCTGCTGACAGCTGCGGTGATCGGCGCGGCCTTCGCGGACGGGGACAGCGGCGCGCTGGACCCGGATGAAGTTTACAAAATGCAGCTCCTTGCCCGGGCCAATGACCTCTACAGCTCCCTGAAGGACAGCGACGGCTCCCTGGAATCCTACAGAAACCTGCTGAACCGGGATCAGGATTCCTATGAGTCCACATTGAGGCAGGCACAGCTGTACAGCGATTATTCCGGCACGATGATCAGCTATACCGAAGCATTCGTCAGCGTTTTCGCCGAGGCGCTGAAGGGGGATGTGGAAGGGATCGCAAACACCTTTGCGGATACCGTGGCCGACGAAGCGATGAAGGGAGTTTTCCCGGATCTTTCCCTGGAGGAGTTTATCTACACCCAGGCCTGGAGCGGAAGCCACAGCATGCAGATCGCCATCACCTGGGATCTTCAGGAAGCATATATGGCGCATAATGAGTTCACGGATGTGAACGACGCGGTTAGCTTCATCCTGACCGTCCAGGGAAATAAGGCGGGGCTGGCCGCCCTGAAGATGGGCAAACGCTTCTATCTGGACCAGCTCAATACCCCCTGGTACGAAACGCTGGGAAACATGGCGAAAGATTTCCTTGTGTCGGACATCCTGGGGTATCTGTCCGTAAACAACTGGGCCGTGGATTACATGAACGGCGTGGCTTTCAGCACGCTGATCGGCGGGCTCGATTCCCTGGCGGCCGAAGCGGACTGCGGATATATCCGGGACTGGCTGAAGGAGGTCAGAAGCATCCGGAAAGAAACAGACAGGCTGCTGCGGATGGACGAGGACGATCCCCTGCTGCAGCCGGCCTATCAGGTGACCTTCAACGCGAACGGCGGCACGGTATTCATGCTCGACGATGATGACGAGCTGGTATATGAGATCAACGGATCCGGTGAATACACGACCTGGATGTCCGTTCATAAGACCGCCCGGTACGAGTATATGCCGAGGCCCTATCTGTTCGGATATACCTTTGACGGATGGTTCACCGACCGCGAGGGCGGCACCCGGGTTTATCCCTATTCCAGATTCATGGAGGACGGTCCCCAGACCCTGTATGCCCACTGGACGCACACCGAACTGAAAAAAGGTTCCTGCGGGCCGGACCTGGAATACACGCTGTACGCGGATGGGCTGCTGGAGATCACCGGCTCAGGCCTCATGACCGATGCGCCCTGGCATGCAAGCTATGCGAAGCGCGTCGGCGAAGTGAGCCTGCCCTCCGGGCTGCTGAGCATCTGGGACCACGCATTCGACGGCTGCTCATACCTTCAGAGCATCAACATCCCGGACAGCGTCCGCTGTATCGGCTCCTATGCTTTCTCGGATTCAGGGCTGACCGTGCTGGAGCTGCCGTCCTCCCTGGAAGCTCTCGGTTCAAGGGTGCTTGCGGGAAACAAGGGCGTCAGGAGCCTTGTCCTTCCCGGAAAACTGCGTCAGATGGGCGGATGGATGAGGTCCGCGCAGGACTGGGACGGGGTGGGCGCCGAGAATAATATTGTCCTTCAGGAGCCCTCCCAGTGGCCGGACGGCATGCTGGCGGAAAGCGCCGTGGAAAGCCTGACCTTCAGCCGTGGGATCACAGCCATCGACAATTATGCCTGTGCAAGAGCCCGGAAGCTGAGCAGCGTAACGATCGCCGATACGGTGCAGTCGATCGGGGACGCTGCCTTCGCGGCATGCGGATCGCTGAAGCAGATCTATCTCCCGGATTCCATCCTGTCGATCGGGATGAGGGCCTTTGCCGCGAACGGTGGGCCGATCTATGCTCCCAGAGCTGCAGTAGTGGTTACGGAGGACGATGTGGACCGTTCGGGTCTGGAAAGCCTGACACTGCCCTCAAAAGTTGAAGAGCTCGGATGGTGCCTGCTTGCCGGAAACACAAAGGTCACCTCTCTGACGATACCGAAAACCGTCACCTCGGCGCAATACGTCCATGTGGGAAGCATGATCGATACAGTGACGGTGGAAGCCGGGATGACCCATCTGCCATACGATATTTTCTGCTATGTAAATATGGATTATGATTCAAAGACCTTTCTGGAGGAAGTGCGCCTCCCGGAGGGGCTCCAGATCATCAGCGAAAGGGCGTTCCAGAATAACCAGCTTCTGAGAAAGGTAAACCTTCCCTCAACGCTGACGGATATCCAGGATATGGCATTCTATGGCTGCTACGCGCTGAAGAACCTTGAATTTCCGGATTCCCTGAATTCCGTTGGGAGCAACGCGTTTTATGCCACCCAGGTCCCGACGACTCTGTTCCCGCACCACAAGAAAATCATCTTCCCCGGGATTGGTATAAATAACGGGCTCTACCTTGTGGATGAGATCAAATTTGTTCTGTCCGGCAGTTACTCTGATTGGGACATATGGCCTTCAGGCACAGAATGGACCACGGATGATCCGGAGATCGCGGAATGCGACCAAAGACCAATGCTCATTCCCAAGGCGGCGGGGTCGACCGTCCTCCGCGGCACCCTGAAAGACGGAACCGTTGAAATCCCCGTGACCGTGTATGCCGAGGGCGTGCTTGCTCTGCCCGGCAAGCTGAAAGAGATCCCGGCGGAAGCATTCGCCGGGACCGGGTTCTCCACAGTAAATTTCGGATATCAGGTGACAGGCATCGGGGCCGGTGCCTTCCGTGACTGCCCGGCGCTGGCTGAGATCTTCATGCCGTATACGATTACAGAGATCGGCGCGGGCGCGTTCGCGAACTGCCCGAATCTTTCCTTCATCTGCGATTCTGAAAATGAAGCGGCCCGGTATGCCCGGGAAAACGGCATTCCTTATCTTGTGAACAGATAACGTTTCAGTACCTTCCCCTGTCCTCCGCGTCGAAGGGATCGATATCATAGCCGTCGCCCAGGGGATCGATCTGGTTGAGAGGATCCAGCGCATTCAGCGGATCGAAGGGCTCCGGCTCATCCGGCGTGTCCTCATCCTCAAAGGGATCCGGCTCCTCCGGGCTGTCCTCTTTGTAGATGTTCGCCCCGCCCGGCACGCCCGGCATACTATAGCCGCTCAGCTGCCCGTCCGGCGAATAGAAGTTGGTGGCGGAAAAGGCGCCGGGCGCGCTGTAGCCCTGGGTCGTTCCGTCCGGGCTGTAGTAGGCGCGTCCGCCGAAGGCGCTCTCCAGACTGTAGCCGGAAACCGTTCCGTCCGGATTGTAATAGGTCACGGAATCTCCGGCTCCCGGCATACTGAAACCGACAAAGCGGTTTTCCTCATCATAATAGTTGGTGGCCCCATAGGCCCCCGGCAGTGAATACAGACGTTTCCAGGCCATATCGCACCTCCTGCATTCCGGTCATTTTCTTTTCATCTCTTTTTTTATAATAGCCTATTTCCGGCAAATGCGCAAACAGCACAGGAGAAGCCCTGCGTCAGGCGAAAAGGCCCATGCTCATATCGATCAGGCCGTGCAGCAGCGCGCTGCCCCAGATATTGTCATACCGGCGGTACAGCGCCGTGAACACCAGATGCCAGAGGAACTGGAACGGCGCGTTCTCAAGGAAGGTGGGCAGGTATTCCGTAAAGGACATATTCCGCATGGCCATCTGAAAAGGATAATGCGACAGCACAAACAGGACCCCTCCGGCCAGGACCGCGAGCCATTCCCTCTTCAGGGCCGGGAAAAGCCTTGGCTGAATGAACCCCCGGAAAGCGATCTCCTCGGAGAGCCCGATCACGATCAGATAGTACATCAGATTGTACGCAAGCTTCGGAAGGGGCAGCAGACGCGCCCCGGAGATCATGCCGGGCACGACCGCGATACCGAGCAGGATCAGCGCTCCGAGAATGCCCGAAACTGTCAGAGACTTCTTCAGGTTCTTCCTGCAGAGGCCCAGGGCTGAAGGCCTGCGGCAGATCAGCAGCGGGATCAGGATCATCCCGATGAAGTTCACCGGCACCACGTAATACTGCCCTGTCGCGGCCATGTGCCTTCCCATGAAGTAATATGCGGCCATCATCAGGAGATAGTATCCCAGCGCGGTCAGCGTATCGCGGAGCGTATAGCTCCCCATCCTCTTCCTGTAATCAGGCTCCGCGCGGAGCAGATTTGTTTTGATCTCACTGTTGCCCATGTCGTTCTCCTTCCTCCGTTTATCCGGTAACGCGCCGGACCGTCTGTCCTTCATCCATGCGTTATCCGAGTCTTTCACATATCATCTGCTTTCTCCTCTTCCCCGTATTATCCGCCTTCCCTCTTTATGCATGATTATACAGTCAGGACCCGGCAAAATACAGGGTAAGGTCTGAAAAATAAGGCATTTTATTCCGACCGGCTCAACAGGATAAAGCATTCATAAAAAAATCCTTCCGCACGGAACTTTTCTCCTGCTTCTCCGTCTGACAGAGTGAACGGAAAAGAACGGGAACAAGGGAGGAAACGATCATGAAAAATCTCTGTCTTCTTTCAGCCGTTGCGGTACTGCTGATCGCTGCTCTGGCCTTCTCCGCTCCTTCGGCGGGAATCCGTCAGGATCCGGAACCGGCTCCGGTAAATACGGAAAGCATTCCGGTGTGGCAGTTCTTCCACGGGGTCCCCGATGCCCTGGAGACCGCGGTCATCAAGGGCTATACCGTGGACTGCGAGATCGGGCCTGTTGAATATGAGCTTTCGGAATCTGAGGCGGAAAGGATCCGCACGCTGGCCATGCGCGGAGTGGTCACCGGGCGGGAAAACGATACCATGGTCACCGGCGGCACATGGCTGTATTCCTTTGAAACGCCCGAGGGCGCGTACATCATGTCGGTCGAGCTGTACAAAGGCCTCCTGGTGGGCCGCGACGGCATGTACGGTTATGAGATCGCGGAGGAATAACGGGGCGGATCGCATGCCGTCCGTCTTCACGGGCAGTTCCGGTTTCGGAGCTGCCCTTTTCTTTTTGTTTGCATTGCAAATATACCGGAAAGACTGTTTTACAGGCCGGATCTTCCGCCATGCTAAAATATTTTTTGTCCGTGCCTGTTTCTCTGCAGCCGGGAGGCTGCGGACGGGACAGTCATCCAAAGGGCCTTTTTGACGTACGGGAAAGGAATGCAAAACCATGAAAAAGCTTCTTGCCGCCTGCGGTATCCTTCTGCTTTGCTGCCTGCTGGCCTGTGCTTCCGCTGATCCGGAATTCACCTTCCGTCCGACGGAGGACGGAAGCGGCTGTCTCATCACCGGCTGTTCAGAGTTCTGGGATGAAACGCTCACGATCCCCGCGCAGCTGGATGGTCTGCCCGTTGCCGGGGTGGAGCCGGGCGCCTTCTCGGGCATGTACTGGCTCAGGCGTCTGGAAACAGAGCCCGGTCAGACTTTCCTGTCCTCCGTGGACGGCTTTCTGACAGATATGGATGGAAAAACGCTGCTCACCGTTCCTGCGGGCCTCACCTTCGTCCGGATCCCTGACGGGATCGAAACGATCGGAGAAAAGGCTTTCTGCAATATGTTCTGCCGGGACGTCTACATTCCGGACAGCGTCAAAAAGATCGGGCATGAGGCATTCACAGACTGCGGCAGCATATCCCTGCTGGAGGGCCGCGGAGTGACAGAACTGGACAAGCCGATCCATCGGAATACAGACTGTACCGTTTATGCCCCCGGGAACGGGCTGCTGATGTCATACGCCTGGGAAAACGGTTTCTCCTGCTTCCCCTGCGACGGGCCGGTGGAAGACTTCACGGTTCCGGAGTTCCAGGAAGCAAAACTGCCGCCCTTCCGCACGGATACAGAAAACGCGCCGGCTCCGTCCGGAAAGCCTGTCCCCGTGCAAAATGCCGACTTGGATCAGGATATCGGCAGCATCATCATTCAGCAGACCGGAACCGTTCAGGCAGAGCAGATGGCCGTACCCAGTAAACTGTTTGCGGAGTTCTGTCCCCGGCAGGAAAGAATGGACGGCGTTTACGGCGCCGGATATACCGGCGGCGAGTCTGTTCTGCGTTTCTATGACGCGGAAAACCGGCTGATCGCCTGGCAGGAAGTATCCGGTTCTTTCGCATTCCGGTTTGAGGAAGCAGAAAAGGTTTCCATTGAAAAGGCAAAGGACCTGAAGCTTTTCCTGTTCCCCGCATCTCCGGTCTTTTCGGACGGAAACGGAGTCTGGCACCCGTCAGAAGGAACATGGATAAAGCTTGAGAATGGTGTCTCCGCGCAGTATGTAGTCATTCCTCAGTCATATGTGGTCATGTCCTACAAATACGCCAATGATTATTATGCCACTATGCTTTTACCCTATTTCTACGATACCGGACTTTCCCGATCGGATAAGCCCGTAGAAACATGGCGCATTCTGGTTCCGAGAGTCACCCTGGAGGATTATGTGGTTCCCGGCGGGACTATGAATTATTTCCGTTTCCAGACTGTAAACCACTTCGAGTTTGCGGGTTTGGATGTAACGGCACCGCAGGATTTTGACCTTCCTGTCTCTTTTACGGAAAAATTGCCGGAACTGTGGAGCAGCGTGAAGGAAGCCGTCCTGCCCTATCTCGGCTCATGCGCGAGAGAAACAAAATATGCCCTCAGTATTGCGGAAAACCTTTATCCCTATTTCCTCGACAGTGAAGCACCGCCTACCATTGAGCTGAATGAAGACAGCTGCTTTCTTTCGGAGGAAGAAAACTGGTATGCTCTCTCCCATGAGGGGACCCATGCCCTGGAATACATGGATCCTGTCACCTTCAGTGTGACATCCTCCCCGTGGCATGAAGGTTTTGCGGAAATGATTTCCCTGCCGATCACGATTGCGCGCTTTCCCGGCCGTTACAACTGGTATGAGGATCCCGGCTTTGACTGGTCTTTCCTTTCCGAAGAAGCCCGCGCCGATTTCGGCCACACCTTCTGCCTGCATCTGTCCCATGAAATGGCATACCCGGTAGGATATAAATTTCTGACCTGGCTGCGTGATACCTACGGCGTGGAGGCCTTTGCCGCCTTCCATGCAGCCGTAAATTCCGAAATGGCTCCCGTCTGGGAAAGCAGCGGCGGCGCACTTTGGCTTGGGGAAGAAGAAAAAGCGGAAATCTTTATCCGCTGCCTGAAAGCGGTCACCTCAGAGGATGTCTTTGACCGTTTTGTAGCCGAGGTCGTAAAATAAGCCCTGCTGCTTAATAAGAATAAATAAAAATATAGTGACAGGCTTCAGGAGCAGTTATCATCTTCATCTTAAAAACGAGAGAATGCTATTGGCGCTCACTTCCTCATTTCTTGACAGGCAGATGGCTTCTATATAATATATTTATGAAGGAGGTTGAATTACAGTGGATATCCTGATTGGCTTAGCATTCGTGGTCGGTCAATGTGCCATTACCTGTATCTTTGGTCTTGTACCATCAGTTATTTTTTCTACTGTGATCCTTTTCTTCGCCATCATGAGAGCCAAATTTCCAATCGACTATCTCAGCGATATCTCTGACTCGCTGAAGCGCATAGAACGCAAGGGCCGGAGCTGACACCCGTCAGCCCCGGTCCTTTTTTCTGATGATCCCGTGCTGCGTGTCGTCGCAGTGCTCCCGCAGCATATACATATCGCTTATAAAGCCGTGCTTCATCTTCCGCATTTCCTTCTAAATATATCCTGCAATAAATCTGCGGACATCTGTACGATAAACACAGCAGTTTTTATTTTGCTGTCATTCATCTTTCTTTTTTCTCTCCATATCCTCCCGAATCAACTGTTTGATATACCCTTGCTTGTTTTCCTGCCGATCCAGCCATTCCAGCAAATCGGCCTCCGTTACCCTGTTGATTCCTAATCCAATCTGTTTGATGTTCTCCCGGCGATATCCATCAACATATTCACTTTGATTAAACTTCTTTTCTCCCTTTGTCTTTTCTTTGACTACGAATCTCATTTTATGTCCTCCTTGATGTCAATGCTCGGCCTCCGGACGGCCCTGAATTCCACCTTCTCACATCGTCCGGTTCTACGCCAATCGTTCCAGGGATCAGATCCCGCAGGACTTTTTCTGTCCATACTCAACTTTTTTCATCTCGATATTATCACATTGTATATACAATAACAATAGTTTTTTCTCTTTTCCCCATTTTATCATCATGCACAGAAAAACGGCCTGAAATATTCATTACTGTTTTTTCTCCGGAATGCAAATTTCGGGACGTTTCCTTCGTCAGATAAAGTGAAAGCCCCTTTCCGGCAGGAAGGGGCAGTGATCCGGCACAAGGAGGAACCAACATGAAACAAATATCTACACGGAATCGGATATCCCTTCGTATGATCTGCTGCCTGACGGCAGTCTGCATATTCTTCTCCCTGACTCCCGCATATGCGGAGCTGGGCAGGGCGGAGATTCAGGAGATCGTTCTCTCCCGGGCGGAAGAGGTCATGAGCTGCCCCCGGGATGGGCTGGTTCTGGAATATCTGACATTCAATGAAGAGACCGGGGCATGGCATTTCGAAGTCTCCTGGAAGATTCGGCCGGAGGATATGCGCAGCGGTTTCAGCGGCGACGTGGATCCCGAAGGTCATTTCCTGCATGTTTCCGAGCCGCGCCGGGAACACCCCGCCGAAAACCTGAACCGCGAGTATAAGCTGACGCCGCATACCCATGACGCGCTTTACCGCCTGCGGGAAAAATGGCTGTCTCTGCTGCAGAGCCTGTCCGAGGAAGACAACGCGTACCTTGCGGACCCCAATAACACCTATCTTGTTCCCGTCCGGGACCTGATGCTGCAGGAACTGGTGCTGCCGGATGAGACCTTCCTTTCCCAGAAAGAAGCGGAATCAGCGGCCATCAGGGCCATTGAGGCCGTGGACGGCTGGAAGAAGGAACTGACAGCGCACATCGGCCTGGATCTGGATGTGACCCACATTCCCGCCGGCAGCGGCAGGCCTGTCTGGGACCTGGTCTATGATCTCGCCGGGGATGCCGAATTCCACAGGCTCTGCCGTTCCGGCGCCGCCGTCTCGGACAGGGAGTTTGACCGGCTGGACAGGCAGTCGGATCAGGACCGGGAGGCCTTCGGAGGCAGCGCGCCCCTCTACATCTTTGTCCGCATCGATGCCCGCACGGGCGAACTGATCGGTGATGTGCATTTCGAAATGGCGCCCTCGGACAGGCGTATGGAAGAGCTGTTGATCATGCCCTGACTTCTCTCTGAAAGGAGTGCCCCATGAAGAACCGTTTTTTTGCCCTGCTGCTCGCCCTCGCTCTGCTGGCGGGCTGTGTTCCCGCCGGAGCCGAAACCGCGTATGAGTCCCGCGCGATCAGCTGTCAGAAGGATTATGTCAGCGCGGTCGGCAGCCACCGCGGCGTCCTGTATGTTTTCCGGGATAGCGGGCTGTACTCCCTTCCTGCGCGGGGAACGGAAATGACGCAGATCGCGCCGGCGGACGGCCTGCCGAAATACCTCTGTTGCCTTTTCTCCGACGGGCAGTGCCTGTACGGCATCACGGACGGTGAGGAATCCCGGGTGATCCGCCTGCTGGATGAGGGCGGCGCCTTCGTCAATGAGACTGCCTTCCTCCTGAAAGCCGATCACGATCTGTTCATCGAACAGGCAAGAGCGAAAAACGGCCTGATTTACTGGCATGAATACTGCCACGGCCTTTCGGAAACCGTGATCCATATCTGCGACCTGCAGGGAACTCCCGTTTCCGACGTGACCGTAAAAAATCCGATCGCCATGGATGTGCTGGAGGACGGGAGCATCCTTCTGCTGACGCGCGAAAAGCATTTCCCGAAGAACACCGTCCTGCTCAAGGTGATCGACAGGCAGACCGGCAAGGAAACCGTATGGGCCACCGTCGGGGAGGACGACAGCTATCTTTCCAGCCTGATGTATGACGCCACATCCGGCACTGCTTATTACCTTTCAGATGACAGCATCCGGGCGATCCGTCAGAACGGCCGGCCGGAGACCGTGGGCACCTTTCCCCAGGGCGACGTGGCGGGCTGCTGCCTGCTGGAGAACGGCATTGCTTTGGTCACAGACACCCTGCTGGTCATCCGGACGTTTGAAAAAAGCAGTCAGAGCACCTCGCTCCGGATCCTGGACATCTACGGCCGCGGCGAAGAATATGCCGCCTTTATCGAGAGCCATCCGGACATTCCCCTGAAGATTTCCGACGCGGGCGTCCTGTCCGCCGAGGAGCAGTTCGTCCGGGATATGCTGGTGCAGCGTCCGGATATCGACGTCTATGTCCTGCGCGATATGAACCTGCTGCATATGCTCAAAACCAAGGGCTTTTTTGCGGACCTGTACGCCAGTGCCGACCTGAAAAAGTGGGGTGACAGACTGTATCCGAACATCCGCGCGCCCTTCCTGCAGGACGGAAAGCTGGCCGCCTTCCCGAAGAGCTTTTTCTCGGAACAGCTCTGCTATTACCGGGAAACCTTTGAGCGGCTGCAGCTGGCCGTACCGGGCACCTGGGAGGAATACCTGGACTTCTGCCTGAACTGGTATGACAGCTATGCCGACGATATGCCCGGCATTCATCTGGATCCGTTCATAAACGAAATGACCGAAACTCAGCTGCTGTCCCTGTATGACAATGAAATGACCCGCGCGGGAAAAACCGCGGATTACCGGTCCGAAACGCTGCGGCGAGTACTGGAAAAGTTTTATAGCGTACAGGAGCGGGCGGAGCAGTACGGAAGCGCCCGCGGAAAGACAGAGCTGGTCTACGTCTATGACATCGGCGCCCTTGATGACAATTACCGTTACGCCTATATGCCCCTGACCTTTGAAAAGGGCGCGGCGCCCCTCTATGTTCCGATGGAGGAAGCTTCCTACTATGTGGTCAACCCGTGGAGCGCCCATCCGGAGGAAGCCCTGGAGCTGGTTTACGCCGGCATCCGGAGTGAAATGGAAGTCCAGCTGACCACCCTGTATGAAACACTGGATCTTCCGATCCCTGATCCGTATTATGAAGAGTACCTGGCCTTCCTGCAGGACGAGCTGGCCCGGCTGGAGGCAGTGAAGGAGGCAGCCGCCGGCGATCCGGACGCGCTGGAGGAAGCGGAGGAAAACGTCGAAAAGAAGAAAGCGGAGCTCCTCGATTATGAAGAAAATGGCCGCTGGATGGTTACCGCGGAGGACATGGAACGCATCCGGCCGGTCAACCGGCAGATCTACTTCAGCGATTTCAATCCGATCGCCCAGCTGCTCAGCGACGAGCCGGAATTCTTTGACCGGCTGAACGCAGACAACATTGCATCTTTCCTGAATGAGCTGGACAGCCGGGTGCGCATGATCCGGCAGGAACTGGAAAAATAAACAGACTCCGGCAGCGGGTGCGGAAAACGCAGCCGTGCCGGAGTTACGGAATGAAGTGCCGCATAAAAATATGGCTCATATTCCTTGCCAAATGCCAGAATCATAAAGAGATGGCCGCATTTTAACAAAATGCGGCTCTTTGTTTATGAATTGATCTATATTATCGTGATCATTAAATCGGGATTTTCATTTGCTTCCGGTCCCATCATACGCCTTATGCTCAACATATGCCATCATCGTATTATTCCTCCATGCGTGAGCAATAAGGACAAGCAGTGGGGTAATCGAAACCAGTATGCTCTTCCCGGTTACAATGCCAGCCGCAAAAACGGCAGCGATACATATTCCGATAAAGACCATAACAGCTATATGTTCTTTAAGCCACTTCTTCTTAAAGAATTCGATCCTGTCCTTCAGCTCAAAACTGCTCGTCCTGATCGATTGCACCAAATTCTCCTCAGCCGCATTTTTATATTCTTGATCAGAAAGGTTTCTCCCACTGAGAATTTCATTAATGCTGACCGAGAAAAGCTCACTCATCGCCATAAGCGCATCCGCCGGAGGAAGATAAGTTCCTGTTTCCCAACGCGAGATCGTCTTATTGGTCACTCCAATGTTTTCGCCAAGCTGCTCTTGAGTAAGTCCCTGCTCCTTTCGAAGCTCTGCAATAAATTTTCCTATCCTTATCATATCCATTTTGCTGCCTCCTGAAGGAACAGTATCATTTTTCCTTGAAATTGTCTTCCCCATTAACAGAGAATCGTTGGACATTCACATCCTCAAGATGTTCCGCAATTATGTTCAATGCTTATTTGCCCCGAAATCCGGATTTGCTGTTCTAAGCCGTCTCCCAATATATCATCATGCATCATTATCTGAAAGAATGAAAGATCATCTTCAGAAAAAAAACAAAAGAATGCTTTGTTCGCTCAGTCAAGTTCGTTATAGTCATCCAACTCGTCTTGGAGCGGCAGTTGGATTCCTTTGCTCACTAAGCTTCCGCCTCGCTTTATCCGCAAATGCGAACCTATGTCCGTTCGCTCAATGGTCGTGCGTGGCCCTCGGAACGGGCCCCGCACTCCCTTTCGCGCCAACAAACTCACCTCGTTTCGCCTTTGGCGACAGCCCACCGGGCTGACACTCGGATCGTTTGCCCCCACGATCGTGGGACCCCCATAGGTTTGGAAATCCGTACGGATCTGACCAACAGAAAAGCCACCCTCAAGGGGTGGCTTTTCTGTTGGTGGGATTAGTAGGACTCGAACCTATGACCCCCACGATGTCAACGTGGTGCTCTAACCAACTGAGCTATAATCCCATACGGTCAACGCATGGAATTATAGCATGATGTTTTTCAAAAAGCAAGAGGAAATTTAGGGCAGATCGCGGGTGGGTGGGAGAGACTGCCGGCAGGGGTTACTCCGCGTCCTCCCAGCGCCACTCATCCTTCCAGTCGATGACCGGCATCTCGCCCTCGAACCGGATCGGCAGCCAGACGTAGCGGGCAATGGACGTGTTCCGCGTGCCGTCGCCGTATTTCTTCATGTCCAGGCCCAGCTCCGCCATTGCGGCGTCCTTCTGCTCCTTCGTCAGGTCCGGATCAAAGCGGATCTCAAACCAGCGCCGGTATTGTTCATAGGGCAGCTCCATGTCCTCCGGCGCCCAGCGGTCCGCCAGGGCGATGAACAGGTCCTTCTTTCCCGGCACCTGGAAAACGGAGGAGATCTGGGAATGGAAGGAGGTGTGGCTTTCATCTGCGGGATGGGGATTGCCGAGCACCCTGTACGGGCCGTGCCATGTGTCAGCCACCGCCGCTTCGGAGGGGTTGGGCAGGTAGCCGGTCGTGCCTGAGGTCAGCAGATAATGCTTCCCCCGGCGGATAAAATGTGCCGTGGCCTCCCGGACGTACGGCGGAGCGGAATGCGGAAAATGCGTGCTGTAATAGCCGGTCACACCGGTATAGTCCTCCGTCAGGTCGGCGATGATCGTTTCTGAGTGCACCCGCTCAAAGAAGTAGTAGCCTTTCCCGTCCGACGCGGCAGCCAGGTCGAAATCCCCTGCGCTCATGCCCAGGGGCCGCAGTCCTTCCCGCACGACCGTATATGGCCCGAGGATCCGGTCCGCCGTCAGCACCGTTTCGTCCTGCCGGCCGCCCCTGTGCATGATCTTCAGCCAGCAGACGTATTTTCCCGTCTCCCGGTTATACAGGATATGCGGGCGGTCCAGCATGGAGGACGGGTGCAGGGAGGAACCAGGATGCTCCAGGTCCGGGGGAATGATCAATCCGCAGTCCTCCCAGTTGTACAGGTCCTCTGACCGGTAGCATCTCACTCCCCAGGTCCACACGTCCGTTTTTCCGTCCGTTTTCTCCTTGTTCTCTCCGTACCAGTAATACGCTCCCTCTGTGAAGAGGATGGATCCGCCGTGAGCCTGGATCGGCTTTCCGGCCGTGTCAAGCCATTCCCGGCCCGGTAAAAAGGAATGATACATTGCGTTTCTCCTTCATGTTCTGTTTGTCCGGCCGCGGGCCGGAGCCTTTCCTGCCCCGGTTCATTCTCCGGTCAGGCCCGGTTTTCCTGCCTTCTGCTCCCTGTCCGGACGAAAAAAGGGAGGCTGTGAACTCACAGCCTCCCCCGGATCGGCAGGATCACTCGTGAAGCTTGACCTTGATCCACAGCTCGGACAGCTGCTTCCTCAGGGTCTCGTTGTCATGGAAGAACTCATCCTTATCGTTGCCGGAGCGCGGCACATAGGCGTCATTGCCTTCATAGCTTCCGCCGGGGCCGGACAGCTCAGCCAGCACCTCCGCGTTCGGGGAGGCATAGCCGACTTCCTCGGAGATCATGGCGCTGCTTTCGTAGCCCAGGATGTAGTTGATGAAATAGTTGGCCAGTTTCGGGTTGGAGGCGTTAGCCGGAATGACCATGGCGTCCACCGCGATGTTGGTGCCCTGCTTCGGGGCGCAGAAGCCCATATCCTCGTTCTCGGACAGGATGTAGGCAGCGTCTCCGCTGTACACCAGCGCCAGCCACTTTTCGCCGTTGGCCATGGAGTCGATGACCTCGTCCGTCACATAGGAGGGGCGGACGGCCTTGTCCATGTTCCGCAGCCACTCATACGCGGCCTGGATCTCATCGGGATTCTCGGTGTTGGCGGAGTATCCCAGGGCCTTGAAGGCGACCATGAAGGCGTCACGCTCGGAATCGTACATGTAGGTGTGTCCGGCATACTCGGGATCCTGGAAGATATCCCAGCCCGCTTCCTCGATCTTTTCGGGATCGATCTTCGTGGTGTCATACACGATGCCCACATTCTGCCAGAGGTAGGGCACGGACCAGGTGTTGTCCGGATCGTATTCCAGGTTCTTCACGCTGTCCGTCAGGTTGTCCAGGTCGGTCACGATCTCCCGGTCCAGCGGCTGGAGCTTCTTTTCCCGGATCAGGCGCTCGATCATATAGTCGCTGGGGATGATCACGTCGTAGGACGCGTTGGACTGCAGCTTGGTATACATTTCTTCATTGGAGGAAAACAGGGAGTAGTTCACACGGACCTTGTATTCATTCTCAAAGTTCGTGATGACCTGCTTGTCGATATACTCGCCCCAGTTATACACGTTCAGAACCTTGTTCTCAAATTCCTCCGCAGCCGCCGGGGAAACGCACTGCGCGAGCAGCAGCACCATTGCCAGACTGATTGCCAACCACTTTTTCATACATTTTCCTCCTTTTTCCTCTCTTTGCTCATCCGAGAGGAAATAATATTGACCAAAACCAGGATCACCGTGACCACCACCACGATCAGGGTGGAAAGCGCGTTGACGCTGGGATTGAACCGTTTCATGGAATACACGTACATGGAGATATTGTTGATCCCCACCCCGGCGGTGAAGAAGGAGATGACGAAATCGTCAAAGGACATGCTGAACGCGATCAGCGCGCCGGAGAGGATCGCCGGATAGATCTGCGGGATAATGACCTTCGTCAGCGCCTGGACCGGCGTCGCGCCGAGATCCAGCGCCGCCTCCGCCACATTGTCGTCCAGCTGCCGCAGCTTGGGCATAATGGACAGAATGACGTACGGGATGCTGAAGGAAATATGCGCCAGGATCAGCGTGACCAGGGACAGCTGCACCTTTGCGGAAACGAACAGGAGCATCAGGCCGATGGCTGTCACGATATCCGGATTCATGACCGGCAGGTTGTTAACCTCCAGCACCGCCGAGCGGATCACCTTTTTCGCCTTGGAGAGGCCGATGGCCGTAACCGTTCCGACGATCGTGGACACCACTGTGGAAATGACCGCCACCAGTACGGTGTAGTAGATGCTCTGCAGCATCGTCCGGTCATTGAACATATTCTCGTACCAGCGGAGGGAGAAGCCCGTGAATTTGGTCATGGACTTGCTGTCGTTGAAGGAGAACAGCACCACATAGGCGATGGGGAGATAGATGAACAGAAGGACCAGGATCAGATAGCCGGAGGACAGGAACTTCTTTTTCTTTTTCATGCTCATTCCTCCTGCGCGTTCCGGTCGATCTTCTTGGTCAGGTACATGGAGGCAATGATGATCAGGGCCATGATCAGGGAGATCGCGCTGCCGAAGTTCCAGTCGCCCGTGGTGATAAAGTAGATCTCGATCAGGTTGCCGATCAGCACATAGTCGCCGCCGCCGAGGAGCTTCGGAATGACGAAGCTGCTGACCGCCGGCAGGAAGACCAGGGTAATGCCGGAGATGATGCCGGGCACGCTCAGGGGCAGGATCACCTTTTTGAAGGTGACCCAGCGGTTGGCGCCCAGGTCGTACGCTGCCGTGAACAGCTCCCGGTCCATCTTGCTGATGGAGGTATGGATCTGGATGATCATGTACGGCAGGAAGACGTACACCATGCCGATCAGGACCTTCATCTCGCTGACAAGATCAAAGTTCTGCAGGATGCCGCGCCAGGCATAGGTCTTGAGCAGCATGTTGATCCACATGGGCAGGGTCAGCAGCAGGACCATCAGGGTCTGCTTCTTCTCGGACAGGTTGGCGATGAACAACGCCGCGGGATAGCCGAGCAGAATGCAGAGCACCGTGGTTTCCAGCGCGATGCGCAGGGAGCGGATCAGCACGCTGATAAACGTCGGCTCCCGGAAGAAACGGGCAAAGTTGTCCAGCGTGAACTGGAAGGTCAGCGTCTCGTTGCCCATGCGGGTCAGCGCGTAGAGCAGGATCATGAGCATGGGAGCGACAATGAAGATCGCGATCCACAGGATATACGGATAGCTCATCCGAAAAAATGATTTCACGCGTCCTCCACCGCCTTATGCATGATATGGATCTCGTCCGGCCCGAAGGCGAGGCCCACCTTATCGCCGGCAGCCTTGGCGGCGGTGGTCTCCACCTTGTAGACGCGGCCGCGGGTAGCGAAGGTGATGTCGTAGGAGCCCTCGGTAATGGCTGCGGGATCGAAGTCGAACTTGACGTCCGTGATCTCCACGGAGGAGTCGTCCTGCAGGTTCCAGGCCTCCGCGCTGGCCCAGGTCTTCAGGTCCGTCGAAATGGCCATGGATTCCATGATCTCGTCCGGCGTGATGAAGAAGTCCAGCGCGCTGATGCCGATGTTGTGCCTCGCGTCCTCCACGTATTCGGGATGGACGACGTACACCTTGACGGTGATCTCGGTCTTTTTGTCCGTGCTGAAGGTGATGTTGTATACGCCCGGCTTCGGCTCGATGTTGTGGGAGACCTCCGTCAGGGAGATGTCGCGGTTTTCGTCGTCCCAGGCCTGCGCGTTGGCGATGGAGATGAAGTCCCGGTCCGTCAGCGCGCCGCTTTCCAGGTCCTCGGAGTCCACATAGAAGTCGTTTGCGCTGATCTTTTCGCCCGTCTCCCGGTTATCCATGTCATGCTGGGTCACCACGTGCATCTTGACCGTCTTGCTGGTACCGGTTTTTGTCTCCACCATCAGCTCATAGTGAACGCCCTTGAACACCACACTCTTGACCTCGCCGCGCATGACGCCCTCCTCGGGCCTGACCACGGTCAGATCCTCCGGGCGGATCAGCACGTCCACCGATTCATTCGGCTTGAAGCCGAAATCCCGGCATTCGTATTCCCTGTCGTCCACGCGGACCAGGTAATCCTTCACCATGGTGCCGGTCACGATGTTGCTTTCGCCGATAAAGCGCGCCACATACGCGTTGGCCGGCTCGTTGTAGATCTCCAGCGGGGTGCCGATCTGCTCGATCTCGCCGGCGTTCATGACCACGATCTTGTCGCTCATGGTCAGGGCCTCTTCCTGGTCGTGGGTCACGTAGATGAATGTGATGCCGACCTCCTGCTGGATGCGCTTGAGCTCGCGCTGCATCTCCTTGCGCAGCTTCAGGTCCAGCGCGCCCAGAGGCTCGTCCAGCAGCAGCACGTTCGGCTCGTTCACCAGCGCGCGGGCGATGGCCACGCGCTGCTGCTGTCCGCCGGACAGCTTGGTCACGTTGCGCTTCCCGTAGCCCTCCAGGTTGACCAGGGACAGCATGCGGTTGACCTTCTGGGCAATGATGTCCTCGCCGGTCTTCTTGATCCGCAGGCCGAAGGCGATATTGTCGTACACGTTCAGGTGCGGGAAAAGCGCGTAGCGCTGGAACACGGTATTGATTTCCCGCTTGTAGGGCGGCACATTGTCGATGCACTGCCCGTCAAAGATCACAGTCCCCTCATCCTGCTCCAGGAATCCGCCCAGGATCCGCAGCAGCGTCGTCTTGCCGCAGCCGGACGGACCCAGCAGGGTGACAAACTCATTCTCATAAATGTTCAGGTTGACGCCCTTGAGCACCACCTGGCCGTCAAAGCTTTTGACGATGTTCCGGAATTCAATCAGCTTTCGCATGTCCCGATCCTCCCTGAATCAACCTGTATTAAAAAGACGGCGGGTTGGAAACCCACAGTGCCCTTGCCCGCAGCTTGCCGGCGTTTTCCAGCCAGTGCTCTTCCTTTGGATGGATGCAGAAGCTGCATCCGCTGCGCACCCGGAGTTTTTTCCCGCCCTGCACCAGAAAGATGCTGCCGGAAAGCACATAGCCAAATTCCTCGCCCTCATGCGGGGGAAAGGTCTCGCTGCGGCCGCCCGGGTCCATCTGGATCAGGATCGGCTCCATGGAGTTCTTCTGCGCGTCCGGCACCAGCCAGGTGATGCTGCCCTTCAGCTCCTCGCCGTTTTCCTTGACGAACATGTCCTGAGGCGTAAAAACGATCTTTTCGTTCTTTTCCTCCCGGAAAAACTCCGGCAGGGAAGAGCCCAGGCTCTCCAGCAGGTCCGTCAGCGTTGCGATGGACGGCGACGCCTGATTGGTCTCCAGCTGGGAGATAAAGCCCTTGCTGAGCTCACAGCGGTCTCCCAGCTCCTGCTGGGTCAGCCCGCGCTGCAGCCGCAGGGAGCGGATCTTCTTTCCGATATCCATGAGGCGCTTTTCCCCTCCTTCCGCCTTCTGAAGCCGGTTTAGTTCTGCTAAACTTCCGGGAAAGCATCCGGGTTTAGTAAAACTAAACTCAAAAGCATTGCATATTAAACCACAGGCCATGCTCCCTGTCAATCCGTTTCAGAAAAATTCATGAATTTGTTTTTCTTCTTTAATATTGTTTGACCAATCCCCGCCTTCGTTATATAATCGGTCTCGAATTTGTTGCGCGGCGCGCCGGCGCCGTGAGAAGGAGCAAACGCCATGAATATTGTCTGCCTGGATCTTGAGGGCGTACTGGTACCCGAAATCTGGATCGCGTTTTCCAAAGCGAGCGGGATCCCCGAGCTGAAGCGCACCACCCGGGACGAGCCCGATTACAATAAACTGATGAACTGGCGCCTGGGCATCCTGAAGGAGCACGGCCTGGGCCTGAATGAGATCAAAGCCACCATCGAAAAAATCGATCCCATGCCCGGCGCGAAGGAGTTTCTGGACGAGCTCCGCGCCATGACGCAGGTGATCATCCTGAGCGACACCTTCACGCAGTTTGCCTCCCCCCTGATGAAAAAGCTGGGCTGGCCCACCATCTTCTGCAACACGCTGGAGGTCGCGCCGGACGGCACCGTCACCGGCTTCAAAATGCGGGCGGAAAAGTCCAAGCTGGTGACCGTCAAAGCCCTGCAGTCCATCGGCTACGATACCATCGCCGCCGGCGACAGCTTCAACGACCTGGGCATGATCGAGGCCAGCAAAGCCGGCTTCCTCTTCCGCTCCACCGAGCAGATCAAAAAGGACTATCCCCAGTATCCTGCCTTTGAGGAATACAGCGAGCTGCTGGAGGGCATCCGCGGGGCCATTGCCGGGGATGCCTGAAAAAACTTGCGAAAGACAGCTGCCTTCCCTATAATGTTTTGCAGCGAATAGATTTGGAGGAATACCCTGTATGGAACAGCAAAAGACTGAAAAGAAGCAGATCATTTTCTCCGGTATTCAGCCCAGCGGTGTGCTGACCATCGGCAACTATATCGGCGCCCTGCGCCGTTTCTCCGAGCTTCAGGATGAATATCAGTGCATCTACTGCATCGTGGACGAGCATGCGATCACCGTGCGCCAGACCCCCGCGGACCTGCGCCGGCGCTGCCTGGAACTTGCGGCGATCTATCTGGCCAGCGGCCTGGATCCCGAAAAGTGCCTGATCTACTGCCAGAGCCATGTGAGCGCGCACGCCGAGCTGGCATGGATCCTGAACTGCTTCACCTATATGGGCGAGCTGAACCGGATGACCCAGTTCAAGGACAAGTCCGCCAAGCATGCCGACAACATCAACGCCGGCCTGTTCACCTATCCCGTGCTGATGGCCGCGGACATCCTGCTGTATCAGACGAATCGCGTTCCCGTGGGCAGCGACCAGAAGCAGCATCTGGAGATCACCCGCGACATCGCCCAGCGCTTCAATGCCATTTACGGCGACGTATTCACTGTTCCGGAGCCCCTGATCACCAAAGTCGGAGCCCGGGTCATGAGCCTGCAGGAGCCGGAAAGAAAGATGAGCAAAAGCGATCCTGAGGAGACCTTCATCTCCCTGCTGGACGATCCGGACACCGTCCGCCGCAAGATCCGCCGCGCGGTGACCGACTCCGACGGCGAGATCCGCTTTGACCCGGAAAACAAGCCCGGCGTCAGCAACCTGCTGAGTATTATCAGCGCGCTGAGCGACCGGAGCACGGACAGCATCTGCGCCGAACTGGCCGGCCAGGGCTACGGCGAACTGAAAAACCGCGTTTCCGACTGCGTGATCGCGGCGCTGGAGCCCCTGCAGGCGGAATACAGGCGCCTGATCGGCGACAAGCAGTTCCTGCTGGACCTGCTGCTGAAGAACGCGGAGACCGCCTCCTACCTGGCCAACAAGACCCTGCGCAAGGTGCAGAAAAAGATCGGCTTCGCGCCCCGCAGCCTGTAAAAAAGCAAAAAAGATCCGCTCTCCTTCGGGAGAGCGGTTTTTTATTCCTCTGTTTTCAGCTGGGGGATCCGTTCCCCGCGGTACCGGAAGCAGATCACGTCCGTCAGCCAGGCGCAGAACAGGATCAGCAGCATCCAGCCCGTCCAGTCGTCCCGGAGAGTCACGGACCGGCTCATATCCTCCGTGGAAAGAAAAAGGAGCACGCCGGCCAGCAGGATAGCGCCTTCGATCATGCCGCCGACCGCCATTTTCCAGCGGTAATGCAGCAGGTCCTTCTTCAGCTTGTCCGCCAGGCCATGCTTCTCCGCCGCGACTTTCCCGATCGGGGTCGCGGGATCGTCCAGCGCCTTCATCGTCCGGACGCAGTAGCCGCGCTGGCGGTACTTCCGCTTCAGGTTCCCCAGCGGGACCAGGTTGTACAGCGTGAACGCCAGGGCGATCAGATTCATGAAAGCCCACCGCTTTTCGGGCGCTCCGTGGCCCACCGCCACCCGCTTCACCGGCGCTTTCGTGATCTCCGGCACAGCGCTCTCCGCTTCCGGCGCCGCGCTCTCCGTCTGCGGCTGTGCCGGGGCATTCTCAGCCTTCAGCGGCCCGGATATCCTGCCCGCGGAAGCCAGCAGCCTGATCCCGGCAGGCAGTCTCCCGGCGGGGCCGGTCTCCTCCGGCTCTCCCTCCTCCTGCCGCGGGGTCATCGTGCAGAAGAGGACCAGCCGGCCGTTCGTGGTAGCGTCCGCGCAGGTGCTCAGGGCGATCAGCTTTTCCGCCTTTGCCAGCTTTTCCTCCGTCATGGCCGCGTTATACTGCACGGCGTTTTCGCGGATGTATTCATGCAGCTCCGCGATGCCCTTCTCGTCACGGTCCGCCGTACTGTATACGGTCCGCTCATAGGCATCCGTATGCACGCAGGCCAGCATGTCCAGGTCCCACACGCCGTTCTGCGCGGTCACCGTGCCGTGGCTGTGCTGCGCGAAATACTCCGCGTCCTCGTATTTGTCGATATCCCCGAACATGGCGCCGTTCGCCATATGATGACCGTAGATGATGGTATAGTAATCCTCCAGCTCCGGGCTGCTCCCCGCGGCCATATAGATGGACCCCGTCAGGGAGCCGTTGCCGTAAACGTCATGGGAGGAATAATGCAGGTCATCCGTTCCCTGGACCACCGGATAGTCGATGTTCGTTCCCGGGATCGTGATCCAGCCGACCACGTCCTCATTGATGGCTTTCAGCTCTTCCATGGAGACCTCTCCCGCCTCGTCCGCCTTGGGGCGGTACTGGAGCAGGTCGTTGGATACATAGGCCTTGTTGTTGTTATAGAAGATATCAAAAAGGACGTAGCAGGAATAGAGCAGGCAGACCGCTGCCAGAAGGCTCACGAAAACCATCAGCAGCCTGTCCAGCTGTTTGCAGATCCACTCAACAGCCCGCATGCCCTGCTCCTCCTTTCCGTCTTTTCGGTTTGACCGGTTTTACAGATTCGTCCGCCGGACGATGGTGATGATAAGCCCGTCGATCTCGCTGAGCCTGACAGGGCCGTAATATCGGCTGTCCTCCCCGCCGTCGCGCCTGTCCGTGAGGATGAACACCTCGTCCTCCGCCAGCTTCAGCGGGTATTCCACAAATCCCTCATACTGCGGGGTGGGGAAAAAGATGTTCGGCTCGATCATCTGGCTTCCGTTGATGTAAAGGCCTTCATCCACCGTCACCTCGTCCCCGGCCGCGGCCACGACCCGGCCGATATACCGGGTGCCGTTCTTCGTCAGCACCACGGTGTCCTGGGCCTTATAGCTGCCGGCCAGCCGGTAGAACAGCACCAGATCCCCCATGTCGATCCGCGGATACATATCTCCGGACGGGGCGGTCGTAATGCCGAAAAGCCACCCGAACATCACCCATACCGCAGCAAGGATGATCAGGGCATGCAGCACAAATCGCTGCGACTGACGCATCGGGCTGCGGCGCTTCTTCGGTTTTTCTTCCGGGATTTTCCGTTCTTCGGAACCCGGTTTTACTGCTGGTTCCATGAATGATCCTCCGGTTTCTCGTCCGTTTCCTGTATTGAATTATTTTATCACAGGGCAGGCAAAATCACAACTCCGGGCACGCTTCCTTTTGTATCCGTTCTGTCCTTGTTTTACAAAAATATTGAATTGTCCATCTCTGTTCCTATATAATATTGAAAAATTTGTTCCGTCGTCCGGCCCGGGTGGAACAGTCCGGTCCGGGGTCGCCATATGCTCGGATCAATAAAGGAGGAAAAACAATGAAAATCGGCTGCGTCAAAGAGATCAAGAACAACGAATTCCGCGTCGGGCTTACTCCCGACAACGTAAAGGCCTATGTGGCCGCCGGTCACCATGTTTACATGGAGTCCGGCGCGGGCATCGGTTCCGGCTTTACGGACAATGAATATGTCGACGCGGGCGCTTCCCTGCTCGACAACGCGGCTGACGTATGGAAGCTCGTGGATATGATGGTCAAGGTCAAGGAGCCGCTTGAATGCGAGTATCCCTTTTTCCATGACGGACTGATCCTGTATACCTATCTGCATCTGGCTGCCGACAAGCAGCAGATGGATGCGCTGCTCGCCGGCAAGGTCAAGGCCGTTGCCTATGAGACCATTCAGGAAGCCGACCGTTCCCTGCCCTGCCTGGCGCCCATGAGTCAGATCGCCGGCCGCCTCTCCATTCAGGAGGGCGCCAAGTATCTGGAAAAGCGCTTCGGCGGTGAAGGCATCCTGCTGGCCGGCGTTCCCGGAACGCCCAAGGCCAACGTGGTCATCCTCGGCGGCGGCACCGTCGGCATGAACGCCTGCAAGATCGCCGTCGGCATGGGCGCCAACGTCACCATTCTGGATATCAGCCTGAAACGGCTGGAAGAGCTGGACAATCTCTTCGGCGCTCACATCCAGACGCTTGTTTCCAATGACAGCAATGTGGAACGTGTGCTGAAGGACGCGGACCTGGTCATCGGCTCCGTGCTGATCCCCGGCGGCTCCACCCCGAAGCTTTTCAAGAAGAAGTATCTGCCCGAAATGAAGCCCGGCGCCGTGTTTGTGGACGTTGCCATTGACCAGGGCGGCTGCGGGGAAAGCTCCCGCGTCACCACGCATGACGATCCGGTCTATGTGGAGGACGGCGTTGTCCATTACTGCGTCGGCAACATGCCCGGCGCCGTTCCGAGAACCAGCACCATCGCGCTGACGAACGCCACCCTGCGCTACGGCCTGGCCATCGCGAAGGCCGGTCTGGAGGAAGCGGTCAAAAACAGCGATGTCATCGCGTCCGGCGTCAACACCTATCTGGGCAAACTGACCAATAAAAACGTCGCTCTGGCCCATAACTATGAATACACGGATATCCGTGAATTAGTTTGATTTTTCACAATTGTATTTTTTCTGTTTGCATTATTTGTCCGTTTATGCTAACATATTTTGGGGTGATTGGTGGACATTGTCTGATCACCCTCTTATTCTGACCGGAATGGTATCGCGTAACGGGGGCAGAAAGGTTGACCGGAGGCACGCTTTTTAAGCTGTTCAGAAAGCATATGATCAGGCTGCTTGCTCTGATCCTGTGTTTCGTGATGCCTTTTTCCGTTCCTTCCTCCCTTTCGGAGGAGGATCTTCCGCCGGATGCCGCTTCCCTGTCCGATAAGGCCGGTCCCGCAGCTCCAGGCGCGGAGGAGTCCGAGGAAGAAGCCATTCCGGAAGAACCCGCCGCGGAGGAGTTGACGGCCCCATCCGCAGGCCCCGATCTGCCCGCTTCCGAAGAGGAGCCTGACAGCGGGGTCCCGGAAAGCAGCTCCGGCCAGCCTGCCGGTACTGCTGACGGTCCGGAAGAATTATCCGAAGCGGAAACAGTCTCCGCCGCCGATGCCGTTCCGGAAGAGGGATCCGAAGGATCCGCCGTCCTTGTTCCCGAAGCGCCGGCCGGGTCAGTTGAAGAGCACTCCGCTCCCGCCGAAGCCGCTTCCGCGGAGGAAGCTCCCGTAAAAGAAGCACAGGCAGAAGAAGCTCCCGCAGAGAACGTTTCTGTTGATCATCTGCCTGAGGAAGAAGCTTCCGCGGAGGAAGCTCCCGGTGAAGAGGCTTCTGAGGAAGAAGCTTCCGCTGAAAAGATCCCCGCGGCAGAAGTCCCCGCCGAAAAGAGTCCTGCTGAGGAAGCTCCTGCTGAAGAAACTCCGGTGAAAGGAGCTCCTGCAGCTGATGCCCCTGCCGAAGAAATAACGGAAGGGACTCCCGAAGAAGCAGTTCCCGCCGAAGGATCTCCCGTGGAGGAAACTCCCGAAGCAGAAATCCCCGTTATTGATGATCCCGACGCTGAAACTCCCGACGAAGATACTCCTGCAGAAGGGTCTCCCACGGAGGAAACTCCCGAAGCAGAAATCCCCGTTATTGATGACCCCGACGCTGAAACTCCCGACGAAGATACTCCTGCAGAAGGGTCTCCCGTGGAGGAAACTCCCGAAGCGGAAATCCCCGTTATTGATGACCCCGACGCTGAAACTCCCGACGAAGATACTCCTGCAGAAGGGTCTCCCGCGGAGGAAACTCCCGAAGCAGAAATCCCCGTTATTGATGATCCCGACGCTGAAACTCCCGACGAAGATACTCCTGCAGAAGGATCTCCCGCGGAGGATACTCCCGAAGCGGAAATCCCCGTTATTGATGACCCCGACGCTGAAACTCCCGACGAAGATACTCCTGCAGAAGGATCTCCCGTAGAGGAAACTCCCGAAGCGGAAATCCCCGTTATTGATGATCCCGACGCTGAAGCTCCCGACGAAGATACTCCTGCAGAAGGATCTCCCGCGGAGGATACTCCCTCTGCAGGTGATCCGGCAGCTGAAGTCCCCGCGGAGGAAGCTTCCGAAGAGTCCCCCGCCCCCGCTGACATCCTTCCGGAAGAAGAGCCTGCGGAAGAGGATCAGCCGGAGCCGCAGCTCCCGGTCAGCAGCCGCCTGTCCGATTTTCTGGCTGAGGTTTATGTATTCCGCGACGGAAGCTGGTCGGACAAAAAAACCGTAGAGGCTGGAGAAACCGTCATCCGCCTGGTCTTCCGCGAAAAGGAAGATCTGCTTTGCGCGGACACCCTGAAATGGAAGCTCCCCCTGAAGGTAAAGGATCAACTGCCTGACGATGAGGACTACCTTGTCCGCGCGTCCTTCGGAACCGTCGACCGGAACGGTGTCCTTACCGTGTCGGCGTTCTCCGGCGAGCTGACTGTTGAACTGAAGTGCGTCCTGAAGAAGGGGACCTGCCGGCTGGGCAAGATCTCCCTGAAGGTCGTTTCACCTTCTCCGGCAGCCGATCCCGGCGCTGACGAAACGGAAACGCTGCCGACCGAGCTTCCGGGCGACCCGGAAGAGGTCCTGCCGACCGGGCTTCCGGGCGACCCGGAAGAGGTCCTGCCGACCGGACTTCCGGGTGATTCGGAAGAAGTCCTGCCGACCGGACTTCCGGGCGATTCGGAAGAGGTCCTGCCGATCCTTCCGGAGCAGGTTTCCCCAGGGCCGGAAAATGAAGCGGAGGAACTTCTTGAGCTTCAGCAGGAGAGCCTGCCCGGCGGCAAACCCGCGGCTTACGGCGGGATCAAGCGCTTCCTGCTTCACGCGGACGGCGGCTTATACAGCATTACCGTGGTTTATTCCCCGGAAACCGGCGTTCCCGAAGACGCGGAGCTCTGGGTAGACGTACTGGATGAGGGCGGAAACCTCTATAAACAGTACAGGGAAGAAGTGAACGGCACGCTGGCGGATGACACGCTGCTGACCGGGCTTCGCCTCTTCCGCCTTACCCTGGTATACGGCAGTGAAAAAGCCGCCCCCAAAGGGGACGGATACCAGGTAACGGTCAGCTTTGTGCCGGACGATCTTGATTTTATGTTTGATTTCTATACGGTAGCTTTCCCCGGAGAACCGGAGAGCCGATAAAGGAGGCCTGAGTATCAGGTCTCCTTCTTCTTATCCTCTTCCGTCTTTTCCTCCATCACGCTCCTGAGCCCGGCCACCTTTTCCACAGGCAGCGTAAACAGCACAGCGTGCGCGGCGGACTGCAGGCCTGCCTGATCCATCACCGCGCGCAGGATGCCGTCCCGTTTCTCCTGATTCGTCAGAATCAGGATCATTTCTTTTTCGCTCACAAGCGACACGCCCATAAACTTCTGCGCCAGCTCCCCGGCCGTTCCCTTGGCGTGCACCACCGTGCCGCCCCTTGCGCCGGCGCTCCTCGCGGCATCCATGACCTCGTCCGAATGCCCGTTCTCGCAGATCGCCACGATCAGGGAGCACGGAAAACGTTCATCCCGGTTCATTCTTTTCACCCCATCCGCTTCAGTCATGTTTTCCGAAAGCAGCCGCAGGGCGGATATTCCGCCCACCGCTTCCACGGGAACGGTCATCGCGATCCCGTTGCCCGGCATGTTCAGCCCCATATCCGTCACGCAGCGGCGCATCAGCCGGTTTCCTCCGGCCCTCTCCGTCATGAACAGGATCAGGGTCTTTTCGTTTCTTTCCAGGCCCATGCGCGCCAGCATACCGGGGCTTGCCGTGCCGCTGCACGGAAAGCTGAAGTCCGTTCTCACTCCGGCATCCCGGAGAAAGAGCGTATACCCGTCCGTCAGCTCGCGCGGCAGGATCAGGATCATCAGATTCATCGCGCTCATGCTTCATCCCCTACATCAGTTCAATGATCTCTTCACGCGCTGCCTGCGCCTGCGGCACGGCGGAACGTGAACGGAACCGGTACATCAGGCCCAGGATCTGGATCGCCAGCAGCGGCGTCATGGCCACCAGCGCCACCACGCCGAAGGCATCCTCCGCCACCCGGCCCCCGGCCGCTTCGCAGGCCCCGATCGCCATCGGCAGGATAAAGGTGGCTGTCATCGGTCCGCTGGCAACTCCGCCGGAGTCAAAGGCGATCGCCGTAAAGACCGGCGGCGTGAAGATCATCAGGAGAAATGCCAGCGCGTAGCCTGGGATCAGGACGGCCAGTACCGGTATTCCCGTGAGGGCGCGGAAAAGCGCCAGGCCCACCGAAACCGACACGCCCGCGGACAGGCTCAGGCTCAGCGCCTTCTTCGGTACGGCGCCCGCCGTCATCTCATACACCTGCTGGTTCAGCACGGCCACCGCCGGCTCCGCGGATACCGCAAACCAGCCGATGACCATGCCGGCCGGGATCAGCAGCCACCGGAAGGCGCTCCCGGACAGGTTCCGGCCCAGGAAGTGCCCCACCGGCATGAATCCCACGTTCACCCCGGTCAGGAAAAGCGTCAGGCCGACATAGGTATACACCAGGCCGACCAGGATCCGTCTCAGCCTTGCCCAGGGCATGCGCAGTACGGTGATCTGGAAGATCAGGAAGAATGCGGCCACCGGCAGCAGCGCCAGCGCGACCTCCTTCATATATTCCGGCAACGCCGCCCGGAAGGTGCCGAAAAGCTCCATGGACGTTTCCGCCTGCGGCAGGGCGATGGCTGACGCGGTTCCTCCGTCCGCGTGATAGATAATGGACAGCAGCATCACGGACAGGATCGGCCCCACGGAGGACAAAGCGACCAGGCCGAAGGAATCGCTCTCCGCCTTCCCGTCCCCGCGGATACTGGCAACGCCCGCGCCGAGGCTCAGTATGAAGGGGACCGTCATCGGGCCGGTCGTCACGCCGCCCGAATCAAAGGCCACCGCCAGGAATCCGGACGGGATAAAAAACGAAAGGGCAAACACCAGCGCATAGCTGCCCAGCAGCAGGATCCACATTCTGATCTGGAACAGGATCCGCAGAAGGGCCAGCATCAGAAAAATGCCCACGCCCAGTCCGACGGAAAGGATCATCATCAGGTTCGGCACGGAGGGGACCTGGGTCGCCAGCACGGTCAGATCCGGCTCCGCCAGCGTAACGAGCAGCCCCACCAGGAATCCGACGGTCAGTACAAGCCACAGTTTCTGAGACCGGGTCAGCGCCGCGCCGACCGCCTCTCCGATCGGCCGCATGGATGATTCGGCGCCCAGATTGAAAAGCCCCATGCCGACCACCAGCAGGACCGCTCCGAAAAGAAACCCCGTCAGCGCGTCGCTGGGCAGCGGGACCAGAAGAAAGCACAGCAACAGAACGATCGCGCTGATTGGCAGCACGCTCGTAAAAGCTTCTTTCCATTTTTCCCGAAGAACGGTCCGGCTTGCCGGGTTCATGTACCGCAGGCTTTTCCTCCGGCCTGCCGGTTTTTCCCTTTCATGCCGATGCTCCCGCATCATGCCGCCTCCGTTACTGATTTACCGTGACCCGCAGCATATACAGCCACAGTGTTCCCCGGTATCTGTCATATACGTTCCGGTACTGATAGAGCTCTTTCATCCCGTCATAGAGCTTCTTTTTCGTCTTCAGATTCTTGATCGGATGCGCGACCGAATCCAGCGCCTGGCTCACCGTCATGCTGTGCTTATGGCGGTGATACCGGTATACCACGTCCGTGGAGAAGGAGATCCGGTTTGCCCGGCGCAGATAGCCGCAGACGAACAGGAAATCCTCCCCGTACCCCAGCCCGCTCTGAAACCGGACTGCTTCCGCTTCTATCAGATCCCGCCGGAACAGCTTATTCCACAGCACCCCGCAGAAAAAGCTGTTCGCGTTCGGGTTCATGAATTTCAGGTATTCCTCCCAGCTGACCGTGTCGTCCCGTTTCGCCAGGTTCCGGATCATGGCCACGTCATTGAGGATGTGCTCGTACCCCGCCAGGATCAGGTCGCTGTTTTCCTTTTCCGCGCGGTTCACCATGCATTCCAGGGAATCTGCCGGCAGCTCGTCATCCGCGTCTACGAACCGTACCCAGACGCCCCTGCACTCCTGCAGCGCCCTGTTCCTCGCCGAGGAGACTCCACCGTTTGCCTGTGAGATCACATGAACACGGCTGTCCTTCTGCGCCCAGGCGGATGCGATCTGCTCCGTCGCGTCCGTGCTGCCGTCGTTCACCACCCAGACCTCGATCTCGTGCCAGCTTTGTCCGCACACGCTTGCCAGGCATCTGTTCAGTCGCTTTTCGGCATTGTATGCCGGAATGACAATACTGATCAAAGAACCGTCCATACCCATCCCCCGGTGTTTTTGATCCGAAAAACGGCAGCCGGAATGATTCAGGCTGCTCTTCTTTTTCTTTCTTAATATAATTCTCTTTCCGCTCTTCTTTTCCCTTTTTGCGGAAAAAGCATTTCGGGTTCGAGATTGCTTTTCCGCGGGATTCAGGTATAATCAGAATATGTTGGGAAGCGTACCCGCGCAGCGTGTACGGAATGAATGAAACGGAGGTAGCTTATGTTTGTTTCCGATGATATCCGGTATATAGGCGTCAACGACCGTCAGCTGGATCTTTTTGAAGGCCAGTATATTGTTCCCGAAGGTATGGCATATAATTCCTATGTGATCCTGGATGAAAAAACCGCCGTCATGGATTCCGTGGACAAAGGATTCACCGGCGAATGGCTGGCCAATATTTCCGCGGTGCTGAACGGGCGCGAGCCGGATTACCTGATCGTTCAGCATATGGAGCCCGACCATTCCGGCAGCCTTCTGGCGTTTCTGAACGCGCACCCCTCCACGGTGCTGGTTTCGTCCGCCAAAGCCTTCTCCATGATGAAGAATTTCTTCGGTCAGGAATTCACGGACCGCCGGATCGTCGTGGGCGATAAGGATACGCTTTCTCTCGGAAAGCATACCCTGACGTTCATCACCGCTCCCATGGTCCACTGGCCCGAGGTGATCTTCACCTGGGACAGTACGGATCACGTGCTCTTCAGCGCGGATGCCTTCGGCAAATTCGGTGCTCTGGACGCGGAGGACGATGACTGGGCCTGTGAGGCGCGCCGCTACTACTTCGGCATCGTGGGTAAGTACGGCATGCAGGTGCAGGCTGTTCTCAAAAAGCTCGCCGGGCTGGATATCCGGGTCATCTGCCCGCTGCACGGCCCCGTCCTGTCCGAAAATCTCTCTTACTATCTGGACCTGTACAATACCTGGTCCTCCTACGGCACGGAAAGCGAAGGGATCGTGATCTGCTACACCTCCGTATACGGCCATACGAAGGAGGCCGCGGAACTGCTCGCGAAGGAGCTGGAAGCAAAGGGCTGCCCGAAGGTGGCCGTGAACGATCTGGCCCGCTGCGATATGGCTGAGGCTGTGGAAGACGCCTTCCGCTACGGAAAGATTGTCCTTGCCACCACCACCTACAATGCGGATATCTTCCCCTTCATGCGGGAATTTATCAACCATCTGACCGAGCGGAATTTCCGGAACCGCAAGGTCGGCCTGATCGAAAACGGCACATGGGCGCCGATGGCCGCCAAGGTCATGAAGGGCATGCTGGAAGGCTGCAAGGATCTTGCCTGGGCGGATACTGTCGTCCGCGTCACCTCCGCCCTGAATGACGAAAGCCGCGCGCAGATCGCGTCCCTGGCGGACGAAATGCTCGCCTGAGCCTGCCCGGAGCAAAATAACAGCCTGTACGTTTTTTCCGTACAGGCTTTTCGTTTACCCCTCAGGCTGTTATTCCTTTTCCTCCAGCCAGTGCCTTTCGGCCGGCTCCCAGGTGCGCTCGCTGATAATGTAGCGCGGCCGGTGCTTCGCCTCCATATAGGTCTTGCCGACGTACAGGCCGATCACGCCCAGGCTGATCAGCTGAATGCCGCCCAGCAGGCATACAACGCAGAGTGTGGACGCCCATCCTGCCACTGTTTCGCCCAGAATGGCCTTGGCGATCGCCCATACGGCGATCACAAGTCCCAGCGCGCTGACGCCCATGCCCAGCCCCGTAATGATGGAGATCGGCTTGACGGACAGGCTGGTGATGCCGTTGAAGGCCAGCGCCAGCATTTTGCGAAGCGGATAGTGGCTTTCTCCCGCCAGCCGTTCGGTACGTTCGTAATACACGCTGGTGCTGCGGAAGCCGACCAGCGGGATCAGGCCGCGCAGGAAGATGTTGACCTCACCGAACTCCGCGAAGTGCTTCAGCACCTTGGCGCTGATCAGGCGGTAGTCCGCGTGATTGTACACCACCTCCGCGCCCAGGGTGTTCATCAGCTTATAGAAGCTTTCCGCCGTTGTCCGCTTGAACCAGCTGTCCTTTTCCCGTTTGGAGCGGACGCCGTATACCACTTCATTCCCGGCCCAGTAGGCGTCCACCATCTCATCCATCGCGTCGATGCTGTCCTGCCCGTCGCAGTCGATGGAGATCGTGATGTCGCATCTGTCCATGGCTTCCATCAGTCCCGCCAGCACTGCGTTCTGATGGCCCCGGTTCCTGCTCTGGCTGATGCCGAGATAGTGCGGATCCTGCCCGGCCAGGGAGGAGATGATCTCCCATGTGCTGTCCCCCGAACCGTCGTTTACAAAAAGGATCCGGCTGGAATCGCTGATCTTCCCCCCGCCGGCCAGCTGCTGCAGCTTCTTCAAAAAGATCGGGGCAGTCAGAGGCAGCACCTTCTCCTCGTTATAGCAGGGGATCACCATCCAGAGGACCGGCTTTGCTCCCCCGTTCTTTCCATTCACTTCAGACATATCGGGCTTCCTTTCCTCCCGCCGGAAGAGCGGTTTCCCTTTTTTCCCGGCGGAAAAACGTTACGGATATTTTACCATCATTTTTACTTTCAGTCCAATCTCCGCCTTTTCCTCCCGGAGGGAAGAAAAATCTTCCAGGGTCTTGACAATGTTTCGGTACCGAATTATAATGCGTATTGTTAGGTACCTTACTTTTTGATCGGACCGACTGATACAGAAAGGAGAGCGGCCGCTGCGGCCGCGGAAAAAGATATGACAGACAGTGAAAAAGTGATCCTTTCCATCCTGAAGCTGGGCCGGGCTATGCGCCGCTGCCCGCCGGAGCACGGCGAATTCCGCTTCCCTCCCGCCGTCGGGCGCCTGCTGGCCTGCGTACATGAAAACCGGGGCATCTCCGGCCGTGAGCTGTGCGAGCTGCTGGATCTGCGCCCCTCTTCCCTGAGTGAAATGCTCGTCCGCGGAGAAGCCGAAGGCCTGCTGACCCGTACGCCGGATCCGGAGGACCGCCGGGTGCAGCACATCGCCCTGACCGAAAAAGGAGAAAACATCTTTGATGAAATGGCCAGGCTTCGTGAAGAAGGGGCGGAAAAGAAAACCGCCTGCTTCACAGAGGAGGAAAAGGCCGAATTCTGCCGCCTGTGCGACAAGCTGAGCAGTCATCTGGAGGAGAGCGCCGCCGGCCGGCCCGCGCCGGAGGACGGCTTCCCGCCCCGCTGCCCGCGCAGAGAGCCCCGTAAGGGACCCGGTCCGCGGCCTCCCTTCCCGGACGGCACACGCATCCGCTGCTGACCGGCATACCGCCCGCCACGACTCCCGCGGCGGGCTTTTTCCCGTTGATAAATACCGTTCTGCGCATTATAATATAGCCACTGCTTTGAAGGAGGGACCGCCCTTGAAAATCGGACTGCTCATTGCGATCGAGGCCGAACTGAAAGCCTTTCTGGAAAGCGGCGCGGAGCTGAAGACGGAGAAGGTCAACGGCCGCACCGTCTATCTGTCCCGGATCGCCGGCCACGAGATCTTTGCCCTGTGCTCGGGCTGCGGAGAGATCGACGCCGCCGCGGGCACCCAACTGCTGATCACGAAATACGGCTGTGAGACGATCGTCAATTTCGGTGTGACCGGCGCGCTGATCCCGGCCCTGCGCACGGAGGATCTTTTCGTTGTGCGGAAGGTATGCCATTACGGCTTTGACACCTCCGCCATCGATCCCGTAAAGGAACACCAGTATATGGAATTCCCGGATGAGTTCATTCCGCTGGATGACGGACTGATCGTCCTCGCGAAGCGCGCCATGCCCGATCTCCGGGAGGCTGTCGTTGCCAGCGGCGACCGTTTTGTTGAAAACCGGGAGGAGAAGAAGGAGCTGGCCGCGCTTGGCTGCGATATTTGCGATATGGAGATCGCCGCGATCGCCCGGGTCTGCTTCCTCAACGGCATCCGCTGCCTGTCGCTCAAGTGTATCAGCGATACCTTTGACGGCGACGGAAGCGACTTCCTGACCAATGTATCCCGCAGCGCGAAAAAGGCCTTTTGCGGCATTCCCCGGATCCTGGAGCTGCTGTAAAGCTTTCCGGCGGCATTGTTCACCGAAAATTCATCAAATCAGCCTGTTTCCCCTTGCCTGTTTCCGCCCTGTTTTGCTATAATATTCTTTGTGTTCCAAACATTTTACACGATTGGAGAGGTTTTCCGTGAAAAAGAAATCTTTGCTGGGTTTTCTGATGATCCTGCCCCTGCTTCTGTCCAGCTGCACCCTGATCAAGAAGGATACCGCCGTGGACGCCGCGACTGAAATCATCCGCCTGGGTGAGCGGACCGTGAACAAGGGCACGATCGTCAGCAGCGTCAATCAGCAGATGTATCAGATGGCTCAGCTTTACTCCCAGTTCGGCTACAGCTACGACGTGACCGATCCTGAAGTGATCGCTGACGCGCAGAACACCGTCATCAACGCCTACAAGCGCGATCTGGCTCTCCGCGCCAAGGCTGAGGAGCTCGGGCTCGACCGGCTGACCGAGGAGGAGGAAGCCCAGGCCAGGGCCGACGCCGAAGAAGACTTCCAGTCCAACATCGATCAGATCCGTAAAGCCGAATATGCCGATTCCACTCTGGGAGAGGAAGAGCTGAAGGCCGAGATCACGGAGCATATGGAAAAAGAACACGGCTATACCATGGAGATCGCCCTGAACAATGCCCGCGACGTGATCGTGGAGGGCAAGGTGAAGGACAGCGTGATCAAGGACGTCACCGTTTCCGATGAGGAAGTCGAAGCCGAGTACAACACCCGTGTCGAGACCGCCAAATCCAATTACGAAGACGACGCCTCCTCCTGGTGCTCCGCTTTCAACAACGGCACCTCCACCCTGTACTATACTCCTGCCGGTGTCCGCTACGCCAAGCAGATCCTGATCAAGTTCAAAGATGAGGATCAGGCCGCCATGACCGCCGCCAGCGGCAAGGTCACCGCGGCTCAGGCGATCCTTGACGCCGAGGATTCCACCGAGGAGCAGAAGACGCAGGCCGAGGCGGACAAGGCTGCCGCCCAGGCTGAACTGGATGCCGCAAAGGCTGCCGCGTTCGCGAATATTGACGCGGATGCCGACGCTGTTCTGGCGGATCTGGCCGGCGGAGCCGACTGGGATAAGCTGATGGCTGAAAAGAGCCAGGATCCGGGCATGGCTTCCGGCAGAAAGACTGCCGAAACCGGTTACGCGGTATGTGAAAACATGACCAGCTTTGACTCCGCTTTCGTCAACGGCCTGTTCTCCCTGGAAAAGATCGGGGACGTTTCCGGGAAAATCGCTTCCGATCTCTACGGCTATTATATCATCCAGTACACGGGCGACGCTGTGGAAGGCCCTGTCGCGCTGGATTCCGTGAAGGAAGACCTGCACAGCACCCTGCTCACCGCCAGGCAGAACACCGTTTATGACGACACGGTTTCCGGCTGGGTGGAGGCTGCTGACTTCAAGCTGGATTTGAACGCTCTGAAAAACTGACGATTCTCCGGAGGATGCCGCCTCAGGCCGGCATCCTCTTTTTTCGGGAAGGTGATCTCCTTGTTTTTTCCCTCCGCCATCTGGAAGCTCAAAGCCCGCGCAGCTCTGAAAAACAACTGGCAGACGGGTCTGCTGATCGCCCTGATCGTCAACCTGCCCTCTCTGCTGGTGCAGGCTGTCGGTTCCTTTACCGGGTATGACCTGATGCTTCGGATACAGAACGCGCTGAACGAAGCCGTTTCCGCCGGCTCCCTGCCGGATACGGACGGCCTTTTGAAGCTGCTTCAGGAACAGCTTCAGATCCCCGGGGTCCAGCTTCTGTCCGCTTTCAATATCCTGTCATGGCTTTTGACGCCGTGCCTGGCCATGGGCTTGCTTCACTGGTGCCTGCTCCGCCTGCGCTCCCGGGAAGCGGGCATCGCCACCGTGTTCAGCCGCTTGTCCCTCTTCCTGAAGGGGATCGGCCTGCGGCTCCTGATCACGTTCAAGGTTTTCCTGTGGATGCTTCCGGGCGCCGCGGTCAGCGCTCTGGCCGTTGTTCCCGTTCTCACGAACGGCAGCAGCGGTTTCTCCGCGTCCTCTTCCCTGCTGTCCGTCAGCAGCATCCTCATGGCGGTCCTGGGCGTCATGGCGGCGCTGCGCTACGCGCTGGCGGATATCGTTATGGCTGACGTGCCCGAAACCGGAGTTTTTGAGGCTGTCCGCCGTAGCAAGGAACTGATGCGCGGCCGCAAGGGGATCCTTTTCGCGATGTATTTCAGTTTCATCGGATGGTATTTTCTGGAGATGCTGATCTCCTCCTTTGCGCTGAGCATGTTCGGCTCCGTTCCGGCCCTGATGGTCCAGATGCTCTGTTCTCTGGCCCTCAGCCTCTATCTGCAGACCACACTCTGCGCATACTTCATGGACTGCAGTCAGGCAACGGATGAGATCGCGTCCCGCATCAATGAGGATGACGGCAGCGGCTTCGTGCAGTAAGCAGCCGCTCCGCAGCCTTGTATGCAATCCGTTTCAGCGGATTGCATTTCTTTTGTTTCCCTGCCTTGTTTTTCCCACTCCCTGCATATATAATGTCTTTGTTTATACCTTGGATCCCTGTGAAAGGAGTGTACGGCCGTGATCACGTTTGACAAAAAGAACAATCTGCTCATGCAGAATAAATACCAGTATTCCCTGCAGGATGTGGAAGAGCCCAACCTGTACCGGGAGATCTATGACTATAAACATATCCCGAAGGTCGCCTTCAACATGCGCCATGTGCCCATGAATGTCCCGGATGAGATCTGGCTCACCGATACGACCTTCCGTGACGGCCAGCAGTCCGTCAGTCCCTTTACCCCTCAGCAGATCCTGCACCTTTTCAAGCTGATGAGCCGTCTGGGCGGCCCGAACGGCATGATCCGCCAGAGCGAGTTCTTCCTGTACACGCAGAACGATCAGGAAGCCCTCCACCTCTGCCAGGACGCCGGCCTCCGCTTCCCGGAGATCACCACCTGGATCCGCGCCAATGAGAAGGATTTCGAGCTGGTCAAGCAGGCCCACGTGGCGGAAACCGGCATCCTGGTTTCCTGCAGCGACTACCATATTTTCAATAAAATGCATCTGACCCGGTCCCAGGCGATGGATAAGTATCTGGGCATCGTTAAGTCCGCGCTGAGCCACGGCATCCGTCCGCGCTGCCACTTTGAGGATATCACCCGGGCCGACTTCTACGGCTTCGTGCTTCCCTTCGCGGAGCGCCTGATGGATCTGTCCCGCGAGAGCGGCGTACCGATCAAGATCCGCGCCTGCGACACCATGGGCTACGGTGTTTCCTATCCCGGCGCAGCCCTGCCCCGCAGCGTTCCCGGCATCGTGTACGGCCTGAATCACTACGCACAGGTGCCGTCCGCCCAGCTGGAATGGCATGGCCATAACGACTTCTACAAGGTGGTCACCAATGCTGCAACGGCCTGGCTTTACGGCTGCTCCAGCATCAACTGCACGCTTCTGGGCATCGGCGAACGCACCGGCAACTGTCCCATGGAAGCCATGGCCATCGAGTATGAATCCCTGCGCGGAGAATCCAACGGCATGGATCTGACGGCCATCACCGAGATCGCGGATTATATGGAGCGCGAGATCGGCATTGAGATCAGCCCGCGCCAGCCCTTCGTCGGCCGCCACTTCAACGTGACCCGCGCCGGTATCCACGCGGACGGCATGCTCAAGGACGAGGAGATCTACAACGTGTTCGACACGGCCCACATCCTGAACCGTCCCGCCACCGTGGCAGTGGACAGCCGCGGCGGCACTGCCTCCATCGCCCACTGGATCAACAACTTCTTCAAGCTCACCGGTGACAATACGATCGACAAGACCGATCCGCTGGTCATTGCCATGCGGAAGGATGTCGATGACCTGTACGAAAAAGGCCGCAACACCGTGATGGGCGACGAGGAACTGGAGGTCATGGTCCGCCGCTACAACGTTGAGCGCTACGAGCACCTGCTGTTCCACAAGAGCAAGTAAATAAAGGAAAAATCCTCCCCGGCGGCGAATGAATATGTGTTATTCATCATCTCCCCGGGGAGGTTTTTTCGTGAAGAAAATTGTCCTGACCGGCGGCGGCACTCTGGGCCATGTAACGCCGCACCTTGCCCTGATCCCCCATCTGCGGGAAAAGGGCTACGAGATCCATTACATCGGCACGGAAAACGGCATGGAGGCACCCAAAATGCGCTCCGTTCCCGGCATCGTCTATCATGCCGTCAAGAGCGGAAAGCTGCGCCGCTATTTCTCCTGGCAGAATTTCACCGACCCCTTCCGCGTCATCGCCGGCGCTTTCCAGTCAGCCCGCCTGATGGGAAAGATCAAGCCGGACGTCGTTTTCAGCAAAGGCGGATTCGTAGCCGTGCCGGTGGTTTTCGGCGCCTGGCTGCACCGGATCCCCGTGCTCTGCCATGAAAGCGACCTGACGCCCGGGCTGGCCAACAAGCTGTGCAAACCCTTCGCAAAGCGCTTTGCCACCACGTTCCCCGAGTGTGCCGAGGCGCTGGGCGCCAAGGCGGAAATGACCGGCACACCCCTGCGGAGGGAGCTCTTCTCCGGCAGCCGGGAAAATGGCCTGAGCCTCCTGGGCTTTGACGGAAGCAAGCCGGTTCTGACCATGATGGGCGGCTCCTCCGGTGCCCAGAGCGTCAACGCGGCGCTGCGCGCGGCGCTGCCGAAGCTGACGGAAACCTTCGATATCGCGCACATCTGCGGCAAGGGCAATCTGGATGCTTCCCTGGACGGGACCCCCGGCTACAGGCAGCTGGAGTTCCTGGACGCGGAGCTGCCGGACGTCTTCGCCTGCACGGACCTGGTGCTTTCCCGCGCCGGTGCCAACGCCCTGTGCGAATTCCAGGCCCTCGGCCGGCCGATGCTGCTGATCCCCTATCCCAGGGGCGCCAGCCGCGGAGACCAGATCCTGAACGCCGCCAGCCTGAAAAAGCGCGGCCTGTGCCATGTGCTCGCCCAGGAGGATATGACCTCCGACTCGCTGGCGGACGCGCTGCTCGCTACCTGGGCCGACCGGGAAGCCCTGACCCGGGCCCTCTCGGATGCCCCGCCCGCGGACGGAACGAAGCGCGTGCTGGAACTGATCGAGGAGATCCAGAAAAAATAAATGCCTGAACGGAAAGAAGCTCCGGTGATCCGGAGCTTCTTTTTTCAAATCCTTTCTTACAGATCGGTATAAAGGATGCCCTCCCTGTCAAAGGGCAGCTTTTCTATAATTTCTCCCTTTTCAAAGCGGAACGCTCCGCCATGGCAGACCGGCGTCCGGGTGATGGAATTGACCATCAGGACCGTGTCTGCCACCTTGGCTGCCTGCTCGGCGTATTCCTTTTCCTCCCGCTTCCAGTCCTCAAGGGAGAAATCCACATACACCGGCCAGATCAGGACCCCGTCCGTCCGGAATCTTTCCGGATATTCCCACAGATCCCCGCAAAGGGTGATCCGCAGCTTTCTTCCGCGGTAATCGAAGTCCTCCGTCACGCCGCCCTCGCAGTAATGCGCGTCCGTCCGGCTGTATTCCTTCCAGCCGACAGAGATCCTGCGGTAGTTATATACGGTCCTGCCCCCGGAGATCAGGACGCAGGAGGAATACAGCGCGTCCCCCTCCGCCTCGATATAGCCGGTCAGCAGGTCCACGCCGGTCTTCACTGTCAGCTTCTTCAGCTGCGCGAAGGTTTCTGAATCCCGGCTCACGCCGACCGCCCGGTCCTTTTCATAATCCCAGCAGAGCGCGTCAAAGCCCTGCAGGAAGGTCTCGCCGAAGCAGAGCAGGTCCGCCTTCCCGGCAGCCTCCGTCAGGCCCTTTTCGATCTGCCCGAGGTTGTATTCCGTGTCCCCGTTCCGGAACTCATAACACGCCAGCCCGATCCTCATGCTTTGTTCCCCCTTCCGCGGCTATGATGCCACGCCCGTCATTATACCACAGCCGCTTCCGTCCGGACAGAAGAAAAGCCCCCTGGGAATACAGCTTCCCAGAGGGCTTCCCTATTCAGTGCCGAAGGCGGGACTTGAATTTATCAAAGCCTTTTTTCGGTCATTTCCGCTGTTCTCCGTTCTAATACGTTTTTTTACGGGATATTAGTTAAATCAATGCTCAAAGACATTTTTTATTTTCGATTTAATCCGAAGTAATCCGAAGTATTCCGGGCCGGGTTTGGGTACGGTTTGGGTACAAGATCATAGGCTGAAATGATTGATTTATAAGCCTTTACAAGCCTATATTATAATAAATACCATATTATCCAGATTATAAAGCCTTATATAGTCTTATTGTTATATTATTAATATATTTTAATAAATATATATAATATAACTGTATCAGTAATATATATCCCATATACAGCCTATATATACAGTCTATATAACAGCCAATATATTATATATACCCAAATTTATTATATCCAAATTTATACCCAAATCCTAAAATTTATAAATCGGGTTTCTGATGGCGTACCACCCCCACCGACCGCTTTTTCATAAAAACACGCTTTAATATACTAAAGCACTAAATTTTTGCCGTTTTTCATGGGTTTTTTGATGCTCTCTTTCTTCGGATGGGCAAATACTCATTCAGACAGTCAGGCACTCTCAAACAGGCCCTTTTTCGCCTGTTTTTTGACCGTAGAATTGATTTTATCGTGTATGCTCCTATGTATTTCTCATCATGACATGAAAAAGGCGGAGGATTTCTCCTCCGCTGCATGGCCATTTGTCCGGTTATGTCTTCGGATCATACTTTCCGCGCTTTGTCGCCCTGGCACCTACTTCAAAGCCAAAGGCGAACACATCACAGATCACGTTGATCACATCGTCATTTTTCAATCTGTCATGGATAAACTCAATTTCTCGAAGTGTCATGTTATATCCTTCTGGCATTCTTACCTCCATGCTCGGTTTAATGGTCCGCATCCCTTTCATTTTGTCCACCCCTTATTAATTTATTGGCTGTCGCCTATATGAATCATACTACTAACGTTAGTATCATAGGTTTCTGATCTCTTACGATTCAATTACAATTTTGAACCGGCTTATAATGTCCATTGTTCTTTGATATAATGGCATATAGCCATAACACGAAGGGGATAACAGGCCATGCCGAAGAAACAGACCAGATGGAGCCGAGAATGGAATGAGAAGAATCTTGACCGGCTTTATATAACT